>DHNM01000010.1:51215-51400 GCA_002409525.1 Eubacterium sp. UBA5416 | reverse complement strand
TCCTCACATGATAAAAAGTATACGTCGTGAGGAGACTTTTGTCAATCGGATTCCAGAGTAAACCAGAAAGCCACTCCATTTTCATAGTTAACCGCACCACACTCCTGATGCAGAGAGTCCATAATAGCCTTTACAATAGAAAGTCCGATTCCACTTCCCCCGTATTCTCTGGTTCTGGCCTTGTC
>DHNM01000010.1:50599-51045 GCA_002409525.1 Eubacterium sp. UBA5416 | reverse complement strand
TATTCTCTGGTTCTGGCCTTGTCCACTTTATAAAATTTGATCCAGATCTTATCCAAATCTTCATCAGGGATTGGACTGCCGGTATTAAATACCGTTGTCCTTATCACTCCATCTGTTTTTTTACAGGTGATTTCGATTGTCTTTTCATCATTGAGATGGTTCAGTGCATTCGTCAGGTAATTTGTAAAGACCTCCTCGATTTTAAATTCATCTCCCCAGACATTTACAGAATCGTCCGGACTGAAGATAACTTTAGCCTCCTTTTGTTCAATCAGAATATGTGAAGACTGCAGTACTCCGCGAATCAGTTCCGCCAAATCAAACCGTTCCATATTCACCTGGTCATTTCCAGACTCCAGTTGGTTTAATGTCAGCATCTTCTTGACCATTTGATTCATCTTTTGTGATTCATCAATAATTACGTCACAGTAAAAATCGCGGCTTTC
>DHNM01000010.1:49172-50460 GCA_002409525.1 Eubacterium sp. UBA5416 | reverse complement strand
TCACAGTAAAAATCGCGGCTTTCCTCATCATCATTTACACAGTCCTTTAATCCTTCCGCATAGCCCTGGATCAAAGCAATTGGTGTTTTTAACTCGTGTGTTACGTTCGACAGAAATTCTTTTCGCATCTCGTCGATCTCTGTCTTTTTATCTATATCATTCTGGAGTTCTACATTGGCCGTTTTCAATTCGGTGATCGTCTGCTCCAGCGTCTTTGACATCTTATTGAAATTATTTCCGAGTTCGCCGATCTCGTCCTCTCCGCCGCTCTCGTATTTGGCATCGAAGTCAAGATCTGCCATTCTTTGGGATATTGCTGTCAGTTCCTGTATTGGTTTTACAATTCTCTTTGTGAGATACCAGATTGCGGCTCCTCCGGCAAGAAATATCAAAGAGCCAATGAAGAAATAGAACTGATTGGAAAGCTTTGAAGCATCTTGAATACTTTGCAGCGGAGTTCTGACCAGATAATAACCGTCATTTCCCATTTTTCCCCATAGTTCCAGATAATCCAGGTTTACATTGGCATCATGGAAACGCTGGACCTGATATTTATCTGTTTTTTTGATTACATCAGCAACATTTTTATAATCATCTATAACAACATATCCAAAAAGGTCCACCTGCATTTTATCTTTTTCCTGGTCTGTCGCATAGGACCAGATTGTTTTTAAGTTTGAATCTGTGCCAACCATATTAAGGTTGTTGTTAATACAAAACTGCATAAGCCGAATGCTGGAATCTATTGTGGCATCCTGATCTGTATCGATCAAATCCCAGCTGTGTTCGAGAGTCTCGGCTTTTTTTGACAGATAATAGCGGGGAAGAAATGCATAGCTGAGTATTCCCGTCAGCACTACCGATAAAGCGATCAGCCCCATAAAGGTGACGGCCAGGCGCTTTCTAATCGATTTTTTCATGAATCTACCTCGAATTTGTACCCCATTCCCCAGATAGTTTTAATGTATTCGCCTTTACTTCCCATCTTACTTCTCAGTTTCTTTACATGAGTATCAATCGTACGGGCATCGCCAAAATAATCATAGTTCCAGACGCTGTTTAATATCTTTTCCCGGGATAATGCAATACCCTGATTTTCCAGGAAGTAAACAAGGAGTTCAAATTCTTTATAGCTCAGTTCCATGGGCTCTCCATCTAAAGTTGCCTCATGGGCTGTCTTATCTATGACGATTCCGCCGGCTTCCAGTTTTTCATCCTTCCCCTTGTGCCCTGTTCTTCTTAAAATTGCTTCGACACGTGCCACCAGAATCTTGGGGCTGAAAGGTTT
>DHNM01000010.1:48610-49032 GCA_002409525.1 Eubacterium sp. UBA5416 | reverse complement strand
AGAATCTTGGGGCTGAAAGGTTTTGAAATATATTCATCTACGCCCAGCTGAAAGCCCAGCAATTCATCTCTTTCTTCACTCTTTGCCGTAAGCATAATAATAGGAACTTTTGAGTACTGGCGAATTTCCCTGCATGCCGCCCAGCCGTCCATCTTCGGCATCATGACGTCAAGAATAATCAATGCAATATCTTTCTCCTGAAGAAAAAGATCCACCGCTGCCTCACCGTCTCCTGCCTCCAGAACTTCATATCCATTCCTCGTCAGAAAATCTTTTACCAGTTTTCTCATTCGGCTTTCATCATCTACGACCAGTATCTTTAATTTCTCCATACATTCCGTCTCCTCTTACATTATATATAATATCACAGATTATTTCGCACGAACCGGTATCACAGTTATTATATCTGAATCTTGTGACTG
>DHNM01000010.1:47453-48454 GCA_002409525.1 Eubacterium sp. UBA5416 | reverse complement strand
TATATCTGAATCTTGTGACTGAAATGTGAACATTTTACAAAGTATTGGGCTCTGCACTATATTTTTGGATTTTTTTTGGCTTTTCAGTCCATGCAATCAAGATTACACTGACAAGAATAAACAGGCTTCCCAGCACGCGTCTCATTGTCATCGATTCACCCAGGACTAAAACATCAAGAAGCATACTCGTAATCGGCTCAAGTGTAGAGAGTATGGCGGCCGTGGATGCTCCAATGTAGCGGATTCCCAACTGGAAGAGACTGATTGCCCCCACTGAAGTACACATGGATACGATAAAAGCAAAAAGCCATGCCTGTCCGGTTAAATGCAGTGTTAACCTGCCAGTCAGAATACCATAGATGCCCGAAAGCGCTGCGCCAAAAAGGCAGAGGTAGAAAGATAATTTAAAAAAGTACATTTCTTTCGCCGTCGATTTGTCCAGAACTACCATATAGATGCTGTAAAAGAGTCCGGATAAAAGAGAAAGCACGATCCCTGTTCGGCTTCCCCGGCCCGTTAAAAAGTGATCCATAAATAAAAAAATGCCTCCAATACCACACAGCAGAGCAGCAGCTTTGTTTACCGTGATCTTCTCTTTAAACATGAGAACACAGATTGTATTCACCAATACGGGATAGATAAAGTGAAGTGTCGTCGCCATGCCGACCGGTATATAGGAATAGGAAGAATACAGCAGGGCTGTCGTCGCAAATACACCGAACACTCCGCAGATACTCACAGGGGTTCTCATCTTTTTCTCTATAGTCAGCGGAACATGTTTGATTTTTAAAATGATATATAAAACCGGCAGAGCCAGAAGACACCGCAGAAAAGTCATAGTAAGCCCGTTTGCCCCTCCGTCATAAGAAATCCTGGCTAAAATCGGTGTAAATCCAAAAATAACTGCGGAAGCAGCTGTGAACAGGAAACCTTTAAACATATTATTCTTTTGCATTGTTAATCTAGTACCCTTTCAATATAAATGATGATGGGGTCAAAAG
>DHNM01000010.1:0-47149 GCA_002409525.1 Eubacterium sp. UBA5416 | reverse complement strand
TTGACCCTGGTATCATTTCATATAAATGATGTAATGGTCAAAAGGCGTTTTGTCCATTTGGAATGATTAAAACAAAATAAGCCCCGGACTTTCGCCCAAGGCTGTATCTTTCATGAATATGGACCTGAGGGGAATCGAACCCCTGTCCGAAAGTCTCTCCATTTCGGCATCTCCCATCACAGTCACTGATTTAACATTCCCTCTGCTTTACGCCCGGTGACAGGCTTAAAGTTTTAGTAGCTTCATAAGTTCTTCCGTCCCCTCAAAGCTTTGGAGATGAAGTACCCCACTAAAGTCGATGCCAGAGGTTTAGATGTGGGAATCTAAATTCTGACAGCTGCCATCAGGCAGCGCACAAAACGTTTTCTTCGTCTGCGTTTAAATTTAATTTTCCAGATTGTTGACGCGGTTCCGGGGCCGCGGATGGCTTCCCAAACTTTAAAACCCCCGTCGAAACCAGTACAAGCCCGAATAATAAGATTCGTTCCATAACCGGTGCAGACTTAGGATTTTTATTACACTATAACTATAACAGAATCGAGAGAATAAATCAATAGCCCGTCGTAGATTTTCGCTTCATCAATATAGATTTTTCACCTTAAAACTGCGCTCTGCCTCTCTTCGCATGTCTTTTTTTGCGATATCCTGGCGTTTGTCATAGAGTTTCTTCCCTTTTGCCAGTCCGATCTGTATTTTTACAAGTGAATCTTTGAAATACACTCGGAGTGGTACGAGTGTATAACCTTTCTCCGCTGTTTTTCCTGAAATTTTCAGGATCTCATTTTTGTGCATCAGAAGCTTTCTGATCCGCAGAGGATCCTTGTTAAAGATATTCCCCTTCTCGTATGGGCTGATATGCATTCCATAGATGTACATCTCTCCGTTTTCAATTCGAATGAATGCCTCTTTGATCGAGCATTTTCCCATGCGCAGAGATTTTACCTCTGTCCCATGTAATGCAATTCCGGCCTCATAAGTCTCCTCAATAAAATAATCATGATAAGCTTTCTTATTGTTTGCAATCAGACTGCCCTTATTCTTTTCCTTACTCATCTTCTCCTGTCCTCTTCCCATAAACTTCGTTTACCAGTATAAAGTCAATTGTTTTATTCACAATGTCTGTGTCTGCGACAGTAACCCTTACTTTATTACCAAGGCGAAATGTCCGGTTAAACTCTCGGCCGGTCAGCTGATAATTTTCTTCATCAAAAACATAATAGTCATCTGTCAGACTGTTAACATGGACCAGTCCCTCCACTGTATTTGGAAGCTGTACATAAAAACCCCATCCGGTGACGCCGGAAACTGTTCCATCGAAAACCTCCCCTTTATGGTCACTCATATATTCGGCCATTTTCATTTTATCCGTTTCCCGCTCAGCTTCTTCTGCTCTCCGTTCTGTTGCAGAGGTCTGATTGGCCACATTATCTAAAATAGACGTATAATAATCTTTTTTCTGATCATTCAGTCTTCCCCGCAGATCATCTTTTATTATCCGGTGTATCTGAAGATCCGGGTAACGGCGAATCGGAGATGTAAAATGGCAGTAATAATCTGCCGCAAGTCCAAAATGCCCTTTACAATCCACAGAATATCTGGCCTGTTTCATCGAGCGAAGCAGCAGCATGCTAATCAGTGGTTCTTGTGGAGAGCCCTCAATCTGCGAGATGATCTGCTGAACTTCCTTCGGTGTGATCTCTTCCCTGCTCTTTGTGACTTTAATCCCCTGATTTCTGATAAAACTTAAGACGCCTTCCATCTTATCCATATCAGGATTCTCGTGGGTCCGGTATAAAAATGGAACTTTGCGGTTTTCGTACTCTTTTGCCACGGTTTCATTCGCCTGAAGCATAAAATCTTCAATCAGTTTCGTGGCAGTAGTGCTTACACTCGGCTTAACATCGACGGGTTTTCCATGTTCGTTCAAGATAATTTTACTCTCCGGAAAATCAAAATCAATCGAGCCGCGTTTCTTTCTGGAGTTCCGCAGGATATCGGACAGCTGTTTCATCGATTCAAACATCGGAACAAGCTCTTCATACTCAGCGATAACCGCATCATCTGTTCGATCCAGGATTTTTTGCACATTCGTATAGGTCATCCTGCGGTTTACACAAATCACAGTCTCCGCAATTTGATGCCTTGCCGTATGACCCTTCGAGTCAATCCACATGATACACGAAAGAGCAAGCCTGTCCTCCCCCTGATTCAAAGAACAGATACCATTCGATAGTTTCTTTGGAAGCATCGGAATTACCCGGTCTACCAGATAGACACTGGTTCCCCTCTTTAGAGCTTCGCGGTCAAGTGAACTGCCATCCTGAACATAATTGCTCACATCAGCGATATGGACTCCAAGTTTATAAAATCCGTCTTCCATCGAAAGTGATACCGCATCATCCAGATCTTTGGAATCCTCTCCGTCAATGGTGACCATCTGCCAGTCTCTCAGGTCCATACGACCATTTAAATCGCTTTCCTGTACGTGAACGGGGCATCGCTCTGCCTGACGGACAGCCTTTGGCGGAAATGTCATGGGAATGTCATAGGATTTCGCAACTGAAAGGACATCCACGCCTGGGTCCGTCGCAAACCCCAGTACCTCTGTCACCTTTCCTTCAGGTTTTTTACTATTTCCCCCATAATGTGTGAGTTCGACGGTAACTTTGTCACCGGTTACGGCATTATTTATAAATTCCTTCGGAATAAAAATATCATCTGATATTTTCTTGTTGTCGGCGATCACAAAGCCAAAGGAACTGCTTCTATCAAATGTTCCCACAATTTCATGAATATTGTGAGATAATATCTTCACAATTCTACCTTCCTGCCGGCTTCCCTGCTGAGCCGGTAAAAGTTCGACTTCCACTTCATCCATATGAAAGGCATCTCCTGTATAAGGAGCAGGTATAAACACGTCTTCCTCATCAGAGTCCTGACGCTCCACAAATCCAAACCCTTTCGGATGACTGATGAATGTTCCGGTCAGCCGTTTCGATTCATCATAAATATTATGGGAGTTACTTTTCTTTGATTTCTTCTTTTTGTACCTTCCCCGATGAATCTGAATAATCAGATCATCCTTCTCTAATGTGTCAAGGATATCCTGCAGTTCGCCTTTCTTTTTTTGGGGAATCTGAAGCAGGGAAGCCATCTCACCCTGCTTCATCGGAACATAATTTTTTGAGCTGATAAAATCCAGTATATATTTTTTTTTATCGTGGTTTACTTTGTTTGATTTTTTCTTTGTCAAATCAATACCTCATTTATTTAAAAAGACTGTTGCCTGGAACAAGCAACAGTCTCATAAGCCTAAAAGTTCAAATTTAAAACAATTGATAACACAACAAACACAACAGCCATCAATTTTGTCATCATAATCAATGTGCCTTCAGCGGAACGTCCCTTATTCTTACTCCAGTATGTGTCCGCCATACCCGTAATCGCACCTAGACCCTGCTGCTTTCCCTCCTGCATCAAAACGACCACAAGTAATGCGATACAATCTATTACGTATAAAATTGTTAAGATAGTTCTTAAGATTACCATGTCCACACCTCCTACAAGCAACTTTGTATATTTTACCATAGCAGAAGGAAAAATTCAACAAAAAACATGAAAAAACATAAGAATGGTCAAAACGGCGTTTCATATCTGGAAACGCTTCCGAGATATTCTTCTATTCTGAGAAGCTGGTTGTACTTGACATTTCTGTCTGATCGGCAGGGAGCGCCTGCTTTGATCTGGCCGGAACCGGCTGCCACTGCAAGGTCTGCAATAAAGGAATCTTCAGTTTCACCGGAACGATGGGATATAATTGTACGATATCCCGCATGCTGCGCCATTTCTACAGCATCCAGTGTCTCTGTCAGTGTTCCAATCTGATTTACTTTGATCAGGATTGCATTTGCCGCCCCCTGATCTATACCGAGACGAAGGCGCTTGATATTCGTGACGAAGAGGTCATCCCCGACCAATTGTATATCATCGCCCAGTTCGCTCGTCAGTGTTTTCCACCCGTCCCAGTCCTCTTCATCCAGGCCATCCTCGATCGAAAGAATAGGATATTTATCGATAAGCTTTTTGTAATAATCAATCATCTCATTCGAATCTCTTTGTACTTCTTTTCCGGTCATCTGACTTTCGCCGGGGAAAGTATACACTTTTTTATCTTTATTATAAAGCTCACTTGCAGCCGCATCAATTGCGATTCCGATTTCATCCCCGGCTTTATATCCGGCCTGCTCTACAGCCTCCATAATTAAAGCCAGCGTCTCATCAGAGTCTTTTACATCCGGTGCAAAACCACCCTCATCTCCGACGGCAGTGGCCATGCCCTTTTTCTTCAAAATATTTTTCAGTTCATGATAGATCTCTGAGCACATCGAGAGTGCCTCATGAAAATTTTTGGCCCCGACAGGCATAATCATAAATTCCTGCAAATCCACAGTATTATCTGCATGACGTCCACCATTTAAGATATTCATCATGGGAACCGGTATATTTTTTGTATGACATCCGCCAAGATATTGATAAAGCGGAAGTCGCAGTGCTTTCGATGCTGCTCTTGCTGCAGCCAGAGACACGCCTAAAATTGCATTTGCACCAATATGCTCTTTGTTGGCTGTTCCATCGGCTTCAATCAGTAATTGATCAATATAAGCTTGATTTAGAGCATTCTCTCCCAACACGGCATCTGCTAATTTGGTATTCACATTATCTACAGCCTTTGTAGTGCCAAGCCCCTGGTATCTTTTTTCTTTGTCTCTCAGTTCTACCGCTTCAAACCTGCCGGTCGATGCACCCGAGGGAACTATTGATCTTCCGGTATATCCATCAATTCCTATAATTCCTTCTCCTACAGTAACTTCAACTTCTACGGTTGGATTGCCTCTGGAATCCAATACTTCTCTTGCGTAAACCCTACGAATAGGTAAATAACGAAACATAACATTACCTCCTGGTTTTACTCGTTATGTCCCTATTATTTACCATTTTTATGGTGCTTATACCAGTAAAAAGAGTACTTTTTTTATTGAGGCTTATCGTTTGATTAATAGGGATTCGCCTGTCATTTCATCCGGCTTTTCCATTCCCATCAGTTCAATTAGTGTCGGCACAATATCGGCCAGCTTCCCGCCTTCTTTTAATGTGTAGGCAGGATCAGCATTTACAAGGATAAACGGAACCGGGTTTGTAGTATGCGCAGTAAATGGTTCTCCTGTTTCATCGTCGACAAGTTTTTCTGCGTTTCCATGATCTGCACAGATAAACATCTGACCATCCGCTTCTTTCACAGCCGCAACCGCTTTTCCGACACATTCATCAACCGTCTCAATCGCTTTTATCGCGGCATTTTCAATACCGGTATGACCTACCATGTCGGGATTCGCAAAGTTTACGATGATTACATCATATTCCTGAGATTTCACCGCATTCACAAGTTTACCGCATACCTCATATGCACTCATCTCAGGCTGAAGATCATAAGTAGCGACCTTGGGCGATTTCACAAGGATCCGCTTCTCACCAATATTCGGCTCTTCAATTCCGCCGTTGAAGAAGAATGTCACGTGAGCATATTTCTCGGTTTCAGCAATACGCGCCTGTGTCATATGACTTGCTGCAAGAAATTCACCAAATGTATTCGAAATCAGTTCTTTTTTAAACGCGACCAGTTTGTTTGGAATTGTTTCATCATAATCGGTAAAACATACATATTTCAGATCCAGTCTTTGATCTTCTCTCTCAAATCCATTAAAATCCGGATCGCAGAATGCACGTGTCAGTTCTCTTGCCCGATCTGGACGGAAGTTAAAAAAGATGACAGAGTCATGATCTTTGATTTCGGCCACCGGTCTGTTATCTTTTTCAATGACTGTCGGCGGAACAAATTCATCCGTTTTACCGTCATTATAGGAATTCGTAACTGCCTGTACCGCATCAGAACCTTTCATACCTTCACCCCTGGTAAGTGCACGGTATGCCAGTTCAACGCGATCCCAGCGGTTATCCCGGTCCATGGCATAGTAGCGCCCGGATACTACTCCGATTTCGCCCACGCCGATTTCTTTCATCTTTGTCTGTAATTCCTCTATGTATCCTTTACCGGAAGCCGGCGGTGTATCACGTCCGTCGAGAAAACAATGGACATAAACTTTCTTAAGGCCCTCTCTCTTTGCCAGTTCGAGTAATGCATATAAGTGTGTATTATGACTGTGAACACCTCCATCTGAGAGAAGTCCCATCAGATGAAGTGAACTGTCATGTTCTTTTGCATTCCGGATAGCCGCAAGCAGCTCTTTATTCCGGAAGAAATCACCGTCTTCGATGGACTTTGTTATTCTTGTCAATTCCTGGTAAACGATACGCCCTGCGCCCATATTCAGGTGCCCGACTTCTGAGTTCCCCATCTGTCCCTCAGGGAGTCCGACTGCCAGACCGCTTGCCTGCCCTTTCACATACGGACACTGACTCATCAGCTGATCCATTACCGGTGTTCTTGCCTCACATACAGCATTATGACTGCAGTTATCATTTAATCCATATCCATCTAAAATCATTAAAACGGTAGGTTTCTTTCTCATTCTAGTATCTCCTCATATTTTTCGCAGGTGCTTTCATGTCTTTGCACTTCATGCTTTTATCATCATTATTGTAGCAAATAAGCACATACTTTGCAATAAAATTAACAAAGTATGTGCTCTTATTATATCCTTTTTTTATAAAACCTTTGACAGAAATTCCTGAAGCCTGGGATTCTGAGGATGATCGAAAAAGTCTCTGGGATTGTTTTCCTCCTGTACCTTTCCGTCATCTATAAAGAGGACGCGGTCTGCCACCTCCCGTGCAAAACTCATCTCATGGGTGACAACTACCATGGTCATACCCGATTCGGCAAGTTCCCGCATAATTGTCAAGACCTCTCCTACCATCTCGGGATCAAGAGCTGATGTCGGTTCGTCAAACAACATGACAGCCGGCTCCATAGCCATGGCACGGGCAATTGCAATACGCTGTTTCTGTCCTCCTGAGAGCATCTCAGGATATGCATCCGCTTTTTCGGGAAGCCCTACTCTCTCCAGAAGTTCTAACGCTTTCTGATCTGCCTCTTTCTGGGACAGTTTTCCCGTCTGGACGGGGGCGAGAGTTATATTTTTTTTAACTGTCATATGGGGGAAAAGATTAAACTGCTGGAAAACCATTCCCATCTTTTGACGGTGCTCATCAATATTGATCTGAGGATCTGTGATATCAACACCCTCAAAAAATATCTTCCCGCCTGTAGGTTTCTCCAGAAGGTTCATTGATCTTAATAATGTTGACTTTCCCGAGCCCGAAGGCCCTATGATTACATCTACATCCCCTTTGTAAACATTTGTTGTGATACCATCCAATACCAGATTTTTTCCAAACTTTTTTCTCAAGTCTTTGACCTGAATCATGACATCTTCATTAACGCTCACTGGTACGCAGCCTCCTTTCAAGCTTGCCGACAAGTGCACTTAATCCGCAAACCAGAACCAGGTAGATAAGCGCAACAGATATCAGGGGTAAAAACGCATCATAAGTAGCGCTTCGAATGATATCTCCGCCCTTCGTGAGGTCCATCATTCCGATATAGCCACAGACAGAGGTCTCTTTCAATAAAGTAATAAACTCATTGGCAAGAGCCGGTAAAACTGTTTTAAATGCCTGGGGCATAATAATAAAACGCATCGTCTTCGCATAAGAGAGACCAAGGGATCTTCCCGCCTCCATCTGGCCCTCATTGACTGACATAATTCCGGAACGGACCACTTCAGCTACATAAGCACCGGAATTGATACCGAAGGTCAGAATGGCGACCATCAGTTTTGAAGCATTTGGTGATGTAAAAATCAAAAAATAGCTGATCAAAAGCTGTACAACTGTGGGTGTCCCGCGAATTACCGTGAGATAAATCCGAGAAATAACGTTTAGGATTTTCAGAAGAACACCCGGATGATCCTGTTTTTCATGAGAAGCCCTTATGATAGCGATCAGAAATCCAATTACAATACCGATCAGAACTGCAAATAAGGTAATGATAAGGGTATTGCCAAGACCCGACAACAGGTACTTATAGCGCTGATCTTCTATAAAGTCTGTGTAAAACATTTCTTTAAAGCTCATATTTTATCTCCAATTAGTCTGCCCTTACTATAATAACCTGCTTGGAAGTTGCGTAACTGTCTGTGAAATCCACATTTTTCAGCCGGTCCTCAGTGACTGTTATACCGGCAACTCCAATGTCTGCCTTTCCCGAAGTAACCGCAGGGGTAACCGAATCAAAGTCCATATCTTCAACCTTCAGTTTTCTGCCGATTTTATCTGCGACAGCCTGTGCCATATCCACATCAATGCCTGTTATCTCATTGTTTTCATGATACTCATATGGTGGAAACTCGGCATTTGTAGCCATAACCAGTGTACCTTTGGAAGTATCGACATCTTCAGGTGATTTATATGGAGTCTTGCCAATCTCACTGTCAGTTCCGACATAGTTTTTCTTGATCTGATCAAGTGTGCCGTCATCTTTCAGTTCCGCGAGTGCCTTATTTATTTCCTCTTTCAGATCTGAATTAGACTTATCAATTTCAATTGCATAGTCCTCACTTGCAAATGGTTCATCCAAAACCTTCAGATCCTTATTTTTATCAACAAAAACTTTTGCCGGCTCCGAGTCTATAATCACACAGTCAATCTTACCCTGCTTTAGCGACTGTACGGCGTCGGCTCCTTTGTTATAGCGCTCGACATCAGCCAGACCTTTCTTCTCATAATCAGACGTTGAAATTGTATCTCCCGTCGTACCGGTCTGAACTCCGATTTTCTTATTTCCGGATTCCAGGTCTTTGATGCTTTTTACGGTATTTTCCGGCGTACTGCTTCCACATGCCCCTAAAGATAAGAGACCGGCCAATGTGAGAGCTAATGCTGTAACTTTCTTTATATTTTTCATAATATCCTCCATCTCAATTTTCTTCAAAAATAATTATACATTATATGCAATCTTTTATGTATAATTATGCATATGAGAATATTATAACAGTACTCCTTTAAAAAAACAAGGGGAAATAGAACTATTTATCAAAAATCAAAAGGCCAAGATGTCCGTCTCGGCCTTTCGATCGTTCACTTTATTTCTTGTATCTAAAATTAGAAAACTTTAATTTTTTGATGTTTATGCTTTAGGTCCTGCATCTGCGATATTCTTCGGCATATTCGGATATTTCTCGGCAAAGTTATCCTGGAACATCTTTGCGAGTTTCTTCGCCTGTAAGTCATAAGCAGCTTTATCATCCCAGGTATCGCGCGGATTCATAATCTTATCCGGAACTTCCGGGCAGCTCTGAGGAATATCAAGATTGAAGACCTCATCATGTTTGTAATTTACATCATCGAATGCTCCGCTTAATGCTGCGGTTACCATCGCACGTGTATATTTCAGCTTCATACGGTTTCCGACACCATAAGGTCCGCCGGTCCAGCCTGTGTTTATAAGATATACTTTTGTATTGTATTTTTCAATTCTCTCACCGAGCATATTGGCATAGACGGAAGGATTCATCGGCATAAAGGGCTCTCCAAACAATGTCGAGAAAGTAGGCTGCGGCTCTGTGATCCCGCGTTCTGTCCCGGCAAGTTTAGAAGTGAATCCTGTCACGAAGTGATACATTGCGGCATTTTCGTCTAACCTTGAGATTGGAGGCAGAACGCCAAAAGCATCTGCAGTTAGGAAAATCACCACCTTCGGGATTCCGCCAATACCCGGGATCTCAGCATTATCAATATATTCGATCGGATAGCCGACTCTTGTATTCTCTGTCAGGGAGCCGTCTGCAAAATCAAGTTGGCGTGTCTTATCGTCTATAACAACGTTTTCAACAAGGCTTCCAAATTTGATTGCATGATAGATTTCAGGTTCACTTTCTTCGGTAAGGTCTATACACTTCGCGTAGCAGCCCCCTTCGAAATTGAAGATTCCTCTGTCGGACCAGCCATGCTCATCATCACCAATCAGTTTACGATTCGGATCTGCCGACAGTGTTGTTTTACCGGTTCCGGAAAGTCCAAAGAAAATAGCGGTCTCTTTTGTCCTGGGGTCCATGTTTGCCGAACAATGCATAGGCAGTACATCTTCTCTGGGCATCAGGAAGTTCATAACGGAGAAGACGGACTTCTTTATCTCCCCTGAATACTGAGTTCCACAGATAACTACCAGTTTCTGCTCATAGTCAACCAGAATTGCAGCCTCAGAATGAACACCGTCTATTTCCGGTATACACTTAAAACCAGGTGCGGCAATGATGGTGAAATCCGGTTCGCCATAGTCGGCCAGCTGTTCTTTTGTAGGACGAATTAAAAGATTATGAATAAATAGATTTTGACTGGCAAGTTCGTTTACAATTCGAAATTTTCTGGTGCATACAGGATCAGCTCCGGCCATTCCGTCAAACAGGAAGATCTCCCGATTCTGAAGGTATGCGACTACTTTTGCCTTGATCGCATCGAATTTTGGTTTCTCGATCGGAACATTGACATTGCCCCAGGCGATGTCATCATGTACAGCCGGTGTATCGACAATAAATTTATCTTTCGGTGAACGGCCGGTATATTTTCCGGTTTTGGTGACCAGAGCTCCGGTATTTGACAACTTACCTTCACCTCTGATTACAGCAGCTTCGGTAAGCTGGGCAGGTGTCAGATTGCGATAAACTGCTTTTGGGTTAACAATACCCAGTTTTTCAATTCCGTATGTTTCCATTTCACTAACCTCCTGGTATTTAATATATTCTTTTGCAAGTTAACTATTAAAACTTGCAAAAGAGAATTCTCAGCCTCAAATTTTCCTTAATACAGCTATAGTATACACTATTTTAAATCTTTTTCCAATAGAAAAAGAAAAATATTGTTATAAATCATACTGTGCTGTCATATATAGTCGTGGTTTCATTCACTATTTCAAATCTATTTCTTTAATAACTGCTCTCAGACGGTCAGAACTGTCTCTGAATTTTTCAATTTCATCTCTGCCAAGTTCTACTTCCAGCTTTCCCTGTGCACCTTTAGGCCCCACAACTGTCAAAGCACTGGTGCAGATATCTGATACACCGTATTCTCCATGCATCATGGATGTCACGGTTGTAATGGAATCAGCAGACGAAGTAATCATAGCACACAGGCTTACAACAGACATGGCGACACCGTAAAATGTTGCACCTTTTTTCCCGATAATCTCTCCGCCGGATACATGAACATAGTTCGCCAGCTCATCATGCGTAAAATCTTTAAAATCCTTTCCGATTTTCTGAGCGGCTTTTGCATACTGTTCAAAAGGAATACCGGAAATATTAGCGCAGGACCAGGGAATAAATGAAGAATCGCCATGCTCACCAAATACATAAGCGTGTATGTTTTTCTGTGCAATGCTGAATTTATCGGATAGGATATAGCGAAGTCTTGCTGTGTCCAGAAGAGTTCCGGATCCGAATACCTGATTTTCGGGAAGACCGGATACTTTTAAGAATGCGTAAGTCATGATATCGACAGGATTTGCTACAATAATATACTTTGCATGAGGCGCAGCCGGTACGACTTCTTTAGAAATACTTTTTACAATATTGACGTTTACCTGAGCAAGTTCAATTCTGGACTGACCGACTCTTCTTGGTACTCCAGATGTGATAATTACGATGTCGGAATCCTTCGCATCTTCGTAATTTCCGGAGATAATGGAGACCGGATCACGAAAAGCAGTTCCCTGAACGATATCCATAGCCTCTCCGTCTGCCTTATCTTTATTAATATCAATCAGAACTAATTCAGAAACATAATCTTCCTGTGAAAGCGTATAAGCTATTGTAGCACCGACACTTCCGGCACCGACAACTGTGATTTTACTGCCCATAATATTAAGCCCCTTTCTTTTAGTGAATACTTTGATAATAATTTAACCATCACATTAATAGTATCCTACCCCTCTTTCAAAGTCAAGCGATATCTTAATTATTCTGCACTTATCTGTTTATGCTTGTTTTCAATGAAGGTCCTGGCAATATCGGCGGCGTCAACGGCATCTTCTGTATATTCGTCCGCACCAATCTCCTTTGCAAATGCTTCCGTGACAGGACCGCCGCCCACCATAACCTTAAAATTCTCCCGACTATGTAATTGATTTAATTCATGTACAATGTGTTTCATTTCCGGCATGGAAGTTGTCAAAAGGGAGGAAACACAGACAATATTCACATCCGGATGTTCCCTGACCGCCCTGGTAAAGCGTCCGGCAGAGACATCCACACCGAGATCGATAACCTCGAAGCCCACACTTCGAAACATAATAGCCACCAGATTCTTTCCGAGATCATGCAGGTCCCCGCCGGCTGTCCCTAAGATTACCTTTCCAAGACAGCCAAAGTAGCTTCCTTCCAAATAAGGTTCAAGAAAATTCATTCCCTTTTTCATTGCCCGGGCAGCTGCCAGTATACGGACGACATCTCCGTCCTCATCCCGATAATCGTGTCCTACTTTACACATGGCCGGAAGCATGGACTCATCGAGGATCACCTGTGGATCTATGCCTGAATCTAAAGCATCTGAAAGAGCACTTATTACGCTTTTCGGTTTTCCCTCTTCTATTGCATCCTGTACTTTGTCCATAATCCCCATACCCAAATATCTCCTTTACATGTATAGGGATAGTTTATCATGTTTCTATAGCCCTGGCAAACTCTAATTCATCAATAAATAAGTCTTGAAAAGCCGGTTCTGTAGCCAGTTCTATCGCATCCACTCTCTTTACAAGACCGCAGATTTCCTGAAACATATTTCCATTTACGGCGGCAAGCTTTGCTCCTTCGCCTGCAGCATTTCCAATTCCTCTGATCTTATCTTTCAGTTCATATGGAATTAATCCTATCGTACAGGCACTTTTGGTGTTCATATAATTGCCAAACGCTCCAGCGAGCAGTACCTGGTCAATCTGCCTAATCTCAATTTCAAGATTTCTGCAAAGCATCTGGATTCCTGCAGCTATCGCGCCCTTTGCAAGCTGGACTTCCCGGATATCTTTCTGCGTAATAAGGATTTCCTTTTGATCTGTTTTCTCATCTTTTTCCTGCAGAAGAAATACAGGTTTTCCTTCTCTTTTCTGAAGTCTCCAATTGTTTTTCTTTCCCACCGCTGTTACAAGTTCATTTGGTTTCTGAAAGGCCCCGCTGCTGTCTATAAACTCGTATTGTATCAGAAAAGCCATGATATCAATTAATCCGGAGCCACAGATACCCACTGCAGTCTGTGAATCTATAATTTCCATATTCATTTTCAGGTTTTGCTCATATACATGACTGACAGCACCTTTCGTTCCCCTCATTCCACAGCTTATTCTGGCTCCTTCGAATGCCGGCCCGGCCGCAGTAGAACAAGTCACAATTCTATCCTCGTTGCCAAGTACCAGCTCACCATTTGTTCCGATATCGATCATGAGTGTCATGGGCTTTCGTTTACCGAAATTCACAGCCAGCATACACGCGGCTGTATCTGCTCCCACAAATCCTGCTATATTCGGAAGCATCATAACCTTTCCGTCCGGATGTATGTTAATCTTTAGATCTGATGCATTTAGAATCATTCCATCTTTTATCTTTGGAACGTAAGGAGCTACCACTAAGCTCCTGGGAGAAATCCCCAGGAACAGATGATGCATACAGGTATTTCCTGCTATGGAAACCAGTCGGATATCGGTCGGACTGATTCCAGTGTTTTTACACGTTTCTTCAATTAACTCATTCAGAGCTTCCTGTACAACCTCCTGCATCCTTACACCGTCATTTTCAAGAACATAATTAGCCCTTGCAATCACATCAGCACCAAATTGAAACTGTGGATTCATCATGCTGACAACATCACACTGATGTCCGTCCTTTCCCGAAAGTAAATATCCGGCAATTGTAGTCGTACCTATATCAAAAGCCATCAGCCAGCCCTGACTGGCATCTTTTACTGCAGGGTTTACAGTCACTGCCCTATACTCACCTGACGTTAAAACATGAACTTTATCGTCAGACCGGTCACCGGTTTCAATTACCATATCACCTTCAATTCGGGTTTGACACGCACTCACAACAGTGCTCTCATAATTTCGCCTTATTGTGACATTGCACTTTCCACAGATTCCGCGACCGCCGCAGGGAGCATCTGGCTTTAAACCTGCCATCTGCTCTGCTTTTAGAATTGTAGTGCCCTCCGTTACCTCAATAGTCTTATTGGCCGGTAAAAACCTAATTCTATAACTTCTCACTTTTTGTACCTAACCTTTCAGATGAATTCTGCCTCTAATCACAGAAAGCTGCTGCATGGTTACATGCAGCAGCCCATAGATGAAAGTGATTAAGCTACAAGTGATTTTGCTAATGTGGCAGCTGAAGCTGCATCCTCTGAATAGCCATCAGCACCAATCTCCGTGGCAAATTCCTGAGTAATCGGAGCTCCGCCAACCATAATCTTGATATTCTTTCTGAAATCCTGTGCTGACAGGGACGATACAGTGTCCCGCATAGCAGGCATTGTAGTTGTAAGCAGTGCAGACAATGCTACAATCTTTGTATCAGGATTTTCCTTCACTGCCGCTATAATTTTATCTGCCGGAACATCCACACCGAGATCAATAACTTCAAACCCGGCACTCTCCAGCATCATAGCTACAAGATTCTTTCCAATATCATGAAGATCCCCTGCCACTGTTGCTATGATCAGCTTACCCATAGCCCCGGTTGCGTCACTTGCCAGGTGCGGTTTTAGAACCTCAACGCCTTTTTTCATCGCTTTTGCGGCAACCAGCATTTCCGGCACGAATATTTCGTTGTTTTTAAATCTCTCCCCGACAACGCCCATTGCGTCGATCATACCTTTGTTCAGGATCTCAACGGGATCACATCCATCTTCCAGTGCAGCCTGTACGGCAGCTTCAATTTTCTTTGATTTACCTTTTTCCACTAATTCAGTTACTTCATCAATTTTCGACATTTTCCATTCCTCCGCTATTAATTAAATTTATCTCTATGCTGTTTCCGCGCAGCATTGAAAGATCACAAATTCCGAACCAATTACTATTTTTTCTTATCAAACAGTCCGTCACGATACGCGCCGATATACTCCATGCAGTAGTCATCTTCTCCGAGCAGAGCTTCCGTCGCATAAATCACTCCAAGCAGATCCCTGTTAGTCGGATCCAGAATTGCGCTGTCCAGACCCGCTTTCATGGCCAGTACCGCAAATCCCAGGTTGATATATTTACGCTTTGGCAGGTTAAAGGATATATTACTCACTGCCGCTGTGATATGAATGTCAGGGTACTGTTCTCTGACCGTGCTGATGACCTTCTCATTCGTCTCTATTCCGTTTTCGGAAGTACAAAGCATCTCTACAAGTGGATCAATATGTATTCTGGACGGCTTGATGCCATATTCTTCTGCCTTCTTCATAATGTTTCCGAATACTCTCAGACGATCCTCCGCAGTCTTCGGAATTCCGGAATCGTCACTGCAAAGAGCGATCACTTCCCAATCGGTATCAGCAATTAACGGGAAGATCTTATCAATTTTCCCGCCTTCCATAGATACTGAGTTGATAAGACCCGGACGTTTACAATATGGAAAAACCTCAGTAAGTACGGCAGCACTTGGACTGTCAACACTGATTGGAAGATCAGTAACCTCCTGGATGCAGTCAATCATCCATTTTAAAGTGTCCACTTCCTCTTTCTCGGGAACAGATGCACAACAATCGATAAAAGATGCATTTGCCTCTGCCTGTATTCTGGCTCTTTCTTTTATAAATTCCGAATCTCTTTTTGCAATCGCCTCCGCTACAATTGGAATTGATCCATTGATTTTTTCACCAATGATTATCAATTGAGTTACCTCCTCTTTTCTGACAGCCTCCATAATCCGTTGTTATGGCTGTTCTTAAGTTTGCTTTACCAATATATTGTAACAGACATTCATTTTGTATAATATCCGCATAAGTATTGACATTAGGTGTATCGCTTCGTACACTATGTATGATACCAAAAAGGAGGACCTGTCAATGAAACTAAGCAAGCGGATTATCTGCAAAAAACTCTGTGAACATTATAAAATTTCGATTCATATCAGTGCTGAAACCGGGCTATGTCTGGGACGTCCCTATATTTATAGTTCATCCGGAGAGCATCTGAGTGATCATGTCCTGATCTGTAAGAATGATGTCCCCTGTTCTCTGGAGTCAAAAGAGGACAATGGCAATTTTTTTCTGCATATTCCCGGAGATACCGCTTTGCCAGGATACGATTCAAGCAAAGTGTTGGAACTTCCGAAGACAACAGATGTACATGAATTATGTAATTTCCTACAGTCGGTGTTTGATGAGTATGATGCCTGGGATGAAGCTCTTCATAAAGTGATGAAACTGGAGGAACCACTTTCGGCCCTCTTAGATGCCAGCTTTTGTATCTTTAAGAATCCCTTAATTCTAAGGGCTTCTGATTTTTTTATGCTTGCGCACTCCTCTGTCATCGATGAAAACCCGAAGCTTTTGCATCTTACAGATCCCTCCGCTAATTTTGAAAATCTGACAACCTGTAAACTGGATCCCCTCTATAATGATGCGAAATATACCACAGAACCCTTTTTCCTGCCTGCGTATCTCATGGGATCAAGAGAACTTTGTGTCAATTTATTTGAGCATAAAATTTATTCCTACCGCCTGATTGTCGCCGAGGAACTACAGACAATTGACACAGAGATGGCGCCCCTTCTGGAACATTTGAGTTATTATATCAGTCTCTGTCTTTCCAGGATTGAACCTGACAACGGACATGCCGGATATTCACTGGAACGTCTGCTGCGCGATGTAAGCGAGAATAAAATTACGGATTTGACACTCTTGAACAACCGATTCTCCGAGTATGGATGGCTATCCTCTCATGACTATTGCTGTCTCAGCCTGAAAACAGCAGCCTTGGACCGACAGAATCTGACCGTAAAATATATCTGTCACCATTTTGAAGATATTATAAAAGGTTCATGTGCATTTCAAAAAAACGAAGACATTCTTGTCTTTGTAAACCTGGCACGTTTTGGAAAAACGGAGGAGGAACTTGTCACTTACTGCACCGAGTTTTTGAGGGACAGTTTTTTAAAAGCAGGAATCAGCAATACTTTTCACGGTACTTATGATTTATATTACTGCAGTATGCAGTCGCGGATTGCACTTGATATCGGCACGAGGCATCAGCCTTATCACTGGATTCACAGATTTGAGCGGCTCTCTCTCATCTGGCTGTTAGAGAATGCAACAGGGAAAATGCCTGTTCCCTATGCCTGTTCGGGAAAAATATTTGTTCTTAAGAGATATGACATCATCCATAAATCGGATTATTGTAAAACACTGGAAATATATCTGAAAAACCATATGAACGCAATGGCTGCATCGAGAGAACTGTACATACATCGCAGCACATTTTTATACAGGCTTGACCGAATCAGAGAAATTGCAGGCGTCGATTTCGATAATAGGGATATGCTCTTCTATCTGGAACTCTCCTACCGTATCATAGAGCTTGAGGGTAATGTATCAATGGATCAATTTGAAGATCACCAGAATTAATGTATGATTAATTACGCTTGACTTAGGAAGAGAAATCTTTTAATCTTATATGGAAATCACATGATGCAGAATATAACAACGAGAAAAGGTAGTGCAATTTATGAACAAAAAAGATATCAGTGAAATTAAAAAATTATTTACCCCAACACACTGTGCGATTACAAGGATAAACGGGTGTTATGTGGATGCCGAGAAGAACCAGCGTATGAAGATGAAAGAAGCATTTCTCTCTCTTCCCGAAGAGGAAATGTTTAAGTACTTTAATATTTTTCGAAAAACTCTTTCCGGTTCGATCGGAAAGAACATCATGAACATGGAATTCCCTCTCGATCAGGAAATGGAGGGGGGAACTCAGGAGTTCCTTTTAAAGCTCAGGGACAGCGAGTTGAAAGATGAGGAGCTCATCGAAGAATTCTACCAAAAAGTGATGGATACCTATATCTATGGAGAGAACTACTACATCATTTTGATTCATGGAGCCTATGACATACCCGGACGGGCGTCTGATAACCTGGATATGGATGACGCCTCTGATTATGTATATAACTTTATTCTCTGCAGCATTTGCCCGGTGAAGCTGTCTAAACCCGGACTCTGTTACAATTCAGAGACAAATCATATGGAGAACAGAATACAGGACTGGCTGGTAGATTCACCGGATATCGGATTTCTCTTTCCCGCATTCAGTGAACGGACACCAGACATACATAACCTGCTTTACCACGCTAAGAATCCTGAAGTTCTGCAAAGTGATATTATTGATCAACTGCTTGGATGTCAGACGCCGTTGTCAGCCAAAACACAAAAAGAGACCTTTCAGACTCTGGTCGAGGAGACTCTGGACAACACCTGTGATTTTGAGACCGTCATGAACATTCACGAAAATCTCGGCGCGATGATTGAAGAGCAAAAAGATGATCCCGAACCTTTCACCCTTGATAAGCAGGATGTAAAAAAGTTATTCGCGGACAGTGGTGTGGAAAATGAAAAGCTGGAAGAATTCGACACTCATTATGAGGCAGTCACCGATGAAGATTCAAATTTCATTGCTTCCAATTTGACAAATGCAAAAAATTATGAGATCAAGACACCCGACGTCGTGATAAAAATTGCTCCGGAAAAAGCACAGCTCGTAGAAACGAAGATGATTGACGGAGTTCCCTATATCATGATTGAGGCGACCGATCAGGTCGAGATCAACGGAATTATGGTACGCTCACCCCGCGTGGATGACACTCAAAATTAAAAAGTTCTTTACGAAACAAGAAGTTTGTGAGAAAATAGACACAGTGCGCAAAAACGACAGTTTTCGCGTTACATAAGTAACTGATTTTTGAAAGGAGTTAAAGGAATGATTTATTCACACGAAGTAGAAATGATGTGCCCGGTTGCTCAGGGTGTCCATCACGGCGCAGCTCCCATTCCGGAACAGGCTAAATGGGTGAAGGCAAAAGAAATAAAAGATATCTCCGGTCTTACGCATGGAGTAGGCTGGTGTGCACCACAGCAGGGTGCCTGTAAGCTGACTTTAAATATCAAAGAGGGAATTATTCAGGAGGCACTGATTGAGACTGTAGGATGTTCAGGTATGACTCACTCAGCTGCCATGGCTTCCGAGATACTCCCGGGTCTTACAATTCTGGAGGCGCTGAACACGGACCTTGTCTGTGATGCAATCAACACGGCCATGAGAGAACTGTTTCTGCAGATTGTATATGGCAGAAGCCAGAGTGCATTTTCAGAGGATGGGCTTCCGGTAGGCGCAGGTCTTGAAGATCTGGGAAAAGGCCTTCGCTCTCAGATAGGAACCATGTATGGAACATTGAAAAAGGGTCCCCGCTATCTTGAAATGACAGACGGATATGTAACGGGAATCGCTCTTGATGAAGATGATGAAATCATCGGCTATAAATTCGTAAACTTCGGAAAAATGATGGAATCCATCAAAGGCGGCGACGATGCGAATACTGCTTTTGAAAAAGCGCAGGGACAGTATGGACGAGTTGACGATGCCGTTAAAATTGTTGACCCAAGAAAAGAGTAAGGTAGGAGGACGAATATATCATGGCTTTATTTGAATCATATGAAAGAAGAGAAAAACAGATTCTGGCAAAGTTAGCGGAATACGGAATCGGCTCCATCGAAGAATGTGCTGATATCACAAAAACTGCCGGCATGAATGTATACAAAATGATTGAGGACATTCAGCCAATCTGTTTTGAAAATGCAAAATGGGCTTACACCGTAGGCGCGGCAATTGCAATAAAAAAAGGATGTAAGAAAGCGGATGAAGCTGCTGCAGCGATCGGTGAGGGACTTCAGTCTTTCTGTATTCCGGGATCTGTCGCTGATCAGCGTAAAGTTGGTCTTGGACATGGAAACTTGGGGAAGATGCTGCTTGAGGAGAATACAGAATGTTTTTGCTTTCTGGCCGGACATGAATCCTTTGCAGCTGCAGAAGGTGCTATCGGCATTGCCGAACAGGCGAACAAAGTCCGCAAAAAGCCTCTTCGTGTTATTTTAAATGGTCTTGGAAAAGATGCAGCTCAGATCATTTCCAGGGTTAATGGATTTACCTATGTTGAAACTGATATGGATTATCACACCGGTGAAGTCAAAGAGGTATTCCGTAAATCTTATTCCGAAGGACTTCGGTCAAAAGTCAATTGTTATGGTGCGAATGACGTCACAGAGGGCGTGGCGATCATGTGGAAAGAAAATGTTGATGTTTCCATCACAGGAAATTCTACAAATCCAACTCGTTTCCAGCATCCGGTAGCAGGTACCTATAAGAAAGAACGTCTTGAAGCCGGCAGAAAGTACTTCTCAGTTGCTTCGGGCGGCGGTACAGGACGTACGCTTCATCCGGACAACATGGCAGCCGGCCCTGCCTCTTATGGCATGACAGATACCATGGGACGTATGCACAGTGATGCTCAGTTCGCAGGTTCCTCTTCTGTTCCGGCTCATGTTGAGATGATGGGACTGATCGGCGCCGGCAACAATCCCATGGTCGGAATGACCGTAGCTGTTTCTGTGGCCGTAGAGGAAGCGGCAAAAGCCGGGAAATTCTAAGCACTTTGTCCTCATGCAATCCTGCAAACATGAGAAGTCCGCTCTATCAGGTTCCCTTCTCATGTTTGTTCTGGTCCCAAAGGTTATGCTTTTTTATGCAGGTATGAAAAAGCATAACCTTTGGACCCTATTATCAAAAATTAAGTGTTGATTTTCTCGCTCAAAGTGATATACTTATAGATGTCGAATAAACACGGAAGCATAGCTCAGCCGGGATGAGCGTTCGCCTCACACGCGAGAGGTCAGGGGTTCGAGCCCCCTTGCTTCCATATTTTTTTGGGGCATTGGCGCAGCTGGGAGCGCGCTACATTCGCATTGTAGAGGTCGTGGGTTCGAATCCCATATGCTCCATTTTCACAAATGTTGAATATACAAGATAAATCTTAGCAGTAATCACATCACTGCTTCAGCTCCCCTACCCACAATCTATGATCAAAAATATTCTTTTCCAGTTACAGAGTCAATTTGGCCGGATGTCATTTTCAATGGCAGGTGTATTTAAAAAGCCCCTGCTGCATTGAAAATGCATAATAGCAGGGGCTAAAACTAAAGTACCTATTGAATTACTCTATTTATTCCATATATCCACCTTTCATTGGCGACACTGCACTTTGTGCAAACTGCCTTAGAACACCTTTTGTATAACGATTATTCTTCGGCTCCCAGGCAGCTTTTCTCGCAGTCAGTATCTGATCTATCTCGGCATCTGCCTTTCGTTCACCTCTTATGCCAACAATACGCAGAATACGATCCGGTATACTGATCTCTATTAGATCACCTTCCTCTACAAGTGCAATCGGTCCTCCTTCGGCAGCCTCCGGAGATATATGTCCGATAGCAGGCCCTTTAGAGGCACCGGAAAATCGTCCATCAGTAAGAAGTGCAATCGTTGATCCAAGTTCAGCATCAGAAGCAATGGCTTCCGTTGTATAGAACATCTCCGGCATTCCACTCCCCTTCGGTCCTTCATACCGAATAATTACAGCATCACCGGGTTTTATTTCATGTGTCAGTACTGCGTGAATAGCATCCTCCTCACAATCAAAAGGTCTCGCACGCAAAACCGCATTAAACATCTCTTTGGGTACAGCCGTATGTTTTACCACAGCTCCATCCGGAGCAAGATTTCCTTTCAAAATTGCAATGCTTCCATCCGTTCCGAAAGGTTTGTCAAATGGCCGAATTACATCTTCTTTCTTTAGCTTCCACTGATCAAGGTAGCTCTGACATTTATCATAAAATCCGTTCTTTTTTAACTCTTCAAGATTTTCTCCCAGAGTCTTACCGGTTACTGTCATTACATCCAGATGCAGCATATCCTTTATTTCTTCCATAACGGCAGGAACGCCACCAGCATAATAGAAGAACTGTGCCGGCCATTCTCCAGCCGGACGAATATTAAGCAGATAATGTGCTCCCCTGTGTAGTCGGTCAAAAGTATCTCCATCAATTTCAAATCCGAATTCATGTGCAATAGCAGGGATGTGCAAAAGTGAATTAGTTGAACCAGAGATTGCTGCATGAACCATGATTGCATTTTCAAAGGACTCCATCGTTACAATTTTTTTCGGTGTCAGATCACGTTCTGCAAGCCATACAGCCTGTTCTCCGGCTTTTTTGGCAAATTCTCGCAGATCACTTCCGGTAGCAGGCATCAATGCACTTCCGGGTAACATCAGCCCCAAAGCTTCTGCCATAACCTGCATGGTAGAAGCAGTACCCATAAAAGAGCAGGCCCCACAGGACGGGCAGGCATTGTGCTTATAGAATTCCAATTTTTCCTTTGAAATTTCTCCCCGCTCATACATTGCACTATACATTCCGATTTGTTCCAGCGTTAGAAGTTCCGGTCCTGCATCCATCACTCCTCCTGTTACAACGATGGATGGAATGTTGATGCGTCCAAGAGCCATAAGAATGGCTGGCATACTTTTATCACAGCTTGCAAGAAAGACTCCTCCGTCAAAAGGTGTAGCCTTGGCATGAATCTCCATCATATTTGCCATCATATCTCTGGATGGAAGGGAATAATTAATTCCGTCATGTCCCTGGGCCTCACCGTCACAAATGTCTGTACAAAAATAACGGGCACCAAAGCCTCCTGCCCCATATACACCCTTTTTCACTTCTTCCACTAACTCCATAAGATGTACGCTTCCGGGGTGACTGTCTCCAAATGAGCTTTCAATAATAATTTGTGGCTTCGATAAATCCTCCGGTTTCCATCCCGTCCCCAGACGCAGAGGATCTAACTCCGGTGCCATTTCTCTTAGTTCCTGACTTCTAAATTTCATTGTAAACACTCCTTCTTTTTATTTTTTTATTTTTTCTATGCAAAAGCAGAAATAATTAACCCCATTGCAAGTCCGGTAAAACCAATTAAAGACTCCATTACCGTCCAGGACTTCAGCGTTGTCTTCTCATCAATCTCCAGAAAAGTACTAACCAGCCAAAAACCGGCATCATTTACATGACTCAACGCTGTAGCTCCACCACAGATTGCACAGCACATCGCTGCTCTATATAAATCCGGAGCAGCTACAACAGCCGGCATAGTTGCCATAATTCCAGATGCCATCGTCATTGCCACAATAGAACTTCCCACAGATACCCTAACGAGAAGAGCAATTAAAAATGCAACTATAATCAATGGCATTCCGCTTTTTTCGAGTGCCGGACCAATGATATTTCCTAACCCAGAGTTCTGAAGCATCCAACGGATTACACCCCCGCTTGCGATAACCAGAAGAATCATTCCAACAGGCCTCAATGAATGATCTAGGATCTTTTTCAATTGATCTTTAGAATAGCCCCTCTTTATACCCAGAAAATACATAGCAACTACCGTTGCTATCGTTAATGCTAAAAATGGCTGACCCAGAAATTCTAAGACATCTTTCACTTTTTCCGAGAACGGCAGATATTTCGAAACTGTGCTCAGCAAAATCAAAATAAGCGGAATCAAAATGATTCCTATTGTTAAATGAAAAGACGGCGGATTCTTTTCTGTATCGGTAATATCTTCTACATTTGAAGGCAGCGCTGTGTATATTTTACCGCCGATCATTTTCCCCCATAATATACCGGCTATTGCAAAAGATACAAGAGCTACCGGAAGTCCAACCATAACCACAGTTCCTAGATTTACTTTCAAGGTATTCGCAACCAGAACAGAACCGGCAGACGGAGGAATAAATGCATATCCCGAAGCCAGACCGGCTAATAATGGAATAACATATGTAAGTGTTGATTTTTTCGTTTTCTTTGCCACATTAAATGCCAGGGGAACTAAAATGACAACCCCAGCCTCAAAAAAAACCGTCATTCCGATTACAAGGCCTGTAATTCCCAACGCCCAACCCGCTTTTTTCTGACCCAGTTTTTCGATTAACGTCTGTGCAACCTTCTGCGCACCGCCACTAGCTTCTAGTATACCTCCAAACATAGAACCAAGTCCTACCAGTAATGCAATACCCTGAAGTGTCTTTCCAACACCGGTTTCAACCGTTTCGGTAATCAGTTCCAGTGGCATTCCAGCTCCAATACCTATTACCATAGCTGCAATCATCATGGAGATTACTGGATGCAGTTTAAATTTAATTATCAGGAAAAGCAATAACAGTATACCAATTGCAGCTGCAATCAAAAGCCGGATCGGTTCTGCCTTAAAAACTACTTCTTCCATATTCCTCTACCTTTTCATTTGTATTTTTCCAGGCGGCGTAATACATCTGACCACTTTCTCTCATTATTTGCAATTTTCGCTCTAATTCCTCCTCTTCCATATTTTGTATCAGATAGTCTGCTAAATTCATCTGATGTATTTATTATAAAGTCCTTTGAATGAAAAGACAAGACATAATTATTTACAATTTATAGACATAAAAATTGTGCATAATTATTGACAGATTTTAAAATGTGCTCTATTCTATAACTAGAATACAATCGGGAGAATCATATGATGAGTTTAACACAGAAGTTATCAGAGAATATTATAAGTTATATCTTAAAAGAGCAATTAATGCCGGGAGATAAGTTACCAAATGAATCAATTTTATCTGAAAAACTCGATGCCGGCCGTAGTTCTATCCGTGAGGCAATGAAATTATTAGAATCACGAAACATTGTAACAATTCGCCAGGGATCCGGAACCTATATTGCACATACCCCTGGCGTTGTTGAAGACCCTCTCGGATTTACCTTTATTGAGGACAAGCGTAAGCTTGTCATGGATCTTATGGAAGTCCGTTTCCTGATGGAACCCGGAATTGCAGCGATGGCTGCCACCCACGCGGATGAAAATGATATAAAAAAAATCTCAGCGTTATGTAATGAGGTAGAATCACTCATTCGCAGCAACAGTAGTCATGCCGAAAAGGATATAGAATTCCATACAGCAATCGCTATGAGCAGCAAAAATATCGTTGTCCCAAGGCTTATACCAATTATCAACAGTTCAATACCGCTTTTTATACATTTTACACATAACCAATTACTTCACGAAACAATCGAAACTCACCATGAAATAACTCAGGCAATCGCTGCTCATAATGCTTTAGGCGCAAAAGATGCTATGTATCTTCACCTGATTTATAATCAGAAAGAATTATCTCAGATGCTAAATTGATTTCTCGGGGTTCAAATCCCATATACTCCATAATAGGAGAAGCCTGTAAACTTTAAATTTACAGGCTTCTCCTATTATTTCTATCTCTTATCTAGTTATCTTCTTATCTACGATATCATCCGCACTCTTAAAGATGCTGTTGGCAGGTATCACGCCGCGTACACTGGAAAGCGGATAGATATTTGTATTTTTTCCGATTACTGTGCCCGGATTTAAAACACTTCCACATCCCACTTCCACGTTGTCACCCAACATGGCACCAAACTTCTTCAGTCCTGTTTCAATTTGCTCCTCACCATTTTTCACAACCACAAGTCTTTTATCTGATTTTACATTAGAAGTAATACTTCCGGCACCCATATGTGACTTATAACCCAGAATAGAGTCCCCGACATAATTGTAATGAGGGACCTGAACTTTATTAAATAAAATCACGTTCTTAAGTTCTGTAGAATTCCCCACAACTGCGCCCTCTCCCACGATCGCATTTCCGCGTATAAATGCTGACTGACGAATCTCGGCGCCTTTTCCAATAATACAGGGGCCTGTGATGGAAACAGTTTTAGCAATCACGGCATCTTTGGCAATCCAGATATCATCGCCTTTTTTTTCATACTCCTCTTGCGAGAGTGTTGGACCTAGCTTTAAGATAAAATCGTGAATTTTAGAAAGTACCTCCCAGGGATAACGGATACCGTCAAAGATATCTTTTGCTATTGTTTCATCTATTGTGTATAATTCTTTAATCGCCAATTTGCTCATGTGAGCCTCCTAAAATATATTTACTTTTTCGTATGCTTATCTGCTTTTGCTTTGTTTGTAGGTCTTGATTGCTTTTTCTTCATATTATAATTGGCTGCCGCCATATCGAAGCATCGTTTCAATGGTGTCTGATTTCTGAGCCCTATGACATTTTTCGTATGTCTGGTCACAAAGTCTTCGAGTTTGATCATATATTCATCTGAGGTAATGCTTCCCTCCGCAACGTAATTCAGACCTTTCTCCCAGCTGGCAGTGAGCTCCGGATTGAGAAGCGAACGAATGGATGCATTGACCACATCAAAGATCATCTCACCCTGAAGGGTCGGTGTAATAATCTGTGTTTTCTTATTCAAAGCAAGATATTTAATAGAAAATAGCTTTTTCAGTATCTCAGCTCTCGTTGCACTGGTTCCTATCCCGCTTCCTTTAATCTGCGATCTCAGCTCTTCGTCCTCGATTAACTGTCCGGCATTCTCCATGGCAAGAATCATAGAACCTGAAGTATATCGTTTTGGCGGAGAAGTCTCTCCTTCTTTGATTGAAAACTCGTTGATTGGAAGTACAGAGCCCTTCTTCAGCTCTGCCAGAGCATCCGGCAACACCTGATCTTTTGTATCGCTTTCTGATTTAACATTCTTTTCATCATTTTTTGACTTGGTAAAGGAGTAATCCGTGACCTTTAGGTATCCCTCTTCATTTAAGACCCTAAAATTGGAGAAAAACCGCTCTCCGTCTTTGCTGATCGTCAATGAAGCTTTCTGGTAGACAGCCGGTGGATAAAAAATCGCAAGGAACCTTCTCACAATCGCCTCATACACATTCTGCGAGAGTGTCGAGAGACGGTGTAAATTCTGAAGTCCCTGCCCGGTAGGAATAATCGCATAATGGTCTGTGATCTGTTTATCATTCGTATAACGGGTTTTCCCGATCTTTTTATAACTCTCACTGCTCTGTATATCTTTTAAAAAAGGGCCTGCGAGTGGATATTTCATCAGACCGTTTAGATTCTTCGAAATTTCCTTTGCCACGGCACTGGAGAGAACTCGGGCATCTGTTCTCGGATATGTAACAAGTTTCTTTTCATATAGTTCCTGAACAAGCTGAAGTGTCTGATCCGGGCTGATTTTGAATAGCTTTGCACTTTCATTCTGAAGTTCTGCAAGGTTATACAGCAGAGGAGGATTTTTCTTCTCTTTCTTTCGCTCAATTTTCTCAAGTACTCCCTCGAGTGGATACTTTTTCTCTAATTCCCCGATCAGATGGGTCGCATCTTTTTTTTCCTTAAATCCATTTTCCTTATAAAGCAGAGGGGAATTATAATAGCTGCTTCCTGAAACAGCGCGCCATTCTCCGTCAAATTGTGTGCCGGCGAGTTTTAGGGTTGCGAGGACTCTATAGAAAGGTGTTTTTACAAAGGTCCTGATCTCCCGTTCGCGCCTGACAATCATTCCTAAAACACAGGTCATGACTCTCCCGACAGAAATAGCCTTGTATTTTCCTCCCAGATAATTTGTGACAACATTACCGTACTTTAGTGTCAATACCCGGGAAAAATTAATCCCCATGAGATAATCTTCCTTCGCACGTAAAAAAGCGGCTTCAGAAAGATTGTCATATTCACTCAGGTCTTTTGCCTCGCGTATTCCGCGCAGAATCTCCTCCTCTGTCTGCGAATCGATCCAGACACGTTTCCTTGCCTTATCTTTCACACCTGCCATCATCTCTACCAGACGGTAGATATATTCCCCTTCCCGACCGGAGTCCGTACAGACATAGATCGTATCAATATCCTCACGGTTCAATAATCCGCTTACAATTTTAAATTGTTTTGAAACAGACGGAATCACTTCGTATTTAAAGTTTTCCGGCAGAAAAGGCAGCGTATTGAGACTCCATCTTTTATATTTTATATCATATTTGTCCGGGTAGCTCATGGTAACCAGATGTCCTACACACCATGTTACTACAGAATTCCCGGATTCTACATATCCGTCCTTTCTGCCCATGTTTTCGTTTAAAGCCTTCGCAAATTCCTGCGCAACACTGGGCTTTTCAGCTATGTATAAAGATTTACTCATATTTGTACCTAGTCTTGAATTCGTTTATTTTTCAATTCACTCTTCATCGGCACTCATCTTCCGCAGCGGCAGTGCAAGTAAAACTGAGCCACCGATGATGTTCCCTATTGTAACTATGAACATGTTCCTCAGAATCAACTTTACAGACAATCCCGGAACCAGCAGATATGCTGTTACAAATGTGGCCATATTTGCGACGCAGTGCTCAAAGCCAGAGATCACAAATCCTGAAATGCAAATTGTAATCATCAGAAATTTTGCCGCTTCATCTTTACATTTCATCCCGCACGCAACCGCAAGACAGACAAAGAAGTTGCACAAGACCGCTTTAAAAAACATCTGACCGGCCGGAAGTGTCAGCTTATTCTCTATGTAGCCGGCAAAATATTCTTTCGTCCCGGAAGCACCTGAAGCAGCGAAGATCAGAGAAAGAATGGTGCATCCGGCAAAATTACCTAAATAACTGGCCAGCCATACTTTGCACAGCTGTCCCGGCGTGACCACTTTGTCGTACACTCCAAAAGCCATTACCAGATTGTTCCCGGTAAAGAGTTCACCTCCGAGAAACACAATCAAAAGTACTGCAATTGAAAAGACCAGACCACCCAGTACTTTTCCCCATGCCGGATCTGTATCCATAAAGATATTGCCGATCACATTATTATAAATCATTGCAACAGCAATAAAAAGCCCTGCCATAACTGCGCGAATAAAGTACTTACCCGGATGACTCCTTAGCAGTTCTGCCTTCGATACAGCGGCATTTGAGAACAATTTTACATTGTCATAAGACATAAAATTCCCCTCCTAATTATTATTTATATATTTAATAATTATACCACCTCTCGATGCATGCTTCAATATAAAGAATGAAAAACGATGTTTCAGGTATTTTATTATTAAAACAAATAATATGGAAACTCCGATTCCGAATATGCCATATACAATCCACAACCCATGATCTGTTATATACGTAGGATAAGAGGATAACTTATTTATGGGATCACCGCGCACGATAATCTCAAGAAAGGTAACAATCTTGAATCCAATGTATTGGCAAAATACCACAACCATGGAATTCTTCCCCAGGAAACACAATACACTGACTGCTTTATTTACCTTCTCCAGAATACATGCAGCCGCATATATCATAACAAATCCAGAGATGGAACAACAGAAGAAGAAAACAGGATTTACGACCTTATTCTGATTGATACTAATATTTCCGAATCTATGTAAGAAACATAGCATAAGAAAAGAAAGTATCCCCGCAGATATATATCTGGGAATGCTATTCAGAACTTTCATTAATTCTAGTTTCCTCAAATTATATCCAAAATCAATCAGAAGCATAACTGTTAAAAAGTTAAAAAGCTTTCCATGATTGGAGATGTAGCCCAGATAACACCCGGCAGATGTGCAGAGAACACAGATCGCTGCTCTGACGATCATACGATTCTTTGCCTTTAAATGAAGTTTTGATAACAGAAGTTGTATCAGCATATATGCTATACTAGACATACATAAGGTTCGAAAAAACCAGTTGGCACTTATCATCTGATGATGTTCCAGAAAAAGGAAACTCCTGGCAAGTTCTTTCAGAAATGTTTCCGCGGTAAGTCTGTCATACCGCTTATAAGAGTATATATGCAAATCCAATAAAGTATTATGTAAAAGAAGTACAATAATACTGGATATTAAAAATGGAAGATACAACGATTTTATTTTCTTTTTTATATATTGAATTGGCTGCTTAATGTTTTTACTATTAAAACAAAAACCGGAACATATGAAAAACAATGCCATATGGAATAAATAGGCAAAGCTTTCTCCCGGTGTAGAGGCATGATAGAAAACCATCAGTATGATACCAATTCCCTTTATTATATCGATCTTATAGTTTCTTTCTATCATATATTAAATTATCACACTCAAATCTATTCTCTGGTTCTGTCAAAGAACAAAGAGAGGCTTTATCCGGCCTCTCTCCTCTTATCAGGTCAGCCTGTTCATATTCTTATTTCTTCTCAATATATCCTTTGGCCATCAGCGTTTCAGCACACAATATTGCTCCGCCGGCTGCACCCCGAACTGTATTGTGTGACAAGCCGACAAATTTCCAGTCATATACGGTGTCTCTGCGAAGACGTCCTACCGATATACCCATACCATTTTCGTAATCCACATCCATTCTGACCTGTGGACGATCAGCTTCTCCCATATAGCGGATAAACTGCTTCGGTGCACTTGGCAGATCTAGCTCCTGCGGAAGCCCGTGAAAACTGTTGATTCTATCAATTAACTGATCTTTTGTCGGACTTTTTCTGAACTTTACAAATACTGCTGCCGTATGTCCATTCAGGACAGGAACACGAATGCACTGGCTGGTAATCACAGGTTTATCTGCCTTTTCAATTTTCCCGTCCACGACTTTTCCCCAAAGGCGCAGCGGCTCCAACTCAGATTTTTCTTCTTCTCCGCCGATATAGGGAATGACATTGCCTTCCATCTCCGGCCAGTCTTTAAACGTCTTTCCGGCACCGGAGATAGCCTGATAAGTTGTAACGACCACTTCGTATGGTTCGAATTCCCTCCACGCTGTCAACACCGGCGCATAACTTTGAATGGAGCAGTTTGGTTTTACCGCCACGAATCCGCGCTTTGTGCCAAGCCTCTTTCTCTGCGAAGGAATCACTGCAAAATGCTCAGGATTGATCTCAGGTACTACCATCGGAACATCCGGAGTCCATCTGTGTGCACTGTTATTGGACACAACCGGTGTCTCGGATATAGCATATTTCTCCTCAATCGTGCGAATCTCATCTTTTGACATATCGACCGCGGAGAAAACAAAGTCAACAGAGGAAGAGACGTGTTTGATATCATTAACGTCGACTACGACCAGATTCTTCACTGCGTTCGGAACAGGTGTATTCATCTTCCATCTTCCACTTACTGCCCTTTCATAGGTCTTTCCCGCACTTCTAGGGCTGGCCGCAACACATGCCACCTCAAACCACGGATGATTTTCAAGCAGCGTAATAAATCTCTGTCCAACCATACCGGTTGCCCCAAGTATTCCGACTTTAAGCTTATTTTCCATAAAGCATTACCTCGATTCTTTCCAGTTTTTACTGAGATATAATTTATTTTCCCTGATCACGGCCTCCATCGCCTGTGCTCCGGGTGCTCCGATGGTATTTCGGCGTTCAACACAGTTTTTCATGCTGACTGCCTCGTAGATATCATCCTCAAATACAGGGCTGACTGACTGATATTCCTCAAGTGTCATATCATCCAGAGAGATTTCTTTTTCAATGCAATACAGGACAAGCCGACCTACAATTCCATGTGCGTCACGGAAAGGAACTCCCTTCCCAACCAGATAATCGGCCGCATCTGTTGCATTCGTAAATCCTTTTTTCGCCGATTTTTCCATGTTTTCTGTATTGAATCTTATCGTGGACAGCATCCCGTTAAACAGCACCAGACAATTCTTGACTGTATCGATGGCGTCAAACGTCAGCTCCTTATCTTCCTGCATATCTTTGTTATATGCGAGGGGAAGCCCTTTCATCATCGTAAGTACAGACATCAGAGCTCCGTAAACGCGCCCTGTTTTTCCCCGCACCAGTTCGGCAATATCAGGGTTTTTCTTCTGAGGCATAATGGAACTGCCTGTACTGTAAGAATCATCCAGTTCCACAAACTGATATTCATTCGTGTTCCAGGTGATAATTTCCTCAGAGAATCTCGACAGATGCATCATAATTGTGGAAATTGCGGACAAAAGTTCAATCAGGTAATCACGGTCAGAAACCGAATCCATACTGTTTAACGTGGGACCGTCAAACCCAAGGAGGCTGGCTGTGTAATCACGATCCAAAGGATATGTAGTCCCCGCAAGAGCACCCGCTCCGAGCGGACAGAAATTCATTCTTTTATATATATCATGCAGACGTCCCCGGTCTCTCTTAAACATCTCAAAATAAGCTCCCATGTGGTGAGCCAGAGTAACCGGCTGAGCCTTCTGAAGATGTGTGAATCCCGGCATATAGGTATGGAGGTTCTCCTCCATCAAATGCTCAATCGTGTCCAGCAGATTCTTAAGCCGGGCATCTGTTTCGTCAATTTCATCCCTGACATATAATTTCATATCCAGTGCAACCTGATCATTGCGGCTTCGTCCGGTATGCAGTTTTTTTCCGGCGTCCCCTATTCGGCGAGTCAGGTTTTCTTCAACAAAACTGTGGATGTCTTCATATTCTCCGGTAATCTCAAGTTTTCCGGATTTCACATCCATTAAAATCTCTTTTAGACCAGAAATAATATCATCGCTCTCTTCTTCTGTAAGAATATGCTGCTTTGCAAGCATCTTCGCATGAGCGATGCTTCCCCGGATATCCTGTTCACAGAGCTTTTTATCAAATCTAATGGACGCATTAAAATCATATACAATTTGATCCGTTTGTTTAGTAAAACGACCTCCCCAAAGCTGTGCCATAGTAGTCCCTCTTTTCTCTTCCTTTTCACTAATTTTAACATTTACGCTTACATACGTCAATTGTCATGTTAAGCTATAAATTTTACCTTGAATAGATACAGCCACAAAAATTTTGGCGATAAAGATGATATTCCCTAGATAGCTCTATAGAACGTTTGTAACCTTCCTTCTTTTTAAAATCAGAGTTCAAATAAAAAACTTCCATTTCTTCCTGTATTTTCTCACCAATCTCATTTAGTTTGTGAGCATTTTTCATAGGACTGATTGATAATGTTGTTGTAAAATAATCACATCCTGATTTCTTCGCCTGTGAAGCCGCCTCGCGAAGCCGGAGTTCATAGCATTTAAAGCATCTCTCGCCGCCCTCCGGAATCTGCTCCATGCCCTTTGCCATCTCAAAGAATCTTTCCGGTTCATAGGTGCCTTCGATAAAACGCACCGGATATTTCGTCGGAAGTTCCGAAATCAGCCGCTTCTGCTCATGAAGCCTGGTCCGATACTCCTCCTCGGGATAAATATTCGGATTATAATAAAACAAAGTGATCTTAAAGTAATTTGAAAGATACTCCAACACGTAACTGCTGCAGGGAGCACAACAACTGTGCAGAAGTAAATCAGGAACTTCTCCCTTACTCTGATGCCTGTCAATCACCCTCTCCAGTTCTTTTTGATAGTTTCTTACATTTGCCATAGAATGTTCACCTGTACTTTCTTCTTATCTGCCTTGAGTTATCATCACATATATTTTCCTTTCTGTCAATTGTCAGGTAGCTTATCCCTATATTGTCACTCGGCTTTCGTGCTATGCATATCTTAATATATATCATAAAAACACGGGGAGGAAATATGGAACCACTATTAGAGCTAAAAAATATATGCTTTTCTTATCATAGTATGGAAGGTGAAACAAAAGCCCTCACCGATATAAATTTTACGGTCGAAGAAGGTGATTTCGTTGCCGTTGTCGGCCCCAGCGGATGCGGTAAAAGTACAATTCTGAACCTGATTTCTGGTTTACTGGAGCCAGGATCTGGTTCTATTTTTATTAATGGGAAACCGCTGAAACAGTCCGACATTAATATCGGATATATGCTGCAGAAAGATCATCTTTTTGAGTGGAGAACGATATATCGCAATGTAATTCTGGGACTGGAAATACAAAACAAATTAAACGATGAAACAAAAGCAAAGGTTGATGAAATGCTCAATACTTACGGATTAGATGAGTTTCGGGATGCCAGACCCTCACAATTGTCCGGAGGCATGCGCCAAAGAGCGGCTCTGATCCGTACGCTGGCTCTTGAACCTGCATTATTGCTGCTGGATGAGCCTTTTTCGGCTTTGGACTATCAGACGAGATTATCCGTTGCGGATGATATCGGCCAGATCTTAAAAGCACAGAAAAAAACCGCTTTACTTGTCACACATGATATCTCAGAAGCAATCAGCATGGCAGATCATGTTGTTGTGTTGTCCAGCCGGCCAGCCGTTGTAAAATCTATTGTTACCATAGATATGGGAATTAAAAACAGAACACCGATGTCCTCTCGGAATGCTCCTGCATTTAAAAACTATTTTAATACGATATGGAAGGAGTTGAATAATCATGAAAGCAAAGACGTGTACCACCCAGGAAGCATATCTTAAAAAACAGCTATCCAGAAAATACCAGGTTCGTTTTTTTCGTGTCTTTCTGCTGCTTGCATTTATCCTGTTATGGCAGTGTGCTTCAGATTTTGGATGGATTGACTCCTTTATCTTCAGCAGTCCGGTGAAGGTGATCAAAACGTTTTATGACATGGTGCGAGAGCACAATCTGTTCCTGCATATAGGCGTAACACTGGCTGAGACATTAGTGAGTTTTGCCCTGACAATCATTTTTACAGTTGTGACAGCTGTCTGCCTCTGGCTGTTTCCACGATTCGCCGAAGTAATGGAACCATATCTGGTTGTTTTAAATTCGCTTCCGAAATCGGCGCTTGCTCCTCTGCTGATCGTATGGCTGGGCGCCAATATGAAGACCATTATTATCGCAGGCATGTCCGTGGCTGTATTTGGATCGATTATCAGCCTGTTTCAGGGATTTCAGGAAGTCAGTCAGGAGAAAATGAAATTGATTTATACCCTGGGAGGCGGAAGGTATAAAGTGCTGACTAAGGTAGTACTTCCGGCTTCCACTCCTTATCTGCTCAGCGCCTTAAAGGTTGACATCGGCCTCTGTCTGGTAGGCGTCATCATAGGTGAATTCATCGGAGCAAGACAGGGACTTGGCTATCTGATCATTTATTCAAGCCAGGTATTTAAACTTGACTGGCTAATTCTTTCCATCATCATTCTATGTATTATCGCAATGATTCTTTATCAGGGAGTATGCCTGATTGAAAAATGGTACTATAATAAAAAATAAGATTCTGTAGTTACCCTTATTAAAACATAAAAAGACGAGTGTCAGCAGAGAAAATAACTGCCTACACTTGTCTTTTTATCACGAATCATATTCAAAGCAGCTGGAAGCTGCCTTTTCTACATCCTATCCGTGAAAAATTCACAGATTTCATGATATCCCTCAGATTTCAGCTGCTCTTTCTGAAACTTTTTATTTTTCTTCATCATGGAGACCTGAACAGATAAACCGGATTTTCGCTCATCCGCTGCCTTTGCCAAAATATCGGCCACCCGGGCTGAAGGCATATTTTTCTCTATCAGATAAGCCTTCTTCATCGATGCATCCGGAATTTTGAATTCCCTTTCCAGCAAAAGCATTACAATACGTTCAAAACCTATGGAGAATCCGCATGCCGGAACCTTATTCCCCGTAAACTTTGCTATCATCTCATCATAACGTCCGCCACCGCCGACAGAACCTCCGAACTCTTCCATAGAAATCTCAAAAATTGTCCCGGTATAATAGGACATTCCGCGAACCAGCGTAGGATCAAAGACAATTTTAAAATCTACACTTTTTAATCTATCTACCGTCTCAATAATTGTAGTAAGACTGTCTACTACATCCTGATCCAGGAAATCCCCCAGGGTATCCTTAATAAATATGATACCAGAAGTATCCCCGGTTACATTCTGAAATAATTTCATATATCTGGAAACAGCGTCTTTATCAAATCCCTCTTTTTTCAATTCCTCAGCAACACCTGCAAGACCAATCTTGTCCATTTTATCGAGAGTAATAAAGACCGTATCAAATGTATCTTTATCAAATCCGCTGTATTCTGCCATCGCTTTTAAGATTCGTCGTTCATTGATACGGATTGTGAAATCCCTGAAATCCAGTTTTCCGAGAAGGGTGGTGGTGGCCAAGATAAGTTCAATCTCAGCCAGATTACTCGGTTCGCCCAATATATCTATATCACATTGCATAAACTGACGGAAACGTCCTCTCTGCGGGCGGTCAGCTCTCCAGACATTTCCCATCTGCAGCGCTTTAAAAGGGCTTGAAAGTTCATTCGCGTGATTTGAGTAATAACGGCTAAGTGGAACCGTAAGATCATAACGCAGTCCTTCTTCGGTAAGATCAGACTCACTTTCTGCTTCGTTAATCTTTAATTTATTTCCTCTTTTCAATATCTTAAAGATTAACTTTTCATTTTCCCCTCCCTGTTTACTGTTCAAATTCGAAAGGTGTTCCACACAGGGTGCTTCAATCGAAGAAAATCCAAAAGAGCCATAGGTTTCCTTGATCAGACGGATTACATAATCCCGTATCTCCATCTCGGAAGGCAGAATATCCTTCATTCCTGTCACAGGTTTTTTCTTTAAAGCCATTATACAAAATCTCCTCTCTCGTCAACGGTAAGATCACCTAATATGATTGCTTTCCGATTGTTTTCATGTATTATCTTCTGAAACGCCAAAAATATTTTCAGATCGAAGTTTCGAATATCCTCAACCATAAATTTGATCGCTGTTTCATGATCATAGGCCTTTCGATAGGGTCTGTCAGAAGTCAGGGCACAGTAAACATCACAGACTCTTAAAATACGTCCTCCATATGGAATGTCATCTCCGAATAAATGGTCCGGGTAACCGCTGCCATCATAATTCTCATGATGATGCAGCACACTTTGCTGTATAAAATCCGAGTATCCCTGTTTCTTTACCACATCATAGCTTTCAACCGGATGCATACGTACAACTTTCATCTCTTCGACAATGAGTGGCTTATCACCAATTTCTTTCTCAAGAACGATTTTTCCGATATCATGCAGGATTCCCGCCACAGCCAGTTCATAGCACTCCTCTTTCTTGTATCCCAGTTTTTCCGCAACATCATAAGCCATATTGCTGACGTCCATGCCATGCGCTATTTGTTCTGCCAGAGAATACTGGAGCATATTTTTTCGCTGATTACTGTGTTGATAATTCTTTAATTCCGGCTTCTTTTCGTTCAAGCATTTCATCAATTCTCTCCACATAATTTTTTATATCTTTGACATTCTCGGCACGTATCGTACGTTTTCCATTTTGGAAGACAAATTTTGTGGAAGCACCTGCTCCTGCCGCCATAATGGTCTGCTTTTCTTCCATTATTAGTATATTGTAAATACCCTCTTTGTCAAGTTTCGCGTAACCTACATTTTCAAAATTTCCGGCGATGTCTTTCTGCCGGTACAGATAGTAGGGATCCATCTTCATCTCACGCGCAGAATCTGCTGTCATCTGCATAATTTCCTGACTGTTTTCGAATGAGATTTCCTTATACTTATCCTTAAACAGATTCAGTCTGGCTGCCCTCTTAAGCGCCAGAGAGTGCACTGTCATACTGTCAGGATTCAAAAGCTTTATCCTCTCTAATGTATGAGCAGCGTGTTCCTTATGCTCTCCCGGCAGACCTACGATTAAATCCATATTGATGTTGTCAAATCCCATTTCGCGTGCCAGCTGATATTTGGAAACGATATCTTCCACCGTATGCCGTCTCCCGATCAGATCCAGTGTCTCCTGATTCATTGTCTGTGGATTGATGGAAATTCGTGTTACCGGATAATCCCTAAGTACTTCCAGCTTTTCTCTGGTAATGGTGTCCGGTCTACCGGCCTCAACCGTGAATTCGCTTACCTCTTCCATGGGAAATTCACTCTGAATAAGTTTCAGAAGTCTTTCCAGCTGATCAGGAGAAAGCGTGGTCGGCGTTCCCCCGCCGATATAGATGGTATCACAGGGGCGTCCCCTCATCTTTGAAGCAATATATTTCAATTCTCTGCATAGAGCGTCAAGATAAGGTTCTACCATATAAGACCACTGGTCAATCGGATGTGAGCCAAAGGAACAATACAGACAGATGGACGGGCAGAATGGAATCCCAACATAAAGACTATATCCGTCTTTATAGTTGATCTTCTTTAGGATTTCCCTCTCCCTGTTGGCTACTGTAATTGCCAGTGCGGTTTTTTCAGGACTGATGCTGTAGGTGTCCCTCATGAGTGAAGCAGCCTCTAAATTCGTCTTTCCATCCTCAAGCAGTCCCATCACAATCTTGGAAGGTCTTATCCCTGTCAGATCACCCCATGGGAGCTCTCTTCCTGTGATCTTTACAAGTGCTTTATAGACAAGCTTTTTTACATAATTTTTCCGTTCTCTCCGATCAGCCTGTCCGGATATCCGCGTAATCGATCTGCTGATCTCATGATTCTGATCAAATACGAGGAATGTTATAGAACTCTCTTCATACTCTACCAGGTATTGATACGAATAATCACCGATCGGCTCCTCCTCCCCCTCATACCATATCTTAATGGTACTTCCGGGATAAAAAGCACGGATTAGCGAGTAAATGTCATACTCAAAATCTCTTTTGTTCAGTTTTAAACTTAAATTAAGCAAGAGGGTTATACCTCTTTTCAACAGAAATCTCCGTAGTCCGGCCATGACCCGGATAAACTTTTGTCTCCGATGGAAGTGTGGTCAGAAGAGCGGAAATACTCTCTTTCATCTGTGTTATACTTCCGGTTGGCAGGTCAGTTCTGCCATAACCTTCGGCAAATAAAGTATCACCCGAAAATAATACACCCTCATCCGGAAGATAGAAACAGACACTTCCCTTCGTATGACCAGGTGTATAAATGACATGGAAGCGGATTCCCGCAAGATTCAGCTCCTCTTTATCCTTCATCAGATAGTCGGCTTTCATCGTATATGCTTTCGCCCATCTGTCTGAGAGATTATCCTCTGCATTTTCCAAAATTTCCTGCTCCCGTTCAAATGCATAAACAGGAATGCTGAATCTATTCTTCAGCCCTTCCGCTGCCAGCATATGATCAAAATGTCCATGAGTCAATAAGACTGCCGCCGGTTCTGCCTTCATTTTCTGTACTAAATTCTCGATAGTATCAGCCTGTGCTGCCGGATCTATGATAACGAGTTCTCGAGTCTCTTTATTCATTAGCAAATAGCAGTTTGTAGCTATTATTCCCAGTACAAGATTGTCGATTACTATATCTGCCATTTTATTATCCTTTCGATCGTTCTATATCTATTACACCGCTCACCTGACGGATTTTATCAATCAGACTGTTCAGTTCTTCTTTGCCTCTGACGAAAAAGGTTAAATCGACCGTCGCCTGCCCCTGCTTGTTTGTGCTTACGTTGATTTTTGAAATATCAATCTTTCGTTCCATAAACAATTTTGACAGATCTACCAGGAGTCCGGAACGATCAAAAGCATACACATTAATCTCAACCGCATACATTTGATCATTTGCACTTCCCGGCTCCCATTCCGCATCGATCAGTCTTCCACGTTCAGACTCCGGAAGATTCAGTATATTAATACAGTCGGTCCTGTGAATCGTAATACCCCGACCTCTCGTCACAAAGCCAACAATTTCATCGCCCGGAATCGGGGAACAGCATTTCGAGAATCTAACGGAGACATCATGAGTGCCGCTTACAACGATGCCTCCCCTCGACTTAGACACCGGGACTTCAATGATTGCATCCTCATTCGAGTTTTTTAACACATCGCTGTCTGTAAGTTGTGTCTGATTTTCCTTATCGTACACATCAACCAGCTTATTTAGAACCTGACCCTCTTTTAGACCTCCGTGACCGACCGCGGCCAGCACGGAATCCCAGTCTCGAAAACCATATTTTCGTATGACTGCATTCATATAATCGGGTTTTAGATAAATACCAAGATTTTTGCCCTTTATCTTAGCATGACTGTTAAGCATCTCTTTCCCTTTTATGATGTTGTCCTCTTTCAGCTGCGCTTTAAACCATTGATTAATCCGGTTTTTTGCCTGAGAACTTTTCACTATCTTAAGCCAGTCTCTGCTGGGTCCCTTTGAATTCTGAGAGGTAATAACTTCTACACGATCACCGTTTTTGAGTTCGTATTCAATAGGAACCAGTTTTCCGTTTACCCGCGCACCAACCATTTTGTTTCCCACTGCAGAGTGAATCATATATGCAAAATCGATAGGGCAGGAACCACTTGGCAGAGTTTTGACATCTCCCGCCGGTGTAAAACAATAAACGTTATCAGAGAACAAGTCAAGATCACTCTTGAGCAGACTCATGAATTCTTTATTATCAGACATATCCTGCTGCCATTCCAGAATCTGACGGAGCCAGCTCAGTTTTTCCTCTTCCTGTTCAGGACCGGTCTTCTTCCCGTCTGAAGCTTCTTTGTATTTCCAGTGAGCTGCAATACCATATTCTGCAGTCCTGTGCATCTCAAATGTACGGATCTGAATTTCAAAAGGCTGTCCGTTCGGACCAATTAAAGTTGTGTGCAGTGACTGGTACATATTTTGCTTTGGCATAGCTATATAATCTTTAAAACGTCCGGGAATCGGCGTATACATCTCGTGTATCACACCCAGAGCAGCATAACAGTCTTTGACTGTTTCCACAATGATACGCACGGCAAACAGATCATAGATCTGATCCAGTGTCTTATGCTGATTCACCATCTTCTTATAAATGCTGAAGAAATGCTTGATCCGTCCATTGACCTGACCTTCGATACCTGCATCCTCGATGTGACGTTTCACTTCGCGGACGATCTCATCCACATGTTCCAGACGTTCTCCCCGTTTCATATTTACCTGATCTACCAGATCATAATATGCTTCCGGTTTTAAATATTTCAGGGATAAGTCATCCAGCTCGACTTTGATCTTAGAAATTCCGAGCCGCTGTGCAATAGGGGCATAGATATCCATCGTCTCACGGGCTTTCTCCTTTTGCTTTTCCAAAGACCAGTACTTAGCTGTTCTCATATTATGAAGACGGTCGGCAAGCTTTACCAGTATTACCCGGATATCCTTCGCCATGGCCAAAAACATCTTGCGCAGATTTTCAGCCTGTTCTTCGACTTTATCAGCCGCATAGCTTAATTTACCCAGCTTGGTAACGCCGTCGACAATCAGAGCAACCTCATCACCAAACTCCTCTTTTAACTCTTCCACTGTCATAACAGTATCTTCCACGACGTCATGGAGAAGTCCCGCAACAATGCTTTCCTTGTCGAGTTCCAGGTCTGCCAGAATAACAGCGACACACAGAGGATGTATGATATAAGGCTCACCGGATTTTCTCTTTTGATCTTTATGTGCCTTCCTGGCCATCTCATAGGCTTTCCGGATCATGCTGATATCCGTCGATGGATGGTATTTTCGAACACTGGAAATAAGCTCCTGGTAAATCTCCCCGGGGCTTGTAAAATCCTCCACGGCTTTCACATTCGCATCTGCCGCTGCGATTTCTTTCTTTAATTTTTCCTTTTCCATCATTTTAGTGTCTTTACCCATACATTTCCTCACTTATGCTGAAAAGGCACTGTGCAGGATGGATACAGCTGATCCGCTCCATACACAATGCCAAAATTATTTCCCCTCATAACGTATTACAGAAGCAACATCGTAACCTTTAAGTTTATCTCTGCCTTTTAATCCGGCCAGCTCCATCAGAAATATGATTTTTTCTACCTTGGCACCCTGTTGTTCAATCATCTTTGTGCAGGCCTCAATAGTTCCGCCCGTTGCGATCAGATCATCAACCAGGACTACACGCTGGCCGGGTTTGATATCATCTTTATGCATCTCTATCGTAGCCGTTCCGTATTCCAGATTATAAGCCCGGCTTATTGTTTCACGAGGAAGCTTACCTTTTTTCCGAATTGGCACAAACGGTTTATGAAGATTGTAAGCGATGGGTACGCCAAATATAAAACCTCTTGATTCCGTTCCCACAATCACATCAAAGTCCACTCCATCCAAAAGGTGCGAAAGTTCATCAATTGATAATTTGAGACCGTCCGCATCCTTAAGAATGCTGGTTACATCACGAAATATAACTCCCGGTTCTGGAAAATCCGGGATGCTGAGTACATAATCTTCTAATTTTTTCATTTAAGCTCCTCATTGTCCATTCGACTATTGCTGCCGACTTATCATTATATTACAAATTATATCATTTTTTTATAATAGAATCAATAGGGCAATTGCCCTGCTATTGATAGTTTAACACGGTAACCTGAAGGTTTTCTCTACCTCTGTATGCATTGACAGTCGGATAATAAGTAAGTGCCATCTGTGTATGACTTTGGACATATTCAGCAAATTTATCAGCCTCACCAAAATAGACAGCATCCATAACATAGCCATTTGTGTCAATCACCTGCATCTTAGCCACATTTCTATTCTTTCCAAAGATTCGAACCCCTGACACTTTCAATCCCTTTTGAGCAAAAAGTGGTTTCGAATTTCCTTTTCCAAAGGGACCAAGCTGTTCTATCTGACTGATCAGTCTTTTGCTGATGTATGAGATTGGCATTGCTATATCGATGACCACTTTTTCCATAAGGTCCTTCTCGGCCAAAGTACACACTTTGTTGATCCTTTTTCGAAAAACAGAAAGATTCTCTTCTTTTAATGAGATTCCTGCTGCCATGGGATGTCCTCCGAACTTTGTGAATAGATCTCTGCATTTGCAGAGTTCATCATACATGGAATAACTGTCGATCGAACGGCCGCTTCCCTTTAATCCTTCTACGGTTTTGGTTATCACAAATGACGGCTTATGATAATGCTCTCTGAGACGTCCGGCTATGATACCCGCCAGGCTCTCATGACATTCAGGCAGATACACAACTAACACCTTGTCTTCTTTCATATCGGATTGTTCGACAAGTGATATTGCCGCTTCTGTTCCCTGCAGTGTCATAGCTTTCCGACTTTCATTTAGTGCCTTTAAATCCCCTGCAAGTTTTGCCGCATCTTCATCATTTTCAGCGCAGAGCATGGCGAGTGCCCTCTTTGCCGTGTCAAGGCGTCCACTTGCATTTAAACAGGGACCAAGAACAAATCCGATATGATAGACATTAATATCTTCCGGAACTATTTGATTTTCACGCATCAATGCAAGAAGCCCTTTATTTTTAGTCTGTCTGAGTCTTATCAGTCCTTCTTTTACAATCACACGATTTTCGCCCTGAAGATCCATCACATCTCCAACTGTGGCAAATGCCGCATACTCTATAAACGCCATAGACTCTGAACTGTCGATCCCATGTCTCTTATAAAGAGCACAGATAAGCTTCCACGCGACAGCGGCTCCGCAAAGTCCTTTAAAAGGATAATGACAATCCTGCTGTTTTGGATTGACAATGGCATCAGCAGGAGGCAGTAGATATTTTCTTTCACCTTCCACATCCTCATAGGGTACTTCATGATGGTCCGTTACAATAACCTGCATCCCCAGTTCCTTCGCGACAGTAATTTGCTCTGCCGCGGCAATACCATTGTCACAGGTTAAAATCAGATCAGTTCCCGCATCATATGCCTCACGGACAAGTGATTCGTTTAATCCATATCCGTCTCTGATACGATCCGGAATCTGAATATCGACCCTTGCTCCAACTCTTTTCAGGCCCACGAGCAAAATATAGGTGGACATGATTCCATCGATATCATAGTCGCCTATAATCCGTATTCTTTTTTCTTCACGTAACTTTGTATCTAGAATATTTAATGCTTTTTCCATATCTTTAAAATCTTTTGGATCATGGAGATATTCCAAATCTCCATGGAGATATTCATCTATATTATCATCTCCAATTACATCGCGGTTTCGTATTAACCTCGCAATCACAGGATCTATATGGAAATTTCTACCTATTTTTTGAAAGTCCGCTCTTTTAGCAGCCACTACCCATCTTTCCACTCTATGTACCAAACCTTTCCTCTTCTGTATTCATGCAATGATAACAGGGAGCAGATCACATCTTAAGCGACCGCTCCCCAGCTGAGAAAATCCGGTATACTGCCTTATCCCTGGTCATCAGCCAGTGCAGCTTTGATCATCAGTGCACATTCAATTCTCTTTTGCTGAATCTTGCACCCGACTTCATAGACTGAATCTATTTTATTGTTGAAGTTGTAAGCATTGGCTGCACATCCTCCGCTGCAGTAAAATCTTGCAAAACAATCAGAACATTCTTTTTTTGAATAGACATTGCAGTTTTTAAACTCGTCTGTGATATCATTTCTGACAACGCCCTTGTCCACATTTCCGAGGATAAAATCCTCGTTTCCGACAAACTGATGGCAGGGATATAAATCTCCCCAGGGAGTTACAGCGAGATATTCTGTTCCGGAACCGCATCCGGAAAGTCTCTTGTAAACACAGGGCCCCCCAGTCAAATCTATCATGAAATGAAAGAAATTAAATCCTCTCCCTTCTTTTTCGCGTTTAATCATCTCTTTAGCCAAGATATCATACTGCTCAAATATAATTGGAAGATCTTCCTCATGGATCGCGTAGTCTTCTTCGGGAGCAGCAACAACAGGCTCTACTGAAATTTGCTTAAATCCTAAATCGGCGAGATGTAAAACATCGCTGGCAAAGTCAAGATTATAATGTGTGAAAGTACCACGGACGTAATATTTGTCCTGATTCCTGCTTTCTGCAAACTTCTGGAACTTTGGTATAATGAGATCGTAGCTGCTTTTTCCGTTGCGGAACGGTCTCATAAAGTCATGAACTTCTTTACGCCCATCGACACTGAGTACGACGTTGTCCATCTCTTTGTTGCAAAACTCCATAATTTCATCATTTAACAGTACCCCATTTGTGGTCACTGTAAAGCGAAAATGTTTGTCATGAAGTTTTTCCTGCTCACGGCCATAATGAACCAGTTCCTCTACTACTTTCCAGTTCATCAAAGGCTCTCCGCCGAAAAAGTCAACTTCCAGGTTTCTTCGGCTTCCAGAATTCTCAATCAGAAAATCAAGTGCCTTTTTTCCGATGTCGAAAGACATCAGGGCTCTTCGGCCATGATATTCTCCCTCCTCTGCAAAGCAGTATCTACAGGCCAGGTTACAGTCATGCGCTATATGCAGGCATAACGCTTTTACCACTAACGGGCGGTTTTTAAAAGCATCCATCGCATTTTTATAGAGGTCTTCTGTAAAAAGCATTCCCTGATTTTCAAGTTCCCTGCATTCTTCCAATGCTTCATCTATTTCATCAGCGGAATATTTATCCTGTAAAGACTCTTTTAAGCTGTCTTCACTGGCGGACTGGTCCAACAGTGAAATTATATCATAAACCAGATCGTCAACTACATGAATTGATCCACTATTGGTATCAAGGACCATGTTATATCCGTTACTTTTATATTGGTGTATCAAAAAGTTCTCCCTTCAAACATTGGCATGGCATCCGCATATAATGACCTGCCACACCGGTATGAGTACATGACAAAGTTCCCAGAACCTGTAAGAACAGGTTAGGGAACTTTGTCAGCAGAATTAGTTTTTATTCTCGCAGTGCTGATTTCCTACCGTACATGATGTCTTACATGCTGACTGACAAGATGTCTGGCATTCACCGCATCCGCCTTTTTTCATTGTGTTTTGCAAGCTTTTTGTATTCAAAGTTTTAATATGTACCATGTTTTCATCCTCCTTTTTACCCTAACAGTATAACACGGCATCCGATTCAAGGCAAGATACATCTTTCCTTAGGATACCATTCCTCCGGCCATTCCTCCGCCTATGCATATAAGCAGAGTGGTGATCACGTGATTTGCCGACGATGAAACACCATGATAGGCAATTAAGGAAATAATGAGAGTGATCAGAAAATATATAACTCCCAGTATAACCCCCCACAGAAACTTTCTTCTCTCCATCGTTTTTCCCAGAATAAAGCCGCCCAGAAAACAAGAAACCAGATAGGTTACAATAATTCCCACATTGACATTGGCCTGACTCAGATCCAGTTTAAGCAGCAGGAATGCAACCGCAAGCAGGCAGATGGCAGTCACAATATAAGCCGCCAGGACTGCTTTTCCCACACGTAAGATCTTTTGTGCCGATTGCTGTGTTTCCATAAAAAAGCCCTCCTATATCTTTAATATATGGGAGGGCTTTTTTCTTTATTCATCTATAGAAGATTCTGTCAGTTTTCTTTTATTCTTGATTTTAAGTCCGCCAAGAACTGATCCCGCAAGCAGTGCAAATGCTGAGGTAACAGTCAGTGGAAGGATTTCACTGTTGTCCCCTGTTTTAACAGCCCCTCGACCTGTTACAGACGCACTCTTCACCTTATTCTGGCTCGTCTGGAGAGGTTCCTGCACTTTATTTCCAGAAGATTTCTTCTCCGACTTATTATCGGTTTTTTTTCTGGTTGTCGAATGACTGCCGGTGTTCTGTGATGACGCTGCATCTGTGGAAGCAGAATCATTAATAGGGTTCTTGATACTGGCAGAAGCTAGTTTATCTTTTCCAGCGTTGTCATAAAAGTCATCTGTATTCCCAACAATAGAATTACCGATAAATCGTTCGTTTTGCTTAGATTCATCATTGGTATCTTCGTTTTCAGCCATCTGAAGGCTTTTGACATCGTCAGAAATCCCGGTAGAATTTTCTATATCAATCTCTTTAGAATTCTCTTCTGTCTGTTCAGACGTTACCTCTGTATCAACCGATTTCTTATTATCACTTTCATTCTGGTCTTTCTCTTCTACAGACGCTGCTATATCGTTCTGATCGGCATCTTTTAGAGGAGAAATAATTCTTGCTGATAGCAACTTGCGAACAGAGGTTTTTTGTTCATTTTCGGAAGTGACATTATTTCCAGAATCTTCTTTATCTTCAGAATCTTCTTTGTTTTTAGATTCACCGCTCTCAGATAAAGCTCCGTCTTTAGATAATTCTTTGTCTTCTGAGTCATTTTCCTTTGAGTCTTTGGAGTTGGAATCATCAGTCTTTGCATCATCAGCCTTTGAATGTTTATCTTCCGTCTCATCTGACTTTGACTCGTCTGGCTTTGATTCGTCTGTCTTGGAATCTTTGTCTTTCGTCTCGTCTGACTTTGACTCGTCTGTTCTGGAATCTTTGTCTTTCGTCTCGTCTGACTTTGACTCGCCCTTCTGTGAATCTTCATCTTTCGTCTCGTCTGACTTTG
>DHNM01000063.1:22494-60747 GCA_002409525.1 Eubacterium sp. UBA5416 | reverse complement strand
TTTCATGCTTGCATGAAAAGCATAACTTTTTGGTCCTTGTATCATTCATTTTATCATTTTACCGGCTAATACTCAAGGTGCAATTAATCAAAAACTACATTAATGTATAAATATTGTAAATATGGGAAAGTTAGAGATATGAGAAGTACTCAGTAAGGAGGAATAGTAATGAATTCGAAGGGATTAGATTACACGGCTCTGACTTTTGTCATTATCGGAGCTGTCAACTGGGGGTTGGTTGGTCTTTTGAAGTTTGATCTTATCGCATTTTTATTTGGAAATTTAAGCTGGCTTTCCAGAATTATTTATATTGTTATAGGAGTATGCGGTCTCTATCTGATCAGTGCATATGGAAGATTCACTGATCAGAACCGGGAAGACGCTTAGCGTTTTGAATCACATAGATATAAAAAAGGACCCCGCGGGTCCTTTTTTATATATCTTTCGAATTATAAAGCAAAAACAATCTTATCCTGTAGTTCCTCCGTAAATTCCTCTTTATCTTTTGAAACAGAAAGAACAAAGGTAACATTAAACATATTACCAATGTTCTCCAATTGATCAATGCATTCCTCCATTTGATCACCATTTTCTTCTAATTTAGCATTACACAGGAAACTATCCAGATACATTAGTTCTAAGTCGTGGTCCTGTGAAAGAATTCCACAGATGAAACCAATAAATTCATCACTGTTCGTAAGCGGAAAACGAGAACAGTCTATCAAACGTACTTTGTTATTCAACTCATACATATGCTTCGAGTTCTTATCTAGATATACAATACTGCCTGAGGCAGCTTTTACCTCGTTATTTACTTTGTCTAAAAGGTGTTTTGTCTTTCCTTTTCCTTTTTTTCCCACAATTAATTGAACCATAGCAGTTTCCTCCTTAGACTTGGATATGTAATTTCACTAAAAACTTCTTAGATCCTTTTTTAATTATAGTGCAGATAAGTAAACTTTACAACCCAAAATCTGAAAGTTCATTGATTAATTTGATTAAGCAGCAGATCCATGTCACCATACAATATATTTTTATTCTCGGCATTTAAAATAATTGAAATAAAAGGCTGCCCATATGAATTCTGGCTTAGTATCGCAAGACAGGAACCTGCCTGGCTTGTAGTACCGGTTTTTCCTCCCAGGACGGACACATTCTGAGGCATAGTTTTTTCACCGGTCAGATATTTATCTGTGGAATCCAGACGGATTGCCGATGTACTTCCATCCGGTTTTGTCACATTCAGGTTGTATGCATTCGTCTGCATGGTGTCATAAAACTCCTGATAATGATATGCGGCATTAAACATAAGATAAATGTCATATGCCGTGGTATAATGATTGTCATCATGCAGTCCATGCGGATTGACAAAATGTGTTCCGGTCATGCCAAGCGTTCTTGCCTCTTCATTCATCATGTTCACAAAATTTTCTACTGTACCACCGATATGTTCGGCAATAGCCATAGCCGCATCGTTCGCTGAATACACCATTAAAGCATGAAACAGGGCATCCATGGTAGTTTTATCACCCGGGACCATTCCAGAGAGCTGAGCATCTTTTTCAAGAGTGACAGCTTCCTTTGAAATCGTCACCTCGTCATTCATATTTCCATATTTCAGGGCAACAATTGCAGTCATGATCTTGGTAATGCTGGCAGGATATGTTCTGTCATATATTCCCTGGGCGAATAGCGGTGTGGACGTGTCAAGATTGAAAAGCAAGACCTTTTCATCCGTTGATGTCATAGCCACACCATCTCTTGGAAGAGCCTCAGGAGATACACATAAGTCAGAGGCAAACCCAGTCGTCGTCAAAACGCTTTCAGGATCCGATGCATTATTTATAAGATTGTGATCAAGATTAATATTGTACGGAACCGACAGATCCATCATTCTGCCCTGTCTGAAGTTTATGATTCCAAACAGTGTGCCAAGTATGAGAACCAGTACCAGGATCAGTATTAACAGTATGTGCAGCGTTTTATGTTTATGAGTATCATTATATTTTCCGCTTATATTAATATTGGTATCTGACATACTGTTTGTATTACCCTTTTTTATATCTTTATTTTCATTTGTGTTATCTGCAGATTTCACGCCAATCCAAATCCCCTCTGTCCAAAGACTTTATAAGCATCTCAGCTGTAGCCATATTCGTTGCAACAGGAATACAGTGAAGATCGCATAGACGGACCAGTTCATGTACATCCGTTTCCTGTTTTCTCGGCTTTAGCGGGTCGTAAAAACAAAACATCAGATCAATAAGCCCCTGATCAATCATAGACGCCAGCTGCTGTTCACCACCTACATGCCCCGACAGAAACTTATGCACGTTGAGGTTTGTTTCCTCCTGTACCAGTCGACCTGATGTCCCTGTTGCATAAAGCTCATGTTTCGTTAAAATAGAACGATAAGCAATACAAAAGTTTTGAAGCAGCGTCTTCTTAGTGTCGTGTGCGATAAGCCCTATATTCATATTTCTTTTCTCCTCCCGGATAAGTTCTGTTTTGAAGTCCTACATTCAACACAAGTCCCATACCTATATACAGACTCCAGAGGGATGTAAGACCATAACTGACAAATGGCAGTGGCGTTCCCGTATTGGGAATCAGCCCTGTTGCCACAGCCACATTGATAAATCCCTGTATCGCAACTAAGGAGGCCACTCCGCAGCAAATAAGAGCACCGGAAAGGTCCTTTGCTCTCCTGCTCATGCGTATAGATTCAAATACAATTCCAAACAGCAAAAGCAGCAGCACACACGACCCTGTATAACCAAGCTCTTCACCTGCTACAGCAAAGATAAAGTCATTCTGACTCTCGGCTACAAATTTACCTTTGTTTGCGGAAGATACCTCATTATTATTGAGACCCTTTCCGGTCAGCTGTCCGGAGCCAATGGCCGTAATGGAGTTTTCCTGCTGTCTCAAATCATCACTGTACTCTGCATCTTCAGAAAACAGTTTTGCCATAATACGGTCCTTCTGGTAATTATTGATAATTGGAATATCCGTCTGCGTGATCAAAAGTAACAGTACCACGACAAGCGGCACAACCACCAGTATCGTTCCCCCGATAATCTTATAGCTCAAACCGGCGACATACATCAAGATGCAAAACAACGCAGCAATGGTGAGTGTGTTTTTTAAGTCCGGCTGTCTAATGATTAATATCAGAGGTATGGCAATAAGCATCAGCGCTTCGAGAATAGTTTTTAAAGTGCTCAAATTCTCTTCATGTTTCATCAGAAACATTGCAAAAAACATGATCAGCAGAATTTTGCAGACCTCTGTCGGCTGAAACTGAAACCCTCCGATTTGTATCCATCTGGAAGCACCTTTCTTGTTGCTGCCCATAAAAGCAACCGCAAGTAAAAGCACTATATTCAGAACATAGAATATCCAGTAGAAATTAAGCAGCCAGCTGTAATCCATCAGCGAAACAATAACCATCAGGATCAGCCCGCCGATCACACCAATCAACTGTTTTTTCTGCAGTGACGGGTCGGCAGATCCGACTAGCAGGATACCTATGCTTGAAATGGCAACAAGCATTATAACCAGTCTGAAATTATAGTTACGTAATTTATAGCGTTTTAACATGCGTATCCTCTGTTCGTTTTATCGGTATTTCATAAACCAATACTGCCGGTGTATGTTTAATCTGGCAGATAATATCTTCCTCATTCACCGGTATGTATCGATTAATCGTCTGTGTAACATCATTTTTCATCATTAGCATCATGCGTGGAGAACAATCCATCCTCTCTGCGAGAAGCAGATTGGAAAGACGCTCCTTGGCAATCGACTTAGGAGTTTTCTTTTTTCGTGAAAATACGCGCATAGTGGCACCTAACGTCTGAAAAGGCGGCTGAACAGTCCCTTTTTCTCATTAAGGTCCTGGAAGGGAACCTCTTCTCCCGTAAGCCTTTTACTGATATTGACGAAGGCCCTTCCCGAATCAGAATTGCATCCTGTAACGGATTCACCCTGATTGGTTGCAACTACGATCTGCTCATCATCGGGTATGACACCCAAAAGTGAAACTGCTAAAATATCTACCACGTCATCTACAGACATCATTTCACCTCTCCGAACCATATCAGGGCGTATCCGGTTGATCACCAGTCCGATATCACGCAGATCATGTGCTTCCAAAAGTCCTATGATTCGATCGGCATCCCGGATTGAAGAAACCTCAGGTGTTGTCACTACAATTGCTTTCTCAGCTCCAGAGATTGCATTTTCGAATCCCTGCTCAATCCCCGCCGGGCAGTCCAGCAGAATAAAATCAAACCCTTCCCGAAGCTGCTCAGATAGTTTCACCATCTGTTCCGGAGAAACGGAAGTTTTATCTCTCGTCTGTGCTGATGGAAGAAGGAAAAGATCAGGATAACGTTTGTCCTTGATCAGTGCCTGTTTCAATCTGCAGTTTCCCTCAATCACATCAACCAGATTATAGACAATTCTGTTCTCAAGTCCCAAAACCACATCCAGATTGCGAAGACCGATATCAGTATCCACCATAACTACACGCTTGCCTATCTGGGCAAGACCGATTCCTATGTTGGCGGCAGTGGTAGTTTTACCGACGCCGCCTTTACCTGATGTAACAACGATTACTTCACTCATATAATACCTCCCGGTAATCTCACGTTAATTTCTCATCTTTCGTGATGGGAAGTTTCACCCCATTAATCTGTCCGTACATTAGAAGCGCCTTCAGAATCTGCAACCCCGGTAAGTACCTCATCTTCATCTTCCAGATTATAGTAGTAACTCAATATATCCTTAGCTACCATTGCAGCATTGGTAGAAGAATAACCATATGGAATACGGATAGCCATTGAGATATCCTCTTTGTCTTTTCCATGGGCAAATCCAATAAACAAACCATGGTTCGGCCGGGTGTCAGACTCTTCGGCTGTACCTGTCTTTCCATAGACATCAATCGGAAGCTGATTTAATCCGGGGATCTTATTAGCCACCTTGTTCATGCCTTCATGGATGACGTCCCAGGTGCTGTCAGCAAGGTCGACATTTCCGGAAACCTTAGGCTCAAACTCCTGTACTGTTTGATTGGATGCATCTGTAACCTTATCCAAAAGAGAAAGGTTATAATTTGTTCCTTCATTCGCAAGTGTCGATGCATAGCGGGCCAGCGCTACCGTTGTATAACTATGCGTGGCCTGTCCAATTGCCGAGGGGATTGGCAGAGTTGTCGTCACCTGAGATTTACTCTCAGTAATCTCAATGCCTGTTTTCTCTCCCAGCTGGAACATATTTGCATATTTTTGTATCTGACTGAGTGCCAGATTCTGGGAGAAATGATTGTTCTCATCCAGCCCCAGTTTATAGGCAACTGTACAGAAAAATACGTTACACGACTCCTTTATGGCATTGACAATACTTAAAGGGCCATGTCCGGAGAGAACCACACAGTTCAGATAATCTGAGGGATCCACCAGTCCTACACCGAACTTTCCTGTACAATTTACGACGGTATCCTTATCTATTACACCTTCTGTCAGACCTGCCGCAGTAGTTACCAGTTTAAATGTTGATCCCGGTGCTGTTCTCTGCTGTGTTGCTTTATTATAAAAAGGTGAGGACAGGTCACTGTTAAGTCTTTGAAAGTATGAAGTATCCATCTGATTGGCAAGCTTGTTATTATCATACCCCGGATAGGACACACATGCAAGTAGTTTTCCTGTATTCGGATCTGTAACTACAATAGATCCAGAGCAGGGATCCAGCGCAAGCTGTGCCGGCGTAATTTCAAGTTTCTCGATCTTACTGCGAAGCAGATCAAACGGGGATAAATTACCTGCTGTAAATTGCTGATATTCCTCGTCATCTTTTGTAAGAAGATTTTGATCATACAGAAGCTGGCAGATATCAGAACCCGAAATTATATCATCCATAATCATGTAATGATAAAGAAGTTTACTGAAATTATTATCCAGTGACAGCTTTTCGGAAATATAGCCGGCCAGTGCAGAATAAACCTCCGTCGAATTCAGGTATGTTTTTTCATCTGATATCTGTGTGATGTCAATCCAGTTCTGGCTGGCTGCATATGTCAGATACTCCTGCAGACTGATAGTTCCGTCTTTCCACTTCAAGTACACAGCATCTGATTTTTCGATTTTATCCGAATCGAGAATTTTTGTATCTTCTGTCAGCATATCATCAACGATGTAAGTCATGTATGTCTGCATCTCTTCACTTAGATCATTATAACTCTTCGGTTTGGATCCCGTCAATTCTGTTTGTACTTTGTCAAATGTTTCTTTCTGTTTTGACTTAAACTTGGCATGTATACTCTTTTCCAGCTGCGTGGCATCGCCTTTTTCAAAATGACTGATATCAATCACACTATTGTCAATCAAGGCTGAATACACATCATAAATCGGAATTGGAAACGAACTGTTATCATTTATGACAGTTTTATCGATTGATTTAATGTTCTGGAGATTAAACACCAGTACACCGGCTATTCTCTGTTCAAGAATCTTATAAGAAGCTTTCTGAAGATCTCTGTCCAGGGAAAGATATAAATTATCTCCCGCCGTAGGATTTTTTCTGGAACCTTTAAGAACCTGAAGGACCTTTCCGCCACTGTCTACTACAACCTTCTCTTCACCGTCTTTCCCCTGCAGGGTTGTCTCCATATATTTTTCAATCCCGGATTTCCCAACAATTGAACTCTTGTTATAAGAGTTATTTTCTCCCGGCAGTTCTTCCAGTTCTTCAGCCGAAGGTTTTCCCGTATAACCAAGAATCGATGCAAAATACTCAGGCTCCGTGTAAACACGTTTGGAATCTTCCTGTATATTTACACCCTGAAGGTCATTCTGATTTTCCTTTACAGCCGCTACCGTGGCATCGCTGACATCTCTTGCGACAGTAACACTTAAGTATTTCATGAATTCAGTCAGACGAAGCTGATAACGTACACTGACCACCAAAAGCTGTTCCTGCTTTGACAGTTTTTCAGGAAGTCCGGCCTTTTTTAGTTCAGCTTTTTTATAAGGATTTTCTGAATTGACCAGTCCAAAACAAGTTGCGTCTTTTCCATCCATCAGGTGATTCATGATATCGTCAGGAGATGCATTCTTTTCCTTCGGCGACAACTCATCAATTGTCTTTTTTCCATACACATCTGCCCGGAAACGATCCAGTGCCGTGCTGTTCTCCTCAAGATCAAAAGCAAAATTGCTATTGGCATCTACTTTAATATGAAAGTCCGAATCCAGTGAATCACCGTTTTTTTGAATAATTTGAATCAGTTTATAGATCTCACCATTTAGGGAAAGATTCTTTTCCCTGCGTCCACTGTAGCTTCCATTATCCTCAAGTGTGACTGAATTGGAAAGCTGATTATATGCAAGCAGATTTCCATTCCGATCGTATATATTCCCGCGAGTGCTTTTTAAGGGCCTTGTCTTTGTGATCTTTAAGTTAAAATCTTTGGCATACTCTTCTCCATGGATAACCTGAAGTGAAAACACGCGGTACAGCAGAGCTCCTGTCATTATAACAAATATCGCCAGCAAGATACCACTGCGCTTTTTTCCAGCCTCATTAAGCCATTTCTTTATCTTTTTAACCAAGGTAATTCCTGTCCTTCCATTTCATTCTCGACAAATTTCTGATTCAGTTTATAAAGAAGACGGTAAAAGATAATTGATATAACCACGGTATACACCACCTCCGGAATGATAACATGCTGGAGATAGCTTGTAAATCCCAGTCTCACTCTCATCAGAAAATACAATGCATAAGTGACAAGACAGTATCCGAGATCACTGACTCCAATCAATAAAACCGGAACTTTGATATCCTCATCGTAAAAGACTTTATATAGAAATCCGTTCAGATATCCAATAAACATATAAACCAATGCGTTGATTCCTATGGTCTGACTGTAAAGTAAATCTATACACAGGCCACAGAAAAAGCCGATCCACATCCCACTCTTTTTTCCCTGCATAAATCCAAAAGACACCGTCAATATAAGCAGCAGATTCGGAGCAACAGAGGCTATTGACAATCTTTGAAATATCGTAGTCTGAATAATAAATGTAAAAATGATCAGAATGGCAATCGTCACTTTTCTGCGCATTTAATTGCCTCCCGTCTGCTTTAACTGTTTGATCACTAACACATCACTGATATGTTCAAAATCCACAACCGGAATCAGATATCCTGAATTGGTAAGATGATTGGAATCTTCATTTACTTCACTTACATAACCAATCAGTATTCCTTTTAAATATTTATCGCTGATTTCAGATGTTACAATTTTTTCACCAACTGTGACTGCATCTTCCGATTTCATCTGGCCCAGTGCAAGTTTGCCCTGTTCCATCAGCCGCAGATCTCCAGATACGATGCATGTGTCATTTGTTGAAACCGTCATAGCACTTACATTGCTCGAGTCATCAATGATTGACTGCACAGCAGCCCAGTTTGGGCCTACCTCTGTCACGAGCCCTACAAGACCACCGCCAGAAATCACATTCATATCTTTTTGTATTCCCTGTTTGGAGCCACGATTAATCGTGAATGTATTAAACCAGTTTCCCGGATCACGTGCTATAACCTCAGCCGCCACTTTGTCATACTCAGAGTAATCCTTATCAAGCTGATAAAGTTTTTTCAGATCACCCAGTTCACTCTGCTGCTGAACAAGCAGGTTATTCTGCTCATTCAGGGAGTCTATATGTTCTTTCAGCTCAGCGTTTTCCTTCGCCAGCTTATCCGCATTTTTAAACCGCTGTCCCCTGCTTCCGAGCCACTTTCCAACTTGATTGATTCCATTCTGGAATGGGACAACCGCATATCCGACAACAGTTCTCAAGGGTCCGGCGGAAGCTTTATTTGTCACTGTAAGCGCTGCGGCGCTGATACATACAAAGGTCAAAGCGATCAGTAAATGCTTACTATTTAATTGAAATTTCTTTTTTCTCTTCATTATTGTTCCTTACAGCAATTCTCTCTTGATATCATTCTATGGTGTTGGGGGTCAAAAGTAATTTGACCCCATATGATATACGAATTGTTCCGCACTACGTGCTCCCACAATTCTAAAACATTCGAATTCTACCCTAATCGGGTTACATTCTCATGTTTTTGCGAGTCCCAAGGTCATGCTTTTTCATGCAGGCATGAAACGCAGGACCTTTTGACCCTGGTATCATTCTATTGTTTTGTCACAGGATATGAATACCGGTGCAGAGCGGAATGCGTGATCAGCTCTTTCAGACCACAGACCGTACACAGATCATAATAAAGTGATTGTTGTACGGAATATTCAAGTTCTCTGCTGAAAAATTGATCCATATGGGGGATCCTGGTACTTCCTCCGGTTAGATAAATCCCTTCTTTTTCAATGCTTGAACGAATCTGCGGAGGGGTTCTCTGGATAATTTCACGCGTCTGTGACGCAATCTGTCTCATCGAATCCATAATTGCAAGATTTACTGTTGTCGTTGTGACAATCCCATCTCTTACCAGTCCGTTGACACAGTCCATTCCCATAACCTTACGGCCCTGTTTCTTTTGAGGAACCATATCAGCCAGTGACAGTTTCAGACGCCTTGCCGTACGTATGCCTACCTGCAGATTATTTTTCTTTCGTATATTGCCGCGGATTGAATCATTGAAGTCCCTGCCTCCGATTGGAATCTGTCTGCTGATAATTACCCGGCCATCCGCAATTACAGAAACCTCTGTACATTGGGAGCCCATATTGATAATCATAGAGCCCTTTGTACGGTTTAAAGGAATGCCGAGTGCAATGGCATCGACTATGGGGCTGTCCACAAGAAAAATTCTGCAATTTCTAAGTTTTCCGCGGTGAGCCACAGAATAGTATGCCCTTTTTTCAATCTGTGTGAGACCTGAGGGCACAGCAAAATACAAATCCGGATGATATCCCACGCTTGATCCGCTCCGGTTTAAAAGTGTATGCAGAATTGCCTCTACCTGAAAGATATCTCCAATTCTGCCGTTATTTATAGGTTCCATGATTTTAATATTCTTTGGTGTCTTTTCAAACATTTCATAGGCATCATTTCCGATAGCTAACACTTCATCCATATCCCGGAGGGCAATCATGTTTTTTTCTTTTGTAATTTTATCTTTTCGTTGATCGTAGATTTTTAATGTGCTGCTGCCTAAATCCACTCCGAAACTGTTATGTAACATCATGAGTGAATACATCCCCTCTTTGGTATTATGATGTCAGGATACTGGTATAGCAGTGATCTCCTATTACAATATGATCAAGGAGTGTAATCCCCAGTAATTCTCCTGCCTTTTTAATTCTTGCGGTCACCTGCGTATCCTCTTTGCTGGGGGTTGCATCGCCGCTGGGATGATTGTGAACCAGTATAATATGCACCGCATGAAATTTCTGTGCCTCAAGGAAAAGTTCCCTGGGAGATAACAGAGAACTGTTAACGGTCCCTACCGTAAGTACCACATCGCCCAGGAAGTGATTCTTAGTGTCAAGCATCATACAGATAATCTTCTCCTGTTCCTCATGGCGAAGCAACTCCATATAGTAATCGGCAATCGTGTCCGGATTATCAAATGTAAGCCTCTGTCTTGTACTTTCACTGGCTATCCGCTTTGACAGTTCCCCGATGCACTTGATCTGCACTGCCTTGACCTGACCGACACCTCTTATAGACTGTAATTCCTGCAGACTTAAATGGTGAATACCAAGAAGGCCTTCCTCAAGCTTTGACGCCTTTAAGACTTCGGCCGCCAGATCCAGACTGGAACAGCCAGTCGTTCCGGTACGGAGTATTACCGCCAGAAGTTCTGCATCTGATAGTCTTGCAGCACCGTATCTAAGGCATTTTTCATAGGGACGCTGATCTCTGGGTAGTTCTTTCATTCGTGTTTTTGTAAGCATACTTCCTCCTCCGCTCTCTTTCCAAAGGTAATGCACATTACAATCAATCCCCGAATAACGTGCCGGCGAAGTAAGAACACACTGTAGTTTTCATTCTATCACATCTCAAAAATAATGTATACTGCTTATTAAAATTTCATATATTTTTTACAGACTGCTTCTGCTGCCCGAATACCATCCATCGCCGCAGAAGTAATTCCGCCTGCGTAGCCAGCACCTTCTCCACAGGGATAAAGTCCCTTTACGGAGGATTCCATCCTATCATTTCTTTTAATTTTTACCGGAGAAGATGTTCGGCTTTCAATTCCGGATATCAGTGCATCCGGTCTGTCAAATCCTTTGATCTTTTTTCCAAAAGCCAGAACTCCCTCGGTAATAGATTCTCCGATCATGGAAGGTAAAAGCTCCCTGACATTCGAAAGCTCATATTTTCCCATAATACATGGGGAAATATTTCCCAGACCGGTACTTCTTTTATTTGACTTAAAATCACCAAACAGCTGAACCGGTACTTTTCCCCCTGCCGACTGCCAGGCAGCTCTCTCCAGATGTCGTTGAAATGATACGCCATCCATAGCAGGTCTGACGCCGTCTTCGTGGAAGCTTCTGTAATCAGCAGGACTTACGGTGACAACCAGTGCGCTGTTCGCATTTGGACTTTTTCTATCGTGATAACTCATACCGTTTACCGCAAGCAGCCCCTTTTGTGAAGAAGCGTCTACCACATAGCCGCCCGGACACATACAAAAAGAATATATTCCCCGGTTATTTATAAGTTTATGCGTGAGTTTATAACTGGCAGGCCCCAGTACCTCGGGAGCGTTTATTCCATATTGATCCTCTGTGATCATTTCCTGCGAATGTTCAATCCGAACGCCCACGGCAAATGATTTTGCCTCCATATCAAGCGGCTTTTTACAAAGCATCGAAAGTGTGTCTCTTGCACTGTGCCCGATGGCCAGGATGACAACGTGGCAAGAAAGAATTTCGTTTTTATTGATCTCAATCGCTTTCACATTTCCGTCCTGCAGCAACAGATCCGTCACCTGACTGCGAAAGCGGAATTCTCCTCCCATTTCTTCTATCTGAGAGCGCAGATTTTGAACAATCTGTATGAGAAGATCCGTTCCAAGATGCGGTCTTTGTTCATAAAGAATAGAGGGGGGCGCCCCCGCCTCCACAAAGATCTTAAGCACCTCTTTATTTCTCCCAAACGGGTCTTTGACAAGCGTGTTCAATTTTCCATCGGAAAATGTACCCGCTCCGCCCTCACCAAACTGGACGTTCGAGCTTTCATCGAGGACTCCCGTTCTCCAAAAATGGTTTACTTTTTTTCTCCGAAGAGAGGCTTCATCCCCTCTTTCCAGAATCAATGGACAATATCCATGTTTCGCAAGCATATATCCGCAGAACAAACCTGCGGGTCCGCTTCCTATAATTACCGGACGTTCCTTAAGCTTATTCTGACCGGATTCCGGAAAACAATACTCCACCGGTTCTGTTAACATAACATTATTATGTCTACTTCGGCTCTGAATTTTCTTTTCCTGATCCACCTTTACATTGATCTGATACACATATTTAATCGGTTTTTTTCTGGCGTCCACAGACCTTTTAATAATCTCATAGGACTGAATTTGTTTCACAGATATTCTAAGTTCCTTTGCAATCTTCTCTTTCAGCTGCTCTGGTTTATGATCTACCGCCATTTTTAGTTGTGAGATACGTATCATCTATCTACCTCCGCGGCGTATGATCCCGAGACGGCGCCGCTTGACCATGCCCATTGAAGATTATATCCTCCGCAGGCACCGTCTACATCAAGTGCCTCTCCGGCAAAATAAAGATCCGGATACTCACGTGACTGAAGATGCGAGTCCAATTCCCTGAGCAGAATTCCGCCTGAGCAGACTTGCGCCTGTTTCATCGAGGATGTCCCTTTAACGGCTACCGGGTAATGCTTGCAGTTTCTGACCACTTCACGAAGATCTGCCTCGCGGGGCGCCACGAAAGGAATTAATTTTGATGGCAGAAGACCGATAAAGTTTTCCTGTAGTGTCTTATAGGGACAGTTTTCTTCACGTGTTTCCAGATTCACGTACAGCTGGTCTTCTGTAAAATCCGGAAGAAAGTCCAGTTCTGCCAGGACACTACACCCCTCGCAGGCCGCCCGCAGCGCATATCGGCTTAACTGAAAGACAGGAATTCCCGATATCCCATAAGCAGTCAGCTGGATTTCACCCGATTCGCTTTTCATCGGAATTCCGTTTAGGATCAAAGTTACCGCCCCCTGAACACGGACACCTGCCCAGGCAGATAAATTATTCTTTTTTCCCCTTAAGGCGGTAAGAGCCGGAAGCATAGGTATCGTCTCAATTCCCAGCTTCTCTGCAAGCGACATCGCAAATGGCTTCGACTTTTCATTCAGTCCGGCCGGGCTGCCGCTGGTGACAATAACAGCATCTGCATAATATTCCCAGGCAGACGTTTTTATGGCCCACTCCTGATCCTGTCTGCAGATATCCCGCACCACTTCTCTTGTCTTTATTTTTATTTTTCGATAGACTGCTTCTTTTAAAAGGACATCCAACACAGCCTGAGCCTGATCACTGTTTGGATACATCCATCCATTTCTATTCTTTGAATAAATACCCAGTTTTGAAAAGAAGATAAGCGTATCAGACATTGAAAACTGATTTATGATATTCATCGCCAGATTAGAATCGCTCCCTCTGTAATACCTTTTATCCTGTGCTGTATTTGTAAAATTACACCTTCCGTTCCCGGTCGCCAAAAGTTTCTTCCCGGGTTTTTCATTTGCTTCAAGGATTGTGACGGCTCCGCCTTTTCTTGCCGCCATAATGCCAGCCATAAGCCCGGCAGCCCCGCCGCCGATTATGGCGATTCTTTTTTTCATATCTTTACAACACCTGCCTCAGCCAGTTTCTGCAGGCTCATCAAAACTCCAAGTTTTGCGTGTGGCCATGTAAGTCCCCCCTGAAAATAGACGGCATAGGGCTCCCTGATCGGCGCATCGGCCGAAAGTTCAATTGAAGATCCCTGAACAAAGGCTCCCGCTGCCATAATCACATCGCAGTCATATCCCGGCATATCCCCCGGTACCGGTGTCACGTAGCTGTCTACCGGTGATGCCGCCTGAATTCCCTCGCAAAAAGCTATAACGGCCTCAGGACTTCTAAGAGTTACAGCCTGTATAATGTCATGGCGCTCTTCTCTTGAATCCGGAATCACATCATACCCAAGCTTCTCATATATATTTGCGGCAAATATCGCACCTTTAAGCGCCGATGCCGTCACTGTAGGTGCCAGGAAAAAGCCCTGATAGAAGGACTGACTGACTCCTAAAGTGGCTCCGACTTCTTTTCCAAGGCCCGGCGATGTCAGACGATAAGCCGCATTATTGACATATTCCTCTCTGCCGGCAATATAGCCTCCAATTGGTGCCAGACCGCCGCCGGGATTTTTGATCAGTGAACCGACCATAAGATCCGCACCGACTTCACTCGGTTCTATCGTCTCCACAAACTCGCCGTAGCAATTGTCTACCATGCAGATCACATCCGGTTTAATTCTTTTTATAAAATGTATCAGCTCCCCAATCTGTGTGACCGAAAATGTGGGACGTGTCTGATAGCCCTTAGAGCGCTGAATGGTCACCATCTTTGTTTTAGCGCTGATCGCTTTTTTTATGGCCGGATAGTCAAAGGATCCATCTTTCAAAAGCTCCACCTGCGAATAGCTCACGCCATATTCACGCAGAGATCCATGAGACGGACGTATTCCTATCACCTCTTCCAGAGTATCATATGGTTTTCCCACCGGAGAGAGCAGCTCATCACCCGGGCGCAGATTACCGGAAAGGGCAACAGCAAGGGCATGTGTTCCACAGGCAATCTGCGGGCGTACAAGCGCGGATTCGGCCCCAAAAGCTGTAGCATAGACCTTCTCTAGGGTGTCTCTGCCCAGATCGTTATAACCGTATCCGCTGGAGGCATAGAGACAGGCTTCGCTCACCTTATGCTGCTGCATAGCATGGATTACCTTTAGCTGATTATATTCCGCAGTCTCATCTATTTTTTCAAACCGGTCTTCCAGTGTCTTAAGGATCTCTGTTCCAAACCCTAATACCTCCTTGCTGATTCCTAGTTTTTTATACATTCCCGACTTATCGATCGTCATGATATTCTCCATTTCTATTGCGTGTTCTTTCCTGCCAGATAAGCAGAATTTTATTAAGGATCGCATCCTCATCGTAGTCAAATTCTGACTTGTCGATCCAGATCACATCCTTTTCCCTTTTAAACCATGTAATCTGTCTCTTGGCAAAGTGACGGGTATCCCGCTTAATGGTCTCCACTGCGTCATCGAGGCTTATATTTCCGTCCAGATAGGAAAGAAGTTCTTTGTATCCAAGTCCCTGCATAGATACCATCTGATTCGTAAGCCCCAGACTCTTTAGCCCTTTTACTTCCTCCAGGAGCCCCAGTTCCATCATCTGATCTACCCTGTGATTAATTCGTCCATATAGATGTTCCCTTTTGTCATTTAGTACAAAATAAGTATAACAAAACGGGGATTCCTTTTTCATCTCTTCTGAATTGTGCAAAGAGATGGGCTGCCCGGTCTCATGGTAATATTCGAGTGCCCGAATCACCCGTTTTACATTGTTCGGATGGATTTTCTCCGCCGAAACAGGATCTTCCTTTTTAAGTGTCTGATAAAGTTCATCACTGCCGCCTGTCGCGGCCATATCCTCCAGTTCTCGTCTGAAAGCCGATTTTCCGCTGTCTTTTGAAAAATCAACATCTTTTAGTATTGCCTGAATATAAAAACCCGTTCCCCCCACAAGAATCGGGAGTCTCTTCTGCTGGTATATATCCTGTATGGCATCCATCGCCATCTGTTTAAATCTGGCCACATGGAATTCTTCCCATGGCTCCAGCACGTCGACAAGGTAATGTGGAATTCCACACATTTCATCCGGCATGATCTTTGCGGATCCAATATTCATCTGTTTGTAAACCTGCATAGAGTCAGCTGATATGACAGATCCGTCAAGGTTTTCTGCCAGCTTTATTGAAAGACTGGTCTTTCCAACTGCAGTTGGACCAGTCAGTACCATCAATGGTTTTTTCAATTCTATTCTCCTACACAATAACACTTCGTATCACACAATACGTTTAAATTTCTTCTCCAGCTCATAGCGTGACATGGAAATGATTGTGGGTCTCCCATGAGGGCAGTGATAAGGATTATCCAGTGTCAGAAGCTCATCGATCAACGCGTCAACTTCAGGCAGAGATAATTTATGGTTTCCCTTCACAGCCGCTTTGCATGACATGGAAGCCAGTTTTCCGGTAAAAACATCCAGTGTTTTATTTCCCGAGTCTTCCAGATGATCTAAGATCTCTACAAATATTTCTGAAGAAGCCACCCCATAAAGATTGTCAGGCATTGCACTGATTTGATAATCTCTCCCCCCGAACGGAGTAATCTCAAAGCCGAAGCTTTCAAAAACATCCATATGGCTCTGTAACAAATCTTCTTCCTGATTCGTAAGTGTGACCACTATCGGAGGATTCAGGTACTGTGAGATAATTCTCTTATCTTGAAATTCCTTCATCATTCTTTCATAAAGGACTTTCTCGTGTGCGGCATGCTGATCAATGATATAGAGACTGTCGTTATACTGAACCAGCCAGTACGTATCAAAGATCTGCCCTATAATCTTATGGGAACTGCGGGCTTCCCTGGACAGCATCCGGTTATCAAACATTTCAAGCTGACCATCCCTGTCCTGATTATCAGTCTGCTGATCAGGTACATGCTGTTCTTCTGACTGCTGTATGTGCGCAGGAAAGTATCCCTTTTCGTCTTCATTCACCGTATCCGGCTGTTTTTCAGTATCCGACTGTTTTTCAGTATCCGGCCGTTTTTCAACTCCCCGCTCACTTATTTCAGGGGGGTGTATGGAGGATCGGCGTCTTGTCTCAAACGGCTCAGGCACATCATTTTCAAACGGCTGCTTTTCCTTCTTTATCTGCTTATCTTTCCCCGGCTCAACCTCTGGTATCCCCTCGCGCTTCTTTAAAGTATCTTTAATCATTTTTACGAGTTGATCATAGATTTCTTCCTGGTTGGAAAAACGGAGTTCCATCTTAGCAGGATGAACATTTACATCTACTTTAGACTTATCCATCTCAATATAGAGAAGTGTAAACGGGTATTTGTGCTGCATCATAAACCCCTGATAGCCATCCTCAATGGCCTTAGACAGAAGCCTACTCTTTACATAACGACCGTTCACATAATAATCCTCAAAATTTCTGTTCCCCCTCGAGATCATTGGTTTTCCTAAGAAGCCATGAACGTTCATGAGATCAGATGAAGCGTTAACTTCAATTAATTCCTTTGAAATCTCTCTTCCATATATGTGATAAACAAGCTCCCGGAGATTCTGACTGCCACTGGTATGAAGCCTCGTCTGCCCGTTTACCATATATTTAAAGGAAATTCCGGGATTTGACAGCGCCATCTGCTCTACATACGCAGAAACCGTATTGGCTTCACCCGTGGCAGATTTCAGAAATTTAGCTCTTGCCGGGGTATTATAAAATAAGTTTCTGATCAGAAAGGTCGTCCCATTCGGTGCTCCGATTTCTTCAAAGGATTTTTCATCGCCCCCTTCGATCACATATCTTGTTCCAGTCAGATCCCCGGATATCTTAGTGATTAATTCCACCTGTGCTACAGCTGAGATACTGGAAAGCGCCTCGCCCCGAAACCCAAGGGATGAAATATCGAAAAGATCACCGGCACTTTTTATTTTACTTGTCGCATGACGACAAAAAGCCAGGCGCACCTGGTCTTTTGGAATTCCACTTCCGTTGTCAGTAATTCTGATAAAAGAGATACCTCCTTCTTTTATCTCTACCGTAACCGCACTGGCACCTGCATCAATTGCATTTTCAATCAGTTCTTTCACAATAGACGCCGGTCGTTCGACGACCTCTCCAGCCGATATCCGGTCAATGGTGTCTTTATCTAAAACATGTATTACTCTTTTGACTTTATCCACTATTTACCACCTGTTTCTGATTTTGTTCTGAAAACTGTATAAAGTATTCATCGCCTCCATAGGGGTCAAATTAGAAAGATCCAGGTCTTTAATCTCTTCGATAATAGAATCATCCCGGACAGTGTCGAAAAGTGACATCTGTCTCATGTCAACCTCATCGTAATGAGGAGGTTTTTCAGTAACCTTTTTCTTTCTGGTCATATCCCTGACTGTGGTAGTAATGTCTGACGTAACCAGCTGCTCAACAAGCTCCTTCGCCCGCTTTAACACGCTTTCCGGAACTCCGGCCAGACGTGCGACCTGGATTCCATAACTCTTGTCGGCACCTCCTGCCACAATTTTTCGGAGAAACACAATATCATCGCCCTTTTCTTTCACCGCAATACAGTAATTATGTACACCCGAAACTTTCCCCTCCAATTCGGTCAGCTCATGATAATGAGTTGCAAACAAAGTTTTAGCACCTAGCAGCTTTTTGTCAGATACATGCTCAATCACTGCCCATGCGATAGCCAGGCCGTCAAAGGTACTTGTGCCTCTTCCGATTTCGTCAAGTATCAAAAGACTGTCAGATGTGGCATTTCGCAAAATATTAGCAACCTCTGTCATCTCAACCATAAAAGTGCTCTGCCCGCTTGCAAGATCATCTGAAGCTCCGACGCGGGTAAAAATCCGATCCACAACTCCTATGTCTGCCTGATCAGCGGGAACAAACGAACCGATCTGTGCCATCAGCACAATCAATGCCGTCTGTCTCATATATGTGGACTTTCCTGCCATATTCGGTCCCGTGATCACAGCCAGGCGATGATCCTGCTTATCCAGATATGTATTATTCGCGATAAACATTTCATTGGGAATCATTTTCTCCACGACAGGATGTCGTCCGCCTTTAATATCTATGACCCCTTTCCTGTTAAGCTTTGGCCTTACATAATTATTCCGTTCAGCCACGAGTGAAAGGGAAGCAAGTACATCCAGCCTTGCAATCGCCCTTGCTGTTTTTTGTATCCGGATAACCTCTCCTGCGACTGTATCTCTGATGACACAGAACTTCTCATATTCCATAGAGTATAGTCGGTCCTCTGCACCGAGAACTGTATCCTCAATCTTCTTTAACTCCGGAGTAATATAACGCTCAGCGTTTACAAGCGTCTGTTTTCTGGTATAGGAATCCGGAACCTTGTCTTTAAAAGAATTCGTCACTTCAATACAATAGCCGAACACCTTATTATACTTTATCTTCAATGTTCGAATGCCGGTCTTCTGTCTTTCGGAAGATTCCAGATCACTGATCCATTGTTTTCCATCTTGTTTGGCATGACGATATTTATCGATATCTTCGTCATAGCCATCCTTGATGATTCCGCCCTCTTTCATGGCGAGCGGAGGTTCCTCCACAATTGATGAATCTATCAGATGATATAGATCTTCGAGTGGATCCAGCTCTTTTTGTATCTCCATCATCATATCACTCTCAAAAGAGTTTAAAAGCTGTTTGATAAAGGGAAGCATTTCAAGCGATGTTTTAAATGCAATCAGATCCCTGGGATTCGCAGACTGGTAACTGATGCGGCTGATCAGGCGCTCCAGGTCATAGACCGGGCGCAGATATTCACGCATCTCATCCCTCAGCATTCCCTGGTCATTCATCTCTTCCACGGCCGAAAGCCGGCCGTTGATTTCTTCCCGGTCGATCAGAGGACGCTCGACAAACGACCGAAGCATACGACCTCCCATAGCAGTTTTTGTCTTATCCAGGACCCACAGAAGTGAGCCCTTCTTTGACTTTTCACGCATCGTCTCCACCAGCTCAAGATTTCTCCTGCTTGAGCTGTCAATCACCATATATTTATCCGTTACGTAAGGAGTGACAGACGTCATCTGAGGCATGTCTGATTTCTGCGTTTGATAAAGATACTGGAACAAAGCCCCGGCAGCGATAAGCCCACAGCTGTAATCTGCAAGGCCGAGCCCTTCCAGTGATAAGACTTTAAAATGTTCCTTTAGGACCTGCTCGCAGTTCTCATCATCAAAATACCAGTCATCCAGAGAGTTGACACAAATATTATACTTATCTTTCAACTCTTCACAGTTGATTTCACTCATGAGTAGTGACTGATTACAGATGATCTCTGAAGGAACAAACTTATTGACTTCGTCTAAGAGCTTAGACTCCTTATCCAATTCTGTAACCTGACACTCACCCGTGGAGATATCTGCCACAGCCAGTCCGAATCGCCCATCCATGCACACGATCGACATGATATAATTATTTTTTGCATCGTCGAGTCCCTGACTGTTCATGTTCGTGCCGGGAGTCACCACACGGATCACTTCTCTTTTTACGATCCCTTTTGCCTTCTTGGGATCCTCCATCTGCTCACAGATGGCAACTTTATAGCCTTTGTCAATCAATCTTTCGATGTAGGTCTCAGCTGCATGGTAAGGAATTCCGCACATCGGAGCCCGCTCCTTAAGTCCACAGTCCTTTCCTGTCAGAGTCAGCTCCAACTCCTCCGACACTGTTTTTGCATCTTCAAAAAACATCTCATAGAAGTCGCCCAGTCTGTAAAACAAGATACAATCTTTATATTCTTCTTTTGTCGCAGCATAATGCTGCATCATTGGTGATAATGCCACAATTACCTCTCTTTTCCCATATAGTAAAAACCTCTGCAGGTGTCCAGGTATACCTGACGAAATGTACCGATCATGGAGGCATCTCCGGGGAAATGAACCAACACGTTATTCGACATTCTTCCTGTGACAAGCGAAGGATCCTGTTCATTTACACTTTCGACCAAGACCTCTTGTACGGTACCGGAAAAACGGCTGATCTGCTCAGCGGAAATTGTCTGCACTTCTTTCAACAGGCGGTTAAATCGTTCTTTCACCACGTCATGCGGAACCTGTTTTGCACTTGAAGCCGCCGGTGTCCCTGTTCGCTTTGAGTAGATGAAGGTAAATACACTGTCATAGCGCACTTTTCTCACAACATCCATAGTCTCCTCAAAGTCTTCTTCCGTCTCTCCGGGATAACCGACGATGATATCTGTGGTCAGAGAAATATCCGGCATACTTTTTCGGATTTTATCGACGAGCAGCAGATATTCATCTTTTGTATAATGCCTGTTCATATCTTTTAATATTTTTGTGCTTCCGGACTGTAACGGCAGATGGAGGTGATTGCAGATCTTTGGATGTCTGCTCATCACATCAATCAGTTCATCAGACAAATCCTTGGGATGAGAGGTCATGAAGCGAATCCTCTCTAGCCCGGGAATACCGGAAATCTCTTCTAAAAGCTGACCGAATGTAACCGGATGTTCAAGGTTCTTCCCATACGAGTTCACATTCTGCCCCAGCAGCATAACTTCTTTTACACCATCAGATACCAGATGACTGATTTCATCTATAATATCCTTCGGATTTCGGCTGCGTTCTCTTCCCCTGACATATGGGACGATACAATAGCTGCAGAAATTATTGCATCCGAACATAATATTCACTCCGGATTTGAACGAATATTTTCGGTCCACCGGAAGATTTTCTACAATCCGGTCCGTGTCTTTCCAGACATCGATAACCATCGAATGATGTACCAGTGCCTGTACCAGTAATTCGGCAAACTTATATATGTTATGTGTTCCGAAAATCAGATCCACAAAAGAATAGCTTTTCTTTATCTTTTCAACGACCTGTGGCTCCTGCATCATACAGCCACACAGTCCAATCATCATATGAGGATTTCTTCTCTTAATTCGATTCAGATTTCCAAGCCGTCCATATACCTTCAGGTTAGCGTTCTCCCGAACAGTACATGTATTATAAATCACAAAATCCGAATCCTCATCTTCAGACTTTACGTAACCTGCGCCTTCCAGAATTCCCTCCAGTTTTTCGGAATCCCTGGCGTTCATCTGACAGCCAAATGTCACGACATCAAATGTGAGAGGTCTTCCGGCCTCTTTGCTTCTTTCTTCCACCAGCTCTTTTGCCAGCTTCATGAAATAATATTGTCTTGCAGGCTCCCCTTCGGGTGCCTGATTTATTTTTTCTAATAAGTTCTCTTTCATAATACTTTATCACCTTAAGTGTAGAAGCGTCAGAATATTTTTTGACGCTTACATTATTATATCGCTCTAATTTAATGTTTGCAAGTTGTTTTGAAGTACCGCATAACAGCTCACAGGCTTTAATTCCTGCAGAAGAATCAGTGGCATCATATGAATCTGCCTGTAAATATCATCCTGATATGTGATCGGGAGCGGGTATGGCGCGTCATTTTTTACCGTTTCTATTGTAAGGGCCGGCTTACCGGTTGACTCTGAATAGAAATGGACTGAATTACCGCCGTTTAAGCTGGACATGAACTCCTCCTCTTTTTTTCCAAGGATAAAACCAGACGCACGGGTTAGTTTCCTGGCCAGGTGACGGCTGTAGATATTATATGTATATGGCATAGCTTGTCTATAATAATAGATGATGTTACCACTTGAATGGAAATCAAGATACGCCATTGTTTCATAATCTCCGAAAACTCCCAATAAAGCTTTCGTCTCCAATTCGCTCGCAGGATATTCCGAGAGCTGCTGCTGAATATAAGATCTGCTCGGATAATTCCGGTTGATATCGACGCCCCTGGCATTGTATTTCCAGTCTTTGGAGTTAATCTTTCTCCGGCGGCACAACCTTCGCAGCAGTGAATTATGAATGGCATCGAAACCATACATGGCAATCTCATACCCATCCGGATTCAAAAGCGGAATAAAACAGATCGAGTATTTGTTTAACATACTGTGTACATCTACACCTTCTATTAACCCACGTGTGTGATATGCAAGACAGTAGTCTTCAATCATTTTTAAGAAAACAGGCGGATTGATACTTTCCTTCCCGTGAACACCTGCTGTACATATCAGGGTCTCCATGCCAAAGCCCACTCTCATCATAGGGATGTCCCGTCCATCGTGGGACCTTCCGATATTTCTGTAAATCGTAAATTCGGGAAATTCATCCGCAATCATCTTAAGTGAAGTCATAATATCGTGATATGAAAAATGCTGATTCAGATTAATCATAAAATAGTAAGACCTCCTAACACATTTTGTTACTATTCTATGATCAAAGAGTGCACTTTATGAACAAAAAACGGAAAGTCCCGGAATCTATTCTACGCATGAATAAAGTTTCAATTTGTTTTACGGGCGGATCTGTCCGGTGCCATATACGATATACTTTGTCGTAGTCAGCGCCTTAAGTCCCATCGGACCTCTGGCATGAAGTTTCTGAGTGCTGATTCCAATCTCGGCTCCAAATCCGAATTCGTTTCCATCTGTAAACCGTGTCGACGCATTAACATAGACAACTGCCGCATCTATTTCGTTTAGAAACTGCTGCGCATGAAAATAATCACTTGTCACAATGGATTCGGAATGCTTTGTATTATATTTATTGATATGGGAAATTGCCGCGTCAATATTATTAACTGTCTTGATGGAAATGATGCTGTCAAGATACTCTCTACCCCAGTCGTCTTCTGTCGCGGGTATGCCGTTTTTTACATAGGGAAGTGCCTGGCTGTCCGCTCTCATCTCTACATGAAGCTCATCCAGCCTTGTGGAAAGTTCCGGGAGAATCTTCTGCAGTACGGACTCATGCACTACAAGAGATTCACATGCATTGCAGACACCTGTGCGCTGTGTCTTTGCATTCACTACGATATCTTCAGCCATCACGGGATCTGCCGATTCATCCACATAGACATGGCAGTTACCCGTGCCAGTCTCAATCACCGGGATGGTGCTGTTTTCCACTACAGACCTGATCAGCCCCGCACCGCCTCTGGGAATGAGGACGTCTACATACTGATTCATCTTCATAAAACGGACAGCCGACTGATGAGAGGTATCCTCGATCAATGCAACAGCATCACGGGCGACTCCTTTCTTATGAAGTGTTTCACGTAAAATACTGACAATCGCCCTGTTGGAGAAAATAGCATCACTTCCACCCTTTAAGATCACTGCGTTGCCGGTTTTAAAGCAGAGGCCAAACGCATCTGTTGTCACATTCGGGCGGGCTTCATAGATGATCCCGACAACCCCAAGCGGTACTCTCTTCTGTCCAATCAGCAGGCCATTTGGACGCTTTTCCATACCCAGTACCTCTCCGATCGGATCCGGGAGCTTTGCAACTTCTATTAAACCATCTGCCATTGCCCTAATTCTATCGATTGTCAGAAGCAACCGGTCCTGTATGGGAAGGGGCATACTGGATGCATTTTTCATGTCGCAGGCATTTGCATCGAGTATGCGGTCCTTTTCCTCTATCAGCGCATCTGCACATGCTGTCAGAACTTCATTTTTCTTCGCTGATTCGAGTCTGCTAACCAGAAATTCACTTTTTTTTGCATTGATACCGATTTCATCCAACTTCATAAAGAGACTCCCTTTCTTGTCGTTCATTTATATGATTTCTTTTTCCGTGACCAGATAGTCGGGCACAATATCAAAAGGTTCATGCGGAACATATTCTGTGACCTGCCAGGAAAATGCCACCGCTGCCGTAGTACAGCCGGGGTTTCTATCAAGATATCTGTCGTAATATCCTCCTCCGTATCCAATTCTGTGTCGCTGCCGGTCAAAAGCCACACCGGGCACAATCATGAAAGTCTGATCACCTGTTGCTTTTGGCCGCCCAGTCTCTGGTTCAGGAATGTCAAAACATCCCGGAGTGCACTGGGCGAAATCCGTTATGTAATAAAACTCCATTTTTTTTCCGGACACTTTAGGGACTGCCACCTGCTTTCCCTCATCCCAGGCCTTCTTTATCAGTTCCTTTGTCATAACTTCGCCTCTGACATCCATATAAGCAAAGATGCAAAGAGCATCCTGAAACTGCTTCATATGAGATACTTTATCTGCGATTTCGTGACTGTCCAGAGAAATCTGGTGACCCGATGTCTTCACCCGAAGCCTTAGAATCCGTTGTCTAATTTCCTTTTTTTCGTTCATGCTTTTCACCCAGATTTGTTATGGAACCATCTTTTTCCTGTATATTAACATTATTCAGCTGTGCACGGAGATTTTTTTTCACAGCTTCGATGTATTCTCCGCGCAGCTTCTGCTGCTCTTTTTTCTCTTCCGGCGAAAGGCCCTCGGTCTTCGCTTTTCTGGCCAGCTCATTAATTCTATCTATATTCATGTTTATGCCAACTCCTTATTTGTTTTTCAGTTTATCCAGGTAGTCTATCAAGAAGTACTCATTCTTTTTCTTTGCGGGAAATATGGTTCCATATTTTTCTCCCAGGATGAGTCTGTGTATGATATGAAAATCCGCTCCGTTTGCTATGATCATATCTGCTCCTGCAGCCGTTGACACACGGGCAGCCTGCAGTTTTGTCGCCATACCTCCGCTTCCGACATCAGTACCTGTGCTTTCTTTTCCCATAGAGATCAGATTTTCATCGAGAGAATCCACCACGTCTACAAAGCGGGCATCCTGATTCTTATGGGGATCATCGGTATACAGACCATCAATATCAGACAGCAGGATCAAAAGATCCGCATCAATCAATGCCGCTACAACCGCTGACAATGTGTCATTGTCACCGAATTCAATTTCATAGGTTGAAATTGTATCATTTTCATTCACAATCGGAATGACCCCAAGAGACATCAATTCACAAAAGGTATTTTTCGCATTCATTCGATTCAAATCATTTACCATTGTGTTTTTGGTAATCAGTACCTGGCCGGCTGTCTGGTTATATTCCATAAATAGTTTCTGATATATCATCATAAGCCTTGCCTGGCCGACAGAGGCACATGCCTGTTTTTCCGAGTTTCTCTTAGGCCGGTCTGTAAAACCCAGCGCATGCTTTCCGACCATGATAGCCCCTGATGAGACTAAAACCACATCTCTGCCCTGATTCCTAAGATCACTGATCTCTCTTACTAGAATTTCCAGTTTAATCAAATCCAGGGATCCAGTCTCTTTATGAGCGAGAGAAGAGGAACCGACTTTGATTACAATACGCTTCTTCCTGCTCAGCTGTTCCCTTATATCCATGTTTATACCCGCTTTCTGCTTTTTGACCCTTACATTCTATTACAGCTTAAATTGTACCATTAGATGGGAGCTTCATGCAAGCATTTAAAAAGGACAGGCTGTAATTAGTCTGTCCTATAGGAAATTTCAACTGTCAGCTGGAATAGTTCTCCAGAAAGCTATAGAGTGATGAACTGTCACTGACTGTCTTTCCATCCGTTATTTCTTCCTGCATTTCACTGGGCAGTGTAGATACAGATATTCCGGTGGATTCGTAAAGTGTCTTTCCATCCGACTCGTAGACTTGTACTTCACCGTCTTCTTCCTTCAGCACATACTTGTATTTGCCGTCACTATTTACTTCCTGAGTCTGTTCCTGTATTCGCTCGTCTGTAGTATGTTCCCGCTCTCTTTTCTGACCCATTTCATAGCTTCCGTAATATGCCATGCAGATGAGGAGTACGACGCAGCCCCAGACGATACCATAGGATACCTTTTTCATCTTATTCACCTCTTTGTGGCTTTTTCTTCCATTTGATTCTATTTAATAGTATCGCCTGTTTACGAATATTTATTCAATGATACTTTCATCGGCCAGGGTATCTAACACGATGCACACCCAGGTTTTACCCTGATTCATAGTGATACGTTCTCCGTCCTCATCATAATAATAAGTCGGTCCCCATGGATCTTTCTTATCCCAGGTAACAGAGACTGCTTTCCCGTTCGTTATATAGGTTCCTGTCCCCGAAGTATTTACGTCTATATTCAAATATCCATTCTCATCGTAATTTTCCCATTTAGAGTTTTGAATAATAATATTCTTGACGGAAATCTGCTCATCGTTTTCTTCATCCGTCTGAGGCTTTCCATATTGAAAGCGATCATAAAGTCCCGTTTTCTGATTATAAGTAAACCAGGGTGCATTAACTTTATATCCGCCGGGTTTTACCGTATCCGCCTGAAATCCATCTTTTAGCGTAACAGGATCTTTATCATCTGCAAAGCGATAGTGTCCCTTATACTTGGAATCATAATTCTGAGAATATTTGTTAATCTTGATTCCTTTCTGAATTCCATCAAAACTAGTATAGGCATTATGAGGCGGCTTTCTATCTGAAGTTCTATAATAAACCTGATCTCCATAACCCGTAAGGCCGCTTAAGTTATCGACCTCGGGCTTTTCAAGATAGGGAACTGCATAGACAGACTGTCCATAGTGACAATAGACAGCATCAAACCCTGCAGCATAAAATATAAAATAATCCCTGCAGCTCCTGACAGATCCAATCTTTGAGAGGCCATCATAATCTTCAAAAATCCCCATCAGTCTGGTAATCCTTCCTTCCACCGGAGCTTCATATATGACAGAAGCATGACTGATCCCGGATTGTGGGCATGCCTCTTCTATATTATTTAGCATAACCGCGACCGGACGCCTTCTTCCGATGGATTTTCTCACTCTTTCTCCCGTGAGATAACTTCGAACCATTTTTTCTTCGGGATTTTTACTTACTTCTTCTGTTTTTTGATTTTTATCGGGTGTATAAGGTTTTTTTCTGCCGCATCCGGACAGAAGGGACACGCATCCTAAGATCAGCAGTCCCATCTTATACATACTCCTGTTCAAAAATTATTCCCCTTCCCTCGTTATATTTAAATTGTTTAGCACCGCAGCCTGTTTGTTCTCCATAACCACAGCTTCCTCAGGCTTCACATGATCATATCCGAGCAAATGCAGCATACTGTGAGCCGTCAGAAATGCATATTCTCTTCTGAGACTATGCCCGTATTCTTCTGCCTGAGCTATGGCTCTTTCTACAGAGATAACGATATCACCAAGCATCAGCTCACCGGTCTCAGGGTTAAAATACTCTTCCCATCCGCTCTCTTCAAGCATGTCATAATCAACAGGCTTTCTAAAGTCGACAAGCGGAAAAGACAGAACATCTGTGGGCTTGTCCAACTGTCTGAACTCTTTGTTTATTCGGCAGATGTTCTGATTATCCGTCAAAGTCATCGAAACTTCACATTCATAGGGACATTTCTCGGTATCAAGAACCTCGTCAATCACCATTTCTGCCAGTTTTACGTAATCAAAAGGAAGCTTAATATCCTGCTCGTTTTCCAATTGCAGCGTCATATCTTCTACCTACCTTCGTCTTCCCTTTCTATTGTTCTTATGATTATAGTTCTGGTTCGAAACCGGCTTATTGTTATGTTTTTCATAAACCTCATATGCCTGTACAATCTTTTGAACAAGTGGGTGGCGGACAACATCTTTACTTGTCAGTTCACAAAAAGCGATTCCGTCTACTTTATTAAGTACCTGTATCGCAACATCAAGTCCCGACTTACTGTTCGAGGGAAGATCTTTCTGGGTCACATCACCTGTGACGATGACTTTAGAGCCAAAGCCTATTCTTGTCAGAAACATTTTCATCTGCGCAGGTGTTGTATTCTGTGCCTCGTCCAGGATAATGTATGCGTTATCTAAGGTACGCCCTCTCATATATGCCAGAGGAGCAACTTCTATCAGACCTTTCTCCATATTATTCTGGTAGCTTTCCGCACCCATAATCTGATACAGTGCATCGTACAAGGGTCTTAGATATGGATCCACTTTGGACTGAAGGTCTCCGGGGAGAAATCCAAGACTTTCCCCGGCTTCGATTGCAGGTCTTGTAAGTATGATACGGCTCACTTCATCATTTCGAAATGCAGTGATTGCCATAGCCATAGCCAGATAAGTTTTTCCTGTGCCGGCCGGTCCGATTCCGAATGTAATCATATTGTCTCGGATCTTATCCACGTATTTTTTCTGTCCGACCGTCTTAGGTTTAACCGGTCTTCCGTTGATTGTATGGCAGATGAGTTCACTGTCAAGCTGGACAATCGCTGATTCCTGATGGTCCATGGAAAGTGCAAGGACGTAATTCACATCCTGTGTCGTAATTTCGTTGCCCCGAAGAGAAAGCTTCAGCAACTGTCTGAGACATTCTTCAGCCTGATGCACATTGTCTTCTGTTCCTATAATCTTAAGTTTTCCATCTCTGGAAATCAGAGAGACATTTAATGTCTTCTCCAGTGACTTGACATGTTCATCAAACTGTCCGAATATATTTTTCTCATGTTCCGCTGGAAAATCTATCCGGCTTTCTATTAAATTATTGTTCATCCAAAGAATTGTCCTTTCCGGGTGGTACCTCCTGTATCGTACATGGAGTCTCCTGCTTTGCCTGTAAAACAACAGTTACTTCACCCTTTGCAATACATGTTGTATCTGTAATTTCTATTTTAACATCATTTCCCAGGATTTGTACCCCCATCTTTTTTAATTCATCCAGATATTGCTGAAGCTGTTTTTCTGCATTGTTTTTACAGGTCTCTTTCGAATAAAGTTTTTCGCTTTTCGTATATCCCCGTCGGGTTGTAACACCATAATAAACAGGTAATGCAAAGTTCTCTGTCAAAAAGAGCTGATGACGGTTCTCATAGCTCACTGCCGGATTTTCTTTTTTCCTAATGTCTGCGGTATCCAATCTGGTATTTCCCAACTCCAGAAATGGGTATTTCGAGACATTATCCGAGTAAATTCGATCTGTATACTTCCTTTCAAATTCCTTATAATAATAGTACTTTCCTTTCAGAAAAACATCACTGTCCGCATGTACGTATTCATAGCGAACCGTCTCGCCCGCTTCATCCACAATCGGGATTTCACCGGTTACAAGAAGATCTCCTTTTTTGCACTGTGACCCCTCGGTCACTTTGGGGATGCCGCTTCTCGTAATGATTTTAACTACTTCCCCGTCTCTAGCGGCTATAAGATCGCATGGTTCCTTTTCCTTTTCTTCTTTTTGTTCCTCTTTGTATCCGTCTACATTTTCTTTGATTTCAACCAAAAGCTGTGTCCCCACAATCCTGGTCGAAACCCATGTAACATTTGGAAATGCTGCTCTGACCTCGGTTGATATATCCTGACAGCTTAAATCATTCTTTCGAATTCCATGATAGACTCCTTTTTGTTCCAGAAAAGTCAGAATTGTATTCGTGCTGTTGGCATGATTGCCGTCTATATGTATATTCCATATATAAGTGGACATCAGGTAGAGCAATCCGCAGAAAAAGAGAAAACCAACAAAAAATCCCTTCCTTTTTCTGTTGTTATAAAAAAAGAAGGGTAATCCATGTTTCTCAAGAATGTGAAGCCTGCAGCCAGCCTTGCGGCACAGGGGCTGTAACCTTCTAAAATCAGAAATAGACATGGTGAATTGATAAGAACCATCTTTATAAAGGAGATCCCAAAGTTCGATCTGATTCCCAGCACATAGATTTAAAAAACGCTCAGGCATTCTGCCACCCAGACGCAGCCGCACATATCCTCTGCAAAACCGGATCAGCTGATTCATGAGTACTCCTCCTCTCACCTTCGACTCTGATATCATTTCATGTTTCGAAAGTTATCTCATGTATCTGTCCGGAGATTTTCATTTCCTCCTGGCTGTATCTCGTGATAATCAGGTTTGTACCATTGATGCAAAGCTTTCCATTCTTGAGCAGAAGAACAATTCTGCCACATCTATATTCCAGAATGTGCCGATAGTTTTCTATACATACTTCCCGTTTTCCCCAGAAAGTAATGACAGACTCCTGATAAGCCAGATCCGGGGGAACCTGCATACGGTTAAGCCAGGATGAGCCAATGTTATTCATCTTCTTCATCATTTTAATAGGCCTTAAAACCTGTTTTATTAAATAATATATGTACAGAGAATGCGGATTATGCCTCTTTATAGAAAATAATGGAAAACCACAGGACATATCTCTCACCCAGAAAGTAATCCATCATATTCTTTTCGATCAGAGAGGGTACCACGATTCCCTGACTCTCGATACAGGGATGCATAGTTTCCGGATATCTGCAGGGGCCTTTCGGATAGGTGCATTTCTCACAGACTGAACAGGATTCCGAAGAGAGGGCAAATGACAGCATACATTGGTCTCTCAGGTATTTGTCGATAACAGTTGTGAGCTTTTCGTGTTCTTCCTGTGTCTTAAGAGTATCTTTCATATCCGCAATGTCCGTGACATCTGAGACAGAAGAGAAGAACAATGCGTGATCATATCCCTGGCACTTCATCTTACACTTCTCTACACTTCCAACAGCCGGCGGACAGGACCAGGTACTTCCATACCTGGGACATTCTTTTTTACATATCATACGGACTTTATCTGAAAACTCAATTTCACGGGGATCTACAAATGCATACTGATAGATGGGAAATTGAGTGATAAATGATTCTAACTCTTCTCTTGTCATTATAACTGCTCCTTTAATTCTATATGCCCCACTGCAGTACTCACTATATAAGCCAGTAGTATTCCTCCAAGTATATCGCTCGGGTAATGAACTCCCAGGTATATCCTAGAGAATGCGATCATTCCTGCCAGTATCATTGCCGGAATTCCGTATTTTCCCGGAAGTTTTTTATAATAAACCCAGGCTGCAGAAAACGATGAACTGGTGTGACCGGAAGGAAAAGAATAGCTGACCGGTTTTTTTATCAGCGGGACCAATGTATCTATAATCTGAAACGGCCTTGGTCTTGCAAAGACATGTTTGAAAATATTGTTCGTGGCGATATTGCAAATTAAAAGTGACAGCAGCGCCAGAAGCCCGGTCTGTCTTGTCTTCTTAGGAATTAAAAGAATTACGGCAGAAAGAATCCAGATCTTTCCGCCGTCTCCCAGCCATGTTACCATTCTCCAAAAAGTAGTCATGGTATCATTTCTCAATAACTTCTGGATCCACAATAAGATTGCAGCATCCCACTGTCCGATAAGTTCCATCTAAACACCACCCGCTCTTCATTTATGATAAGGTTCATGGTTCATAATCCGATATCCCCGATAAACCTGTTCCAATAAAATCATACGCATGAGTTGATGAGGAAATGTCAGATTTGAGAAACTGAGTTTATAATCAGCTCTCATAAGAACCTGTTCAGATAATCCCAGAGATCCGCCAATCACGAATACAAGATGGCTGGAACCGGAAATCCCCAGGTTCTCAATCTTCTTTGAGAGCCCGACAGAATCCAATGCAGTTCCGTCAATCGCAAGGGCAATAACATAATCGCTGTCATGAACATATCGAAGAAGCCGTTCTGACTCCTTCAATTTAATCAGCATTCCCTGCGTCTCTGATATATGATCCGGTGTTTTCTCATCGCGAACCTCAATAATCTCAAGTTTGCAGTATCTGCCGAGGCGTTTTGCATATTCTGCAATGCCTTCTTTCAGATATTTCTCTTTTATCTTTCCAACTGCAAGGATCGTGATTTTCATTTATTTTTATCGGATAAAAACTTATCGATACCCTTAGCCGCTGCCCTTCCGGCACCCATTGCCAGAATTACAGTGGCAGATCCGGTTACAGCATCTCCTCCGGCAAAGACACCTTCTTTCGATGTCTGTCCGTCTTCATCACTTGCAATAATACATTTTCTATTGTTCGTATCCAGGCCGATCGTTGTCGATGAAATCAACGGGTTTGGTGAAGTTCCAAGTGCCATTATGACAATATCTACATCAATCACAAATTCTGAACCCGGAATTTCCACAGGTCGTCTCCTTCCGGATGTATCTGGCTCACCAAGTTTCATGCGAATACAGCGGATCCCTGACACCCAGTCATTATCATCTGTTAGAATTTCAACCGGATTGGAAAGGAGATTGAAATTGACACCCTCTTCCTTAGCATGATGTACTTCCTCTGCTCTGGCCGGAATCTCTTCTTCTGAACGGCGATAAATGATATGAACGTCGGAGCCAAGCCTCAGCGCTGTTCTGGCCGCATCCATAGCAACATTTCCGCCGCCCACAACAGCCACTTTTTTCCCTCTTACAATCGGAGTATCATAATCGCTGCGGAACGCTTTCATAAGATTATTTCTGGTGAGGTATTCATTGGCAGAAAACACACCATTGGCCTGTTCTCCGGGAATTCCCATAAACATCGGAAGTCCGGCTCCGGAGCCAATAAATACAGCCTCGAATCCTTCTTCTTTCATCAATTCATCAATCGTCACAGATCTTCCTATAATAACATCAGTTTCTATCTTGACACCGAGAGATTTTACGTTTTCCACTTCAGTTGCAACAACCTTGTCTTTTGGAAGACGAAACTCAGGAATACCATAGACAAGCACCCCGCCTTCTTTGTGGAGTGCCTCAAAGATCGTAACATCATATCCTAGCTTTGCAAGATCGCCGGCGCAGGTAAGACCTGCAGGACCTGATCCGATCACCGCAACTTTATGGCCGTTTTTCTTCTTCGGAGTCTCAGGCTTGATGTCATGCTCCCTGGCCCAGTCTGCCACAAAGCGTTCCAGCTTTCCAATGGAGATTGGCTCACCTTTAATTCCGCGTATGCAGTTTTCCTCACACTGGGTTTCCTGCGGACATACACGGCCGCAGACAGCCGGAAGGGCACTTGACTCACTGATAATCTGGTAAGCCTTTTCCACATTTCCGGCTTTTACCTCCTGAATAAATGCCGGAATATTGATCGATACAGGACATCCCTTGATGCATCTGGCATTTTTACAGTTCAGGCAGCGAACTGACTCTTCTGTTGCCTCCTCTTGATTATATCCTAAACATACCTCTTCAAAGTTTGTCGCACGTACTTTTGGATTCTGCTCTCTGACAGGTACTTTCTTTAATACATCAGCCATTATTTGTCACCTCCACACAGGCCACATCCACCATGATGTGGTTCGCCTTCTTCTTCTTCAATTAATGCTCTGCCCTCATCTGTTTTATACAACTGCTGACGTTTCATCGCAAGATCGAAGTCCACCTTATGTCCATCGAATTCCGGTCCGTCTACGCAGGCAAACTTGACTTCTCCGTCGATAAGCAGACGACAGGCACCACACATGCCGGTCCCGTCCACCATAATCGGATTCATGCTGACGATCGTGTGAATTCCCAGCTCTTTTGTTAAAAGGCATACAAACTTCATCATAATCATAGGTCCGATTGCAACACAGACATCATATTTCTTTCCCTCATTCTCGACAAGGTCGCGAAGCACATCAGTTCCCATACCTTTTCTGACATAAGATCCGTCGTCGGTAGTCAGATAAAGATTTGAAACTTTTTTCAGTTTATCCTCCAAAATGATAAGATCCTTTGTCTTTGCTCCAACAATCGCATCGGCTGTTATGCCATGCGCATGAAGCCATTTTAGCTGAGGATAAACAGGAGCAGTCCCAACACCGCCGGCAACATAAACTATTTTTTTCTTTTTAAGTTCATTTATATCCATCTTCGTGAATTCAGAAGGCTGTCCCAGTGGTCCGACGACATCTTCAAAAGAATCGCCCGTCTTAAACTCTGCCATTCTCCTGGTAGAGGCGCCGATTGGCTGAAATACAATTGTCACTATACCCTTATCGGAATCATAATCACAGATGGTAAGCGGAATACGCTCCCCTACCTCGTCCACCTTGACAATCAGGAATTGTCCCGGCAGGCAGTGTTTTGCAACCCGTGGGGCTTCAATATCCATAGAAATAATATTTGAAGCTAATTTTTCTGCGTTGAGAATCTTGTACATATATACCTCCTAGAGTTATATTATAATATTCAAGCTTTACACTGCATAACTCTCTCAAATTCAGAGCAGAAACGCAATGCCTGCTATTTATTTCACTAAAATCAGATCATGAACCATACCGATTCCGTCTTTCATTTTAACACAATAATAAAAATCAGGCAATAGGGTAAAGGCTCAATCATCCTGCTGATTAAGGTATTGTTCGAACTCCTCCATGGTCATCAGCAGCTTGCGTGGTTTCGTCCCTTCTTCCGGTCCGACTACACCTGCTTCATGCAGCTGATCCATAATTCTGGCGGCACGGTTAAAGCCAATTCTGAACATTCTCTGAAGCATACCGATGGAGGCCTTGTCTTTCTCTATAATGAATTTTCCGGCATCAGAAAAATATTTATCGCGATCATCTTTTATAGTACTTCCGCCGCCCGCGCCGCCGGGGCTGCTGTTCTCAACTTTCTGCTGGAGCTCTTTGTCATAACCCGAGTCCTTATAGTTTTCCGAAAGATATTTTACCACATCTGCGACCTCTTTATCTGACACAAAAGAGCCCTGTAATCTGGCCGGTTTCTGATAGCCCTGTGGATAAAAAAGCATGTCACCTTTTCCGAGCAGCTTTTCTGCACCGTTCATATCCAGAATTGTTCTGGAATCCACACCGGAAGATACAGAAAAAGCGATTCTGGAAGGCATATTTGCCTTGATCAGTCCAGTGATTACATTTACAGAGGGCCTCTGTGTCGCAATAATCAAATGCAGACCCGCTGCCCTGGCTAACTGAGCCAGACGACAAATCGCATCTTCCACTTCACCCGGAGCAGCCATCATCAGATCTGCAAGCTCATCTACGATAATCACAATCTGGGGAAGTTTCTCAGGCACCTCCCGGCCCTCAACAGGTACGGCTTTTTCTATTTTTGCATTGTAGCCTTTGATGTCACGGACGTGATAGTCGGCAAATTTATTGTAACGGTCTGTCATCTCGGATACAGCCCAGTTTAACGCACCGGCTGCTTTTTTCGGGTCTGTCACAACCGGTATAAACAGGTGGGGAATTCCATTATACACGGAAAGTTCCACTACCTTGGGGTCAATCATGATTAATTTCACATCATCGGGACTGGATTTATACAAAATACTCATGATCAAGGTATTGATACAGACAGATTTACCGGATCCCGTTGCACCTGCAATCAAAAGGTGGGGCATCTTCGCAATATCAGTAATCACAGGTTTTCCAGCTATATCTTTGCCCACTGCAAATGCAAGATTTGATGAATTCTTTCTAAATTCCGCTGTATCCAGCAGATCCCTCAGCATAACTGTACTGTTTGTCGAATTCGGCACCTCGATTCCTACGGCAGCTTTACCCGGGATCGGAGCCTCAATTCTGATATCCGCTGCAGCCAGGTTTAGTTTGATATCATCCGCAAGATTTACAATTCTGCTGACTTTTACTCCCTGTTCCGGCTGAAGTTCATATCTGGTCACCGTAGGCCCGCAGCTTACATTTGAAACCGCTACATTGACACCAAAACTGTCTAGGGTCTCCTGAAGTTTGCTTGCAGTGGCTTTCAACTGGCTGTCTGAGTCGCCTAATTTTCCGCTTTTTCCCCTCTTTAGAAGAGACATGGGCGGGTATTTATATTTTGATTTCTTTTTTATACTGCTATCTGATATTTCTTTTTTTATGCCTTGTATCCCGGAATCTATTTCTTTCATGGAGGATCTTGGATTTTTACCGCCCTCTCTTTTTATCTCCGGCATATGTGCATCTGCATCTTCTTCTTTTTCCTGCTGTGCTGGCGGCTCTTCATTTCTGGTTATGACAAAATCCGGAACTCGTTCCTTTGGTATTTCGTGAATTTCTATTTCCGGCATCATATCTTTTTCAGATTTTATTTTACTTTTAGGTTTTGTCCTTTGCTTTGTTTTATTTATTTCATCTTTTTGGATTTTTATACTTTCTGTCAGCCTTTCTCGTTGGTCTTTCGCAGTTGACAAGACTTTAGATCCAGATCTATGTACTGTTTCCAGAAGAGGTTTCTGAGTAGCCACAATTGCAGCGATAATCATACCTATCACAAGAATAATATACGCTCCGATCTCTCCGAATGCAAACCCCAGCCATTTCACCAGGAGCCCCCCAAGGATTCCTCCTCCAAACCTGCCAGTTGAACTGTCTATATAATAATCCGTAACAGCAGCGCCTCTTTCATATCCTATCGTCAGCAACTGCAGAAATCCGCAAAACAGGCAGAAAAAAGCAGCACTTCCAAGCATTTTCCGTTTGAGCAGAGGGCTGTCCCAATTTGCAAAAACAAAAGTAGTACCGATAAAGAATACAATCGGGAACACATAGGCAGACAACCCAAACAGTCCAAAGAAAAAGGAGCTGACCGCTCCTCCAACTGCACCACCCAGGCCAAAATTAGTCAGCATTAACAAAAGGCAGCCCGCTAAAATCAGCAACGCTGTAATTTCAAGGCGCACACCTCTTTCATTCTGCTTTTTATTTTTTCTTCTTTTCCTTCCTTTAGCCGAGGTCTTCTTTTTCGTCGACGTCTTAGGAACAACCGTCTTTTTTTTCTTAGTACCGGCCATGAAAAAGTTCCTCCCCTTACATTATAAAATTCACGACAATTGCCGCAATACCGATCAGCATACAATAACCAGAAAAACGGCGTAGTTTTTTTTGCCGCACCATGGAAAGTAAAAATTGTATGGTAAAATATCCCGCGAAAGCCGCACCGGCTATACCCAGTATACAATTTCCGACATCCGAAACCGATATATGACCCACACCGTTTTGAAGCTCTACAATCAATGCTCCAATGACCGTCGGAATCAGCATAATGTAGGAATATTTGATCGCGTATTTACGGGAAAACCCACATAAAAATCCGGCAGACAAAGTTGCTCCCGCACGGGAAATACCCGGAAACACTGAAAAGCCCTGAAATATTCCGATGATCAAAGCATCACGATAATCTGTCTCTTTCGGTGATTTTTCGGCCTGATTTGAGGCGATTTCTGTTACCAGCAGTAAAATTGCTGTTATAAAAAACCCGATTGCAGGAGCCAGCAGATTATCAAATGCCCTGCTTACCATCCCCTGTAAAAGATAGCCGATAAGCGCAGTAGGAACCAGCGAAATCAGAATCAGGACAGTGAATTTTCTATAGTTTGTGGAAAAAATCTTGTGATAACGTTCAGAGTCGTGATGCTTTTTATTGTGGAACCAGATTTTTAAATTGCGAATAATATCCTTAAAAATATGTATCATACCCCAGAAAAGGCGTTTAATATCCTCTCCGAATATAATAAATACCGGAAACAGGGTACCCACATGAAGTAATACCCCAAACAAAATACTGTTGTCTATTTTAATTCCCAGGAGGTGTTCTAAAAGCACCATGTGTCCCGAACTGCTAATTGGTAAAAATTCTGTGATTCCCTGTATCAATCCTAATAAAAGTGCCTGCCAGGCAGTCATAACTATATCATCCCATCTATATGTATTTGTATGATACCAGGGTCAAA
>DHNM01000063.1:0-22248 GCA_002409525.1 Eubacterium sp. UBA5416 | reverse complement strand
TTCATGCAATGAAAAAGGCATAACCGACGCAGCCCAATCCGATCCGTAATTCGAAAGTCTGCCCGATTGCGTGAGCACAACGTGCGGAGCAATCCGTGGTATCATCATGGTGCGGTACACCACAAAGGAAACTCGTGCTCTTTTTCATGCAATGAAAAAGGCATAAAAAGGCATAAAAACCCAAACTTTTATTCTTTACCGTCAATCATAGCATGAAGTCTTTTCAGTGCATCAGAAACCCCACCGATCTCATTAATCAGGCCCTCACGTACGGCATCTCGTCCATCCAGCATAGTTCCCACATCCTTGACCAGCATACTGGTGTCCAGCATTAATTCCTCAACGCGTTCTTTTGTAATCTGTGAATGCTCAGCAATAAACGCTGTGATTCGATCCTGAGTCTTTTCCATATTACGATAAGACTGCTGAACACCGATAAACATACCGCTCTGCCGTACCGGATGGACCACCATCGTACCACTTGGTACAATAAAAGAATAATCTGCGGAAACCGCCAGTGGAACTCCAATCGAATGACCGCCTCCAAGAACCAGTGATACTGTCGGTTTGCTCATAGAAGCGATCATCTCAGAGATTGCCAGCCCCGCCTCAACGTCTCCTCCGACGGTATTAAGCAGGATTAACATACCCTCTATATTCCCGTCGTCCTCTGCTCTGGCCAGGCTGGGCAGTATATGTTCATATTTTGTTGCCTTTACCCGGTCACCCAGGCCCTCATGTCCCTCCACTTCGCCGATAATTGATAAAAGAAATATATTGCTATCTGTTGTAACCAAATTTTCACTTTTATTCTGTGCCTGTTCTTCCATACCTGCATACTCCTGTCTGAACTTTTCTTTTTCAAGAAGTATGTGTAAGAAAGACCTTATTTATTCATCCAAATTTGTATATACATACTGAACATCATCATTATCGTCCAGCAAATCCAGAGTTCTCTGAAGATTCGTCTTATCAGAATCATTCGTAAGGGCAACATAAGTCTGAGGAATCATCGTAATATCAGCCTCTGTCATTGGAATTTTCATTTTTTCCATTGCTTCTCGCACAGTTGAAAAATCATCCGGATCTGTGATAATCTCATAGCAGTCTTCCTCTTCGGAAAAATCCTCGGCACCCGCATCAAGTGATTTCATCATCAGATCATCGGCGTCTGTCTCATAATCCTCTTTGGATACAATAATCTGTCCCTTTCTGTCAAACATAAAGGATACACACCCCGGAGTACCGACATTCCCCTGTCCCTTTGTAAAAGCACTCCTGACATCCGCAGCTGTACGGTTTTTATTATCGGTAAGAGCTTCAACAATTATCGCAATTCCACTGGGGCCATATCCTTCATATGTAATGCGTTCATAATTGTCTGCATCTGAATCGCCTGCAGCCTTCTTTATACCCCGGTCGATCGTATCGTTTGGCATATTATTTGCTTTGGCCTTTGCTATTACGTCGCGAAGCTTGCTGTTATTCTCCGGATCCGGCCCGCCCTCTTTTACTGCAATTACAATTTCACGACCAAGTATCGTAAATATTTTACCTTTCTTGGCATCATTTCTCTCTTTTTTATGCTTTATATTTGCAAACTTTGAATGTCCTGACATGCTTTATCTTACTCTCTTTCTATATAGTATCTCTGAAAAATATAACACTGAAACCACCATTCGTCAAGTTTAGACAAATATCTTCAGGAAGAAAGTTCCAGACTGATCTTTAAGGCATGATCAACATGACTTAAAAGATCCGGCCTCAGATGACAAATCTTATCTTTCAGCCGCCGTTTATCAATTGTGCGAAGCTGTTCCAGAAGGATTACAGAATCCCGCACAATTTCATAAGATGACGAATCAATTTCCACATGTGTAGGTAATTTTGCCTTATTCATCTTGGATGTGATTGCTGCACAGATTACTGTGGGACTGTGCTTGTTACCAACATCATTTTGTATAATCAATACCGGGCGTATACCGCCTTGTTCACTTCCTACTACGGGCCTCAGGTCCGCGTAAAAAATATCTCCTCTTCTAATAATCACTTTTTTTCACACTCCGATTTTATGTAGCTTATTTAAAGTATTTCCAAAAAATTCGGGTGTATTCAAATTTATCCATTCTCTAACTTTTTATTTTGTATTGTAAGTTCTTCGATCAGATCAGATGCGATCACTCCGGCCTTAGAAAGTCTCATCGAAGCCTTCTCTCCCAGAAGTCCATGAAGATAAACTGCCGCGGGAATAACCCGGATGTCAGCATGATGCTCACTACATGCGAGAATGCCCAATATAATCCCGGTGAGAACATCACCGCTTCCGGCAGTCGACAGTGCCGAATTGCCGGAAGTATTGATGTATCCGTATCCGCCCGGTACCATAGTGAGAGTCCTCGCATCCTTGCAGACACAGACGACACCATAATCCTGAACAAATTTCCGGACACTTTTTGGAACATCCGACAACACTTTCGATACCGGTGTATCAGTAAGTCTGGAAAATTCTCCTATGTGAGGGGTAACAATGCACGGGGGAGCCGCTTCCTTCAGCAGACTCATATGTAAGCTGAGCAGATTTAAAGCATCAGCATCAATCACGCATGGTTTTTTTCCCTTGTTTTTCAATACATATTCCAGTATCTTTCCTGCATATGGTTCAGTGGATAATCCCGGCCCAATACCGATTACATCCGCCCATTCCATGTCTCTGTGAAATTGTCCGGTCAGTGGATCTTCCGGGTCATATACTGAAAGCATCGCTTCTGGCAGATTTGAAAGGATGCTGTCCCTGATCTCATTTGTTGTATAGATTTTAAGCATTCCGGCTCCAGCTCTCATGCAGGATTCTCCTGAAAGGAGTGCGGCCCCGGCCATATTTTTGGAGCCTGCAATTAATAATACTTTCCCAAATGTCCCTTTATTACCGTTTTCCCGTCTCACAGGAAGTTTACGCAGATCATCTTTCTCAGTCCGGAAAAAGCAGAATTCATTCTTTTCCGGTTTTTTATATCCCGTATCATAGACCCCGATATCGGCGACAGTCAGTTTTCCCGCATAAGTTTGTCCATCTCCAAGAAGAAGCCCGGGCTTGCCATAAGCCATCGTCACAGTAGCATCCGCCTTCACAGCTACACCTTTGACTGCACCGGTATCGCTGTGAAGACCGGAAGGGATATCAACAGCCACAACCGGAACATGACTTTCATTAATCTGGTGTAGGATTTCTCCGCTTTGTCCTGTGACCGGGCGCGACAGTCCCACACCGAATACAGCATCCACGATAACAGTATATTCAGTGTAGGCGGGATTTTTGACAAAATTAATCTGATAGTTTTTGGCAATTTGTATCTGTTCTTTCAATCCTTCGCTAAATTTTTTAGGATTGGCGGTTAAAAAGACAGATACGTTGTATCCTTTTAAATGGAGAATACGGGCTGCGCAGACGCCATCCCCGCCATTATTCCCGCTGCCGCACACTACCAGAATACGATCTGTCAGAAAACTTCCACTCGTAATCTCATCTGCAACAGCAAGTGCCGCCCTCTCCATAAGGACAGCCGAAGAGACATTCATTGACTCTACCGTATACTTATCCAATAACTTCATCTGTTCCCCAGTGACTATTTTTTTCATCTAAACCCTCTCCCTTCCACAGTCCTGACCGGTATAGGCCGCATGACCTTACTTATCGTCTTTCTCTGAGTTTTCTATTTCTTTTGTTGTGAGATTATACGACAGTCTCATCAGGCTTTCAGAGAGGTGGACATTTTCAACGACCACGTCCTCTGGTAAAAGCAGATTAAGATCCGTATGGGCAAAATTCCAAATCGCTCTCACACCATTTTCCACCAGTATCTCCGCTACATGGACTGCTTCTGACTTTGGAAGTGTCAGTGCAGCAATCTCAACATGGTTATCTTTGATAAACTCCGGGAGTTCATCTATCATATGAATCTCAATTCCCCGAATCTTTTTGCCCTTGATATCAGGGTTAACATCGAACAACGCGACTGTTTTAAATCCACTGCTGTCAAATGATCTATAGTTTGCAAGTGCCTGTCCCAGATTTCCCGCACCTATGATAATCATATCATGTGTGCGATTTAATCCAAGTATTTTTCCAATTTCATTATACAAATATCTTACATTATATCCGTATCCCTGCTGCCCAAATCCGCCAAAATTATTAAGGTCCTGCCTGATCTGTGACGCTGTAACCTTCATTCGTTTGCTTAGCTCTCCCGACGAGATACGTTCCACTCCATCATCCAGCAATTCACCCAGATAACGATAATAACGCGGAAGCCTTCTGATAACGGCTTTTGAAATCAATTTCTCATCCAACTATTTTTCCTCCATATATGGATATAGTATATTACATAAAAAAACAAAAACTCCATAAAAGTATTAAAATCAGTCCTTATATCTCTGAACTCATCCATAAATTGTTATTATTAATTATAATTGTATGACATAACTTTGTCAAAAGGAAAATACCAGTCTCCTTGCGTGAACACGCAATCATGGAGTATAATGATAACCCAAGGGTCGAAAACTCATGCTGTTTCCTGCAAGCAGGAAACAGCATGAACTTGAGACCCGTAAAACATGAGGGGGAAGTCCGATAGGACAGACCTCGAATGTTTTCAGAATTGCGAAGGAGAAGCTACTAATGATTTTATCATGTCAGAATATAAGCAAAAGTTTTGGAACTACAGAGGTGTTGAAAAATGCTTCTTTTCATATAGAAGCTCATGAAAAAGCTGCTTTAATTGGTATAAATGGAGCGGGTAAGTCCACGATGCTGAAAATCATCATGCACCGGATGTCTGCCGACGAGGGAGACGTCGTACTGGCCAAAGATGCCACAATTGGCTACCTGGCACAACATCAGGATATTATAGGGGAACAGACGATCTATGAAGAGGTCTTAAGTGCCAGACGGAACTTGGTTGAGATGGAGTCTAAGATTCGAACTCTTGAACTGCAGATGAAGAGTGCCTCATCAGAAAAACTGGAAAAGCTGATGGCAGACTATACACGACTGAATCAGTCTTTTGAAATGCAGAACGGATATGCCTATCGAAGTGAGGTAACCGGCGTTTTAAAAGGTTTAGGTTTTGAGGAAACAGAATTCTCGAAGCTGGTTTCCACTCTCTCCGGCGGACAGAAAACCAGAGTTGCTCTTGGTAAACTTCTGATCACGAAACCTGATATCATTCTTCTGGATGAGCCCACCAATCATCTCGACATGGAGTCGATTAACTGGCTCGAAACTTATCTGATCAATTATCAGGGAGCGGTGGTCATTGTATCCCATGATCGCTATTTTCTTGACCGTGTCGTGACGAAAGTCATCGAAATTGACGGCGGAAGGATTCTCGAATTCGGTGGAAACTACCGCTCATACAGCGAAAAAAAGGCCGTCATCCGGCGTGCTGCTATGAATGCCTACCTGAACCAGCAGCAGGAAATCAAACATCAGGAAGATGTCATAACAAAATTAAAATCTTTCAATCGGGAGAAATCCATAAAACGCGCCGAAAGCCGCGAAAAGATGCTTGACAAGATCGATCGTCTGGATAAACCAGTTGAAGTCAAAAGCGATATGCGAATCGAGCTCACGCCCCGTATTGCAAGTGGAAATGATGTTCTGCATGTTGAACATCTGTCCAAGAGCTTTGGAAGTCAAACCTTATTTACGGACTTGAATTTTGATATCAAGCGTAAGGAAAGGGTAGCTCTGATTGGAAACAACGGAACCGGAAAAACAACGATTCTCAAGATATTAAACCAGATCATACCACCTGATACCGGCAAGTTTACGCTTGGAAGCAAGGTACAGATTGGATATTACGATCAGGAACATCATGTCCTGCATTATGAAAAAACCGTCTTTGAGGAAATCTCAGATGCATATCCGGGTCTTAACAATACAAAGATAAGAAATGTTCTGGCAGCTTTTCTATTTACAGGCGATGATGTACTCAAACCAATCAAAAGTTTAAGCGGAGGCGAGCGCGGCAGGGTCTCACTTGCCAAGCTGATGCTCTCTGAAGCTAACTTTTTAATCCTTGATGAGCCCACGAACCATCTGGACATTGTATCAAAGGAAATTTTGGAAAATGCCCTGTCGAGCTACACCGGAACTGTACTTTTTGTCTCTCATGACCGATATTTTATCAACCAGACAGCAACAAGAATTCTTGATCTCATGAACGGACAACTTGTAAACTACATCGGAAACTATGATTATTATCGTGAAAAAAAGGATATTCTTACAAAAGCGTATGCACCCAAATCATCCGAAGATGTACCTTTGGCTTCGTCAGACGCAAATTCCAAAACCGATTGGAAAAGGCAAAAGCAGGAACAGGCAGAGCAGAGAAAGTTAGAAAATGCGATAAAAAAATGTGAAAACAGAATTGAAGAACTGGAATCAAAAGATGACGAGATAGACAAAGAGATCATCCTGCCGGAAGTCTCTACAGATGTCGCACGCTGTATCGAACTTTCAGAAGAAAAGGCAGATATTGCAGATGAGCTTGAAAAACTCTACGACAGTTGGGAAAAACTTTCTGAAAAGAAAGAAAAGCGGTAAAAGCAAAGGCCTCAAAGGAGGCCTGTTGTTTTTACCATATACCGTTGGAACTAAATAAAAGATTAATTTTTATTGCTGGATTCTAAGGTACTTCGTATGGCAAGGATAAAATCCCGGGTGTTTAAAATCTCGGGATCTTTTAAGGTAGTAATCAAAGCCAGATCCTTTGTCATTTTTCCTCGTTCAATTGTGGACAACACTGCATTTTCCAGACAGTCCGCAAAGTCCATCAGCTTCCGGTTTCCATCCAGTTCTCCTCGTTTCCTAAGTGCTCCGCTCCATGCAAAAATTGTTGCTACTGAATTCGTGGAAGTTTCTTCTCCCTTCAGGTATTTATAATAATGCCGCTGCACAGTTCCGTGAGCTGCCTCATACTCATAGCAGCCATCCGGGGAGGCAAGAACCGATGTCATCATGGCAAGTGATCCAAAAGCAGATGAAATCATATCACTCATCACATCTCCGTCATAATTCTTACATGCCCAGATAAACCCGCCTTCTGATTTCATAACACGGGCTACAGCATCATCAATCAGCGTATAAAAGTAAGTAATTCCTGCCTTTTCAAATCTATCCTTATATTCCTTTTCATATAAATCGGTAAATATATCCTTAAATCTATGATCATATTTTTTTGATATTGTGTCTTTTGTGGAGAACCACAGATCTTCTTTTACATCCAGTGCGTACTCGAAACAGGTTTTTGCAAAGCTTATAATTGAATTGTCCAGATTATGCTGTCCCTGTACAACACCACTGGATTTGAAATCATGAATAAGAAGCGTCTGTTCTTCGCTTTTATCTGACGGTATATAAAGTAATTTCACTTTTCCCGGACCCGGAATGACCATCTCTGCATTCTTATAAATATCTCCATAAGCATGCCTTGCGATCGTAATCGGCTTCTTCCAGTTTTTTACGCAGGGACAAATTCCCTTTACCACAATCGGCGAGCGAAATACTGTACCATCCAGCATTGCGCGAATGGTCCCATTCGGACTTTTCCACATTTCTTTTAAGTCATATTCTTTTACGCGGTCAGCATTTGGAGTTATTGTCGCACATTTTACGGACACTTTATATTTTTTCGCCGCATTTGCGCTGTCAACAGTCACCTGATCATTCGTCTCATTGCGGTGAACCAACCCCAGATCATAATATTCTGTTTTCAGATCAATAAACGGCAGCAGCAATTCATCTTTGATCATCTGCCATAAGACGCGGGTCATCTCATCTCCGTCCATTTCAACCAGGGGTGTCTGCATGTTTATTTTTTTCATATTGTCTCCTCATAAAAGTTTATTCATTAGTTATAGAGCTAAAGCGCTAAGCTTTTTTATAGTATAAAGTATTTTTATAATATTCTCAAGCAAGAAATTTGTTCAATTGGAAAAGGCCCCGTCCCTGCTGATTATGTGGAAGCCCCAGATCTTTCGCGGTCTCAAGCAGTCGGGACTTAATTTCAACATTGGTAAGCCATGGATATTTTTCGAGCAGAAGGGCAATTCCTCCTGATACTTTGGGTGTCGACATCGAAGTCCCGCTTTTCGCAGTATACCTTCCCTGCCTGACCGCACAGCTCACAACAGAATCTCCCGGAGCAACAATATCTGGTTTACTGATACATTCCCGTGTTGGACCCCTGCCTGATATCGGCAGCGCAGAAGTTATCATATCTGAGGACCCCACGGTAATTACCTTTCTGCTGCTTCCCGGCGCGGTTACACTTCCCGGTTTCGGCCCCATATTACCCGCTGCCGCAACCACCACAAGGCCTGCATCCCAGACTCGTTCAACTGCGTCGATGAGTTTTTTGTGAATATGATAATCTTTTTCTGTTGTGCCCACAGAGATATTGACGATTCGTATCCCATACTGCTTATGGTGTACGAGTATCCAGTTAAGTGCGTCAAGCACCAGATCTTTGTCTCCGTTTCCATACTGATCCAAAACTTTTAATGAAATGATAAAAGCTTCGGGTGCCACTCCCTGGTATCTCCCATAGGAGCACTCTCCGTTTCCAGCCGCAATTCCGGCTGTATGGGTTCCGTGTCCGTTGTTATCATAAGGTACGTCTATATGATTGATAAAATCCTTAAAAGCCAGGATCCGGCTGTCAAAATCTATATGAGGGAAAATACCCGTGTCAAGAAACGCAATACCAATCCCTTTTCCTGTCAAATCATGTTCCATCTATCCGCCTCATATTTATCTTTTTTATATTATATGCCAAAAAGAGATAGGAGGTATCGCACGAAACAATGATACTCAGACCGCGATGTGTTTCGCTTGTATCATATCAGCTTTTTAATCAATTCCTTCGCCGCGGACGGATTAGCTTTTCCCTTCATCGCTTTCATAACCCTGCCGACGAGAAAACCAAGGACTTTTTCTTTCCCGGCTTTATATTCCTCCACGGGTGCCGGGTTCTGTGAGATCACTTTTTTAACAACCTCAGTCAGAAGATCCATATCATTTACAGTCTTAAGTCCATGTTCTTCAACGTAACAGGCGGGATCCACATCTTCCAGAAATACCTTTTCAAAAACATCCTTTGCCACTGTACTGCTCACTGTCCCCTCATCCGAAAGCTGAACCAGTTTTGCAAGATTTTCCGGAGAAAACGTCAAGTCATCGGGCTCCTGATCGTGTACCTTCAAGAGACGTAACGTCTCACCCATCAGCCAGTTTGAAACCTTCTTTGGTTTATCGCAGATAGCAGATGCGGATTCAAAAATGTCAGCCAGTTTTCGTGACCCGGTGAGAATCTGTGCATCATATCGGGGAAGTCCATACTCTCTTTCATAACGTATCTGCTTCTCGGGCTGAAGTTCCGGCAGTGCTCTTCTCACACGCGTCAGCCACTCGTCGCTGATCCGAACCGGCGGCAGATCGGGATCTGGAAAATACCGATAATCCTGAGCGTCTTCTTTCGATCGCATAGCATACGAATATTCTTTGTTGTCGTCCCATTTCCGAGTTTCCTGTATCACCTGCTCACCCTGTTCGATCAGTTCAATCTGCCGGCTGCTCTCACCTTCTATTGCATGTCTGATCGCTTTAAATGAGTTCAGATTCTTCATTTCGGTCCGCGTTCCCATCTTCTCATCCCCGCGCCAGCGCACTGACAGGTTTACATCCGCACGCATCGAACCCTCCTGCAGCCGGCAGTCGGAAGCCCCCAGATACTGCAGGATAAGACGAAGCTTTTCCAGATATGCCACAACTTCATCGGCATTTCTCATATCCGGTTCCGACACAATCTCAATCAGGGGAACTCCACTTCTGTTATAATCCACCAGAGAACAGTCCTCCCATTCGTCATGAATCAGTTTCCCGGCATCTTCCTCCATATGGATCTCATGAATTCGGATTTTCTTCTTCCCACCGGAAATTTCAATCTCTATAAATCCATCGTGACAGATCGGAATATAAAGCTGCGAAATCTGATAATTCTGCGGATTATCCGGATAAAAGTAATTCTTGCGGTCAAATTTACAGTACTGGTTAATCGCGCAGTTTGACGCAAGTCCAACGGCCATGGCATATTCCACCACCTGCCTGTTCAAAACCGGAAGAGAACCCGGCATACCGGTACATACCGGACAGGTATGGGTATTCGGCTCACCTCCGAATTTTGTCGAACATCCACAGAATATCTTGGTTTTAGTGGCCAGTTCTACATGTACTTCCAGTCCAATCACCGTCTCATACTGTTTTCTCATCTTTTACCTTCCTTTCAAAACTATAGGCCGCACGCAGTAATACCTTTTCTGAAAAGCAGTTACCGATCAGCTGCATCCCAACCGGAAGACCCTGACTATCTGTGCCGCATGGTATAGATATGGCGGGAAGCCCCGCCATATTGACAGATACCGTACAGATATCCCCCAGGTACATCTTCAGGGGATCGCTTAAGGATGTCCCGAGTTTTGGCGGCACATCCGGATACACTGGTGTGAGTAAAACATCATATTTTTTAAATGCATCATCAAAAGACTTTTTGATTAGAGCTTTTGTCTTTAATGCTTTCATATAGTATGCATCGTAATAGCCCGAACTTAAGGTAAAACTTCCCAGCATGATACGGCGTTTCACCTCACTTCCAAAACCCTGTGTACGGGTTTTCTTATACATGTCATGAAGGCCATTCGATTCAGCACATCTATACCCGTACTTTACACCGTCAAAACGCTCAAGATTAGAACTGGCTTCCGCAGAAGCTATAATATAGTAAGCCGGTATGGCATACTCTGTCATTCCAAGCTCAAAGGGTTCCAAAACTGCACCATTTTCTTTCAAAATCTGTGCGGCTGCCATGATGCATTCTCTCACTTTTGAATCTAAGCCTTCTCCAAAAAAATCGGTGGGAAGTCCTATCCTTAATCCACGGACATCTTCGCAAAGGGCAGTAGTAAAATCATAATCCCCCATAGAAACCGAGGTGGAATCTCTGTGATCATGTGAGGCGATAGCTGATAAAAGTGCCGCACAGTCGCTTACATCTTTCGCAATCGGTCCGATCTGATCAAGGGATGACGCATACGCGATCAGCCCATAACGGGAAACCGCTCCATAGGTAGGCTTCATCCCTGTAACACCACAGAAGGCACTGGGCTGCCGGATGGATCCTCCGGTATCTGAACCCAGCGCAATGCTCACCTCACCGGCCTTCACAGCCGCACAGGATCCGCCCGAGGAACCACCGGGCACATACGCCGAATTCACAGGATTTCTCGTCACCTTGAAAGCGGATGTCTCGGTTGTGCTTCCCATGGCAAATTCATCCATATTGGTTTTTCCAATCATTACCGCACCTGCCTCTCTCAGCTTTTCTACCACACAGGCATCATAAGTGGGGATGAAATCGGAGAGCATCTTCGACGCACAGGTCGTCTTGATACCTTTTGTACATATATTGTCTTTCACCGCAATCGGAACCCCGGCCAGAGGTCCTGTAAATTCTCCTCTTTCTATGCCTTTTTGAACTTCCCCGGCTCTTTTTAGCGCTCCTTTTTCATCCACAGTGATAAAAGAATGGAGTTTATCTTCCTTTTCCTGTATGGTTTCAAGAGAAGCCTTTGCAGCTTCCACGGCCGTAATTTTTCGGGATTTTATCATTTTAGACAGCTGTACAGCTGTTATTTCTTCCAGATTCATCCTTCTTCCTCCTATTCTACTGTTTTAGGAACTTGAAACTGCCCGTCTTTTTTCTCTGGAGCATTCGCGAGAATATTCTCCCGGTCATCACCGTTTGTCACCACATCCTCACGAAAAACATTTTCAACTGATAGAATATGAGACAAAGGTTCGACATCCACGGTATCAAGTTCATTCAACTTATCAATATAGTTTAGCATCTTTTGCATATCCTCCCTGGCTTTATCTCTTTCTCTGTCGTCAAGATCCAGCTTGGCCAGAATAGAAACATAATCTATCATTTCATCGGTTATTTTTTCAGCCATTGACAAATTCTCCCTTCTTTTGCATAAGTTTTATCATATCATCCTGCTTCTTTATCGTCCAGTACGCTTATCACACCAATTTTCAGCAAAGCTAAGGCGTAAGCCTTCCCTGATCTCGTGGAAACAGTGTTGTCTCACGGACATTATCATCTCCGATAAGCTGCATGGTCAGGCGCTCGAGTCCAATCCCAAGGCCTCCGTGCGGTGGCATGCCGTACCGGAAGACATCCAGATACTGCTGCATGCCATTGGATTCGATTTTTCTCGCTCTCATTTTCCTGCATAATTCTGAATAGTCATGAATACGCTGTCCACCGGTTGTGATCTCCATTCCATGGAACAAAAGGTCAAAGCTTAAGGTGAACATCGGATCCCGGGGATCATCCATTGCGTAAAACGGACGTTTCTTTGATGGATAGTGTGTTACAAAAACAAAATCGGCATCTGCTGCTTCCTTAAAGAATCGGCCGATCAGAGACTCCTCCTCCGGTTCCAGATCATATGGATTTTTGATCTTTCTATGATACCTCTCAGATACCAGTTCTTTTGCCTTTGAAAATGTCACATATGGTATCTCATTTACTTTTGGGAGTGTAATATCAAGCAGGCCAAGTTCTCTTTTATATTCATTGTCGAGCATATGGACCATATACTGGAGAAATCCTGCCTCCATCTCCATAATGTCTGTAAAGTTCTCAATATAACCCATCTCGAAATCAAGAGATGTGTATTCATTTAAATGGCGTTTTGTATTGTGCTTTTCTGCCCGAAAGACGGGTCCCGTCTCAAACACACGGTCGAATATACCCACCATCATCTGTTTATAGAACTGAGGGCTTTGCTGCAGAACAGCCGGTTTGTGAAAATACTCCAGCCGAAACAGGTTTGCTCCCCCTTCTGCGCTTTTTGCTCCGATTTTTGGTGTGTGAATTTCTGTAAATCCATGCCCGTACAGGAATTCGCGGAATGCACGTACAATGCCCTCCTGCAGTTTAAATTTTGATCTCTCGCGAACATTTCGAAGTGCAATTGCCCTCTGATCAAGCTTTGCCTCTAGCGATGCGGAAAGCTTCCATTTAGATATGTCGAGTGGGAGTGGCTCTTTTGGCCTTGACAGCACCTCGACAGACGTAAGTAAAATCTCAATCCCACCCGGAGCCCGGCCTTCTTTTCTTAATATCCCGGTGGCACAGATTGTTTCTGCGTCCTTCAGCTCCTTAAAAGAAAACGGTGAAACATTATCCTCATAAACGGTCTGCACAAGCCCGTCCCATCTCCTGAGTATTACGAAAGCAATTTCACCCATATTTCTAATGGAATGCACTGCTCCTTTTACTTTCACCTCTTTTCCTATATAACCTTTATCCTTTAGCCTGGAGATCGTCAAATCCCCATGATCGCTAATTCCAGTCACAAAATCCATATATAAGCTCCTCTCTTATACAAAAAAGTCCCGAAGCATCGTATCAACGACACTTCGGGACGGATTATCTAATTCCGCGGTACCACCCGCATTATACAGCCTATGCTGTATCTCTTTAGAGCTTAACGCGCTTTTAACGGAACTGCCTACTGCTGTTTCGACAGAACGGCTCCGGAATGTTCCCTGTTGTACATTTCTTCTCATACAGATGCTCTCAGTCGGTGACATCCATTTCCTGTCAAGTTCCATGTACAGAGTTTCCTTCTCAGCCTTTATAATATTTTCACTCTCTTTACTTTTCATACTAGTATACACAAAAATTCAGATTTGTAAAGATGAAATTCTAAAAATTAATGATTTTCCAATTCAATCCTCTCCAGTGCCTCTAGTGTGTTCTCATACGTTCCAAATGCTGTAAGGCGGAAATATCCCTCTCCTGACGGCCCAAACCCGGAACCGGGAGTCCCGACAACATTTGCCCTCTCCAATAATTCGTCAAAAAATTCCCAGGAGCTCATGCCATCCGGGGTCTTCATCCAGATATAGGGTGCATTGATTCCTCCTGTCACCGTGTATCCGGCATCTTTCAGTCCCTTCGAGATTACCTGTGCATTTTTCATATAATATGCCACCTGGGATTTTATCTGACGCTGCCCCTCCGATGAATAGACAGCCTCACCGGCTCTTTGAATGATATAGGGGGCACCGTTATATTTTGTTCCGTGACGTCTCGCCCATAGACTGTGGAGAGAGATACCTTCCTTTGACTTCAGATCCTTTGGAACAACTGTATAACCCAGACGCATACCGGTAAATCCGGCATTCTTTGAGAAGCTGTGCATCTCTATTGCACAGGTTCTTGCTCCTTCACATTCATAGATAGAATGTGGTACATTATCCTCTGAAATATATGCCTCATATGCAGCGTCATATATAATAACGGCTCCGACACGGTTTGCATAATCCACCCATACCTGCAGCTGTTCCTTTGTAAGCGTAGAACCGGTAGGGTTATTTGGAAAACACAGATAGATCATGTCTGGAGTTTCTTTTGGCAATTCGGGACAGAAATCATTCTCCAGCGTGCATGGCATATAGACAACACCAGAAAACGTTCCTGTCATTGAATTATATTCACCGGTTCTCCCCGCCATGACATTAGAGTCTACATATACGGGATAAACCGGGTCACATACGGCAATTTTAGAGTCATGACTGAAAATTTCCTGGATATTGGAGCAGTCACCCTTTGCCCCGTCAGACACAAAGATCTCATCCGTGTTAATCTTACAGCCCCTCTTTTGATAGTCATTTTTCGCAATCGTTTTTCTCAGAAACTCGTAACCGAGATCTGGTGCATAGCCGTGGAATGTCTCCCGTTTTCCCATTTCGTCTACAGCTTTATGCAGGGAATCAATAATCGACGGTGCAATTGGCTGCGTCACATCTCCGATTCCCAGGCGGATCAACTGTATCTGCGGATTTCCCGCCTCAAACGCCTTTACTTTTTCTTCTATTTTGGAAAACAAGTAGCTTCCCTGAAGTTTCAAATAATTCTCATTTACTTTAAACATCTGAAAGTGATGTCCTTTCTAAAAATTCATAAGTGTAATCACCATTTCTGCTGTTTCTCTAAGATTCGTTCCGTTTTCCATACTCCGTTTCTGAAGATAACGGTGTGCCTCGGACTCTGTCAGATGATTTCGTTCCATGAGGAAACCTTTTGCCTCATCAATGACCCTTTGCTCCTCTTTGCTGCGCACCTTTTTTTTATCTTTTATTTTCCCGGTGCTTTTGATCTGACGGTTCATCATCTGGACTGTGCTGACAAAATCATTTACTGACAGTGGCTGTGACAGAGCGATCACCCCGCTGTCCTCATAGGAACTCAAAATCCGGTCAGACGCAATCAGCAGCATTTCGAAACCGTCCGGCAGATATTCATGAAGCTCTGTAAAAAACATGTCCGGAAGTTTATAGCCGCAGATCAGAATTCCACTGTCCCTGTTATTCATCTCCTCAAGTGCCTGCGCAGCTGTAGTACCTATCGCATCAACGTAAAAACCATACCGTGCCAGAACATCTCTGATACGTTTTGCGTCTTCAATCTTCGGAAAAGCAATTATCAAGCTGTTCATTCAACACACCCTTTATTTTTATATGCGATACATGTATCTGTCAATTTCCCAATCTGTCACCTGTTTAATATAATCCTCCCACTCTGACTTCTTCATCTGCGCGTAGCGGAGTGCGAAGTCAGACCCAAGCACCTGTGACAGAAAAGGGTCCTCCTCAAACGCATGGACAGCCTCGTCCAGATTTCCGGGAAGAAGCGTTACACCTCTTGTTGTTAATTCAGTCTTTGTCAAATTATTCAGATTTTCCTCCATGTTTTTTGGAGGGTAAATCTTATTTTTAATTCCGTCAAGCCCTGCCGCGAGGATAGTTGCCAAAACCAGATAAGGGTTGGCCGAGGAGTCAGGTGATCGCAGCTCTATCTTTGTCTTTTCACCACGGGAGGATGGGATCCGCAGGATCTGACTCTTGCTCTTTAGAGACCATCCGATAAAAACCGGAGCTTCAAAACCCGAGACGAGCCGTTTATAAGAATTGACCAGAGGGTTCGTGATCAGAGACATACCCCGGATATGCTTTAAGATCCCTCCGATAAAGTAATATGCCGTTTTGCTGAGACCCAGTTCATTTTTCTCGTCGTAAAATATATTTTTACCATCTATGTCCCTCAACATACAATTAATATGCATTCCGGAACCGTTTTCTCCGGTGGTAGGTTTTGGCATAAATGTGGCATGCAATCCGTGACGTTTTGCAATTGTGCGGACTGCAAACTTGAATGTCATCAAGCTGTCCGCTGCTTCTAAGCCCTTAAAATGATGAAAATCAATTTCATGCTGACCGGGTGCGGCTTCATGATAGGAAGATTCCACTTTAAATCCCATATCCTCTAGTGTCAGAACCATATCTCTTCTGGCATTTTCCCCCTGATCCAGAGGACCAAGATCAAAATATCCCGCCCGGTCATGAGTCAGACGCGTCGGTCTTCCATCCTCATCGGTAAGAAAAAGGAAAAACTCACATTCAGGGCCGGCGACAAATTCATACCCCATCTCATCTGCCTCTTTGATAACCTGTTTAAGAATTTCTCTGGAGCATAATGGATACGGCTTTTGATTTGTCTGATAGATATCGCAGATCATACGCGCCACTTTCCCCTGCTGGGGTCTCCATGGAAGTATCACAAAAGAATCCGGATCCGGATGAAGACACAGCTCTGTCTCCTCTAACCCGGAAAAACCATCCAGCGTGGATGCATCGAAGATGCATTCATTATTCAGGGCCTTCATAAGCTGACTTTTCGTAACTGCTATGTTGCGGAGATTTCCAAGCATATCGGTAAACTGAAGCCGGATGAATTCCACATCCTCTTCCTCTGCTGTCTTTAATATCATCTCTCTTGTAACATGTGACATCTGTAGTGTTCCTCCTGTCTGGTATTTCTCAAAGATTTGTATATCCCATCAGTGATTCGTCTACGGCCTCTGCTGCCTCCTGTCCTTCCCATATTGCCCAGACAACAAGAGACTGTCCCCGATGCATATCTCCTGCCGTAAAAACGCGGGCAGTGCTGGCCGCATATTCATTATCTTTTGTCAAAACGTTCATGCGCTGATTTACTTTCACACCAAAAGCATCAGTCACATAGCTCTGACTTCCCAGGAATCCGGCTGCAATCAGTACCAGATCTGCCGGTACTCTCCTCTTTGTTCCCTCCACAGGAACCATATTTATTCGTCCGGTTTTTTCATCCTTTTCGGGAATGATATCCACGATTTCAATCTGCTTTAATTCTCCATTCCTGTTTCCGATATATTCTGTGATCGTAGTCTGATAGATTCTGGGATCATGCCCGAAAACTGCAATTGCCTCCTCCTGTCCATAATCAGTCTTCTCGATTTTCGGCCATTCAGGCCACGAATTCGTGTCAGTTCTCCCTTTTGGAGGCCTTGGCATCATCTCAAGCTGGGTAACACTTTTCGCGCCCAGGCGAATGGATGTGCCGACACAGTCATTTCCGGTATCACCGCCGCCTACCACTACTACGTGTTTTCCTCTTGGGTCAATATACTGCTTATCAGCAAAATTTGAATCCAGCAGACTTTTTGTCACAGAGCTTAAAAAATCTACCGCAAAGTGAATTCCTGCAAGCTGTCTGCCTTTTACTTTGATATCTCTTGGATCAGAAGCACCACAGCATAGAAGCACCCTGTCAAAATCTTTCAGGAGTGTCTCAGACTTGATATCTGTTCCGACATTGACATTCGGGATAAATTTAACACCTTCTTCTTCCATAAGTCGAATCCTGCGATCGATAACCCACTTTTCCAGTTTCATGTTCGGGATTCCGTATCGCAGTAAACCTCCAACACGATCGTGACGTTCAAAGACCGTAACCAGATGTCCACGCCTGTTGAGGCGCATTGCTGCAGCGAGTCCGGAAGGTCCGCTCCCCACGACTGCCACTTTTTTTCCGGTTCGCACTTTTGGAGAATTTGGCTTTATGAATCCGGCCTTCCAGGCGTGCTCTATGATTGCCCTTTCATTTGCCTTTGATGCTACGGCTTCCCCATTTAAGCCACAGGTGCATGCCTCTTCACAAAGAGCCGGACACACACGGGCAGTAAATTCGGGGAAACAATTCGTCTTATCAAGTCTCTCATAAGCTAACCTCCAGTTTCCACTCATCATCAGATCATTCCATTCCGGGCAGAGATTATTGAGTGGACAGCCGCTTGCCATCCCGGAGATCAGCCTTCCGGACTGGCAGAAGGGGATTCCGCAGTCCATACAGCGGGCACCCTGTGTTCTCTGCTTTTCTTCATTGAGAGGTATATGAAATTCATCAAAGTTTCTTATCCTCTCAAGCGATGGAATTGATTTACCATCCTCTCGATCATATTCTAAAAATCCTGTCGGTTTACCCATGCTTACACCTCCCCATTTATAAGACTCTCATTGAAAGCTTCCACTTGAGCATGTTCACTGTCCAAACCTTTCGCTTCATATTTTGCAGTAAGCAAGATCATTCTTTTATAGTCATTTGGAATAATCTTTTTGAATTTAGGAAGGTAACGATCAAACTCTTTTAAAATAGTTGCACCTTTTTTGGACCCAGTGGCATTCACATGTGCTTCGATCATTCCACTTAACTCCTCTTCATCCTGCCCGTTATCAATTGTATCCATTGTGACCAGCTCTTTGTTAAGCTTCTTATAAAGTGTATTGTCTTCATCCAGAACGTAGGCTACACCTCCGCTCATGCCGGCAGCAAAATTTCTTCCTGTCTGACCGAGTACCACCGTACAACCGCCGGTCATATATTCACATCCGTGATCTCCGACACCTTCTACAACGGTGCGGACACCGGAGTTTCTCACACAGAAACGCTCACCCGCGATACCGCAGATATAAGCCTCACCGCCGGTAGCGCCATAAAGGGCTACATTTCCGATGATAATATTGTGATCTGCCTGATAGTAAGCTCCTTTTGGAGGCATAATCACCAATTTTCCACCCGAAAGTCCCTTGCCAAAATAGTCGTTTGAGTCGCCTTCCAGTGTTAAAGTGAGTCCTTTCGGAATAAATGCCCCGAAGCTTTGACCACCTGCACCCCTGCATTTCACCACATATGCGTCATTGGGAAGTGTTTCGCCAAACCGTCTGGTAATCTCCGATCCCAGAAGGGTTCCGAATGCACGGTCTGTGTTGTGTACTTCTGTCTCTATGACAGCCGGTTTACGCTGATCAAAAGCCGGAAGGAATCCGGGAATAAGCACTTTTTCATCCGCTGTATTCTGGAGTTCGAAATCATATCTTCTGGATGCCTGAAAGGTTAGATGCTCATCTTTGGAATATGGGTTGTCAAGAATCTGTGTCAGATCAACACATGCCGCTCTGCTGTCCGCAATGTCATCACGTCTTTTCAGCCTGTCAGTATGACCTACCATCTCATCGACCGTGTGGAATCCAAGTTTTGACATATATTCACGAAGTTCCTCAGCAATAAACCGCATAAAATTAACCACATATTCCGGTTTTCCACGAAAACGCTTCCGAAGTTTCGGATTCTGAGTTGCCACGCCGACCGGACAGGTATCCAGATTGCAGACACGCATCATCACACAGCCCATCGTAACCAATGGAGCCGTTGCAAAACCAAATTCTTCAGCACCTAAAAGAGCTGCTATCGCCACATCGCGTCCACTCATAAGTTTTCCGTCGGTCTCGATACGAACGCGACTTCTAAGTCCGTTCGAAATCAGTATCTGATGTGTCTCCGCAAGTCCAAGCTCCCAGGGAAGACCCGCATTTTGTATTGAGCTTTTTGGTGCGGCACCTGTTCCTCCATCGTATCCGGAAATCAGAATCACCTCGGCTCCGGCTTTCGCAACACCTGCAGCCACTGTTCCAACCCCTGTCTCCGACACTAGTTTCACAGATATTCTCGCATCTTTATTTGCATTTTTAAGATCATAGATCAGCTGAGCCAGATCCTCGATCGAATAAATATCGTGATGAGGCGGAGGTGATATCAATGTGACACCCGGCGTAGAATACCTTGTTTTTGCAATCCAGGGATATACTTTTCCGGAAGGCAAATGTCCTCCCTCACCGGGCTTCGCTCCCTGTGCCATCTTAATCTGGATCTCTTTTGCACTCACAAGATATCTGCTGGTCACGCCAAATCTTCCGGACGCCACCTGCTTGATTGAGGAACATCGTTTTGGATCGTCCAAACGGTCCGGACTCTCCCCTCCCTCACCTGTGTTTGATTTCCCGTGAAGCTGATTCATCGCAATAGCCAGCGTCTCATGGGCCTCCTCTGATATGGACCCATAGGACATGGCACCGGTCTTAAAACGCCGGACAATCGAATCAACGCTTTCAACCTTTTCAAGAGGGACCGGATTGTCAACATATTGGAAATCCAGCAGACTTCTCAGATTTCCGGATTCTTCACTGTCAACCTTTCCGGTGTATTCTTTAAACATCTGATAATTTCCGCGTCTGGTCGATTCCTGCAGTAGATGAATCGTCTCAGGATTATAACGGTGATCTTCACCGGGCCTGATACTTTTATGTCTTCCTATGGTATCAAGAGCAAGATTACTATTAAGCCCAAGTGGATCAAATGCCTTTGAGTGCCTTTCATCCACATTGCGGGCAATATCATTCAGCGTAATTCCCCCCACACGGCTTATTGTGTTCGTAAAATAGGAATCTATGACTTCTTTTGAAATACCGACAGCCTCGAATATCTGCGATCCCTGGTAGGACTGAATTGTTGAAATGCCCATCTTGGAAGCAATCTTTACGATTCCACCGAGGACCGCTTCGTTATAATCGTTCACCGCCGCATAGTAGTCTTTGTGAAGCATTCCATTATCAATCAGATCATGAATGGCCTCATATGCAAGATACGGGTTTACTGCACTTGCGCCGTATCCGAGCAGAGTAGCAAAGTGATGAACTTCTCTGGGTTCAGCAGACTCCAGTATAATCCCAAGGCTGGTTCTCTTCTTTGTCCGCACAAGATGCTGGTGTACCGCCGAAACTGCCAGCAGCGACGGGATTGCCACATGATTTTCATCCACCCCGCGATCTGTAAGAACCATAATACCTGCCCCCCTATGGACTGCTTTATCCACTTCTACAAACAAATGCTCAAGAGCTCTTGCAAGCGAAGTACTCTTATAATATAAAATTGAAACCTCACTTACTTTGAATCCTTCTTTTTTCATCGCTTTAATCTTCGAAAGATCTGTATTCGTCAGGACAGGATTTTTGATTGTGAGTACTCTACAGTTCTTGGGGCTCTCTTTTAGCAGATTTCCGTCCTTTCCAAGGTAGACTGTGGTGGATGTCACAATATTTTCGCGGATTGCATCTATCGGGGGATTGGTAACCTGTGCAAACATCTGCTTAAAGTAATTAAACAGTGGCTGATGTTCTTTGGAAAGAACTGCAAGTGGTGTGTCAACACCCATCGCGGCTATTTCCTCTGAGGCATTCAATGCCATATTCTTGATGGAAGTACGATATTCTTCGTAACTGTATCCAAAGGCGGTAAACAGTCTCTGTCTTTCTTCTTTCGGATATGACATTGTCTCCTGATTCGGAATTCTTAAATCTTTCAGATGTATCAGATTCCGATCAGTCCATTCCCCGTAAGCACATCGTTTCGCATAATATTCTTTTATCTCATCATTTTGAATAATTCTCTTCTTTCGGGTATCGACGAGAAGCATTTTCCCGGGATGGAGACGTTCTTTTAACACAATTTTCTCGGACGGCACAGGAAGTACTCCGACCTCTGAAGCCAGAATCAGATTATCATCATCGGTAATATAGTACCGGGAAGGCCGAAGTCCGTTCCGATCGAGGACTGCACCGACTAAATCACCGTCAGTAAATACAATTGACGCAGGCCCGTCCCATGGCTCCATCATGGTCGCATAGTACTGATAGAATTCTCTCGTTTCCCTCGGTAAAGTATCATTATCTTCCCATGGTTCGGGAATCGTAATCATCACCGCAAGCGGCAGATCCATCCCACTCATCATCAGGAATTCAAGTGAATTGTCAAGCATGGCCGAATCAGAGCCACTTGGATTGATTGCCGGAAGAACTTTGTCCATAGAACCTTTCAGTTCATCTGATTCCATCGTCTCTTCCCT
>DHNM01000034.1 GCA_002409525.1 Eubacterium sp. UBA5416 | reverse complement strand
TGCGTTTCATGCTCGCATGAAAAAGAGAAACGTGCTGTAAAGCAATTCAGACTTTACCGCACGTTTTTTCAAAATAAAGTTATTTAAACATCTCCACAGTCATCCAGTTATAGCGATCCCAGCCCTGCCAGCGAAATCAAACGGAAGCTGTGCATTCCTCCTGTTTTATTTGAATATACCATCATATGCCTTGTCATATTTTTCCACCAGCCGTTTTGCGATCGAATATGAATTCACCAGCGGATGCACCATCAACGCCTGTATGGCAATTTCCTTTGACTTGTTCTCCACTGCCAGTACAGTCAGCTTCTCATACATCTTAATCAGACGGATCAGCAGATAACAGTGCTCCGGTATCTCATCAAAGGAAACCGGCTGTATCCCCATCTTCGACACATGACAGGTTACTTCAACCACATCGCTATCCAGAAGACCCGGGATGCTTCCCTGATTTTCTACAGATAATACGAGATCTTTCCCTTTTTCACTCTGCAGTCCTTCGATGCAGTCAAGCATAACACCGGCATAACCCATACCATCCGGAACTTCAAGCTGCCCTTTTTCAAGAAGAGGACGTTCCTTTAATCCGGATTCAATACTCATATAAGAATTCTCACGAATCTGCATATAGTATAAAAATGTCTGCAGTGCGCCTTCCGGATCTGCGTCGATATCCATCGACTTTAACTCTCCCATCATTTTCAAATTGACATTCTCAATCACCTTACCCCTGGCAGCACCTGCCTTTTCGATATTTTCCAGAGCTCTTTCCCTGTGATAATAATAGTAAAGGTATTCATTCGGCAATAATCCAATCTGGCGAAGCAGTTCGGGATCAAACATGGAAAATTCCTGTATACTCTTCAAAAACTCATCATCTCTCAGAAGATCCGGAAGAACCTCCTCTTCTTTTACCCTCACACTGTCGATCCATGATAAATGATTCAACCCAAAAAACTCAACATATAAATCGTCCTCGCTGACATGGAGCTTGTCTGCCATCCGATATTTTGTGCTGCTTGGTGCATCACAGATACCAATGATCTTTTTGTAACCTGCACCAAGAAGCGCCTGTGTCACTAATCCGGACGGGTTCGTAAAGTTGAAGATCCATGCTTTTGGCGCGTATTTTTTAATCATCTCACAGTAATCTAAAAGTACCGGAATCGTGCGGACGGCCATCGAAAAGCCACCGGCTCCTGTCGTCTCCTGTCCAATTACACCCAGATCAAGAGCAACTTTCTCGTCGATGACCCGTGAATGATCACCGCCTACTCTGAGAGTCGTCACAATATAGTCTGCTCCTCTGACTGCCTCAACAGGATTCGATACCGCCCTTACCCTTAACTCTTCCTTGTTTCTCTTTACCACATGCTGGCAGAGCTTCTCAATAATCTTCTGTTTCTCTTCCTGGATATCATAAAGAACAACCTCATCAATTGATAATTTTTTATAGCGTTTTAAAAGGCCATTGATAAAGATCACAGTCCTTACCCCCGCTCCTCCAATTACCGCAATTTTCATCGTCTTGTACCTCCCGTCTCATCTATACTATTCACTGACAAATATGTCATCAGCTCCTCTTCATCTGGAAATCCACTATTTCCACCCAGAGCAGTCACTGACAATGCTCCGCATGCATTTCCTAAAGTGATGCATTCCTGAAGTGATTTCTTCTCCAAAAAGCCAGAGACAAAGCCTGCATTAAAAGAATCTCCGGCTCCTGTTGTATCTACCGCATTCACCTGAAATCCCGGTACCTTACAGATCACACCGTCCTTTGCGGCAATCGCACCTTTTTTTCCCATCTTGATTACCGCAATGCGGCAGTGGCGGCCAAAATCTAAGGCTGCCTTTTGGGCATCATCACATCTTCCATAATGCGTGGCCTCAGTCTCATTCATAAACAAAACATCAATATACGGAAACAACTCGTAGATATCGGAACTCCACTCACCCGTAGAATCCCAGCCCAGATCAAAGGAAATCGTTGTTCTGGTTTCCTTTTTGATTCTTTTGAGTAAATTCAGGTACGAATCATGAGACTTAGATCCATAATAACCCGTAATATGGATGTGTGAAGAGTTCCTTACATGTTCCAGATTGATCACATCTATATCCAGATCATCATTCGTCCCGCGATATGTAAGAAAGGACCGATCCTTTTCATTCGTGAAACTGAGTGAAATTCCGGTTTTCTTATCTGTACTTGTTTCTAACAGACAGTCATCGACATTATGATTTCTGAACTCTTCTCTGATCATAGCTCCGTAGATATCGTCTCCGATTTCTCCCTGAAATACCGGATGAAACCCCAGCTTTCCAATCCCTAAAGTGAAAAGTGCAGCTCCTCCTCCGACAAATGTCTCCATCGCAGAAACTTCATCTTCCTGACCCGATTTTGGTAATTTTTCCACCCGGGGTATGATGATATCGATATTTGCATCACCATAGACAAAAACATCCCACTTTTTCTTCTTCATTTTTTCAGACATACTCACCCCTTGACTGCTCCGATCATTGCACCTTGTGCGAAGTATTTTTGTATAAAAGGATATACACATAAAATCGGCACGGTTGTCACAATAACTGCTGCCATTTTCAGAGAATCCGAGGTCACTGACGCGGTGTTGTGGGCCAGTGCCTGTGCCACGGATGTCACTTCCTGCTGCTGATTCATTGCCTTTGTGAGCATCTGCTGCAAAACCGTCTGAACCGGCCATTTACTTGTATCATTCATATAAAATGCCCCGGCAAACCAGTCATTCCAGTGATTGACCGCCGTGTAAAGACCTACGACAGCGATTACCGGTTTGCTCAAAGGCATCATAATCTTCCCATAGATCTGGAAATACCCGCAGCCGTCAAGCTTTGCCGACTCCTCCAGACTCTCCGGAATACCCTCAAAGAAGCTTCTCACCATCATAAGGTAGGTGACGCTTACAAGACTTGGAACCACATATACCCAAAAAGAATTCAGAAGATGCAGGTTTTTAAACTGGATATAGGTAGGAATCATGCCTCCTCCGAAGAGCATTGTAAAGGTGATCAGCATCGTAATCACTTTACGTCCCGGGAGATCTTTTTGTTTTAGTGCATAGCCTGCCATGGTAGTGATGAATAAACTGCCGAAGGTTCCGATCAGGGTTCTCGCTATTGTGATCCAATAAGCACCCATAATACTGCCATCCTTGAACACTTCCCTGAAGTTGTCTAACGTAAACTTTCTAGGCCAGAACCAGACCCCTCCCTTTGCCGCGTCTTTTCCGTCGTTGAATGATAACGCCAAAACATTCAGACAGGGCAGCAGGATCACAAGACAAAGTGCAATCAGAACGATCAGAATAACTGCCTGCACCAGATTATCCGTCAGACTGTCCCTGATATGATTTTTCTTCAAAAAATTAACCTCACTTTCACCAATTCCGCAATCATTACATCAGTCATAAAATGTAACAGATTCCGGATCCTCATCATAGACATCTTTCACGTGTTTCTCAAAGCGGTCAATGCCTGCTGCTTTTAACTGTTTTCGGAAAGACTCAACAATCGATTTCACCTCACCATCGGACTTCGCAAAGCATGCCTGGACGAGTGTCTCGTTCCAATCCAGCAAATCCATCTGAGCTTTCACATCCGCCAGGTCATCCGAGGACATATATGCCGTCGCATCGAGTCCGGGAACCAGTTTCTTTTCCAAGGGGTAGTCTTTTGCAATCTGAACACTCCGCGCAAACGTTGTATCCGCGGAAGATGCCCCTGGTCTTGACTCGCCAAAATTATCTTTATTGTTCTTATTCGTCAGTACAAATTCAAAGAAATAGTTTCCGGATCCGCCAAAGCCTGCACCAACCGTATTGATCAGATAATCCGTGTCACCTTCGTTTAGTTTCTTTTCCACTTCATCTGTCAGTCTCGGATAGCCGTCTACCATGTTGTAGGATTTACCTTCTGCACCATACTGAGCGATAATCTGTCCTTCTTTCGTAGACAGCCAGTCGAAGAACTTGAAGATCTCTTCCGGATTCTTGGCATCCGCTGAGATTGCCATACAGCCACGGTGGGATTTTCCGTTTACTACTTCTTTGTTATTCCCCGAAATATCGTTCAACGGCCCAAGAGGAACCCAGTCGTCACTTCCATAGATAATGTCTTCATAGTTATGAACATCTGCAATAATCGCGGAATTATGATTTTTTGAAACTTCTTCCGCACGTGTAGAATCCATTGTAAAAAACTCTGGATTAATCAGCTTTTCGTTGATCAGCTTTCTGACAAAGTTGATCTGGTCATAGACATGATCTGTCTCAGCAATGTGTTTTACATTGCCATCATCGTCCAGATTATAGTTGTCGCTGACACCCCAGTCATATCCCGTGGTAATATACTGCATTGCATCAGGTGACCCACCCCAGTATTTGGGTCCCAGCGGATAAACATCTTTTCCATTGTCATCTTTGAAGCCGCCATTTTTGATCTTGACAAGCAGATCATAGAACTGATCCTGTGTGTTTATCTTTTGTGGGTCAATTCCAAGTTTATCAACAATAGATTTCTGAATATACATCCCACCGACATATTCTTCATCGGGATCGTATTCCAGCGAGCGATCAATTTCATCAATATCCAGCTGCCACATATAAACACCATCCAGATCATCTCTGAACACAATATTATCATGGGTATCCTTCGGCAGATAATCGTCTTTATAATAATTTATGTAGACTTTACTGTTCTTCATATAGTCAGATACGTCCGCAAACATGCCGTCTTTTGCCGCTTTATAGATCAGAGGAAACTCAGGACGTGTAGAGTTATCCAAATAAGATACAATGACATCCGGTATTGTCCCGGAAGCAAGCTGAGAAGCAAGCACCTTTGAATCACTGTCCCCCGGTGTGTACTTTACATCGAGCTTGATTCCGGTCAGTTCCGTGATCTTTTTCATCGTCTCTGTGTTGTTAAAGTCTTTCGGCAGATCATTCCCGATATCGTCTACATATGCCTGAACCGTGATGGTCCGGTCTGCAATCCATGTATCCGGCTTATCCTTGTTGTCAGTACCTGCCTTTGCCTCTTTGTCTGTTTTTTCTTTTTCACCGGATGCACCGCATCCTGCCAGTGTCGATGCAGCCATCACAGCTGCCAGCCAAACTGTAAATATTTTTTTTATTTTTTTCCCTTTCATTGCTTAGCCCTCTTGTTATTCTTGTTACCAAAGTCCCACTTCCGTAAGTTTTTTACATATTTTATTGCTGACCACAACCAGCACGAGTCCTACCAGCCCCTGTATCAGGCCGATGGCTGTCGCATAACCGAATTGTCCACCCTGAATTCCGATTCGAAGCACATACACATCGAGCGTATCGGCGAGTGACATATTGCCAGGTGTTCTGAGCAGCCAGATCTGCTCGACTCCAGACGAGAGCAGTCCGCCGACTCCCATGATAAAAAGGAGACCGATCGTGCCCCTGATTCCCGGCAATGTGATATGCCACATCTTCTTTAATTTTCCACAGCCGTCCATCTCGGCCGCTTCATAAAGCGATGTATCCACACTGCTGATTGCTGCCAGATAGATAATAGAATCCCATCCGATATTTCTTTCAGATACTCTTCTCTATGGATCTTTGGAGAAATATCGGATGGGATTCTAT
>DHNM01000012.1:3427-22989 GCA_002409525.1 Eubacterium sp. UBA5416 | reverse complement strand
TCGGAAGAAGAGTCAATTATGGAACTGGCACGGATTCTGGGTGGCGCAAAGATTACAAAAGCAGTGGAAGAGAATGCAAAAGAGATGAAAGAATTGGCGCGGATTCAAAAATCTTCCCGATTATAATAGCTGAATTATCACATACTAGGAAGGATACATGATGTTAAGTCATGTGTCCTTTTTGACAGAAAGGATGTGATAATAATGACTAGAAGGCAGAAATATCGCAGATTGACAATTATATTACTGACAGTTGCCTGCGTAGGAACCGGAATATACGCATATATCAATTTCCGGGATTCTATTCCGGATGAAATCCATTACTGTGAGGATGATGATAATCCATTAGGCAGACTGACCACGCATCCTTACGTCACCTATTCAGAAGATATGGAAGTTTCGGGAAACGGGTCATATAAAGTGGATGTGAAACTGGCGGATCTGATTCCGCTGAAAACTGTGAAGGTAGAAAAGGTAGATCGTCCATCCGTATATGCCAGTGGAAGTTCCATTGGGATCTATATGGAGACTGAAGGGATTCTAATTGTAGATTCCGGGGAAATCCAGACTGCAGAAGGAACGCTTTCAAAGCCGGCGGAACATATCGTAAGAGCGGGTGATTATATAGAAAAGCTGAATGGAGAAAAGCTGCAAAACAAACAGGAACTGATAGAGAAAGTAGCCTCGGGCGATGGCAGCGCCATGGTTTTGTCGGTTATCAGAGAAGGACAGCCACTCGATCTTAAGATTAGTCCGGTGATGGCAGAAGACGGTTCCTATAAGCTTGGGATATGGGTCAGGGATAATGTACAGGGAATTGGAACTTTGACATATGTGACGCAGGAGAACCACTTTGGAGCCCTCGGACATGGAATCAGTGATACCGACACCGGAGATCTGCTGAAACTTGGCAAAGGCGAGCTCTATCATGCGGAGATTCTGGATGTTTTAAAGGGAAGTCGGGGAAGTCCGGGTGAACTTCGGGGTGTCATTCGCTATCGGGATGAGGATATCATGGGAAGAATTGATAAAAATACTAAAATTGGAATATATGGGAGTATTGATCAGGAAGACCGCGATCAACTGCCGCTTACACCATATGAGGTCGGCATGAAACAGGAGATTCAAGAAGGACCTGCGACAATCTTGTGTAGTGTTGATGGGTCTATCAATGAATATCAGGCGAAAATTGATCACATAGATCTTGGAAAGACGGATACGAACAAGTGCTTTGAACTCTCTGTAACAGATGAGAGACTTTTAAACACAACCGGAGGGATTGTTCAGGGAATGTCAGGAAGCCCGATTATCCAAAATGGCCGAATCATAGGAGCAGTCACTCACGTGTTTATTGCAGATTCAACATGCGGCTACGGAATCTTCATAGAAAACATGCTTGACCAGTGATTTATTTGACAATAATTGACGGAAAATGTTGAAAATAGAGATAAAATGTAATTTCCTGTAACTTGAATAGGAAAAATGCGAAAGAAAACTACTAGTATTTGGAAATTTCTATTGAATTTAGAAGATTTAAAACCTATAATGAATCTAGTGTTTGGAAATAAGATATCTTAAAAGGGCGCCCTCCATTTCCCACACATCATAATCAGACAATATCGGGGTTGATTATGGCAGGAACAACGGGAGGAGATACTGTACTATGGAAAAACTGAATATTGCAGTTGCAGATGATAATGAACGAATTTTGGATTTACTATCTACCATTATTAGAGGTGATCAAGAACTTCAACTGGTAGGACAGGCAGATAATGGCAAGGACATCTACGATATCATACGGGAAAAAAATCCGGATGTTGTTTTGCTGGACATTATTATGCCGAAGATGGACGGACTTACAATCATGGAAAAAGTATCGAATGATCAAATGATAAAAAAACGTCCTGCTTTTATTGTAATATCTGCGGTTGGGCAGGACAGAATCACAGAAGATGCCTTTAATTTGGGAGCTAATTATTATATTCTGAAACCCTTTGACAATGATGTCGTACTTAGCCGGATAAAAACAGTTGGAGGCAGAGAAACCAAACGAGGGGAAGTAAGGATGAATGAGTATAAACCACAGCCTCAGGAGAGAAACCTGGAGCTGGATGTCACAAACATCATCCATGAGATTGGGGTTCCTGCACATATTAAAGGTTATCAATACTTAAGAGATGCAATTATACTTTCCGTAGAAGACATGGAAATGCTGAATTCGATTACAAAGATTCTTTACCCCACAATAGCAAAAAAACACCAGACGACTTCGAGCAGAGTGGAACGCGCGATCCGCCATGCGATTGAAGTAGCCTGGAGCAGAGGTAAGATGGATACCATAGACGCGTTGTTTGGTTATACTGTCAGTAACGGAAAAGGGAAGCCGACAAATTCCGAGTTTATAGCTTTGATAGCAGATAAAATCAGACTCGAGTACAAGAATTGATTTGCTGTGCTGTTTATAATGCTCTTTTCATTCGAAGGCTTCTATGCTATAATTTTTATATATAATTTAGCAGGAGAGGGGGCAATCTGATTGAAGAAAGTATTATATGCGGCCTCAGAAGCGGTACCGTTTATTAAGACCGGTGGATTAGCCGATGTGGTTGGGTCCTTACCAAAATATTTTCCGAAGAAATATTACGATGTACGTGTTATAATTCCAAAGTATTCTGGTATTGACGAAGAGCTTACGAAACAGATGAAATATATTGACCATTTTTATATGGATTTGAACTGGCGCCAGCAGTATGTGGGGATATTTGAACTGGAATATGGGGGGGTCACTTTTTACTTTATCGACAATGAGGAACATTTTACAGGAACACAGCCCTACATAGGCATACCGTCAGATCTTGAAAAATTTGCGTTTTTTTGTAAAGCTTCTTTATCCGCTTTGCCAATGTTAGATTTTCGTCCGGATATTATCCACTGCCATGACTGGCAGACGGGTCTGATTCCCGTGTTCTTAAAGAGTGGTTTTCAAGAAAGAGAATTTTACCGCGGAATAAAGACTGTTATGACGATACATAACCTGAAATTTCAGGGTATATGGGATATCAAAACAATAAAAAACATCACAGGTCTTGCTGACTATTACTTTACACCCGATAAACTCGAATATAAGAAGAATGCCAGCTATTTAAAAGGTGGTCTGGTATATGCGGATGCAATCACTACGGTGAGTAAAACCTATGCGGAGGAGATAAAGATGCCGTTTTACGGAGAGGGTTTTGACGGACTGATGCGTGCCCGGTCCGGGAACCTTCGTGGGATCGTAAATGGTATTGATTACGATGAATATAACCCGGCTACAGACGAATTTATTAAAAGAAAGTATTCGGCTAAAAATTTCCGAAAGGAAAAAGTGAAGAACAAGACGGCACTGCAAAAAGAGCTTGGACTGAAAGCTGATCCAAAAGCGATGATGATCGGAATCGTGTCTCGCCTTACTGACCAGAAAGGTTTCGATCTGATCGCTTATATGATGGATGAGATGTGTCAGGATAACATTCAACTGGTAATCCTCGGAACCGGAGAGGCCAGATACGAGAATATGTTCCGGCATTTTGAGTGGAAATACGGAGACAAAGTCTCGGCCAATATTTACTATTCGGAGGAAATGTCGCATAAGATTTATGCTGCTGCTGACGCATTGCTGATGCCTTCTCTATTCGAACCCTGCGGTCTCAGCCAGTTGATGAGTCTTCGCTATGGTACCGTGCCGATCGTGCGCGAGACAGGCGGGCTTAAAGATACTGTGGAGCCTTACAATGAATATGAGGGAACAGGAACAGGGTTTAGTTTTAAAAACTATAATGCCCATGAGATGCTTGGCACTGTGCGATATGCCCAGCGTATTTATTATGAAAAGAAAAGAGCATGGAATAAGATTATTGACCGTGCAATGGCGGTGGATTATTCCTGGGATCATTCTGCTCTTGAATACCAGGAGCTGTATGACTGGCTTATTGGAGAATGACAGATCAAAAGGTGAAGACAGATTCCGGCAGATGCCGGGAGCTGTCTTTCTTGACGTTTTGCAGTTTATATGTTAGATTAAAAGTGTCATTCAGCATGGCAGTTTTCACTGCGAATTTTCCCGAAAAATATTGACAAAGATCAGATAGTGTAATACCATATACATAGTGCGAACATACGTTTGCGGAAAAGGAGAGAATATGCCAAATAAAGATGAGAAGTTAAAAGCTCTTGATGCTGCAATTGGACAGATAGAAAAACAATATGGAAAAGGTTCTGTGATGAAGCTGGGAGATGCCAGTGCGAATATGAACCTGGAGACGATTCCCACAGGATCGTTAAGCCTTGATATCGCTCTGGGAGTGGGTGGCATTCCGAGAGGAAGAGTTGTGGAGATCTATGGCCCTGAGTCATCCGGAAAGACAACTGTGGCACTGCATATGGTCGCAGAGACACAGAAAAAAGGTGGAATTGCCGGATTTATCGATGCGGAGCATGCACTGGATCCCGTTTATGCCAAGCATATAGGCGTTGACATTGATAATCTTTATATCTCTCAGCCGGACAGCGGTGAGCAGGCTCTTGAGATTACAGAGACGATGGTCCGCTCAGGAGCGGTAGATATTGTAATTGTCGATTCAGTCGCGGCGCTGGTTCCCAAGGCAGAGATTGACGGGGAGATGGGAGATTCCCATGTGGGTCTGCAGGCAAGACTGATGTCACAGGCACTTCGGAAACTCACGGCGGCAATCAGCAAATCAAACTGTATCGTAATCTTCATCAATCAGCTGCGTGAGAAGGTCGGTGTTATGTTTGGAAATCCGGAAACTACAACAGGCGGGCGTGCTCTGAAGTTCTATTCCTCCATAAGACTCGATGTGAGAAGAATCGAATCTCTGAAACAAGGCGGAGAAGTGGTTGGAAACCGTACCAGAATTAAGGTTGTGAAGAATAAGGTGGCTCCGCCGTTCAAAAAGGCAGAGTTTGATATTATGTTTGGAAAAGGTATTTCCAAAGAGGGCGACGTTCTTGACCTTGCCTCTGACCTGGGTGTGATTCAGAAAAGCGGTGCATGGTATGCCTATCATGAGGCCAAGATCGGACAGGGCCGCGAGAATGCCAAGCAGTATCTGAAAGAACATCCGGACATTTGTGATGAAGTGGAACTGCAGGTGCGTAAGAGTTATGGTCTGATCGACGATGATGACGAGTCAGAGACAGAGACCGAAAGTGACGCAGAGTCGAAAGACAAAGCGAAAGATTCCGATAAATGATTATACAGGCAGTTAAACCACTGACAAAGAAGAAAAGTCGGGTGATAACGGATGGAGAACTTACTTTTGTGTTGTACAAAGGTGAGATATCCCGTTATCATTTGAGAGAAGGCAGGGAACTTTCAGAAGAGACATATGAAGAGATTCTCGAAGAGGTCTTGAAAAAACGTGCAAAGCTACGGGCCCTGCATCTGCTCACAGCACAGGACAGGACGGAACATCAGCTCAGAGAAAAACTGAGGAAAGACGGACATCCGAATGAAGTCATCGACTGTGCCGTCGATTATGTGAAAAGTTATCATTACATTGATGATGCCGGGTACGCCAATTCCTATGTGCAAAGCATGCGGGGAAAGAAAAGCGCCAGATGGATCCGGATAGAGCTGGAGAAAAAGGGAATATCACAGGATGATATTACGGGAGCAATGGAGTATCTCGAAGGGGAATCTGAAGAGCCCGTCATAGAGAAACTCGTACGAAAAAGAGCGGGAGAACCGCATAGGTTAAGCGAGAAGGAGATGCGGCGTCTGTATGGATATCTTATGCGCCGCGGATTTTGTGGATCAGAAATCGGGAAGGTGCTTCGCAGATATAGTGAATCAGAGTAAAAAGGTATAACCATTCGCGGGTAATTCTGCAGATGGTTATACCTTTTCACAGCTGTAAAGGTTAAACTGATTGACAAAAGATAAAAAACAGTATAAAATTGAAGTGTTGTGAATGGACAATGAAAACTAAATAAGGAGGTGCTCCTGTGATAGTTGCAATCGTTGCAATTGTTGCTGTGTGTGTTACTCTGCTTATTGCAGTTCCTGTTGTTAGCAAAACTGCAGTTGACAAGAAGATTCGGGAGGATTCCGAAAAGATTGGCACTGCGGAGGAAAAGGCCAGAAACATAATAGATGAGGCGTTGAAATCTGCTGAAACTAGGAAACGTGAGGCACTTTTAGAGGTGAAAGAGGAATCTTTAAAAGCACAGAATGAGGCGGATAAAGAGAATCGGGAACGAAGATCGGAGCTGCAGAAGTATGAAAAGCGAGTACTGTCCAAGGAAGAATCATTAGACAGGAAAGCCGATGCTTTAGAGCGTCGCGAGAATGATATTACAGCAAGAGAAACAGAAACCAGAAAAAAGGAAAAACAGACCAACGAGTTATATGATCAAGGAGTACAGGAACTGGAGAGAATTTCCGGTCTCACCTCCGAACAGGCAAAAGAATATCTTTTAAAATCTGTTGAAGATGAAGTTGAAATTGACACTGCTAAAATTTACAAAGAATTGGTTACAAAGGCCAAAAACGATGCAGACAAGAAGGCGAAGGAATATGTGGTTACTGCAATACAGAAGTGTGCGGTAGATCATGTTTCGGAGTCAACGATTTCTGTAGTACAGCTTCCTAATGATGAGATGAAGGGGAGAATTATTGGCAGGGAAGGACGTAATATCCGTACCCTGGAAACTCTTACAGGAGTGGATTTGATTATCGATGATACACCGGAAGCGGTAGTGTTGTCCTCATTTGATCCGATCAGACGTGAGGTGGCACGTATCGCATTAGAGAAATTAATTGTTGATGGACGAATTCATCCGGCCCGCATTGAAGAAATGGTTACAAAAGCACAAAAAGAAGTGGATACATCGATCCGTGAAGAAGGCGAAGCGGCGACTCTCGAAGTCGGCGTACATGGCATACATTCCGAATTGGTCCGTCTCTTAGGCCGAATGAAATTCCGTACCAGCTATGGACAGAATGCATTGAAACATTCAATTGAGGTGGCGCAGCTGGCAGGATTACTTGCCGGTGAAGTAGGAACAGATGTGCGCATGGCAAAACGTGCAGGACTGTTACATGACATTGGAAAATCCATTGACCATGAAGTAGAGGGATCCCATATCCAGATTGGTGCTGAGCTCTGTCGTAAGTACAAAGAGCCTGCGATTATCGTTAATGCGGTGGAAGCCCATCATGGTGATGTAGAACCACAGTCTCTGATTGCATGTCTTGTACAGGCTGCAGATGCTATTTCAGCAGCTCGGCCGGGAGCGAGAAGAGAGACATTGGAAACATATACAAACAGATTAAAACAATTAGAAGATATTACGAACTCCTTTCAGGGAGTGGACAAGTCTTTTGCTATTCAGGCAGGCAGGGAAGTTCGCGTTATGGTGATACCAGATCAGGTTAATGATAACGAGATGGTACTCCTGGCGAGAAAAATTTCAAAACAGATAGAAGCTGAATTGGAATATCCGGGACAGATCAAAGTAAATGTAATTCGTGAAAACCGCGTAACAGACTACGCGAAATAGGTGAATTTCCTTTAGTAAATAAAGGTTGTGATATCCATCAAAAAGATGGAAATCACGACCTTTTTGCATGATACAGGGTTTCGAAGTCATGGCTATTTCATGCTTGCATGAAAATAGCCATGACCTCGAAACCCGAACAAACATGAGAAGGTAGCCCAACAGGGCGGACTTCGAATGCTTGTAGAATTGCGTGAGCGCAAAGCGCGGAGCAATCCGTGTATCATAAAGTGCGAGAAACACAGGGAAACCAGTGCTCTTTTTCATGCCACATGAAAAAGACATAAGAATGTAGTGTATAATGATCCCAAAAGGACAAATCCTAAGTATGATACCAGAAAAAAAGCGAATAAAGCCCACTGGGGCAGAAGCGGGAGAAGATGAAGAAGAAAATATTAATTCTAAATACCGGAGGGACACTCTCTTCTGTGGAAAGCGAAGAAGGTCTGGTCCCGGGATTAAGCAGCCAGAAGATTCTGGGAAAGATGCATATGGTGTCTGATGACATCGAAGTAGAGATGAAAGATTACAGTTCAGTGGATAGTGCCAATATATTTCCCGAAGACTGGGCGAAGCTTGCAGGCATTATAGAAGACGAGTATGAAAATTATCAGGGAATTGTTGTGATACATGGTACAGACACCCTTGCGTATACATCGTCCATGCTGACTTTTATGCTTCAGAATATTCCGATACCTGTAGTGGTCACCGGAAGTCAGCTGTCGATTTCACATCCTGTGGCGGATGCGATGGAAAACTGCCGGTGTGCGATTCATATGGCCGCAAGCGGATATCCGGGTGTATTTGTGGCCTTTAACCGGAAAGTGATACTTGGCTGCAGAGCCTCCAAGGTTCGTACAGTGAGTTTTGATGCATTCGAAAGTATCAATTATCCGAATGTAGGGGAAATCAGCTCACTGGGACTTTACATCGATGAAAGTCAGATACCGCCCAGGAAAGGCATTTTCCGTCCCTGTCTTAAGTTCTCGGAGAAGGTATTTATGCTGAAACTTTATCCCGGAATTGATCCGGAGATTCTGAAAATTCTGCAGCAGCAGGGTTATCGCGGCGTTTACATTGAGGGATTTGGACTTGGCGGAATGCCGTTTCTGCATCAGAATTTTATAGCAGCCGTGGAACAGGCGATAGAACAGGGGATGCTCGTGCTAGTTGGAAGCCAGTGCCGATATGAAGGCAGCAACCTTTCCGTCTATGAGACAGGCAGAAAGGCATTAAAAAGCGGAGTTCTGCAGGCCTATGATATGACTGCCGAAACCGCAGTCACGAAACTGATGTGGGTGCTGGGACAGACACAGAGTAAACATGAAATAGACGAGTATTTCTGCATGGATCTGGCGGGAGAAGTGACTGTTCCAAGATAGATCACATTCTACTTTACATGTGATCTGTATCAGGGTATGATAATCTATGAGTATACAAATATTTAAATTGTCAGAGGAGGTATTTAACATGAAACGTTCTAAAATCAATGCGTGTATCAGAGATATGGAAAGACTGGTAAAAGATAATGGATTTCATCTTCCGCCATTTTGCGGCTGGACACCGAAAGAGTGGGAGGATAAAGGTCATGAATATGATGAGATCCGCGATAACATGCTCGGATGGGATATCACGGATTACGGTCTGGAAGACTGGGATAAGGTGGGGTTTGCCCTGATTACTCTGCGTAACGGGAATCAGAATAATCCCAAGTACAAGAAAGTGTATGCAGAGAAATTGTTAATGTTAAAAGAAGGTCAGCATTCCCCTATGCATTTTCACTGGAAGAAATCTGAGGATATCATCAACAGAGGCGGTGGAACTATGATTATCCATGTCTATAATGATGATGGGAAGGAAGAGCTTGCCGACACGGATGTCTGTGTGAACTCCGACGGCAGATCTTACTATGTGGCAGCGGGAACAGGCGTTGAATTAGAGCCGGGGCAGAGCATCACCCTATGGCCTCATCAGTATCACGATTTCGACGTGAAGCCGGGAACCGGTGACGTACTGATCGGTGAGGTCTCTATGTGTAATGATGACAATACGGATAACCGATTTAATCCGCCGGTAGGTCGTTTTCCGAAGATCGAGGAAGATGAAGAGCCATATCGTCTTCTATGCTTTGAGTATCCGGATGCCAGAGAATAACAGGAAGCTGGGGGGGCCTTTTTCAGGATGAATGCTGATTTGCTCTGCGGTACTCGCCGGGCGTACATCCGCACTGACTCTTGAAGAGACGGTTAAAATGGTTGATGTTTTGAAATCCGGATTCCAGGGCGGCCTGTTTGATTGTGACCGCATCATTGCTCATCAGATATTTGGCCTTGGAAAGCCGGGCCTGTATGAGTTCTTCCTTGGGAGAACAGTGGAAGAAATCCTGATAATAGATGTAGAGCTGGCTCTTTCCGATATTCAGGATCTTACATAGCTGGTCGATCGTCCAGTTTTGTTCACAGTTCCCCAGCATCTGTCCGCGCAGCGCCAGAAGCTGGGGATATATATTCTGATGCTGTTCGGTGGGAATAGATTCCCGGCACTGGCCGCGATGGAGAAGTATGAGAAGCTGCCGGATGTAAAGATCCATCATAGTATCAGAAAATGTCATCTGGCTTAAGAATTCCTGATAAATCTGTTTTAACAGCCAATTCAGTTCCTCTGTGTTGTAAGGATAGAATATTTCATTTTGGCGGATATCATACGGATCAACAATCTCATGTTTACAGCTGAAATGAACATAGCTGTTAAAGAATTCCCTGTCCGCCTGATAGTTCTGGTACTGATTCGGAGCATAGAGTATACATGCACCGGATTTCACCTTTAAGGCAGAACGGCCCGGAAACCGAAAAGTCATCGGTGCAAGAACCAGAAGAAAAAGATAATTTGCCGTTCCGGTCGGACGATAAATCAATTCACTGTCAGGGTTATGAGTGTGATATCCACAGTAATCAACTGAAATCATAGAAAGTCCTTTCTGAGAAGTCATAGTGTTTACACAAAGAATAACATAACCGGAAAAAATGTCAATGTTAAAAGAAAATAGGTAGTTGATACCAAGAGTCGAAAAGTGTATGCTGTTCATGCTTGCATGAAAAAGCATACACCTTGAGACTCGCAACAACATGAGAAGGGAGCCCGAATAGGGCGGACTTTGAATGTTGTTAGGATTGTGAGAGCGCAAAGCGCGGAACAATCCGTTGGTATCTATGGTGCGCAAGAGTCGAAAGGTGTATGCTGTTCATGCTTGCATGAAAAAGCATACACCTTGAGACTCGCAACAACATGAGAAGGGAGCCCGAATAGGGTGTAATCAACAAAGAAGGAGAGGGTATTTAAATGAAAAGATCAAAATTATTTATTGACAAACATTTTAAAATCGGGGAAGTGGACAAGAGAATCTACGGATCATTTATTGAGCATCTCGGACGTGGTGTATATGGGGGAATCTATCAGCCGGGGAGTCCTTTGGCAGATGAACAGGGCTTTAGAACAGATGTGGCACAGCTGATCACCCGGTTAGATGTCCCGGTTGTCCGCTATCCGGGCGGGAATTTTGTATCCGGTTATCACTGGGAAGACGGCGTAGGACCGAAGAGTGAACGCCCAAGGAAGACGGATCTTGCGTGGAATGTAATCGAGACCAATCAGTTTGGCTTAAACGAATTTATGGATTGGACCGGGAAAGCCAATACTGAGGCCATGATGGCGGTAAATCTTGGAACCCGTGGTGTGGATGACGCGAAAAACATCGTGGAATACTGTAACCTTAAAGAGGGTACGTATTACAGCAACCTGAGGAAAAAACACGGATACGAAAAACCGCATGACATCAAACTCTGGTGCCTGGGCAATGAGATGGACGGTCCATGGCAGATGGGGCATAAGACAGCACAGGAATATGGAAGGATTGCCGCGGAAGCCGGACGTATTATGAAGATGGTGGATCCGTCGATCGAACTTGTGACATGTGGAAGCTCATCTCTTACGATAGATACATTCGGAACCTGGGAGGATACCGTTCTCTCCGAAGCTTATGACGTAACAGATTATCTGTCACTGCACCAGTATTACGGAAATCGGGACAATAATACACCGGATTTTCTTGCCAGTACGGTTGCCATGGATGAATTCATAAGTTCGGTTGTATCCATCTGCGATGCCGTTAAAGCAAAGAAACGCAAACGCAAAAATATCAATCTTTCCTTTGACGAGTGGAATGTGTGGTATCATTCTAATGAACAGGATCAAAAACTGGAGCGCTGGTGTGAAGCACCTCATCAGCTGGAAGACATCTATAATTTTGAAGACGCACTTCTGGTTGCGGGAATGATGATTACGATGCTTACACATGCAGACCGCGTAAAGATTGCGTGTCTTGCTCAGCTGGTCAACGTGATTGCACCGATTATGACCTCGGATACCGGGGCTTGGAAACAGACAATTTATTATCCTTTCGAATTGATCAGCCGATATGGGCGCGGGACGGTTTTGGGAACCCTGGTTGATACACCCTGTTATGAGAGCGTTCACGGAGATGCACCATATCTCGATGCCGTATGTGTTATGGATGAAGAAAGTGATGCTTTGACAATCTTTGCAGTAAATAAAGATCTGGATGACTCTATGGAACTTTCCTGTGATCTCCGACAGTTTGAGGGATATCAGGTGAAAGAGCATATCGTGATGACGAATCCGGATCTGAAGGCGGTGAACACAGAGGAGCATCCCGATCATGTAGTGCCTGTGAACATAGAGAATGCAAAAGTTACAGATGGTATCTTAAATGCCAGGCTATGCGATAAGAGTTTCCATGTGATTCGCCTGCAGAAGTGAATCATTGTCAGGAAAAAATGAATTGGAGTTGTAAGCTAAGAGATGAAGAGTATCATTGAAGATATAAAAAACAAAAAATTTAAAAAGGTGTATCTGCTCTATGGTGAGGAGACTTATCTGAAGATACAGTTTCGGGATAAGCTGTGTAATGCACTGAACCGGGAAGATACAATGAATTATTCTGAGTTTCGGGGGAAGGGTCAGGATGAGGGACAGATCATAGATCTGGCGGAAACCATGCCGTTTTTCTCGGATCACCGTATGATCCTGCTGCAGGACACGGGATTTTTTAAAAATAAAACAGGCCGGCTTGCGGATTATATGGCGGAGCTCCCTGATTATATCTGTATGGTATTCGTGGAAAGTGATGTAGATAAACGCGGCCGTATGTATAAGGCTGTAAGGAAATATGGGAGAGTTGTAGAATTCGCCGCTCAGAACGAAAAAACCCTGACCAGATGGGTACTGGGAATACTAAAAAAAGAAAATAAAAAGATTACAAAATCCAACATGGAGCTGTTTTTATCGATGACCGGAACAGATATGGGAAATATCGAACAAGAGCTGGAAAAGCTGATTTCCTACACGATGGGACGGGATATCATCACTACAGAGGATATTAATACCATATGTACAGCCCAGATCACGAATCAAATCTTTGACATGGTCCGGGCTGTGACGGCAAGACAGCAGAAAAAGGCACTTGATCTCTATTATGATCTGCTGTCCTTAAAGGAGCCGCCAATGAAAATCCTCGCCCTGATTGCAAGAGAGTTTAACATGATGCTGCAGGTGAAAAACCTGCAGCTTGAAGGATGTGATACCCATATGATTGCGTTACACACAGGCCTTCGGGATTTTGTGGTGAGAAAGTATCTGCCGTTGACACGCAGTTATTCCACAACACGGCTTCAATCCGCCATGGATGACTGTATATCGACAGAAACAGATGTGAAAACAGGGCGGCTTACGGATGTCCTGAGTGTAGAACTACTGATTATCAGGTATAGTTCGAAAATGTCATATTAATTCCCTCTGAAACGGTATAGCTGAGACGTTTGATCGTCTCATCGATGTCCTTTGGTGTCACGAACATAGACATTAGGGAGGGACTTATGATTTCACTTAAGAACTCCTGAATTTCGGATTCCTCCAAAGCCTCCAGCAAGTTGGAAACCGCGTCGTGGACAATGGTGCCCGCATCCACTACCGTTGGAATTCCGATTCCGATGACAGGTATTCCAAGGCTCTCCTTTGTGAGGGCACAGCGATAATTTCCTACGCCTGAACCGGGACTGATTCCGGTGTCGGTCAGTTGTATGGTACAATTTAGCCGCTTTGTGTTGCGTGCCGCCAGGGCGTCGATGACAATGACTGTATCCGGTTCTGTCTTCTCTATGACGCCCTTCATAATTTCCATTGTTTCCATTCCGGTCTGAGCCATGACACCCGGGACCAGGGCACTGACCATCGGAGCGCCTTTGGTGCCGGGACCGGCGTATCCGTATTCACGTACAAGATGCCTGGTTATATGCAGGTTATTAATCACATCAGGTCCTAAGGCGTCAGGGGTGATTTCCTGGTTTCCAAGACCTACGACAAGGACGGACTTGAGATTTTTGGGCATCAGTTTTTTTATATGCCGCGACAGCTCAATCGAAATTTCTCTGTGGTAATCTTCATCTTCCGCTGTCATAGAGGGAGCTTCCATCGTGATATAGGTGCCGATTGGTTTTTCCATCAGATGCGCTCCGTGCTCTGTTTCGATTTTCACCAGAGTGGTACGAAGATCCTTCGCTTTATTATAATGTTTTCGGATCTTAACACCGGGTATTTCCACGTTATCTTTTTCGTACTTTTCTCCATTTTCCATGACAAGATCAGTTCGCACTTTGTACTGGTTCATTTTGGATCGTCTCCTTTACTTAAGCTGCTTGAGGCTTTTTTTAAGCTTATCTTATCTTTTGCATATTTCATGGAAATATGTATTGACAATGATAGATAAAAAGTATAAGATAAAAAGGTATGTTCGTCGGAGCGTCCGTGTCTGTCCCGGCGGCAAAGAGAAAAATGGTATTTGGTATACAGGAGGTGTACAGTTTGGCAAACATTAAATCAGCAAAGAAGAGAATTCTGGTAACACAGGCAAAGACAGATAGAAACAAAGCAGTTAGATCTGCTGTGAAGACTTCTATCAAGAAAGTTGAGACAGCTGTCGAAGCAAAAGATAAGACTGCTGCTCAGAGCGCACTTACATCTGCGATTTCCACAATTGAAAAAGCAGGATCCAAGGGCGTCTATCATAAGAACAACGTATCCAGAAAAGTTGCACGTTTGAGCAGGGCTGTAAACTCAATCGCATAAATAGATAAAAAAGATTATAGAAAGAGGCTTCCATTCATACCGTCATGTGAATGGGAGCCTCTTTAAAATCCGTAGGTATCAACTTACACCCCATGCATAAAATATATACAGGGGGTGAGAGGTTGGACAATAATGACAGGGGAACGGGGACGGTGGTGATTATCGTACTGGCAGTGATCGCTTCATTTTTAATTTACAGAAGTTTCAGCGTGATCTCGGCCGGTGGATTTGAACGGGGAAAAGAGATTATCTCTGCTGCGTATGAACAGGCGCAGAATCTGGCAGTCAAGATTTATCTGCCCCAGGTTTTTTATGACGCGGATGATCCCGGCAGCGGAGACTTTATTGAACAGGTGGTTCAGACCGCAAAGGAGCAGATCCCGGGCATGGGAGTGGGCGAAAAGAAGAAAGTGAATGATGAGCAGGTAATTGAAGACGATTCAACCAAAAAAGCCATACGAGATGAAAACGCAAAAGCGATTCAGACAAAGATGACTGATGAGAATCAGGAAAAGGCAAAACAGGACGAGCAGAAGAAAAAAGAAGAAGAACAGAAAAAACAACAGGAAGAAGCCGCCAAAGCGAAAGAAGAGGAAGCGAAAGCAGCCAGTTCCATTAATATTGTAAACCCCATACCCATAGACCAGTTGAGGAACTTTGATTTTCTTGTAAATAACTATTTTGTAGTCGATAAGAATACGACAGCCGAAAAATCACAGATTAACGCGGATGAGTTCTGGGCAAATGACATGAAAATTGCGAAAGATCAATCTGTCCCGCAGATCCTGATCTATCATACTCACTCACAGGAAGCATTTGCGGATTCGACGCCGGGTGATCCGGATACAACGGTGGTGGGCCTCGGAAACCGGCTGACATCGATTCTTCAGGACACCTACGGATATCAGGTGATACACCTGACAAACACGTTCGATCTGGTGGATGGAAAAGAGAACAGAAGCAAAGCCTATAATTATGCGCTGCCAGTTGTGGAGCAGACACTGCAGGACAATCCGTCAATCGAAGTTGTGATTGATCTGCACAGGGATGGTGTCGACGATTCAAAACATCTGGTCACCGAGATCGACGGAAAGCCAACGGCGCAGATCATGCTTTTTAATGGCCTTTCCCGAACAAGAATGAACGGAGATAATCCGTCACTTCCCAATCCTTATATCAAAGACAATCTGGCATTTTCCTTTCAGCTGGAATATCTTGCGAATCAGTGCTATCCGGATTTTACCCGCTGTATCTATTTGAAGGGACTGCGGTATAACCTGCATGTTCGTCCCAGATCAATTCTTTTGGAAGTGGGAGCGCAGACCAATACACTGGAAGAAGTCAGAAATGCCATGGAGCCCTTTGCAAAGGTATTAAATTCGGTTCTGGAGGGGACTAATAAGACCATACAGTAAGAGGGTATAATAAGAAGAGTAATGACAAAGTCACTTGATCTATGTTACAATGAATGATACAGGGTCGAAAGGTCATGCGTTTCATGCTCGCATGAAAAAGCATGAATTTGAGACCCGAACAAACATGGAAGGAAGCCCGACAGGGCGGACTTTGAATGTTTGTAGGATTGCGGGAGCACTTGTGCAGAGCAATCCGTGTATCATGGGGGTGCGAAAAAGCCCGTCAGGGCGTATTTATAGAAGATACATTTCAGGAGGAATGAACTTGGCAGTGATAGATCAGAAGAATATACGGAATTTTTGCATTATTGCGCACATTGATCACGGTAAATCCACGCTGGCGGACCGGATTATTCAGATGACAGGTCTGCTGACCGAGCGAGAGATGCAGTCCCAGGTGCTGGATAACATGGAACTGGAGAGAGAGCGTGGAATCACAATCAAAGCGCAGGCTGTCCGAACTATATACAAGGCAGAGGACGGACAGGAATATATTCTGAATATGATAGATACGCCGGGACATGTGGATTTTAATTATGAAGTGTCCAGGAGTCTCGCTGCATGTGACGGCGCAATACTCGTGGTGGACGCTTCCCAGGGCATCGAAGCACAGACTCTGGCAAATGTATATCTGGCTCTGGATCATGATCTGGATGTGTTCCCGGTGATTAATAAGATTGATCTGCCCAGTGCGGAACCAAAACGTGTGATTGCGGAGATTGAGGATGTGATTGGAATAGAAGCTCAGGGCTGTCCTCAGATTTCAGCAAAAACAGGATTAAACGTCGACCGGGTACTGGAAGAACTCATCAGGAAGGTCCCTGCACCCGGTGGAAGCAGGGATCATCCACTCCAGGCATTGATCTTTGATTCTGTCTATGATTCTTATCGGGGAGTTATCATTTCCTGCAGGATTAAAGAGGGAAGCGTAAAAAAAGGAACGAGAATAAGAATGATGGCTACAGGTGCCACAGAAGAGGTGGTGGAAGTGGGATACTTTGGGGCAGGGCAGCTGATTCCCTGTGATGAACTCTCCGCGGGAATGGTCGGTTATATCTCTGCCAGCATCAAAAATGTAGCCGATACACGTGTGGGAGACACGGTCACGGATGACGACAGACCCTGTGAGAGTCCGCTGCCGGGATATAAAAAAGTAAATCCCATGGTTTACTGTGGGATGTACCCTGCAGACGGAGCCGATTATCAGGAACTTCGGGATGCGCTGGAAAAGCTTCAACTCAACGATGCGTCTCTCTTCTTCGAGCCGGAGACATCTGCGGCACTGGGATTTGGTTTTCGCTGCGGATTCTTAGGACTCCTTCATCTGGAAATTATACAGGAACGCCTGGAGAGAGAATATAATCTTGATTTGATCACCACGGCGCCCGGCGTTATATACAAAGTGTACAAAACAGACGGGAGCCATATGGAGCTGACCAACCCCTCTAACATGCCGGATCCCACAGAGATTGATTATATGGAAGAACCGGTAGTCTCCGCCGATATTATGGTCACAACAGAATTTATAGGGCCGATCATGGAACTCTGTCAGCAGAGAAGGGGACAGTATCAGGGGATGGAGTATATGGAGACAACCCGTGCCATGCTTCACTATAAGATGCCATTGAATGAAATTATTTATGACTTCTTTGATGCTCTGAAATCCAGGTCGAGAGGTTATGCATCGTTCGACTACGAGCTTACAGGTTATGATAAAAGCAATCTGGTGAAACTGGACATCCTGGTGAACAAAGAAGAAGTTGATGCGCTTTCTTTCATCGTGTTCGCAGATTCCGCATATGACCGGGGCAGGAGAATGTGTGAGAAACTGAAAGAAGAAATTCCACGGCAGCTCTTTGAGATACCGATTCAGGCGGCTGTCGGTTCCAAGATCATAGCCAGAGAAACCGTAAAGGCCGTTCGAAAAGACGTACTGGCCAAATGCTACGGCGGCGATATCAGCCGGAAGAGAAAACTATTGGAAAAGCAGAAAGAGGGAAAGAAACGCATGCGCCAGGTAGGAAATGTTGAGATTCCCCAAAAGGCATTTATGAGTGTCCTGAAACTTGATGATGATTGATGAGAAGCTGTTCCCTTTTCGCGGGGAATGGCTTGCTTTTTCTGCCCGGTAAAAGATTTTTACACCTGGCAGAGCGGAAAGGGAGGTACAAATGAAGAAAAAAGAGTTGGAATTATATGTACATATTCCTTTTTGTGCCAGAAAATGTGAATACTGTGACTTCTTGTCCTTTTCCTGTTCCGATGGTGCGAAAGTTTCTTATACGGACGCTTTGATACGGGAAATTGACAGTTTTCCCGATGCAGATCATTATCGGGTGATATCCGCTTTTTTTGGGGGCGGCACCCCCTCTCTGCTGGAATCTCACAGTATGCGGATGATAATGAATGAAATAAAAAGCAGGTTTTGTTTTTCTGACAAGGCTGAGATCACATTGGAGGCAAATCCGGGTACGCTTACGGCAGAAAAACTGGAAGCCTATCGCCGGATGGGGTTTAACCGCATCAGCATTGGCTGCCAGTCACTATCAGACGTCGAATTGAGGCGCCTTGGCAGAATTCATACGGCAGAGGAGTTTCATGAGAGCTTTTCACTGGCAAGAAATGCGGGATTTGATAACATAAATGTGGATCTTATGTCCGCACTTCCCGGACAGACATATGGAGACTGGGAGAGAAATCTGCGGGAAACGGCACGCCTTGCACCGGAACATATCTCTGCCTACAGCCTGATTCTGGAAGAGGGGACACCGTTTTATGAAAAACAGGCAGATCTGGACCTTCCGGATGAGGAGACGGAACGTCTGATGTATGAAAAGACACATGACATCCTGGAGGAGTACGGTTATCATCAATATGAGATTTCAAATTACGCAAAGGAAGGATATGAATGCCGCCATAACATCGGCTACTGGAAGCGCGTTCCTTATCAGGGATTCGGGCTTGGCGCCTCATCACTCCTGAATGAGGAAAGATTTACGAACACCTCAGACTGGAAGGAGTATCTAAGCGATAGTGACAAGCCGGACATCATCAGAAAGAATCCGGAGAAACTGGAACGAAAGGATCAGATTGAGGAATATATGATTCTCGGCCTTCGGATGAACCAGGGTGTGTCAGAGCGGGATTTCCTGGAACGTTTCCGCTGCAGTCCCGGGGATATCTATCACGATGTGATCGAAAAATACGTAAACACCGGATTTATGCAGCGGATAGACGGGCATATCTCCTTGACAAGAAAGGGAATATCCGTTAGTAATATTATCATGGCAGATTTTGTATGATACCAGGGTCAAAAGGTCATGCTTTTTCATGCTTGCATGAAAAAGCATGACCTTGGGATCCGAACAAACATGAGAAAGCAAC
>DHNM01000012.1:0-3149 GCA_002409525.1 Eubacterium sp. UBA5416 | reverse complement strand
AGGGGTCAAATTACTTTTGACCTGAACAAGCAGAAATCACAAGAGCAGAAGGAGCTTTAATATAGATATGGCAACTCAGCAAAAGAAAGAATTTATTAAGATACGGGGTGCTGCGGAGAATAATCTGAAGAACCTGGATGTGGACATACCGCGTAATGAACTTGTTGTTCTCACGGGTCTTTCCGGATCGGGAAAGAGTTCGCTGGCGTTCGATACGATTTATGCAGAAGGACAGCGGCGTTATATGGAGAGCCTTTCCTCTTACGCCAGACAGTTTCTGGGACAGATGGAAAAACCGAATGTGGAGAGTATCGAGGGCCTGCCGCCTGCGATTTCCATCGATCAGAAGTCCACAAACCGCAATCCGAGGTCTACCGTGGGTACCGTGACGGAGATCTATGACTATTTCCGGCTGCTTTACGCACGTGTGGGGATCCCCCACTGCCCAAACTGCGGAAGAGAGATCAGCAGACAGACCGTGGATCAGATGGCGGACAAAATCATGGCACTGCCGGAGCGCACAAGGGTTCAGCTTCTGGCACCGGTGGTGAGAGGAAGAAAGGGCAGACATGAGAAGATCCTTCAACATGCGAAAAAATCCGGCTATGTCCGTGTTCAGATTGACGGCAGTCTCTATGAACTGTCAGAGGATATCTCGCTCGACAAGAATAAAAAACATAACATCGAGATCGTTGTGGACCGTTTGATTATAAAGGAGGGGATTGAAAAAAGACTCACCGATTCTATTGAAAATGTACTGTCTCTGTCAGACGGACTGCTTCTCGTCGATACCATGGACGGAAACACATTGAGTTTTAGTCAGAGCTTTTCCTGCCCCTATTGTGGAATCAGCATAGATGAGATTGAGCCCAGAAGTTTTTCATTTAACAACCCCTTTGGGGCCTGCCCGAGCTGTTATGGATTGGGCTATAAGATGGAATTCTCAGAGGAGCTTATGATTCCGGACCCATCCTTAAGTATTCTGCAGGGAGCGATTGTCGTGCTCGGCTGGCAGTCCTGTACAGACAAATCCAGTTATACCAGGGCGATCTTAGAGGCACTGGCAAAAGAATACCGGTTTTCCCTCGATACGCCGTTTAAAGATTATCCGAAGAAGATCCACGATATCCTGATCCATGGAACAGGTGGGAAAAAGGTAAAAGTCTACTATAAAGGACAGCGGGGCGAAGGTGTCTATGATGTGGCATTTGAAGGACTGATCAAGAACGTGGAACGCCGTTATCGGGAAACCAGTTCGGATTCCATAAAACAGGAATATGAGACATTTATGCGGATCACTCCCTGTCCGGACTGCCATGGGCAGAGACTGAAAGCGTCTTCTCTTGCCGTGACTGTTGGAGACAAAAACATTTACGAAGTCACCTCTTTATCTATAGAGAAACTGACCGCTTTTTTGAAAGAATTAAATTTGTCGGAACATCAGAAACTGATCGGAAAACAGGTTCTGAAAGAAATTCGGGCACGCGTGCAGTTTTTGATGGATGTGGGTCTTGATTACCTGACACTTGCACGTGCAACCGGCAGTCTGTCCGGAGGAGAGGCACAGCGAATCAGACTGGCAACCCAGATCGGATCAGGACTTGTGGGAGTCGCATATATTCTGGATGAACCGAGCATTGGACTGCATCAGAGAGATAATGATAAACTCCTAAAGACGCTGATGCATCTGCGGGATCTCGGTAATTCTCTGATTGTAGTTGAACACGATGAGGAAACGATGAGAGCCGCTGACTGTGTGATAGATATCGGTCCCGGTGCCGGAGAACACGGCGGAGAACTGGTAGCGGTCGGAACTGCTGAGGACCTGATGAAGAATAAAAATTCCATTACAGGGGCATATCTGAGCGGGAGAAAAAAGATTCCGGTGCCAAAGACCAGGAAAAAGCCTACAGGATGGCTCAAAGTCTGCGGTGCAAAAGAACATAATCTAAAAAATATTGACGTGAAGTTCCCTCTCGGTGTTATGACTGCTGTGACCGGTGTTTCCGGATCCGGAAAGAGTTCCCTTGTAAATGAAATTCTGTATAAGAGACTGGCAAAGGATCTGAACCGCGCCAGGATGATACCCGGAGAACATAAGAAGATTGTGGGCATGGAGCAGCTGGACAAGGTCATCAATATCGATCAGTCTCCGATTGGAAGAACACCAAGGTCTAATCCGGCGACATATACGGGCGTGTTCGATACAATCCGCGACTTATTTGCCTCCACGGCTGATGCAAAGGCCAGAGGATATAAGAAAGGCCGCTTCAGTTTTAATGTCAGAGGCGGAAGATGTGAAGCCTGCAGAGGTGACGGGATTATAAAGATTGAGATGCATTTTCTGCCGGATGTGTATGTGCCGTGTGAAGTATGTCATGGACAGAGGTATAACAGAGAGACTCTCGAGGTAAAATATAAGGGGAAAAGTATCTATGATGTGCTGAATATGACGGTGGAGGAGGCATTGCCGTTTTTTGAACATGTCCCCTCTATCAGCAGAAAGATCCAGACACTTTATGATGTGGGCCTGTCCTACATCCGCCTCGGCCAGCCGTCTACAACACTGTCGGGAGGAGAAGCACAGAGAATCAAACTGGCGACTGAGTTAAGCAGGCGAAGTACCGGAAAGACAATCTATATCCTGGACGAACCTACCACGGGGCTGCATTTTGACGATGTGCACAAGCTGATTGACATTCTAAAACGCCTTTCCGAGAGCGGTAATACCATTGTCGTGATTGAACATAACCTTGATGTGATTAAGACAGCCGATTATATCATAGATATCGGGCCGGAAGGCGGCGATAAAGGAGGAACTGTGATAGCAGCCGGCACACCAGAGGAGGTTGCGTCGAATCCGGTCTCTTATACCGGACAATATGTCAGAAAATATCTATAAAAACCACTTTTCATTACACCATAAAATGGTGTATGATATGATACAAGGGGTGAAAGGTTATGCGTTTCATGCTTGCATGAAAAAGCATAAATTTGAGCCCCAAACAAACATGAGAAGGGAGCCCGACAGGGCGGACTTCGAATGTTTGTAGAATTGCGTGAGCGCAAAGCGCAGAGCAATTCGTAGTATCATCAAGGTGCGAGACATCACAGGAAACCAGTGCTCTTTTTCATGCTGGCATGAAAAA
>DHNM01000022.1:1570-15962 GCA_002409525.1 Eubacterium sp. UBA5416 | reverse complement strand
GTTTGCTGGACACCCGACTATTTTCACCCTTTTTTCTCATCCCATCACCCTTTTAATCCCCTTTAGCACCTGAGTGCATTCTCTTCGTACATAAGAATACAAGTTTTCTTTTGTAAAAACAGCTTGCTTTTTAATTCAATCAGCTTATATTATACAATATTTTACTTATTAATGCTACCTGAATTATTTGAATAAAAATACAGTTCAGACTGTTTCTATAGTCTGAACTGTATTTTATGAAGAACATGAAATTTCATTAGATTATTCACGCTTTAATGATACCACGAATTGCCCGCACACCATGCTCACACAATCATGTAGGCATATGATTTTACGACGGTATCAATCATTGCACGTAGCCCTTCCGGAATGGACTGCGGAGTTGTCCCTACCTTGTAGTCGCATGTTTGTCCGGCAATTCGAACTTTGCAGTCTCCGGTTTCCTTATTTGTCACGAGGAAGCCATGGTTCTTGCTGTTGTCCATATCTTCCTGTGTAGCGAATAAGGTAAACTTATCCAGATAGGGTGCACTGTCATATGGGCAAAATGTCTTACAGTTCCCGCATTCATTGCACATGTAATCCACATGTATGATCTGATGTTTCTTCATTCCCGGAACCTCGATCGAGATATTTGCACGGTTCGGGCAGACCTCCACGCAGCTCTCGCAGATGCTGTTGCAGGAAAGACAGCGATTGCCATCTGTAACATCAGGATCTTCCTCTTTTAGATTCCCTTTTCTGCCGTAAACTGTTTCGGATGGAGTCATCGTAGCAAAACTGTGATCAAATTTGCGACCGAGAATTGCCTCTGCTGCAAGTTTGCCGTCACGAATTCCTTCTACGATCGTAGCCGGTCCATAGACGCAGTCTCCTGCTACATATACTCCGGGTACAGAAGTTTCCATGGTCTCCTGATTTACCAGTACACGTCCTCTCTCATTGAGCTCTATATTATTCTTTTTGTAGAATTTACCGGGAACTTTCTCACCAACAGCTGAGATTACAGTATCTGCCGGAACAGAAACTGTTTCATCCGTTTCGTGAACACTGCGTCGTCCGGTTGCATCATAGTCGCCGAGTTTCATCTTCTTGCAGATTAATTCTCCATCTTCCATCTTCACAGGACTTAACAGCTCGGCAAATTCAATACCATCTTCGATCACGAGCAGAAGTTCCTCCTCATCTGCAGGCATATAACGTTTTGTTCTGCGATAAACAAGGGATACCTTTTCCACTCCTTCATCTCTCTTAGACGCTCTTGCGACATCCATGGCAGTATTTCCGCCGCCGATAACAGCAACATTCTTACCCAGGTTTACATGTCCCTGTGTTTCATTAAAGTCCTCAAGGAATTCCAGACCGTCATAAGCCTCTTTGCCGTCAAGGTTCAACGTATTCTTTTCAGAAGCACCGACAGCGAGAATTACGTAGTCATATTTTTTTCTAAGTTCATCGAGATCCGTCACAGTTGTATTGTTTACAAAGTTTACCCCCATGGCTTCTACGAGAGCAACATCCTTGTCAATGTCTTCATCCTTCATGCGAAATCCCGAGATTGCATTCCGCGGTACACCGCCCATTTTCTCTTTCTTTTCGATGATGGTCGCCTGCATGCCGCCTCTTGCAAGGAAATAGCCCGCAGCAAGACCTGCCGGACCGCCGCCCACAATAACAGCCGTTTTGTCAGAAGTGATTTCAGGCTTTTTCAGTTTCTTTATCAGCTCGTCATATCCACCCCTTGCGGCTTCCAGCTTCACCTTGCGGATTTTTATTGATGTCTCATAGAAATTACGTGTACATTTATTCATGCAGGTATGTGCACAAATTGTACCGGTGATAAATGGAAGCGGATTCTTATCGATAATCACCTCAAGTGCCTCTTCCATCTTGCCCTCAGATACCAGTTTTAAATAAGCAGTTATATCCTGATGAATCGGGCACTGTTCCTCACACGGTGCCATAAAGCAGTCCACAAGTGGAACCTGTTTTCTGGATTTTCTGGATGGCAGCGGTTTAACAGGTTTTACGTAATGTGCATCTTTCTTGGCATTCTCTACAATTCTTTCAGTCTTCTTTACATCAACGCCTGTAAAGGGCAAAACCTCAAGATCTTCCAGATTCTTTGCAGCCTGATCAAACCTCTCATATCCACCTGGTTTTAATAACGTAGTTGCCATCGTGACAGGCCAGATTCCTGCATCAATAATATCTTTGATATTAAAGGCATCTGCACCTCCCGAATAAGAGATACGCAGCTTCCCTTCAAAATCTTTTGATAGATTTCTAGCCACTGACATTGATAACGGATATAAGGATTTTCCGGACATGTACATCTCATCCCCCGGAAGTTCTCCCCGTGTGATATCTACAGGGAATGTGTTCGTAATCTTAACACCAAACTCCAGCCCCTTCTCTTCTGCCAAATCCTGAAGACGATGCAGCATTGGAATTGCCTCATCATATTGGAGGTCTTCTTTAAAATGATGATCATCGAACGAGATATAATCATATCCCATCTCATCCATAGTCTTTCTCGCATAATCATAACCGAGAAGTGTCGGATTGCATTTAACAAATGTATTTACTTTTTTCTCTGTCAGAAGATAGCTTGCAATTCTCTCAATTTCTTTAGGTGGACATCCGTGCATTGTCGAAAGTGTCGCGCAGTCTGTAATCTGCGGGTCAATGGCATCCAGATCTCTGGCAGAAAACTTTTCAAACCTGTCCATATGATCGCCGAGCCATTTCTTACATTCCTGAAATACATTCGTGTCAGAGGCATCTTTCATTCCTTCGATGTATCGGTCAATCTTTGGAAGCTTAATACCCTCCAGATCATATCCGACAGACATGTTAAACTGAAACCCGTCCGGTGCTCCAAGTCCAAACTCAGTGGATATAACTTTTAATGCAAACCACGCTTTTACATACTCATCAAAAGCCTGGGAAACATAAAGTTCCGTAGACCACTCGCCATTATAACATTCATCATTCGCGATAATACATGGTTTTTCAACCACCAGATCATCGCCGTCGATTTTCTGAACTGTTTTTAACTCAAAGAATCGTGCTCCTCCGTAATAAGAAGCAACTATATTCTGAGCCAGCTGTGTATTGGGGCCTGCCGCAGGCCCTATGGGAGTTTCAAGTTTCTTTCCGAATATCTCGTAATAACGATCGGGATCAGCAGTATATGGTCTGTGCAGTCCAAATACTGTTCCTTTTTTATGTTCTTCTAATATCCAATCCATTAACTTTGAAAATGGAATTGGTGTCATTTTATCGCCCATTCTTCTAATCCTCCTTGAACCCTGGTATTAGGCATTTACACGTGACCAGAGCTTTTTTGCTTCTTCTCTTGACTCATATAAGATCTTTTCTTCGTCTACTCCTACCACATCACGGTCTTTCATCAGTACTTTTCCGTTGCAGACAGTCGTCACAACACTGTTTCCGTTCATGCCGAACAGGATGTGTCCGTTGATATTATCTGCGTTCATAGGTGTTCTCGGGACATAATCCATGACGATGACATCGGCCGCGGCTCCCTTTTTCAGAATACCCAGAGGCTTCTCGAAATACTTTCCCGCCATCTTCGGATTTCCCTCAAACAGCATCTGTGGTACTTCACTCCATGCCGCATTTGGATCACAGAGATGATGCTTATGCAGAATATTGGCAACTTTAAAGGACTCCAGCATATCCTGCGTATAGCCGTCGGTTCCAAGACCCGTCAGAATGCCTCTGTGAACCAATTCCATTGTTGGAGGGCATCCGGCTGCATTTCCCATGTTTGATTCCGGATTATGAACTACCATTGTATTCGTATCTTTAATCAGATCCATCTCATGAGGATTGATATAGATACAATGTGCGAGAAGTGTCTTGTCTCCTAATATGTTAAAGTCCATCAGACGGTCCACAATCCTTTTTCCGTGTTTTTTCAGACAGTCATGTAAATCCTCGATGCCTTCTGCAACATGGATATGGTAACCAACTCCATCTGGTTTATTCTCCGCCGCCAGTTCAAATGTCTCATCAGATATTGTAAACTGAGCATGCATTCCCATCATACCGGCGATCATATCGGAATCATCATCCAGAGCATGCCTGATCCACCTTGCATTCTCCATCACGGACTCATGAGATTTTTCCATTCCGTCGCGGTCTGAAATCTCATAACACAGACATGTCCTCACACCGAATTCCTTCGCGGCATCCTCGATGGCAAACAGACTGTCATGAATTTCTCCGAAGCTTGCATGATGGTCGAAAACGGTAGTGACACCATTTTTTATCGAATCCAGATAGGTAACTCTTGCACTCTGTCTCGTAGTTTCATTAGTAAGGTTCCGGTCAATTTTCCACCACTGTCCGTCTAGAATATCAAGCAGGCCATGCGGATTGTAACCGTTGATTGAAAGGCCTCTTGCCATTGCACTGTAAATATGCTCGTGCATATTGATGAATGCCGGCATAATCACCCCGCCCCCTGCATCCACAAACTCTGCATCCGGATACATCTCTTTCATCTCTTTTGTGTTCCCGACATTTTTAATGACATTGTTTTCTGTAACCACAGCCCCATCCGAATAAAACCGGTTTTCGGGATCTCTGGTCACCAGGCGTCCATTTCCAATTAATAGCATATACCTTTACTCCTTTTCTTTGATTTTCCTTGCCAACATCTCTTGATTAATGCGTCTCAAGTCTTCTTCCTCCGCTTGCAGATGCCAGGCTAAATAATTTTTAGGCTATAACAATGTCAAAAATGTGCAAACTATTCACTTTTTTTGATTAATCTGAACATCTTTTAAAACTCCTGAACAAGTAGGATAGAAGTCTGTATAGTTTAATTTTATCATGTAATAATAGTATTTGCAAGCATCTTGGATACTTTTATCGGACACCCTAAATATTTTTGTATTTCCCTATTGATTTTTTTATTCCGTGATGCTATGATGATGTCAGATGGAACCGGAAATCTAAATTTTAATTAGGTGATCAGGAGATATTATGACTTATACGCTGGAAATTCTTACACAGATTGCCAGGGGCGTGGCGAAGCAGTTCGGACCGGACTGTGAGATTGTGATCCACGACCTGGCAAAGCACGATCTGGATCATTCTATTGTCTTTATCGTCAATGGAATAATCACGAACCGCAAAATCGGAGACGGACCTTCCAAAGTGGTTTTGGAAACCATGAATAAAAAGCCGGAAAAAGTAAAAGACCATTTAAGCTATCTTACCCGGACTTCGAACGGAAGGATTCTCAAATCAAGCACGATGTATATCCGAAGCAAAGACGGAGGAGAGATTCTCTATATCTTCTCGATTAATTATGATATCACTGCTCTGATGACTGTTGACAGGGCCGTAAAAAACATTGTTGAGACCGAGCCGCAGGGCGGCAGACATCATTCGCCCGATCCGATTGTACACAACGTGAATGATCTGCTTGATTCTCTGATTCAGGAATCTGTTGAGCTGGTGGGAAAACCGGCTGCACTTATGAATAAGGATGAAAAAGTTGAGGCAATTTCATTTTTAAATGATGCCGGAGCTTTACTGATCACCAAATCCGGCGACAAGATTTCAAAGTATTTTGGAATCTCAAAGTTCACTCTTTACAGCTATATCAGCGAGAGCAGCAAAAAAAGTGATGAACCAGGATAAGGGCAAATCGTTTTTACCCGATACAACCATCAATCTTATAAGGAGGTTTTACAAATGAATCAGGAAAAAATTCAATGGGTTGAAAACCACATGCCAAAAAGCGAAGACAAAAATCTGCCTGTCATGTCGCTTGAGGCCGTTAAAAAGGCAAGAGAATTTCACGAGTCCATACCGGGATACAAACCGACACCCCTGGCAAAGTTAAACAGTATGGCTGATTATCTCGGATTGAAAGAAGTGTATGTAAAAGATGAATCTTATCGATTCGGGCTGAATGCATTCAAAGTTCTGGGCGGATCTTTCTCCATGGCCCGTTATATTGCAAAGAAAACAGGCCGAGATGTCTCTGAGCTTCCGTTTAATGTATTAACTTCAGATGCGCTCCGAAAAGAATTCGGACAGGCAACCTTCTTTACTGCTACTGACGGCAATCATGGCCGGGGAGTTGCATGGGCAGCACACCGTCTGGGACAGAAGGCCGTTGTGTATATGCCAAAGGGATCAACAAAGACCCGTCTGCAGCATATCCTTGACGAAGGTGCCGAGGCTACGATCGAGGAAGAAAACTACGATGAGTGCGTGCGAATGGCTGCTGATGCCGCTTCTAAAGTAGAAAACGGTGTTGTAGTTCAGGATACTGCATGGGATGGATATGAAGAAATACCTTCCTGGATTATGCAGGGATACGGAACCATGGCTATGGAGGCTGATGAACAGCTTGCATCATATGGCTGTGACCGTCCGACGCATGTATTTATTCAGGCCGGCGTCGGATCACTGGCCGGTGCTGTTCAGGGATATTTTGCAAACCGCTACCCGGATAATCCGCCGACAGTTGTTGTAGTAGAAGCTGCACCTGCCGCATGCTTATATAAAGGGGCAAAAGCCGCAGACGGAACACTGCGCAAAGTCGACGGAGATATGCTCACGATCATGGCAGGACTTGCGTGTGGCGAACCGAATACCATCTCATGGGATATTCTGAAAAATCACGTGAAAGTATTTATCTCCGCTCCTGACTGGGCTTCTGAAAAAGGTATGCGTATGCTCGCTGCTCCGATTAAAGGAGATCAGCAGGTTGTATCCGGAGAATCAGGTGCCGCTCCATTCGGAACACTGGCATCTATCATGACTGCGGATGAATATAAAGACTTAAGAGAAGCCATTGGTCTTGATGAGAACTCTAAAGTACTTCTCTTCTCCACAGAAGGTGATACTGATCCGGACCGCTATAAAGAAATCGTATGGGACGGAAAAAACGATCACTTTTTTGACTGATACAAGAATCCCGGGTGCAAAACAGTCCCGAACAAACAGGAGAACAAATCAACTTAATATTAGCAAACCAAGGAGGTAACTAAATGGATTTAAACAAAATTAAAGAATCTGCTCAGGCTTATCAGGCTGATATGACAAAGTTTCTGCGTGATATCGTAAAATTTCCAGGAGAAAGTGCCGGTGAAAAAGATCATGTAGAAAGAATCGCAGAAGAGATGCGAAAACTGGATTTCGACAAAGTAGATATCGATCCTATGGGAAATGTTCTGGGTTATATGGGAACAGGTAAGACGCTGGTAGCATTCGACGGCCATATAGATACGGTCGGAATCGGCAATAAGAAGAACTGGAACTTTGATCCATATGACGGATTTGAAAGTGATACAGAAATCGGCGGACGTGGCGTATCCGATCAGCTCGGCGGTATTGTTTCTGCTGTATATGGTGCAAGAATCATGAAAGATCTCGGACTTTTAAGTGATAAATACACAGTTCTTGTTACCGGTACCGTTCAGGAAGAAGACTGTGATGGTCTCTGCTGGCAGTATATCATTCATGAAGATAAGATTCGACCTGAATTTGTTGTTTCCACAGAACCTACAGACGGCGGCATCTATCGCGGACATCGTGGACGTATGGAAATACGAGTTGACGCAAAGGGAGTATCCTGCCATGGTTCAGCTCCGGAACGCGGGGATAACGCAATCTATAAGATGGCCGATATACTTCAGGATGTCAGAGCTTTAAATGAAAATGATGCCGCTGATGACAGAGAAGTCAAAGGTCTGGTTAAAATGCTCGACGAGAAATATAATCCGCAATACAAAGAGGCACAGTTCCTGGGACGTGGAACTATTGCAGCTTCTGAGATTTTCTTCACATCACCAAGCCGCTGCGCAGTCGCAGACTCCTGCTCTATCTCTCTTGACCGCCGTATGACCGCCGGTGAGACATGGGAAAGCTGCCTGGAAGAAATCCGTAATCTTCCAAGCGTAAAGAAATACGGAGATGACATCAATGTTTCTATGTATGAATATTCTCGTCCTTCTTATAAAGGGCTGACTTATCCAATTGAGTGCTATTTCCCGACATGGGTTATTCCGGAAGATCACAAAGTAACTCAGGCTATGCAGGAAGCTTATACGTCGCTGTATGGTGAAAAACGAATCGGCTCTAAAGAGACTATCGATGCCAGAAAAGATCGTCCTCTGACTGATAAATGGACATTCTCTACAAATGGTGTGACAATCATGGGACGTAACAACATTCCATGCATCGGATTCGGACCCGGTGCTGAAGATCAGGCACATGCTCCAAACGAAATTACATGGAAACAGGATCTTGTTACCTGTGCTTCCGTTTTCGCTGCGCTTCCCACCATCTATTTTAATAAATAGACAACACTCTGGGGTCAAAGAACCCTTTGACCCCATTATTAAAAAGCTAAGGAGATTTTAAATGAAAACATTACAAGATTACATTGATAAGCTGAACAAACTTAACTTTAAAGAAATGTATAAAAATGATTTTTTCCTGACATGGGAAAAAACAGATGATGAACTGGAAGCTGTCTGGACTGTTGCTGACGCACTTCGTTTTATGCGTGAAAACAACATTTCCACGAAAGTTTTTGAAAGCGGTCTTGGGATTTCACTTTTCCGTGATAATTCCACAAGAACACGTTTCTCTTTCTCTTCTGCCTGTAACCTTTTAGGTCTTGAAGTTCAGGATCTGGATGAGAAAAAATCTCAGGTTGCCCACGGTGAGACGGTACGTGAGACAGCTAATATGATTTCCTTTATGGCTGATGTCATTGGTATCCGTGATGATATGTATATCGGAAAAGGTAATGCTTATATGCACGAAGTTTCTGACGCAGTAAAACAGGGATATGCCGACGGAATTCTCGAACAGCGTCCTACCCTTGTAAGTCTGCAGTGTGATATTGACCACCCGACACAGTGTATGGCTGATATGCTCAGCATCATCCATCATTTTGGCGGAGTTGAAAATCTGAAAGGAAAGAAGCTTGCTATGTCCTGGGCTTACTCTCCTTCTTATGGAAAACCTCTCTCTGTTCCCCAGGGCGTTGTCGGACTGATGACACGTATGGGAATGGACGTTGTACTGGCTCATCCTGAAGGATATGAAATCATGCCCGACGTTGAAAAAGTTGCTGAGAAGAATGCTGAGAAATCAGGAGGAACTTTCCGTGTAACTCATGACATGAAAGATGCATTCGAAGACGCTGATATCGTTTATCCTAAGAGCTGGGCTCCATTTGCCGCTATGGAAAAACGTACTGATCTTTACGCAAAAGGTGATCAGGCCGGTATTGACGATCTGGAGCAGAAACTCCTCGCTCAAAACGCAGAGCATAAAGACTGGTGCTGTACAGAAGAGCTGATGAAAACCACAAAAGACGGTAAAGCTCTTTATCTCCACTGCCTGCCTGCTGATATTAACGGTGTCAGCTGTGAAGAGGGTGAAGTGGATGCTTCCGTATTCGATCGTTATCGTGATCCTCTTTATAAAGAAGCAAGCTACAAACCTTATGTTATTGCAGCCATGATTTTCTTAAGCAAATTTGAAAATCCGCAGGAAGTATTAAAGAAACTGGAAGAACGTAAAACTCCCAGGATTTTCGAATAAAAGTCAAGAAAAAAGGTGAATAATATGAAAGACAAAAAGCGTATAGTCATCGCTCTTGGAGGTAATGCTCTTGGCAATACTCTTCCGGAACAGATGGCTGCGGTTAAGACCACAGCTAAGGCGGTCGTGGATCTGATCGAAGAGGGATGCGAGGTCGTCATCGTACATGGAAACGGACCTCAGGTCGGCATGATTAACAATGCCATGGCGGCCCTATCCAGAGAGAATCCAGATCAGCCGAACACTCCCCTCTCTGTCTCTGTTGCAATGAGTCAGGCTTATATTGGCTACGATCTGCAAAACGCATTGAGAGAAGAATTGTACAACCGCAAGATCAAGAATATGCCGGTTGCAACGATGATCACTCAGGTTCGTGTAGATAAAGATGATCCCGCATTTGCTAATCCTTCCAAACCTATCGGACATTTTATGTCTAGGGAAGAAGCTGATTTCGCAGAGAAAAACTATGATTATGTCATAAAAGAAGACGCCGGACGCGGTTATCGCCGCGTGGTGGCATCTCCGAAGCCGGCAGAAATCATAGAGATTGATGCAATTCGTTCACTGATGGAATCAGGGCAGCTTGTCATCGCCTGCGGTGGCGGTGGAATTCCTGTTACTCGTGAAGGAAATCATTTAAGAGGATCAAGTGCTGTAATTGATAAAGATTTTGCAAGTGAACTCCTCGCAGAACAACTTGATGCAGACTATCTGATCATCTTGACTGCAGTTGAAAAAGTAGCAATTAACTTCGGAAAGCCGGAAGAGAAATGGCTGGATGACCTCGATTGTGATACAGCAAAGAAATACATGGATCAGGGACAATTTGCTCCGGGCTCCATGCTTCCGAAAGTACAGGCAGCTGTTACTTTCGCTGAATCAAAACCTGGCAGAACTGCTTTAATTACTCTGCTGGAGAAAGCAAAAGAAGGCATCCTTGGAGAAACAGGAACTCATATTCATCAGTAACCAAAGTTTATAAGAATATGGTTGTTTTCTATTCTGGCATGTCAGATAAGGCCGTGTGACTTATGTCCCACGGGTTAGATCTGTCATGCCTTTTGTATTTTTTTAATCTGGAAAGAGAGATAAATAATGTCTGAAACTACACAAACGTTTAAGAAAAACGCCTCACTTTTTGAATTAGAAGGCGTACCGAAATTTTCACAAGCACTGCCACTGGCTCTGCAGCATGTTATAGCCATGATCGTCGGGTGTGTTACACCGGTAATTATCGTCACTTCTGCCGCCGGTGTTTCAAATAAAACACAAGTAATTCTTATACAGGCCGCTCTGGTATTTTCCGCAGTCTCCACACTTCTGCAATTATTTCCAATTCATCTATTTGGTCATAAAATCCAATTGGGATCCGGGCTTCCAGTAATCCTGGGGGTAAGTTTCGCCTATGTTCCAACGATGCAGTCTATCGCAGCGGAATCTGATATTGCCACAGTTCTGGGCGGGCAGCTTGTGGGGGGGATTGTCGCTATCATTGCCGGTCTTCTCATGAAGAAAATCCGTAAATTCTTTCCCCCGATTGTGACGGGAACTGTTGTATTCACGATTGGTCTATCCTTATATCCGACAGCCGTCGAGTACATGGCCGGAGGAAAAGGGAGCGAAAACTTCGGATCCTGGCAGAACTGGCTGATTGCATTGATTACACTTGCAATTGTCACCGTTCTCAATCACTTTGGCAAGGGTGTCTGGAAGCTTGCTTCTATTCTGATCGGTGTAGTTGCCGGATACATCATCTCCTACTTCTTTGGTATGGTGGATTTTACAAGTATCGAACAGGCCAGTGCATTTCAACTCCCCCGCTTTCTGCCGATTAAACCGAAATTTGAGTTCTCCGCCTGCTTTGCGTTTGGAGTTTTGTTTATGATCAACTCAATTCAGTCACTCGGTGACTTTTCAGCAGTTACATCCGGAGGCCTTGACCGTGAACCTACAGATAAAGAACTGCAGGGTGGCATCGTCGGATTCGGAATAACCAATATGATCTCGGCCCTATTCGGATGTCTTCCATCTAACCCGTACGGACAGAATGTCGGTATAGTCACAACGACAAAGGTTGTAAACCGTTGTGTATTCGGCCTTGCTGCACTGATACTTCTTATTGCAGGGATTATTCCGAAATTCTCAGCAGTCCTCACTACGGTACCATATTGTGTGTTAGGCGGTGCAACAATCGGTGTCTTCGCGTCTATCGCAATGACCGGAATGAAATTAGTTGCCGGGTCCGGAATGGATTATCGGAGTACTTCCATTGTAGGTCTATCTGCGGCACTCGGTGTTGGAATTTCTGAAGTAAGTGGTGCCCTTGCCGCATTTCCTGCATGGGTTACGACTGTATTTGGAAAATCACCTGTAGTAATCGCCACTATTATGGCTGTTCTGCTTAATATCATTATCCCAAAAGAAGATAATGAAACCGTTGAAACAAAGAAATAATATGATACCAGGGTCCCAAGGTCATGCGTTTCATGCTCGCATGAAAAAGCATGGCCTTGGGACCCGCAAAACATGAGAATGCAACCCGATTAGGGCGTAATTCGAATGTTTTTAGGATTACGTGAGCGCAAAGCGCAGAGTAATCCGTGTATCATATAAAGGGATATTCAAGAATAAAAAACTTGAATATCCCTTTTTTATAGCAATCGCCGTTTTATTCAGCCTGATAGGTCTGCTTTTAAAACAGTTTCCTTCCGGATACATATTTTTGAATAACACCTTCATCACCTGAAAGATAAAGGAACCTCTCCAGGCGGTCTTTCAGATCAAGTTTCTGTGGATATGGGATTTTGCTCTCATCCAGAACAAGCGCATCACCCTCATAGCCTTCTTCAAAACTTCCTACTTTTCCAAAAAAACTTCCACCGCCCTTTGTACCCATAAAGAAGGCTTCTTCCATGCTGATCGGTTTCAGCTGATCACTCAGAAGGCGATAGCGAAGTTTTGAAACCTGAATGGCATCTGTCATTGCACGGAAAATTGACAGATTCGCACCTCCGGCGACATCGGTTCCCAAACCTAGATTCATATCCTCATCCAAATAAAGACGAACAGGAGCCGCTCCTGAAGTCAGGTTCTCATTCGACTGAGGACAATGAGCAATATAGACACCTTTATCTTTCATAAGTTCCATCTCTTCTGGTGAGGAATACACACAATGGGCCATGATTGTGGGGACATCTCCGCCAAACAGCTCAAAGCGATTATAAGCATCGCCGTAGAACTTTGATTCAGGTACCAATTCCTTTACCCAGTCTATCTCGCTTATATTTTCAGAAAGATGGGACTGGACAGGAACGTGAAATTCCTTTTGAATTCTGGAAAGCATACTCATCAGCTCATCGGTACAGCTCGGTATAAATCTCGGCGTCAGAATCGGTTTTACATGCGTATAGGCATCCTGTGTCTTTGCAAGCCATTCAGCCGTATCTGCAGCTGATTTCATCGCATTCTCTTCACAGAGATAATCCGGACTGTTGCGGTCCATATTTACTTTCCCGACATAAGCACCGATACCGGCCTCATCCAGAAGTTTCATTAGTAGTTCTGTCGCCGGGACATGAATCGTCGCAAAGATACCGGCCCTCGTCGTTCCGCTTTTCTTCAGATCGTCCGCAAAAATCTGATATGCCTTTCTTGCATACTCAAGATCCCTGTATTTACTCTCCTCCGGAAATGTATTCGTATTCAGCCATTCGAGCAGTTCCAGATCCATCTTCAGCCCGCGAAATGCATACTGCGGCGCGTGAACATGCAGATCTGTAAGGCCCGGTATAATTAAATGTCCACTGTGGTCCTCCATCCAGGCGTCATGATATTGTTCCGGTACTTCATGAAAAACCCCTTTTACCAGACCATTCTCCAGAATTAAATAACTGTCAGCATATGTTTTAAGTGTATTCTTGTCCGTACTGTAACAGATATCACCCTTCAGAATTCTGGCTTCTATAGATTTCTGCTCCATCCCATCTCCTCTCTGGTTTTTTTAAGCCTCAACCATACACTCGATTTCCACTTTTCCACCTTTCGGCAATCCTACAACTGCATAGCAGGAGCGAGCCGGATTATTTCCCTCAAAGTAATTGCCATAAATCTCATTTACTTTTCCGAAATCACCCATATCCGCAAGAAAAATCGTTGTCTTAAGCACTTTTGATTTATCTGTTCCGGCTTCTTTCATAATTGCGTCAAGGTTTTTTAAGGAATTCTCTGCCTGCTCTTCTACGCTTTCCGGAAGATCTCCTGTTTTAGCTTCAATACCGAGCTGACCGGAAATAAATAAAATACCATTGCTTTTAACCGCCTGAACATATGGTCCGATTGCTGCAGGTGCTTCTTTTGTGTTAATGATTTCTTTTGACATAATTGATCTCCTTTTTTAATAAATAGATATTGTGGACAAAAGTTTCTGCCCCCCCGTGATACTTACGGATTGCTCCGCACTTTCAGCTGTTGTTTCGCCTTGGCAAGATAACGGTAAACTGTCGGCTCACTCATCTCAAGCTTTTCAGCGATATAACAAACACTGCCCTTCAGTAGAAATGCGCCTTCTGTATAAAACTCATTGATAATCTTCTGCTTCTTCTGCTGAGATGAAATATCAACATTGAGATACTTATCCATCACTGTATGATATACGCTCTCAAGAACAGAATTACCGGCATCTGACAAAACCTCACCCTCATAGTGAATAGCCCCCGGCTGGTTCGCGGGTTTGTCTTCACCGAGTCCAACACTGTCAATAAAATTTTTAAGCCCCAGAAAC
>DHNM01000022.1:316-1420 GCA_002409525.1 Eubacterium sp. UBA5416 | reverse complement strand
CCCCAGAAACGCCTCTACATTAAAATTCACGCAAAGCGCACCAATTGCCTTTCCGGAAGGATCCCGGATCAGCATTGTCGAAGAAGTGAACGGTTTTCCGTCTTTGCCGGCAGCTTCATGCTGGACTATGTAGTTTTTTCCATGTCCATGCTCTGCAACATCGTCCTGCATCATCCTTATCGCAAGATTCGTCATCGGTGAGCCAACATCTCTCCCGCTTTGAAAACCATTCATAATTGCCACAACAGCATGCTCTGGATCAGTGAAATCATGGAGAACCACTTCATACTGCTTACCTAAAGCCTTACCCAAAAATTCAACGATCGCTACATATTGTTTTAGTCCCTGATGCATGTCAGCCCTCCTTCTTTCTACTTATTTAGTATACCATAGCGATAATGTATTATCAATAATTTGATAATTTTTTATTGTTGTTTCTCCATACACAAAGGGCCTTTATCACAGAAGCTGGATTCCACAGGTATCCGCTACCTGAAGAGTCTCTTTAGGCCAGATTGAGCACTGTACCTCTCCTATATGAGCCTTTCTCAGGAAAAGCATACAGATCCGCGACTGGCCGATTCCACCTCCTATTGTAAGGGGAAGTTCGTCTTGAAGCACCGCCTTTTGAAAATCCAACTCAGCACGCTCCTGACAGCCGCTCTTGCCAAGCTGTTGTTTCAGGCTTTCTGCATCTACACGTATTCCCATAGATGATAATTCAAATGCGATATCAAGAACAGGGTAATACACGATAATATCTCCGTTTAGGCTCCAGTCATCATAATCCGGAGCACGCCCGTCATGCGGTTCTCCCGAAGAGAGTTTATCACCAATCTGCATGAGGAATACTGCTCCTTTTTCTCTGACAATCTGATATTCTCTTTCTTTTGGAGTCAGGTTTGGATAACGGTCCAAAAGTTCCTGCGATGTGATAAAAAAGATATCCTCTGGCAGAAATTCCGTAATATAATCATACTGAATGCTCATATATTTTTCTGTATGTTTCAGTGTTTTATAGATCTCTCTCACCGTATTCTTGAGCGTGTCAGTAGTTCTCTCGTCTCTGGTTATGATTTTTTCCCAATCCCACTGATCTACATA
>DHNM01000022.1:0-134 GCA_002409525.1 Eubacterium sp. UBA5416 | reverse complement strand
TGATCTACATAAATAGAATGGATGTTATCCAGTTCCTCATCTCTGCGAATCGCGTTCATATCCGTATATAAACCCTCATCTGGTTTGAATCCATATTTTTTCAGGGCGTATCGTTTCCATTTTGCCAGCGAATG
>DHNM01000026.1:113288-113455 GCA_002409525.1 Eubacterium sp. UBA5416 | reverse complement strand
TTTTATCATGTGAGGAGGTTTTTTATGCCAGATTCAAATATAACTAAAAATGCACTGGCATCTGCTCTGAAAGGTCTTATGAAACGGAAACCCTTCTCGAAGATCAGTGTCAGAGATATCTGTGAAGAGTGTGGTATGAATCGAAAAAGTTTTTATTATCACTTTAA
>DHNM01000026.1:112845-112997 GCA_002409525.1 Eubacterium sp. UBA5416 | reverse complement strand
GTAGACTTTGTCAGTGAGATTACAGTCGGATCTTATGATAATGGGTGGGAACTTCTTGTTGCCTTATGTGATTTATTTTATAATGATAGAGAATTCTACCATGACGCGCTCATGATTGAGGGACAGAATTCATTTCGGGATTATTTTTATGA
>DHNM01000026.1:60701-112672 GCA_002409525.1 Eubacterium sp. UBA5416 | reverse complement strand
CTTTACAACCGCTGGTAAAGTTTTTTATCCAGGACATTTTCAATGATTCTCAGGAACAGGAATTTTTTACTGTTTTTGTTGTTGAGGGATTTCTGGCGACTATGGTTCGCTGGCTGTCTGATGATCAGGATACAACTCCCCGAAGATTTTTAAGTCAGATAAGGGATGTCATCCTTGCGCTGGCGGCAAGCCTGAAGGATGATATGGAGCAGACGGATGAATAAGGGTGACTGCCCTTATTCATTCAGCGGCATTGCCTTAGAGAGAAGCTCTTTCAGAGAGGGGAAATCTCTGATGTTTACAGAAGAGGTAAGATCAGATTTTAAACGACCGTCCGGAGACACCTCGAATAGACAGGGCCTGTCGGCAATTATGGTGTTGATTCTTTCAAAATCTCCGTAAAAGTCTACCGGAATCAATGGATATATCTGATCCAGGCGAAATTGGTAAACATATTCGATTACCCTGGAATGTTCATCTTCACTGCATGCGTCGGTTGATATCATGACGAGGAAAGAGGAGTATTCATTTACAATCTGATTTGTCATCTCGGGCAGTTGTTCTATAATATCCGAGTTATCATAATAGGTATAAAAACCAAATAATGTTTTTACCTCATGCAGTTTTTCAGCATTTCCTGAACTATAGTTTCCGTCGAAGGGAAGAGACAGCATCAGATTATCACAGTCCTCTGTTCTTGAGACAGACTCACGTGGCAGATATGAATCAGGTATCTGCCAGATGAATGCACAGTCAGAATTGTCTTCTATAAGATTCAGTATTTCATCGGAATGATTGAAACTGTTTTCCTGACAAATTGTAAAACAGTGAATTCCAAGTTTTTTCCCCTGACGGATGTAATCTGAGATTTGTCTGACTCTTATACCATCATCAATATCGGGATTGTAGTGAAAATTTAAAATCCAGGGAATCTCACATTTCTGCTCGGAGATTTGTTCTCTGATATTTTTGGCTCCACTTGTCCAGCCGTTGTAACCGACATTGAGCCCAAATGTTTTTAAATTGTTCCAGCGAGTCCATTTCAGCAGATGATCAATGACTTGATAGTAAGAACTGTTGTCATTCCGGAGGAGTTCCTGAAACAGGGAAAACAGCCATGACTGAAATCTTCCTTTAGAAAAAAGTTTTCCAAGGTCTGCCAGTTTTCGTACACTGCGTTTCGGGTCATCCGACATTTCGCGAAGCCCGTGATCAATAGTTGTTCCTATTATAGAATAACTTATATCCTGGGAGTTCATAATATTAACATCTCTTTTCTAGTTATGTTGAAGTTAAGTTGACGGTACCATGGACTATTGCACATTACGTTTCAATCTTAGTGTTAATCATAATATAAAGAAGAAATCTTTAAAGGGACAGTTTCTGTAAAGTGTCCTAAAATGTTACAATTAAAGATAATGTCTAAAAATTTCTCATACAATTCTATTTGTCCGGAGACAGGAGCAATTAAGTTATTTATAATGAATATAAATTAACAAAGGAGGAATGAAATAATTATGGCTGACGGATTTAAAAATGCAGCGACTCGAACAGCTTTCAGTGCGGCGGTTGACGGTGTATTGAAGTATGTAGATAAAGATGAAGAAGGCAGAGAAAGAGCTTATAATAAGCTGATTGATTTAGCACAAAAGTTTTTAGGCGACACATTTCAGAGTAAGGTCTTTGACAGTGCGAGGGAACTAGTGAAAGATCCGGACAGTAAATGGATGCGTTTCATCAATTCCGCTTTAAATGAACTTGATCCCCATGTGATTAAAATGAATGCATTGAATCTGGGCTATCAGGCAGGGTTCTACGGATATAAAAAAACACGGGCTCTGCAGGAAAAACAGGACTGTAACATACCGTGGATTATTCTAATGGATCCGACAAGTGCCTGCAACCTTCACTGTACCGGGTGCTGGGCGGCTGAATATGGCAACAGACTGAATTTAAGTTATGAAGATCTGGATTCTATTGTTACGCAGGGCAAGGAATTAGGCATCTATTTTTACATGTTAACCGGCGGAGAACCTCTTGTAAGAAAAGATGATATCATTAAACTTTGTAAAAAGCATAAGGACTGTGCGTTCCATGCATTTACAAATGGAACACTGATCGATGAGAAGTTCTGTAAGGATGCGGCTTCCGTTGGAAATATCACATTCTCCTTAAGCCTGGAAGGATTTGAAGAAGTAAATGACGGCAGACGTGGAAATGGTATCTTTGATAAGGTTATGGATGCCATGGATCTTATGAAAAAACATGGCCTTCTGTTCGGAACATCTATTTGTTATACCAGTGCAAATTATAAGACAGTAACATCAGATGAATTTTTGAAGATGATTATCGCAAAAGGTGTTCGATTTACATGGTATTTCCACTATATGCCAGTTGGAAATGACGCCTCTGTTGATCTTCTTCCCAATAAGGAACAGAGAGAATATATGTATCACAGAGTCAGAGAACTCAGAACAAATAAATGTGATCTTCCTATATTCGCTATGGATTTCCAGAATGACGGGGAATACGTTGGAGGATGCATCGCAGGCGGCAGATTTTATGCTCATATTAATCCCAACGGAGATGTTGAGCCCTGTGTATTTATACATTATTCCAGTGCAAATATCCATGACATGTCACTGCTTGACTGTTTTAAACAGCCTCTCTTTATGGAGTACAGGAAAAACCAGCCGTTTAACCACAACCATCTGAGACCCTGTCCAATGCTTGAAAATCCGGGAATTCTGACTAACATGGTAAATAAGACCGGGGCTCATTCCACCGATCTTCAGTCACCGGAATCAGCGGAACATCTATGTGATAAGTGTGAAGCTTATGCCAGCTGCTGGAAAGATGAAGCGGACGATTTATGGGAGGGCTCCGAAGAACAGCGTAAAAAGAGAAAATCTAATAATGTATTGTTTGGTGAATAATTTTTCTCTTTACAATTATGCTTGTATATGTTAAAATTAGAACTCGTGGAATTCAATTCCACGAGTTCCTTGTTTCCTGGAATACAGGAGGCCAAAAGTCCAAAAGGAGGTAAAGAGCATGAACAAGTACGAGTTAGCATTGGTTGTAAATGCTAAAATTGATGACGAGGAAAGAGCCGCAGTAGTTGAAAAGGCGAAAGGTTATATCACTCGTTTCAATGGCACAATCAGCGATGTGGAAGAATGGGGCAGGAAAAAGCTTGCTTACGAAATCCAACATATGCGTGAAGGCTTCTACTATTTCATTCAATTTGAAGCAGATTCTGACTGCCCGATAGAAGTTGAGAACAATGTCCGCATCATGGATAATGTGTTGAGATATCTTGTTGTCAGAAAAGATGATAAAGAACAGCCTGCCGTAGAAAAGGCATAAAGTTTTTTTTACTACGCAATTGAATGAAGTCAGAAGGAGGCAATAAAATGGCTTATAGAGGCGAAAGACGCAGACGCAGAAGAAAAGTATGTGTATTCTGTGGAAAGAATAATGTAATTGATTATAAAGATGCAAACAAGTTAAGCAGGTATATATCTGAGAGAGGCAAGATCCTTCCAAGAAGAGTTACGGGAAACTGCGCGAAACATCAAAGAGAGGTTACATCTGCAGTTAAAAGAGCTCGTCACATGGCAATTCTGCCATATGTTAATGATTAAGTAAGTAAGATAAAAAGTCGTTGCAGTCTTCTGCAGTGGCTTTTTTCTTTGCCTGAAAACGTATATTGACAATGAAATTTCTTTGTGCTAAGATTCCTTTATTGTCATTCTAAATGAGTGTAATAGAAGTAAAGAATAAGGAAGGAAAAAGAAATGTCTGATATAAAAAGTCAGAGTAAAAACAGCCAGATACCGGTGGGCATGGGGGCCGTTTTAGTTGCTGTAGGTGTGGTTTACGGTGATATTGGTACTTCACCTATGTATGTTATGAAGTCGATTATTTCTGAGAACGGAGGAATTAGTGAAGTCAGTGAGCCTTTGATTCTAGGTTCACTTTCCCTGGTAATATGGACTCTGACACTTTTGACTACGGTCAAATATGTACTTATTGCAATGAAGGCCGATAACCACGGGGAGGGAGGGATCTTCGCCCTGTTCAGCCTGGTTAAAAAATACGGAAAATGGCTGATCTTCCCGGCTATGATCGGCGGAGCCTCGCTTCTTGCCGATGGTATGCTGACCCCTGCGGTGACCGTTACAACAGCTATTGAGGGGCTTAGAACGATACCTGTGTTTCAAAGCCTTTTAGGTGATAATCAAAATAAAATCATCATCATTACTCTGGTGATTATAGGCGTCCTGTTTCTTATCCAAAGAGCGGGGACCTCATCGATCGGTAAGGCTTTCGGACCGATCATGACCATATGGTTTGGTTTTCTCGCTATAGCGGGTATCAGGCATATCGCGGAGCTTCCGAGTATATTTAAGGCACTTAATCCGATATGGGCTGTCAGAATTCTGGGAAGTCCCGATAACAAGATGGGCTTTATGATTCTGGGAAGTGTCTTTCTTGCGACGACCGGTGCAGAGGCCTTGTATTCCGACATGGGACATGTCGGAAAGGGCAATATCTATATCAGTTGGCCATTTGTAAAGATCTGTCTGATCCTGAATTATCTCGGTCAGGGAGCATGGCTGATTCAGAATAAAGATGTGAAAGCATTAGCTGAGATCAATGACATGAATCCATTCTTCGAGATGCTTCCCGGAAGCATCCGTCCGGTGGGAGTTATTCTCGGAACCGTAGCAGCTATCATCGCATCACAGGCATTGATTACGGGATCTTTTACACTGGTATCCGAGGCGAGCAGACTAAATCTTATGCCGCATATGCAGATACACTATCCTTCGATGATCAAAGGCCAGATCTATATTCCGCTGGTTAATCTGATCTTGTGGGTTGTCTGCTCTGCAATTGTGATCTTCTTTCGAACGAGTGCTAATATGGAAGCGGCTTATGGTCTTGCCATCACACTGACGATGCTGATGACGACGCTGCTCCTTGCGGTTTATCTGTGTAAGGAAAAAGAAAAAAAGATTCCCGGAGTTATCTTTCTTATATTCTTTGGGCTGCTGGAGGGCTCTTTCTTTGTCTCCAGTCTGAGCAAGTTCGCAAAGGGCGGATATGTGGCTTTATTTATGGCGTTTGTTCTTTTCGCGATTATGCTTGTATGGGACAAGGGAACAAAGATCGAAAACTCACAGGCTGTATACCTTGATATCAGACAATATGTCGATCAGCTGAAAAAACTTCGTGACGATGACAGTATTCCCTACCAGACAGATAACCTTGTCTATGTAACAAAGGATTCAAAGATGGAAGAACTGGACCGTGATATCTTGTATTCGATCCTGGATAAACGCACCAAGAGGGCAAAGGCATACTGGTTTATCAATATCCAGGTAACCGATCAGCCGAATACCAGAGAATATGCGGTTGAGAGCTTTGGAACAGATTTTATTTTCAAGATTCAGCTGAGACTTGGATTTAGGGTCGGCCAGAGAGTGAATGTCTATCTGCGTCAGATTGTAGAAGATTTGATCGCGAGCGGTGAGCTTCCCTCTCAGGAAAGCAATTATTCTGTTTATGAGTCTAACGACGTAGGAAACTTTCAGTTCTGCCTGATACGAAAGATGCTGGTTCCCGAAAGCGATATCTCGCAAACAGGACGGGCGACTGTGGCCTTAAAGTATGCGATAAGACGTGTTGCCGGTGCGCCCGCCAGATGGTACGGATTGGAGAGTTCTTCACTGATATTTGAATATGTACCATTGTTTATTAAAATGAAAACACATCGTCCGCTGGACCGTGTAGGCAAAAAAGAGATTGAAAAGCATACGGATCAGACGGATGAGGCGTCAGTTGAACCGCCAATCTGATCAATGGTCTTGAACGTGTATCCCATCTCTTCCCACTTTGTCAGCAATTCATCGAGAATTGCTGCATTTGTGCCGGAGGTGTTGTGCAGAAGAACCACGGCGCCGGGATGGATCCTTCCCAGCAATTTTTTAAAGGCTTCTTCCTTTGTAGGCTGCTTATCCTGATACCAGTCTACATAGGCAAGACTCCAGAAAAATGTCTTATAACCCATGTCTTTTGCCATTTTCAGATTTGATTCACTGTATTTTCCCTGTGGAGGCCGGTAGAATTTTTTCATAGCTTCGCCGGTAACTTCTTTATATTTTTTTTCCACATCCGTAAGTTCTTTGGAAAAAGCTTCTTTGGTTGACATTTCGGACATATCCGGATGGTGCCAGGTATGATTGCCGACAATATGCCCCTCCTTCACCATGCGCTTTACAAGATCTGGTTCGGAATCCACAAACGTTCCTACAACAAAAAATGCGGCTTTTATATTATGTTTTTTTAGCGCATCAAGAATCGCATCTGTATTTCCATTTTCATATCCGCAGTCGAATGTCAGATATATCACCTTTTCATCTGTGTCCTCCGCATAATAAGTGTTATATTTCTTTAACTCATCAATTGTAGCATTTCCCGTTGGCCTTTTCCCCTCCTCTTGAAAACCAAGGCCCCAGTTTTCATCAGACGCCTGGATAACAGCAGACGTTTCCTTTAACTGGACAGCGCGTGCTGTCAGCTGCCCTACAAAAAAAGACGCAATTAGGAATACTGCGACGAAGGGCAGTTTCTTTAGAAGTTCCGTAAACTCATTTTCCGGTTTATTTCGTTTCAATTGTTTCCCACACCTTTCATAATTGAGAGCTCCTTTAGTTTTATGTATGACAGTAAAGAAGAAATCAGAACTTCGAAAGACGGAATAGTTTCATGCTTTTTCATGAAACGTATAAGCGCTGCATACGCTATTTAATAAACGTCTATGATGGGATTATAAGGATGTATAAAAAACGGATTATGATGTTCGTTGTTTTGACTGCCTTCATTTTTTGCCAGATAACAACAGTTTCTGCAGCGGAAATTTCAGACAACGAGCTGCATGCAAAAGCAGCCTGCCTTATGGATGGTGATTCGGGGCGGGTGTTGTATCAGAAGCAGGCGGACGAACCAATGCCGATGGCCAGTACCACTAAAATCATGACCGGTATTATTGCTCTTGAATCAGGTGATACCTCTAGTGTGGTGACTGCTTCAAAAGAAGCGGCGAAAGCTCCCCAGGTCCATCTGGGGGTGCAGGAGGGGCAGACTTTTCTACTGGGAGATTTATTATATGGTTTGCTGCTGGAATCTTTTAACGATACAGCGGTCATGATTGCGGAGAGCGTGGGAGAATCAGTTGAAGGTTTTACCAATATGATGAATGCGAAAGCCAAAGAAATTGGCTGCAGGGATACACATTTTGTGTCTCCGAATGGACTGGACGCGTCAGATGAGGGGGGGATTCATCATACCACCGCGCAGGATCTGGCATTAATCATGCGATATTGCATTTCGATTTCCCCCAAAAAGGATGAATTTATCAAAATAACCCAGACACCTTCCTATAGTTTCTGGGATCATGATAATCAGGTTTTCTATAATTGTAATAATCACAATGCATTTTTAAACATGATGGATGGAGCACTAAGCGGAAAAACAGGCTTCACGGCAAAAGCCGGTTACTGTTACATAGGTGCGCTGGAAAGAGACGGAAAACTGTTGATTGTAAGCCTCCTCGCCTGCGGATGGCCAAATAATAAAACTTATAAATGGGCCGATACAAAAAAACTTATGACCTATGGTCTCGAAAATTATGAATATCGGGACATTTATAAAGACGGTATTTTAGCTGAACCGATTACCGTGACTGACGGTCAGTATGAAGGAAGACTGGGAGGTGGAGAAAGCCATGTCATGCCGGTCTATAAGGATGGACGAGAAGTAGAAGAAAGAAGACAGATGCTGCTGAGTCCGGATGAGAATGTTGAGGTAAAAGTGAATCTTCCGAGGAAGTTAAAGGCACCGGTAAAAGCAAAAACAAAAGTGGGAGATGTGTCGTATCATCTAAATGGAAATAAGATTATAGAATACCCGGTATACCTGGAAAAAACAGTCAGAAGAATTGATCTTGCCTGGTGCATGGGGCATGTTTTTTCCATATTTTTGGATCAGGAATAAACATATGATACCAGGGTCAAAAGGCCTTGCGTTTCATGATCGCATGAAAAAGCACGGCTTTGGGACCCTGTGTATCATATGATAGAAGGGAGCAGTTACTGATAATCGGCCATATATTCGCCATGGGCCGTGATCATTTCATCGCACATCTTTTTTATATTACGGATGGAAAGTTCGGCGCCTGTGTGTGGATCCATCATGGCAGCCTGATAGATATGCTGCCTTTTTTTGGTGACTGCAGCTTCTATTGTCAATAGCTGTGCATTGATGTTTGACATGTTCATCGCTGCAAGCTGGACAGGCAGCCTTCCGACATGACAGGGGCTCACCCCTTTGCCATCGACAAGACAGGGTACTTCTACGCAGGCGTCTGATGGAAGGTTATCGATCAGTCCGGAGTTTAGAACGTTTCCTCCAATCGCATAAGGTTTGTTTGTGACAACTGCCTCCATGATGTATGAAGCATATTCTTTTGAACGTTCATGGGTGATTTTACCGTCTTTCAGGATATTCTCTTTTTCTTTCTTCCAGTTTGCAATCTGATCAATACATCTTCTCGGATATTCATCGAGTGGGATCTTATAGTCATCAATCAATTCAGGATATTTGTTTTTAATAAAAAACGGATTGTATTCAGCATTGTGCTCACTGGACTCTGTACAATAATATCCCAATGTGTTTATGTACTCAAAACGCACCATGTCAGAATGTTTTTCTTCGGCATTCTTTTTCGCCGCGCGTTCTCTGATCATGGGATAGAGATCATTTCCCTCTTTGTCCTGTATCTTCAGGAGCCATGCCATATGGTTGATACCGGCAATCAGTTCTTTCCTGCCATCCAGTTTTTCTTCCATATCGAGGCTTTTAAGCAGATTTTCGGAGCAGACCTGAACGCTGTGGCAAAGACCTACCGTATTGATTTTTGTGTATCGGTTCATGTACCCGGTCAGCATCGCCATTGGATTTGTATAATTCAAAAACAGGGTATTCGGGCAGACTTCCTCCATATCTCTTGCGAATTCAGCCATGACAGGTATCGTTCGAAGGCCCCTCATGATTCCTCCGATTCCCATGGTATCGGCAATTGTCTGCCTTAAACCGTATTTTTTGGGGATTTCAAAATCAGTGATTGTACACGGGTCATATCCGCCAACCTGAATTGCATTTACAACAAATGCTGCATCTTTCAGAGCTGCTTTTCGATTTTCCACACCAAGATAGGTCTTGATCTGCGATCTGTTTTCATTGATGTTGTTATTTAACGCCTCCAATATGATTCTTGAATCCTCAAGTCGCTCGGCGTCAATGTCGTACAGTGCGATTTCGCTGTCTCTCAGAGCTTCCGTACACATACAGTCACCGATTACATTTCGGACAAAGACAGTACTTCCCGCACCTAAAAAAGTTATTTTCATGTAAAAACCTCCTTCATAGATATAGATCTTTTGTTAGGTCTATCGTATAATAAATGAAATAAAGTTTCTTTGTTTAATGTTTCGAGAAAATTGTCATATTGTTGAATCTAAGGGGAAAATCATGATCACTCATTCTTTGAATATCTATTTTTGCGGAAGAGAGGCCTGCAGCCCTGCTCATTCATTTGGACCTGCCACTAGATCTCATTATCTTATGCATGTAATACTAAGGGGAGAGGGAAGTTTTCACGTATCAGGGAATACTTATCATTTAAAAGGCGGAGACGCATTTCTGATAAGGCCGGATGAATCCACTTACTATATTGCCAGCCGTGCCGATCCGTGGGAATATACCTGGGTTGCTTTTGGTGGAAATGATGCAGGAGCAATTTTAAAAACCTGCGGTCTGACGGGGGAGAAGCCAATCTTTAACGGATCTGAAATGCTTTTCATGCAGGATAAACGCGACATCGTACAGCGCTTGTCCGGAAGCATGATCAATCTGCAGAACAGCTATAACGACCCGGATGGCAGCAGCTTTTTATCGCTGTCCTATCTTTATCAGGTTTTTGGATATATGCAGAGATGCAACGGCAAAAAGAAGGGAATTTATTCAGGCAGCTATCTGCAAAAGGCCTGTGATTATATCGAGCAGAATTTCAGTTATCAGATTAAAATTCAGGATGTTGCAAGATCTGTGGGAATTGACAGAACCTATCTGTATAGATTGTTTCAGGAAAATTATCAGATATCACCTCAGGAGTATCTGATAAAATATAGAACAAAGACGGCAGAGAACATGCTAATTCATACGAATCTTTCTGTAACGGAAATTGCTTACTCCTGTGGTTTCCATGACAGCGCTTCTTTTTGTAAAACATTTAAGAAACGGTCCGGTTATACACCGCTAAATTATAGAAAATATCGGGAAAACCAGAACATCAAATCTCAGATAAAAGATTAAATCATAGAATTATTAACAAAATAACAGTTACTCGGCTAACTAAAAAAAGCTATATATTTTTAAATGAATTCTATAATAACTCTAAAATGAAAAATTTCACTTGAATTATGTCAGCAAATGGCATAAACTAATTAGGCAACTAATTAGTTTACTTATTTTACGGAGGTGGATGATGACAGAAAGGGAGGAGACTGGAATGAATGATACCCCTTTCGTTCAAAATGCTCTGGTGAAAATAGTGCATCGGGCGTTTACGATCAATTTTGAACAGATAAGAGAATATGGCATTCACCCGAGGCAGATACCGATGCTCATGCTGGTATCAAATGATGATGGTTTAAGTCAGGTTGAAATCTCTAAAAAGCTGAAAATCAAACCATCAACTGTGGCTGTTTCTCTACAGCGTCTGGAGAAGAATGACTTAATTGTCAGAAAACCAGACATGAGGGACCAAAGAATCCAGAGGGTTTTCAAGACAGATAAGCTGAATCAGATTTCCCGGCAGATATATGAATTATCGAACAGAAATGAGAAGATTATGATGGAAGGTTTTTCGGATACCGAAGTCTGTCTGCTGAAACGGTTTTTAAAACAGATCTATCAGAATATAGAGAAAATTTCTGTCACGGATACAGAGAGAACGAAAGAGAAAAAAGGAGAAATCAGATAATGGTAAAAATTTTTTTATACTTAAAAAAGAGTGTGTGGTATATTCTGGCAATTTTTATCCTGCTGTTTATACAGGCTTATACTGATTTGTCTTTGCCTTCCTATACATCTAAGATCATAGATGTTGGGATTCAGCAAAAGGGTATTGAGGACGCTGTACCCGATAAAATCAGGAAAAAGTCGCTGGACTCGCTATTGATGTTTATGTCCAGAACAGATCAGAAACAGGTATCGGACGTATACACTCTGAAAGGGGATCTCTATCACCTGAATAAAATTGATGAAAATAAAAGAGATAAAATAAACTCTCCGCTCGGTGAGGCTATGCTGATGGACCAGGGAGTAAAAAAACAGGGTATTGACCTTTCTGTCGTTCCAAAGGAACAGATGGAAGCTCTGCTTCCCGAAGTTCAAAAGGAAGTGAAAGGCATGCCTGAAAGCATCGTAACTCAGGCAGGCACCGGTTATCTCTATGAAGAATACAAAGCTCAGGGAAGAGATGTAGATCAGATCCAGAACCGTTATGTGCTGCATTCAGGACTGCTCATGCTTGGCCTGGCAGCACTGTCAATGCTTGCGGCAATTAGCGCTGCATTCTTATCTACACGCATATCTGCCGGCCTTGGGAGGGATCTGCGAAACAGTGTGTATAGAAAGGTACTTTCATTTTCCAGTAATGAGATGAATAAGTTTTCTACGGCATCGCTGATCACGAGAAGTACAAATGATATCCAGCAGGTACAGATGTTTATGATGATGTTTTTTCGGATCGTACTCTATGCACCAATTATTGGAATTGGAGGATTAATTAAGGTATTAAATACACAGGCATCTATGTCATGGATTTTGGCACTGGGAATTGGCGCGATTTTTGTTGTGATTCTACTATTGTTAGCGATAGCTATGCCTAAATTCAAGAAGCTGCAGGTATTGATCGATAAGGTGAATATGGTGATGCGTGAGATACTGACCGGTGTTCCTGTGATTCGTGCCTTTTCCGCACAAAAACATGAAGAATTAAGATTTGATAAGGCAAATAAAGATCTCACAAAGACCAATCTTTTTGTAAACCGCTGTATGACATTTATGATGCCTGCCCTTACCGTGATTATGAATTCTCTGGCGGTATTGATTGTCTACACGGGTGCCCACGGAATCGACCGGGGAAATCTACAGGTAGGGGATATGATGGCGTTTATTCAGTATGCGATGCAGATTTTCATGGCATTTCTCATGATCTCTGCAGTGTCAGTTATCCTGCCACGTGCAAATGTATCTGCAAATCGTATTCGTGAAATTATGGATACAGAACCGACGATCCATTCCCCGGAGAATCCAAAACTGCCGAATCATCAGAAAAAAGGTGTAGTAGAATTCGAACATGTCTCTTTTGCTTATCCGGGGGCCGAGGCAGATGTGCTGCAGGATATCAGCTTCAAAGCAGACAAAGGCGAGACTGTAGCATTTATAGGAAGCACCGGGTCCGGAAAGAGTACTCTGATCAATCTGATCCCAAGGTTTTATGATGTTACTAAGGGAAAGATACTCATCGATGGTGTGGATGTCAGAGATATGAACCTTAAGGATTTAAGAGACTGTCTCGGATACGTACCGCAGCAGGGGGTACTGTTTTCAGGAGATATCGCTTCTAATCTGCGCTATGGTAAGGATAATGCTGTACCGGAAGAACTAAAGAAAGCGGCAGACATAGCCCAGGCATCAGAATTCATCTCGAACAAAGCAGAAGGTATGGATTCCCGTATTTCTCAGGGCGGAACAAATGTCTCCGGAGGGCAGAAGCAGAGACTTTCTATCGCACGTGCAATTGTCAAAAATCCGGAGATATATCTCTTCGATGACAGCTTTTCAGCACTGGATTATAAAACAGATGCTGCGCTTCGAAGAGCTCTGAAGTCTTATACCGCGGATGCGACAACGCTTATCGTTGCGCAGCGGATCAGTACAATTTTGCACGCAGACCAGATCATAGTACTGGACGAAGGCAGAATCGCGGGAAAGGGAACACATGAAGAATTGATGAAATCCAGTAAAGTTTATCAGCAGATTGCATCATCCCAGCTGTCAAAGGAGGAGCTTAACTCATGAGTGCAAATAATCGCAGAGGGGAAAAAGCAAATGATTTTAAAGGCTCGATGAAGAGAATTATCCAATACATTTCCAAGTATAAAATCCGATTAATCGTTGTAATGATCAGTGCGGCAATCGGAACAGTCTTTTCTATAGCAGGGCCAAAGATTATGGGAAAGGCAACGACAGAATTGTTTAACGGTCTGGTCAAAAAAGTTCAGGGAACGGGATCTATCAATTTTGATAAGGTATTAAAGATTTTATTACTTACCCTGGGCCTGTACGTCATAAGTGCCATATTTTCAATGATACAGGGAGTTGTGATGACTGGAATTGCAAATGATGTAAGTTATTCGCTGCGTCGTGACATTTCAGTGAAAATCAATAAGTTGCCGCTTAAATATTTCGAAAGCAGAACTTACGGCGAAGTATTATCACGTGTGACCAATGATGTGGATACCCTGCAGCAGGGGATTAGTCAGAGTATCGTTCAATTGATTACATCTGTTACAACACTGATTGGTGTTTTCGTTATGATGCTGTCTATCAATGTCTGGATGACACTCTGTGCTGTGCTTATACTGCCTGTTTCCATGGTGATTATAGGGACAGTGATGAAACATTCACAGAAATTCTTCCAGCGCCAGCAAAAATACCTGGGAGATGTCAACGGGCAGGTGGAAGAGATCTATGCCGGACAGAATGTCGTGAAGGCTTTTAATAAACAAGATGATGTAATCAGCGAATTTTCAAAGGCAAATGACCAGTTATATGATTCGGCCTGGAAGTCGCAGTTCTTTTCCGGAATTATGATGCCTGTCATGGGATTTATCGGTAATGTCGGTTATGTAATGGTGGCACTTCTGGGGGGATTTCTGGTTATTAAAAACGCAATCGAAGTCGGTGACATTCAGTCATTCTTCCAGTATATCCGGAATTTTACGCAGCCGATTCAACAGATCGCACAGATCACAAATCTGCTCCAGTCTTCTGCGGCCGCAGGGGAGAGAGTATTTGAATTTTTGGACGAGAAAGAAGAAGTACTAGATGTAGAGAATCCGGTTTCGACATCGAATCTTGCGGGAAATATCTCCTTTGATCATGTTGCTTTTGGATATCAGAAAGACCAGCCGGTCATCCGTGATTTCTCTATAGATGTAAAGCCCGGTCAGAAAATTGCAATTGTCGGCCCTACAGGAGCAGGTAAGACAACAATGGTGAAACTATTGATGAGATTTTATGATGTAAACCGGGGAGCCATCCGGATAGACGGACATAATATTAAAGATTTCAGAAGGGGAGATCTTCGAAAAATGTTTGGAATGGTGCTTCAGGATACCTGGCTGTTTTCAGGGACGATTATGGAGAACATCCGTTATGGCCGGCTTTCGGCAACAGATGAAGAAGTGATTGAAGCTGCGAAAGCAGCCCATGCATATCAATTTATTATGCAGCAGCCTGAAGGCTTTTCGACCGTGATCAATGAGGAGTCAGATAACATTTCTCAGGGGCAGAAGCAGCTGATCACGATTGCGAGGGCAATCCTGGCCGATAATAATATACTGATTCTTGATGAGGCAACTTCCTCTGTGGATACCAGAACAGAAATATTAATTCAGAAAGCGATGGATCATCTGATGACAGGCCGGACCAGCTTTATCATTGCCCACAGGCTTTCTACGATTCGAAATGCCGATGTCATTCTGGCGATGAACGACGGTGATATCGTTGAGCAGGGAACTCATGAAGAGCTGCTTGCCAAAAACGGTTTCTATGCAAATCTCTACAACAGCCAGTTTGAAAAGGTAACTGCCTGATAGTAATCTGATTTGTATGATTGATAACAAGGATAACCTCTTAAAATTTGCATCTTTCGCCTTTTTACGATATACTTACATTGGAAAAAGATGAATGGAGAAACAAATGAAAAATATTCTTGTAGCTCAGTCCGGGGGACCGACATCCGCAATTAATGCAACGCTTGCAGGCGTGATTACCTGTGCATATACGTCCGGACGGGCCGGTAAGGTGTTTGGAGCAATCGGCGGTATTTCGGGCGTCCTTGATGAACACTTTGCTGACTTGAGTGAAAAAATTAAAAACGCAGAAGAAATGCAGCTGCTGTGTCAGACTCCGTCTGCGGCGCTTGGCTCCTGCAGACTAAAACTGACTGAAGAAAGTCAATATGAAAAAATCGTTGAAATTCTGCACAGACATCAAATTGGATGTCTGGTTTATATCGGAGGCAATGACTCCATGGATACTGTGAATAAACTATCTGCATACTGCACCCGGCATGGTATTGATGATATCTGTATTGTGGGGGCTCCCAAAACAATTGACAACGACTTGATGGGGACGGATCACTGTCCCGGGTTTGGATCAGCGGCAAAGTATATTGCCAATACGTTTGCAGAACTCGAAAGGGACTGCAGCGCTTATGCAGCAAAGTCGGTCACAGTGGTAGAAGTTATGGGGAGAGATTCCGGCTGGCTGACAGGCGCATCCGCTTTGGCAAGACAAAATGGTCAGAAGGGTCCCGATTTGATCTACCTGTGCGAATCGGTATTTGATAATGAAAAGTTTCTTTCTGACATAAAGGAAAGACTCCAAAAGCAGAACAGTGTGCTTATAGCAGTCAGCGAGGGAATCAAATATCCGGATGGACGATATGTATCAGAGGCCAAAGGAGAAAAAGCACTGGATGCCTTTGGTCACACTTATATCTCCGGAGCCGCGAAAGTGCTGGAAAATCTGATTCAAAACGAAATCGGCTGTAAAGTACGGTCTATCGAATTAAATCTGATGCAGCGTTGTGCCGGTCATCTCGCAAGTGATGTGGATATACAGGAGTCAAAGATGCTTGGTATCAAGGCATGTCAGGCTGCACTCAACGGAGAAAATGGTAAAATGGCTGCAATTGTGAGAAGAAACGATGATCCCTATGAGGTTACTTATGAGATAATTCCCGTTTTCCTGGCAGCAAATAAGGTCAAAACAGTTCCGGATGACTTTATTGACCAAAGTGGACATGATGTCACCGAGAAGATGATTCACTATCTGAAACCATTAATACAGGGGAATGCTCCTGTGACCTATGAAAATGGAATTGTAAAGCATATTTCACTCTATTAACGTGATGGTGCCAGGATCAAAGAGCCCTGCGTTTCATGCTTATGCCATATAATTCAATAATCTCTGTTACCAATGAAATTGGGTGAAAGGACCGCTGATAACGGTTTTATCACCCGATTTTTTGTACAATAATATAAACTTTGTCAAAAACTTACTAAAAACACATTGAAAAAACAGGTCAGATAAGATATCATGATAGGTGAATTTATCTTTTTAGATGAGAAGAACATAATACTTATATGTGATGTGGAGGTCAAAGGAATGAGTAATATTACGGCAGACAATGCCAGGTTAAGAATTGAGTCCTTACTTGACGCAGGCAGTTTTGTTGAAGTCGGAAGCCTTGTCACGGCGAGAAATACGGATTTTAACATGGCTGAAAAAAAAGCACCTTCTGACGGTGTCATCACCGGTTATGGTGTGATTGATGGTAATCTTGTTTATGTGTATAGTCAGGATGCTTCTATTCTCTCAGGAACCATAGGTGAAATGCATGCAAAAAAGATCGTGAATCTATATGATATGGCCATGAAGACGGGGGCCCCCGTCATTGGCCTTTTAGACTGTGCGGGACTTCGCCTGGAGGAAGCCTGCGATGCTTTAAATGCTTTTGGTGAAATATATATGGCCGAAAGTAAAGCTACCGGTGTTATTCCACAGATCAATGCAATCTTTGGATGCTGCGGAGGCGGAATGGCTCTTTTCCCTGAACTCACTGACTTTACGTTTATGGAAAGTACAAAAGCAAAGTTGTTCGTCAATTCTCCGAATGCTCTTGAGGAAAATATTGACAGTGAATGTGATACAGCAAATGCCAGATTTCAAAGTGAAGAGGCAGGTCTTGTGGATTTTCTGGGCAGTGAGGAAGAGATCATAAATAATATAAGGCTTCTCATAACCTATCTCCCTTCTAATTATGAAGATGGGGGAGCAGCGGAGACGTCCACCGACGACTTAAACAGAGAATGTAAAGATATTGAGGACAATATTGGAGATACAGCGATTCTTCTCTCCAGGATCAGTGATGATGCTTCATTTCTTGAAACAAAAAAAGAGTATGGAAAAGACATGGTGACTGCTTTTGTTAAATTTGACGGCATTACGGTAGGTGCTGTGGCAAACAGAAGTGAGATCTATGATCAGGATGGCAGTTTAAGCGAAACTCTTGACACGGTTCTTTCTGTGCAGGGAGCCGGGAAGGCCGCCAAATTTGTCAGATTCTGTGATGCTTTTTCGATTCCTTTACTTACCATCACGAATGTCACAGGTTATGAAGCCTCCAAATGCTCTGAGAGGGACATTGCAAGAGCTTGTGCAGGACTCACTCATGCATTCGCAAATGCGACGACTCCTAAGATAAACGTCATCACAGGGAAAGCATACGGGAGCGCCTATCTCGCAATGAACAGCAAATCACTCGGTGCTGATATGGTATTTGCATGGCCGAAAGCTGAGATTGGTATGATGGATGCACATCTGGCAGCTAAAATCATGTATCAGAACAGTGATACAGACACAATCAATGAAAAGGCGGCCGAGTATGCCGCATTACAAAATAATGTCACATCAGCGGCTGCAAGAGGCTATGTGGATACAATCATAGAACCCGAGGATACCAGAAAATTCGTGACAGGTGCTTTCGAAATGTTATACACAAAACGGGAATATCGACCTGATAAAAAACATAGTGCAGTCTGAGAAAGGTGGATGAGATGAAACAGATGTGGAAAAAGATAACCGGTTTTTTTCTTGCCCTTGTGTGCACATTACCTTTGATGGCTTCGCCTGTACCGGCTGCAGTGGAAGATAGTGTAAAAGACAGTATTGCCCAAAACTTTGAATCTCTGGTTGACATGATGAACAATTATTCTGAATCTGAGATGATTACACAGATTGAGCCGATGGAAAGTGAATTTCTGAATACAATGGTCGACAAGTACTATGATGTTCTGAAGGATGCCGGCGATTTTAAGGGAATAAAGAATAGCGAAGTAATCGTAGATGAAGCAGATAAGACTGCCGATGTCACCATGGATGTGTCATTCGAAAATGGGGATGCCGTTATGTCTGCGGTATGCAATTATGATCTTGCGGCGACGGCCACCAGCTTTGATCAGCTCTGGTCTGATTTTTCGGTGGATATAAATTATCCGATCAGTGCAATGCTGAAACGAGCGTCGGGCGGACAAAAAGCGGGATTTGCTGTAGCAGCCGTGCTGATTATTCTGCTCATTGTTTGTTTTTTCAAGAACAAAGACAGCGATAAAAAAGGCGAAGCTAAAGCCGAGCCGGAACCGAAGAGAGACCTTGATTCAAAAAATGCCGCTGTATCTTCGGATGATGAGGAACTGACAGCCGTGCTTGCCGCTGCTGTGGCGGCATATGAGGAAGATCAGTCACAGGAACAACAGGGATATATTGCCCGTCCGTTAAAAAATCGGGATAAAAACTGGAGAAGGTCATAGGAGGAATTGTGATGAAAAATTATACAATAACAGTCAATGGAAAAGCTTACAATGTTACCGTAGAAGAAGGCCACAAAGAAGCGTCACAGGCAGCGCCAGAACAGGCATCAATACCAGCGCCAAAACCGGCCGCACCTAAAACAGTAACTGCTCCCGCGCCTCAGAAGACAGCTGAACAGGTATCCGGTGCTTCCGGATCTGCCAAGATCACAGCATCTGTGCCGGGAAAAATAACCAAGATAGAGGCGAGTGCAGGTCAGTCTGTAAAAAAGGGTGACTCTGTCGTGGTTTTGGAAGCTATGAAGATGGAAATTCCGATCACAGCACCGGCGGACGGAACTATCGCCGGGATCACTGTATCTGTCGGGGATGCCGTTGAATCTGGGGATGTACTGGCTACAATGGATTAGTGAAAGTTAGGAGGATGAAATTAAAATGGCTGAAATAGAAAAGAAACCGATTGGTATTATGGAAACAGTCCTTCGTGACGCACACCAGTCTCTGATTGCCACACGAATGACCACAGAACAAATGCTTCCGATTGTGGATAAGATGGACAAAGTCGGTTATCATGCGGTGGAATGCTGGGGCGGAGCTACATTCGATGCCTCGCTGCGCTTTCTGCATGAAGATCCTTGGGACAGGCTTAGAAAGCTGAGAGACGGTTTTAAGAATACAAAGCTTCAGATGCTGTTCCGGGGGCAGAATATTCTGGGATACCGTCCTTACGCAGATGATGTAGTGGAGTATTTCGTTCAGAAATCCATTGCAAATGGAATTGATATCATTCGGATCTTTGACTGCATGAATGATCTGCGCAATCTGCAAACGGCGGTGAAAGCCGCCAATAAAGAAAAAGGGCATGCACAGGTAGCTCTGGCTTATACAATTGGTGATGCCTACACATTAGACTATTGGACGAATATGGCAAAGAAAGTGGAAGAGATGGGCGCTGATTCTATCTGCATCAAAGATATGGCCGGGCTGCTCCTGCCATATAAGGCTACGGAGCTTGTGACTGCGCTAAAAAAGGCCACAAAACTTCCGATACAGCTGCACACACACTATACGTCCGGCGTGGCGTCCATGACTTATATGAAGGCGATAGAAGCGGGTGTGGATGCGATTGACTGTGCAATTTCTCCATTTTCAATGGGAACGTCCCAGCCGGCAACGGAAGTGATGGTGGAGACCTTTAAAGGGACCCCTTATGATACCGGATATGATCAAAATCTGCTGGCAGAAATTGCGGATTACTTCCGTCCGATCAAAGACCAGGCCCTTGACAGCGGTCTCTTAAATCCCAAGAATCTGGGTGTTAATATTAAGACACTACTGTATCAGGTACCCGGAGGCATGCTTTCAAATCTGACCAATCAGTTAAAGGAACAGCACGCTGAAGATAAATACTATGAAGTGCTCGAAGAAGTTCCACGTGTCAGAAAAGACCTTGGCGAGCCTCCGCTCGTCACACCCTCTTCACAGATCGTCGGAACGCAGGCTGTATTTAATGTTCTTTCCGGCGAGCGTTATAAGATGGTTACACAGGAGACAAAAGATGTTCTAAGCGGGAAATATGGAAAAACAGCAAAACCATTTAATCCCGAAGTACAGAAAAAATGTATCGGAGATACAAAACCGATTACCGGCCGTTTTGCCGATACTCTGGACGATGAACTTGATACTCTTGAAGGGAAAATGGCGCAGTATAAGGAACAAGATGAAGATGTTCTGACCTATGCACTGTTTCCACAGGTTGCAACAGAATTCTTCAAATACAGAGATGCCCAGAATACAAAAGTAGATGCCAAAAAAGCAGATAAAGAAAATAAAGCTTATCCTGTCTGAATAGGACAGGGCAAAAAAGCAAAAAGATCCGGGGTTGGTGAACAGACCATCCCGGAATCTTTTTGCTTTTGCGGAATTGTTGGTTTTTCTTGCACTTCCTGAGATTTATGCTATCATTAAGAGTGCGGAGAAATCCGTAATTTCATCAGAAATTATAAAGCCCGACAGGGCAGAGTATAGAGGATAAAGACTATGGCACAAGCAGATAATCTGCTGAACAGAATAAACAGGCAATATAGTTCTTTAAGTAAAGGGCAAAAACGATTATCCAATTTCATTATACAGCATTATGATAAAGCTGTATTTATGACTGCTGCAAAATTAGGGGCGGAAGTTCATGTCAGTGAATCCACAACGGTACGTTTTGCGACGGAGCTGGGTTATACAGGATTCCCTGAATTTCACAGGGCACTTGAAGAATTGGTTAGAAATAAATTAAACTCGATCCAGCGAATGGAAGTGACATATGGAAGAGTACCACAAGATCAGATTCTGGATCAGGTGCTCAAATCAGACATTGAGAATATTAAGACAACACTGGAGCGCACAGACCGGGCTGCATTTAATCAGGCTGTCGATACAATCTTACAGGCCAGAACCGTTTACGTGATTGGTATAAGAAGCTGTGCACCGTTGGCTGAATTTTTAAGCTTCTATTTAAAACTTGTCTGCAAAGATGTACGTCATATACATACCAGCAGCCCCAGCGAGATTTTTGAGCAGATGATCAGAATTGATGACAATGATGTCATTATAGGTATCAGCTTTCCGCGGTATTCGATGCGTACACTAAAAGCCATGGAATTTGCAAACAACAGAAACGCAAAGGTGATATCGGTTACTGACAGTATTCATTCACCGATCAATCTGTACTCATCGTGCAATCTTCTGGCAAGAAGTGATATGGCATCTGTGGTAGATTCCCTCACGGCCCCCTTAAGTGTCATCAATGCTCTGATTGTCGCCTTGTGCATGAAAAAACAAGATGAGGTGATTCATACTTTGGAATCAATGGAGAAGATATGGGACGAATATCAGGTTTACAGCAATGACGAAATTAATTATCTGAATGATAACATGAAATTAAAATTCAAGAAACTGGAGGACGACGACAATGCCTGATGTAACGATAGTCGGCGGAGGAGCATCCGGAATGGCCTGTGCAATATTTGCCGCAGAGGCCGGGCATAAAGTTCAGGTGTATGAGCGAAACGAAAAGCTTGGAAAAAAGCTTTTTATCACAGGAAAAGGACGCTGTAATTTTACCAATAACTGTGATATAGATCAATTATTTCAGAATGTAGTTTCCAATCCAAAGTTTCTGTACAGCGCTTTTTATGGTTTTACCAGCGAAAACAGTATCGAATTTTTTGAACGTTTGGGAATAAGGACAAAAGTCGAGAGAGGAAACAGGGCCTTTCCGGCTTCAGATCACAGTTCAGATATCATAAAAGGCATGGAAAAGCGTATGAGGAATCTGAATGTGTGTATTCATCTTGGTATTCGTGTGAAAGATCTGATTGTACACGATGGAAAAGCCTGTGGAATTCTTCTGGAGGACAATAAAAAAATATATAGTGACTGCGTTGTGCTGGCTACAGGCGGCTATTCTTATCCGGCCACCGGTTCAAGCGGAGACGGTATCACCATGGCTGAAAAATATAACATTCCGGTAAAATCAGTGAGACCGGCACTTGTACCTCTTGTAATAAAGGAAGACTATATTCCTATGCTTCAGGGACTTTCTCTTCGAAATGTAAGTTTGAGAATTATGGACAGGAAAAAAGTTCTTTATGATGAGTTTGGGGAAATGTTATTTACACACTTTGGTATCAGTGGTCCGCTTGTCTTGTCAGCGAGTTCAAAAATCGCAAAAAGACTGGAAAAGGGGGCACTTCAGGCATATATCGATCTAAAACCAGCGTTAAGCCCCGGGCAGATGGACCAGAGACTGATCAGAGAGTTTGAGGCTGGAAAAAATAAGCAGTTCAAAAACGTAATTCATCGATTATTTCCATCTAAACTGGTGCCGGTTATGCTTGCGCTTTCAGACATATCTGAGGAGAAAAAAGCAAATGAGATTACAAGAGAAGAGAGAAGAGCATTTGCCGTACTTATCAAGAACTTTCCAATGACCGTCGTTAAAACCAAGGGGTTTAATGAAGCTATTATCACACAGGGGGGAATAGATACAAATGCTGTAAATCCAGTCACAATGGAATTGAAGGATATAAAGGGCCTTTATTCTATCGGAGAGGTGCTGAATCTGGATGCACTTACCGGAGGATTCAATCTGCAGATCGCGTGGTCTACGGCATATGCAGCTGCAAATGGAATTCAAAGCGATCAGGAGGATAAAAAAAATGACGACTAATATTGCGATTGACGGTCCTGCCGGGGCTGGAAAAAGTACGATTGCCAGAGATGTGGCCAAAGCCCTTTCTTTTGTATATGTAGATACAGGTGCTATGTATCGAGCCATTGCACTGCACATGCTTGAGAATGATATTGATCCTGAAGATCAACTGTCTGTCTGCAAAAACTGCAGATCGGTACAAGTTGAAATCGTATATGAAAACAGAGAACAGAAGATCCTTTTAAATGGCAGAGATGTAAGCAGAAAAATCCGTGAGGAAGCTGTGGGAAATGCAGCATCAACAGTTGCAAGATATGATGAAGTCAGAAAAAGGCTCACATCACTTCAGCGTAAACTTGCAGCGACGCGGGACGTCGTCATGGATGGCAGAGATATTGGTACCGTGGTACTGCCGGATGCAAAAATCAAGATTTTTCTGACAGCCAGTGTCAATACGAGAGCAGAGCGCCGCTTTCTCGAACTGCAGGAGAAAGGCGGACATCCTGATTTTGATAAAATCCGAGAAGACATCAAACAGAGGGATTATCAGGATACACACAGGGAACAGTCACCGCTTTATCAGGCTTTTGATGCCTGCCTGATAGACAGCTCTGATTTGAATATTTCTGAAGTTGTAAACGAAATCCTCGACATCTATCATGAGAGGTGTTGTCTATGAACGTTACAACTGCGCATTCTGCGGGCTTTTGTTTTGGAGTTAAAAGGGCTGTCGATCAAGTATATGAGCAGGTTGAAAATACAAATTGTGAGCCTGTGTACACGTATGGACCTATCATTCACAATGACCGGGTCGTCAATGATTTAAAAAAAAGAGGAGTCAGAGTTCTTGATGGTATCGCTGATCTTGATAAAGTCCCTTTGGGCACGGTCGTCATACGTTCTCATGGTGTAGGTCGAAAGATCGCAGAAAAAATAGAGCAGAAGGGGTTTCATGTCATTGATGCCACATGCCCCTTTGTAAAAAGAATTCACCGTGTTGTAGAAGACCAGAGCAAAAAAGGGGCGTATATTATTATTATTGGAAATGACCGGCATCCCGAAGTGGAAGGGATCCGGGGCTGGTGTCCGGGACCGGTTTCTGTCGTCGAAGACTCCTCGGATTTGGATAAAATTCCGGATTTAACCGGTAAAAAGGTTTGCATAGTGGCACAGACGACATTTAATTACAACAAATTTCAAGAATTGGTTGAAAAAATCTTGAAAAAGAGGTATGATATTAGTGTTTTAAATACGATCTGTAATGCTACAGAAGAAAGACAGACGGAAGCAAGAGAAATAGCTAAGAGTGTAGATGGCATGATTGTCATTGGAGGTAAACATAGTTCCAATACTCAGAAGCTATATGAAATTTGCAAAGATGAATGTAAAAATACTTACTTTATAGAGACACTCGTTGATTTGGATTCTAAGCCTTTTCAATCATTTCGTCGCGTAGGTATTACAGCAGGGGCTTCCACCCCAAATAAAATAATTGAGGAGGTTCAAAAAAGTATGGCAGAAAAAAGTTTTGAACAAATGTTAAATGAGTCATTTAAAACAATCAGAAACGGAGAGGTAGTAGAAGGTACTGTTCTCGATGTCAAAGAAGATGAGATTATTCTCAATATCGGATATAAATCTGATGGAATTCTTACGAGAAATGAATATTCCAATGATCAGAGTATAAACCTCAAAAATGTTGCTAAACCAGGTGACAAGATGGAAGTTAAAGTCCTTAAAGTGAATGACGGAGAAGGACAGGTTCTTCTGACGTATAAGAGACTTGCGGCAGAGAAGGGTAACAAACGTCTGGAAGAAGCTTATGAGAATCATGAGGTTTTGAAAGCAAAGGTTACTCAGGTTTTAAAAGGAGGACTCAGTGTCGTTATAGATGAGGCAAGAGTTTTTATTCCTGCCAGTCTGGTTTCCGACAGTTATGAGAGAGATCTTAACAAATATAAGGATCAGGAAATCGAGTTTGTGATCACTGAATTCAACCCGAGAAGAAGACGTATCATCGGTAACAGAAAACAGCTGATTCTTGCCGAAAAAGAAAAAATGAAGGAAGAATTGTTTTCCAGAATTAATCCCGGCGATATCGTGGAGGGTACAATCAAGAACATCACAGATTTTGGAGCATTTGTTGATCTGGGCGGAGCTGACGGTTTACTGCATATATCAGAGATGTCCTGGGGGCGTGTTGACAATCCGAAGAAACTATTTAAAATCGGTGATCCGATTACCGTGCTAATCAAGGATATCAACGGAGAGAAGATTGCTCTCAGTCTGAAATTCGAAGACCAGAATCCATGGCTGACAGCCGGTGAAAAATATGCAGCCGGAAGTATCGTTGAGGGCAGAGTAGCCCGTATGACAGATTTCGGAGCATTTGTTGAGCTGGAGCCGGGTGTTGACGCACTTCTTCATGTTTCACAGATCTCTCATGAGCATGTCGATCAGCCTTCAGACGTTTTGTCAGTAGGTCAGATTATTACTGCCAAAGTAGTTGATTTTAACGGGGAAGACAGAAAGATCTCTCTGAGCATGAAAGCGCTCGAGAATAATCCGATGGATGACTTCATGGAATAATTATTTTCCATATACAATACAAAAACAGACACCTTAGAAAAAGATGTCTGTTTTTGTATTGTGTCGATTAAAGTGTTGTTATGTAATCATATGTATAAGGTAACAGTTTTTCCATGTCCAGCAGCATTTCTTCATGATAAGGAAAATATGCAGGTTTTGATTTGTAGTTTACAAAAAATACCGGATGAAACCGTTCATTTAACTGTGGAAGGAAAGTGCCTTCCAGCTTTTGATAACAATTAGATGCTCTGGCCTTCTCCCGATGATCACGATCCACAAATGCCCCCACGCTTTTATGAATTGACTGATCTTCCAGCGGCAGATAATAATAATTTTTATAGTCAGAGAAGAAATGCTTCATGACGCAGTTCTCTGCGTATATTTTTAACGTTCCCCGGTGATCCTTCAGGCTTAGATAATAAAAGCCGAAATTTTCTGAAACCGGGACGGGGACGGAAGATTGAAGTTCTAAACCGACTGTCAGGATATCATCTTTAAACGCCGCATATTGAACCGTGTATTTTCCCTTTTTCACATTCTCATAGCTAAGTAATGGAAGGAGATGTATCAGCCCTGTGACATCTTCCAGATTATGCTGCATTAAAGCGGCTAGACGAGAATTATCTCTGCTTCTGAGGTAATCGGTATACACCTGGATCAATTCTTTTCCGGTATAAGTATCTTCTCGTTCAAGATTTAGAAATTGTTCTATGCTTTTTAGTTTCATGGAAGGGAGGCCGAATAATTTCTGAAACGGTCTGGCTTTCCTGTAGAGATCCAGACTTTCAAGAGACGTAAAAGGATTTTCCATTTGATAAAAAGAGTATTTTCTCTGGAGATATGGAATATCGAAACCATTTCCATTGAAGTGTACGATACGTTTTTTTCCTTTACATAGTTTAGAGAATTCATTAAGCAGACTTTCTTCATCGAATGGCTGATCCAAAAACCACTGCTGTATTGACCAGCCTGAATTTTCAAAACTGGCTGCTCCAATCAGATAGAGATGGGAATTTTTCCAATACAGACCGGTAGTTTCGATATCAAAAAAAAGGCTGTCCTCAAAGTTATCCAGGTAAGAAATGACCAGATCGTTCTTTACATTTATTTTAGATTTTTGAATTATCATAGAAATATTCCTCCTATCTATGTTATAATGATACTCGGGTTTGTGGAAGAATTCAACCATAGAACCAAAGTCAAAAACAAAAGAAAAGAGGTTAAATATATGATGAACAGTCAGATGCTGGATCTTGAGATACTAGGTATCGATCTTTATCATATTTTAAATTGGTTTTGGATTTACAGTTTTTTTGGCTGGATATGGGAGAGCAGCCTGGTTTCTTTAAAAAATCGAAAACTTGTCAATCGGGGGTTTGTATCGGGACCGCTGCTGACCTTATATGGATTTGGTGCGGTGTTAATCTATGTCTTCCTGCATCGGTTCTCCGGTTACATATTAGCCTTGTTTTTTGGAGGAATGGCTATTGCCACAATTTTGGAATATATTACCGGGGTACTGATGCGAGTTGTTTTTCATACCAAATGGTGGGACTATAGCGATAAAAAGTTTAATTTTCAGGGTATTATCTGTCTTGGAAGTTCAATTGGCTGGGGATTTTTCAGCCTGGTCTTGTTTTATGTTCTTCAGCCGCTTGTCAACACCATCGTAGCCCTTTATCCCAGACAGTATGGGGAGATTGTTGTCAGCCTGATTACAATGGTATATTGCGTCGACTTTGGAATGTCAGCGTTTGCGGCATTTCATGTCAGAGATAAACTTCGTAATCTTGACAGAACATGGAACGAGTTTCAGGAATTTCTCCAGAATTCCCGTCTCGCCGAAGCGTCAGCTTATATGAAGAGTAAAACAGAGGCAATGTACCGGGATGCCTCCACGATACGGATCAAATCATTTGTGGAAGACAAGAAGAAAAAATTTTCAGATTACCTGGACAGACTCTCCGAGGATAATCTTGAATTGAAAGAATCTCTGACAGAACGCAAAGGTGAATACCTGGAGAGGTTTGACAGTTTCCTCGAAAAATACATGAGGGATCAGAAAGCACTGGATCATATCACAAAACGTTACATAAAGGCATATCCGCATCTGGGGATCAGCAATCGTTTAAAAAAGAGACACAAGGAGGATAAGAAAAATCACAACAATCGTTGATGTTAAAAAGGAGGGAGTAGAATATGAGATTATTATCATTTAAGGGGGGCATACACCCAGAGGATGGCAAGGAACTGACCAAGGGAGAGAAAATTGTCCGTACCGCTGCGGGAGATAAACTCTATTATTCACTGTCACAGCATATCGGGGCACCTTCTGTACCAATTGTAAGCAAGGGAGATCATGTCCTTCGCGGACAGATGATTGCCAGGGCCAATGGAAATGTTTCTGCTTTTGTGCATGCTTCCGTATCAGGAACCGTGGAGGGAATTGAAAAGATGAGAATGCCCTCCGGGAATATGGCGGACTGTATCGTAGTGGACAATGACCATGAAATGAGGGAAGTACAGTTTCAGGCGGACAAACTTGAAGAAATGACAAGAGATGAGATTTTAAAACGGATCAAAAATGCGGGAGTTGTAGGCATGGGAGGAGCAGGATTTCCTACTCATGTAAAACTCTCGCCTCCGAATCCTGATAAAATCGATTCTATTTTAGTAAATGCAGCGGAATGTGAACCTTACTTGACGGGAGATTACCAGAGAATGACAGAAGAACCTGAAAAAATTATGACCGGGCTTCTCGCAGTCTTGAAGTTATTTCCCGGCGCTCGGGGGTATCTATGTATTGAAGACAATAAGAAAGACTGTATCACAGCTATGGAGCCTCTTTGCCGGGATCACAACATTGAAATAAAATGTTTACGCACCAAGTATCCCCAGGGAGCAGAGAGAGTACTGATTAGTACTGTGACTGGTAGAAAAATCAACTCTAAAATGCTTCCGGCAGATGCTTTGTGTATCGTGGATAATGTTGAAACGATGGTAGCAATAGGTGAAGCCGTAATAAATGGAAAACCTCTGATGGATCGTACGATAACAGTTACAGGAGATGCGGTCAAAAATCCGAAAAATCTAAGCGTTCCGATAGGGATTTTACACCGGGAAGCCGCAGATGCAGCTGGAGGATTTTCAAAAGCTCCCCAAAAAATCATTTCGGGGGGACCAATGATGGGTAATGCACTGATCAGTCTTGATGTGCCGGTGACTAAGACATCCTCTGGACTGCTTGCTTTTTCTGAGGATGTTGTATCCGAATCCGAACCTTCTGCATGCATGAACTGTGGAAGATGTGTAGAAGATTGTCCCGGCCGGATTCTTCCGACAAGACTTGCAGATTTTGCCGACCGGGGAGATAAAGAGAGTTTTTTGAAATATCATGGTATGGAGTGCTGTGAATGTGGATGCTGTAGTTATATCTGTCCAGCCAAAAGACATCTTACACAATCGATACGATCAATGAGAAAAATACTGCTTGACGAGCAGAAGAAAGGACAGGTTAAAGTCAAATGAGTGAACTATTACACGTATCATCATCTCCGCATATCAGATCAGGTATGAAAACACAGACAATTATGTTTATGGTTCTGATAGCACTGCTTCCTGCTTCTGTTATGGGTATTTATCTTTTTGGAATTCCGGCACTGACTGTCATTCTTATTTCTGTCGGGACATCCGTTCTGACGGAGTTTCTTTATGAAAGTCTGATGCATAAGCCGGTTACAATCAGTGATGGAAGTGCCATGGTTACAGGTCTTCTCCTGGCACTTTGCCTTCCGGCTTCGGTTCCCTGGTGGCTCGTTATCATTGGGGATGTATTTGCAATCTTAGTTGTAAAACAGTTATTCGGAGGAATCGGACAGAATTTTATGAATCCGGCACTTGCAGCCAGATGTTTTTTGCTGATTTCCTTCTCCTCCAGAATGACGGATTTTACTATAAGCAAATGGACTTCGAACAAAATTGTGGACAGTATTTCATCTTCCACGCCGGTTTCTTCTTCCACACCGGTATCTTCTGCAACTCCTCTTGGTTCGATCACACCGGGAGGTGAATATGATCTTCTAAGTATGTTTCTTGGTAAAACTAATGGGACAATTGGTGAAACATCTGCCTTACTGCTGCTGCTTGGCGGAATCTTTCTGGCTGTCTTTAAAATTATCGATTATATAATTCCTCTGACATACATCGGGTCATTTGCAATTCTTTATCTATTGTCGAGCGGATTTGATTTTAGCCTGACGGCTGCCGAGGTCTGCAGCGGTGGTCTGATCCTGGGAGCGGTCTTCATGGCAACAGATTATACGACCCGTCCGATTACAAAAAAAGGACAGTTTTTCTATGGCCTCATATTAGGTCTGATGACCTGGATCTTCAGAAAATTTGGTGCTGCGCCAGAAGGTGTATCTTATGCAATTATAGTTTCTAATCTTCTGGTTCCGGTGATTGAACGACTGACACTGCCCAGTGGATTTGGCCTTAAAAAGGAAAGGAGCTGGAAAAATTGAAAAAAATATTTAAAGATGCTCTTTCCCTGACTTTGATTGCAGTGATTCTCGGTGTCCTTCTTGGAACATTTCATGAAATTACAAAAGAACCTATTGCAAATCAGGAAAAGCAAACCAAAACCAATGCTCTTAAGAATGTACTGCCCGGCGCAGAAAGGTTTGAAGAAATTGATATATCAGATAAAAAGAATGAAATCCAGTCTTCCCTTAAAAAAGATGGTATGAATGCTCAGATTATTGATGAAGTGTATAAGGGAGTTGATCGATCGGGGAACTTCTCAGGTTATGCAGTTACGGTGACATCGCAAGAAGGATACGGGGGAGATATTCAGCTGACAGTTGGCATAGCGGACGATCATACCACCAACGGAATCTCCTTTCTGGAATTAGATGAAACGGCCGGTCTCGGAATGAATGCTGACACAGATAAGTTTAAAGAACAGTTTAAAGGAAAAAAGGTCGATGCTTTTGAATACACAAAGGATGGAGCCACATCTGATGACCAAATTGATGCCATCAGCGGGGCTACTGTAACAACAAACGCTGTAACAAATGCCGTGAATGCCTGTATTCATGTATCCGGGATGCTTGATAAGGAGGGGATGAAATCATGAGACCGAACACACCTACAGAACGTTTGTACAATGGAATAGTAAAAGAAAACCCGATTTTTGTTATGATGATTGGTATATGTCCTACACTTGCGGTTACTACTTCTGCCATCAATGGAATTGGGATGGGTCTGACTACAACAGTTATTCTGGCCGCCTCAAATGTGTTGATTTCCATGCTTCGAAAGGTGATACCAGATAGTGTGCGAATGCCTGCCTATATTGGAGTCATTGCCACTCTTGTCACAATCGTGGAATTTTTACTTAAAGCATATCTCCCAAGCTTAAATACGGCGCTTGGAATTTATATACCTCTGATTGTGGTCAACTGTATTATTATGGGACGTGCAGAGTCGTATGCCGGTAAATATCCGGTGGTTCCCTCCTTCTTTGACGGGTTGGGCATGGGGATTGGATTTACAATCGGTTTATTTTGTATTGGGACAGTTCGTGAGGTGATTGGTTCCGGGACATTCCTGGGGCTGCATATTATGCCCTCTTCGTATGAACCCGTAACAATGTTTATTATGGCTCCCGGTGCTTTCTTCGTTCTTGCGCTGCTTGTTGCCCTGTTAAATAAGATCAGAGACCATAAGCTGTCCGGCGTCAATGCATCAAATAAGTCGGAGAACTATGGATGTGCCTCTTGTGGCAATACAAAATGCCCCTCACGCAAAAACCAGGGAGGTGACAACCAATGAAAGAACTTTTAATTATATCGGTCGGTGCCGCACTGGTAAATAATGTTGTACTGAGCCAGTTTCTCGGACTCTGTTCTTTCCTCGGTGTTTCGAAAAAGATGGAAACGGCCGCCGGAATGGGAGGAGCGGTAATCTTTGTACTGACTCTTTCTTCCTTCTGTACAAGTCTGATTTATAAATTTATACTGGTTAAGACAGGCATGGAATACCTGCAGACAATTGTATTTATTATGGTTATCGCAGCGCTGGTCCAGCTGGTGGAAATGTTTCTCAAAAAGAAATCTCCTGCCCTGCATAAAGCACTGGGGGTATATCTCCCTTTAATTACTACAAACTGTGCGGTACTTGGTGTGGCAATCATCAATGTCCAGAAAGACTATTCTATTCTTGAGGGTACAGTGAACGGATTTGCTTCTGCGGTAGGATATACAATTGCAATTATTCTCATGGCCGGGCTTCGCGAGAAGATGGAATACAACGATGTGCCGAAATCGTTTCAGGGTATGCCGATAGTATTGCTAACTGCCATGCTGATGTCGATTGCTTTCTTTGGATTTCACGGAATCATATAGGAGGAGTTTATGAGTTTTTCAGTAATATTGATTTCCACTTTGATTTTAGGCGGATCAGGGATTATTATCGGTCTGCTTCTCGGAACGGCTGACAAGAAACTTGCTGTTGCAGGTGATGAGCGAGAGTCTCTTGTAAGGGAGGCCCTGCCGGGCATCAACTGTGGTGCGTGTGGCTATCCCGGATGTGACGGTGCTGCCGCTGCTGTTGTAAAGGGCGAAGCACCCGTTACCGTATGCTCAGTCGGCGGGAATGCGGCTGCTAAAAAAATAGGGAAAATTATGGGCGAGGAAATATCTGATACAATCAGGAAGAGAGCCTATATCCACTGCAGCGGAACCTGTAAGAATACTCGTATTGATAACGTATATACCGGAGTAAAAGAATGTACTTATATGTCCTATATTCCGGGAGGTGGTGAAAAAGTCTGCACCTATGGCTGCATGGGATATGGAAGTTGTAAACGTGCGTGTCCTTTTGATGCGATTCATATCGTCGACGGAACCGCAGTTGTAGATAAAGAAACATGTACAGGATGTGGAGCATGCTTAGGTGTGTGCCCAAATCATCTGATTGAAATGATTCCGTACGAAAGGGCAGAATTTCATGTGGCATGTGCTTCAAATGATAAGGGAAAGGCTGTGATGGCGGCATGTGATACCGGCTGTATCGGATGCAGAAAATGTGAGAAGAACTGTCCGGCAGATGCTATTAAAGTAGATAAGTTCCTTGCAAAAATAGATTACTCTCTTTGTGTTAACTGTGGGAAATGTAAAGAAGTATGCCCGAGAGGTACAATCTTTGATGAAAATAAAGCCGTGTAGTATTTTTGTTATATGTGTTCTGGTTTTTCTTTCCGGATGTGGAAAGAAAGATAATTCAATGGAATCCCGTGAAGGTACTTATTTTGATACGGCGATTTCTATCGGAGTGTATAGTGAGGACAGTAAAAAAGTGTTAGATGGATCCTTTGAATTATGCGAAGAACTGGAAAACACGTTCAGCCGAACAAAAAAAAGCAGTGAACTTTATAAAGTAAATCACAGGACAGCCAATCAGGTTGAGATTTCCAATGATCTTGCAAAAGTGATTCAAGAGGGAATCAGATTTTATAAAATAACAGATGGAAAGTTTGATATAACAATTGAACCTCTATTAGAGTTGTGGGATTTTAAAAACGGTTCTAAGATCATACCCGAGCAGGAAAAAATAGATGAGGCACTCCTGAAGGTAGATGGTTCTTCCATTCAACTGTCGGGTAATATTTTATCCTTTAAAAGAGCGGACACTAAAATAGATCTCGGAGCTTTAGCCAAAGGATACGCCGCTGATAAGCTGAAAGAATATCTTAATACTCATGGCGTAAAAAGTGCCATGATCAATCTCGGGGGAAATGTTCTTGCAGTCGGTGCAAAACCGGACGGCAGTCCCTGGAATGTCGGAATTCAGAAACCGTTTGCCGCTCAGGGAGAAACCGCCGATGTCCTGCAGGTGCGCGATCAGTCTGTGGTATCTTCCGGAATCTATGAGCGGTATTTTAAAAAAGACGGGAAGATCTATCACCACATTCTCGATTCCGACACCGGATATCCGGCTGATACCGAGGATTCACAAGTTACGATTGTCGGCAAAAGCTCACTTCTCGGAGATGCCTTAAGTACTGTCTGTATATTGATGGGCGAGGAAAGATCAAAAGAAATAGTGTCTCAATTTCCGGAGGCCACGTTATATCCAATTGCAAATGAATGATTCCTATGGTAAGATAAAACGTATGAAAAAAAAGGATATTATCCTGGTTGCAGTTATGTTAACGGCAGCACTTTCACTGGCATTGTCTGTAAAAATGAACCGATCAGAAGGTGAAAGTTTGAGGATAACTGTAGACGGAAAAGAGTATGGAATTTATAGACTTGATGAGGATCAGACCATAAAAATCAATAAAACGAACACCTGCCGGATCCGCGACGGTAAGGCCTGGATGATACAGGCAGATTGTCCGGATCAGGTTTGTATACATCATAAACCGCTGGATCATACAGGAGGGTCAATTGTCTGTCTGCCTAACCGGGTTTTTATGACTGTTATAAATAATCAAACAGATGCTCCGGATACGGTTGCTTCGTGACAGGAAAAATATGAATAAGAAAATTAAAAAGATTACCTATCTTGGACTTTACACGGCGGCAGCGATATTGCTGGGATATGTGGAATCACTGATCCCGATTTTTGCAGCTGTGCCGGGAATGAAACTGGGCCTTGCAAATCTGGCTATTATACTTGTTTTATATCATTTTGGTCCGTCAGAAGCGTTTATGGTTCAGATTGTGAGAATCCTGTCAGTGGGATTTTTGTTTGGGAATCTGTTCAGTATTGCATTTTCGATGGCAGGAGGGCTGCTTAGCCTTTCTGTCATGATCCTGCTGAAGCGGGGAAAAGCTTTCGGCATTGTTGGCATAAGTGTTGCAGGAGGAGTCACACATAATATCGGTCAGATTATGATGGCGTCCATGCTGATAAAAAACATTCAGATTATGTATTATCTCCCCGCGCTGATCATCGCGGGAGTGCTGACTGGAATACTGATTGGAATTTTGTGCATGGAAATTCGAAAGAGAATCTATTAACTATTAACATGAAGAGGTTACGCAGATATGATTAATTTTATATGTGGAGTTGTGGATTTTGTTGATGAAGGGAGTCTGGTGATCGATCAGGGAGGAATTGGGTTTCAGATCTTTGTCCCCGGCAGTGTCATGGATCGACAGCCCAGAATTGGCGATAAAGTTAAAGTTTATACCTATCTCCATGTAAAGGAAGATGTTATACAGCTGTACGGATTTATGTCCAGAGATGATCTGGAAGTATTCCGTATGTTGATCAGCGTCAATGGAATCGGACCGAAAGCAGCACTTGGCATTCTTTCCGGACTTTCCTCAAATGATCTGAAATTTGCAGTGCTTTCTGATGATACGGCGGCCATTACAAAAGCCCCGGGGATTGGAAAAAAGACAGCTCAGAAATTGATTCTGGAGCTAAAGGATAAGTTTTCCCTGGATGAGACATTTGAACAAAAATATTCTGAATCTGATTTGCACCCGCATACCTCATCGGAAATCCCTGATGCTGCTAAAGATGTGATACAGGCATTGGTCTCCCTGGGATATTCTAATACACAAGCTTTCCAGGCTGTAAATAAAGTCAGAGGACAGGGTCTGGATACAGAGGCAATGTTAAAGGCTGCGCTTAAAGTTATCGTCTAACAAACTGCAGTGCCCGGTTCTGTTATTTGAAGGTAAGATAGGAGATATTGATATTCATGGAACGACGTATCATAACAACGGATGTGATGGAAGAAGAAGAGGCTGAAACGGAAGGCTCTTTAAGACCTCAGTACCTGGAAGATTATATCGGCCAGCAGAAGATAAAAGAAAATCTGAGAATATTTATAGAGGCTGCAAAACAAAGAAAAGATGTGTTAGATCACGTTCTTTTCTATGGTCCTCCCGGACTTGGAAAAACAACACTCGCCGGTATTATTGCAAATGAAATGAATACTCATCTGAAGGTAACTTCCGGTCCTGCTATTGAAAAGCCGGGAGAGATGGCCGCAATTCTAAACAATCTGCAGGAGGGAGATATTCTTTTCATTGATGAGATTCACCGCCTGAACAGGCAGGTTGAAGAAGTGCTCTATCCCGCCATGGAGGATTTTGCAATTGATATCATGATTGGAAAGGGATCATCGGCCCGATCCATACGCCTGGATCTTCCAAAATTCACAATGGTAGGTGCAACTACCAGAGCCGGCCTTTTGACGGCACCACTCAGGGACCGGTTTGGAGTACTTCATCATCTAGAGTTTTATACTGTAGAAGAACTTAAGACTATTATCATCCATTCCGCAAAAATCTTAAATGTTGAGGTGGAAGAGAGCGGTGCCCTTGAGATGGCAAAACGTTCCAGAGGAACACCACGTCTGGCCAACCGATTGCTGCGCAGGGTCAGGGATTTTGCACAGGTAAAATTCGATGGGCGAATTACGCAGAAGGTGGCAGCCCTGTCCTTAAATCTGCTGGATGTGGATAAATACGGGCTGGATGCCACGGACCGGACACTGCTTTTGACTATGATTGATAAGTTTGGAGGCGGTCCTGTGGGTCTGGATACCCTGGCAGCAGCTATCGGGGAAGATTCAGGAACCATCGAGGATGTATATGAACCTTATTTAATAAAAAACGGTTTTATAAACCGGACGCCCAGGGGGAGGGTGGCAACGTCTCTGTCCTACCAACACCTGGGAAAGTCTGTTCCCGATGAAACATGACAGAAAGAACTTGCTTTTAAGGCGGAAAAGAGATAAACTAAAAGAAAGAGGATAGGAAGTATAAATACAAAGGAGCAGTTGCCAGATGTCAGCGAAAAATACGACTAAGGTGTTAATAGATGGGAAGATTATCACATTAAGTGGATATGAAAGTGAAGAATATCTTCAGAAGGTAGCCTCTTATATCAATAACAAAATAGCGGAACTTTCACAGATTTCCGGCTATAAAAGACAAACGCCTGAGACGAAACATACACTGTTAAGCCTTAACATTGCGGATGATTATTTTAAAGTGAAAAATATGGCTGAGTCACTTGAAGAGGACATAGAAGTAAAAGATAAAGAAAATTACGACATTAAACATGATTTAATTGCGGCCCAGATTCAACTTGAAAAGATGACTCGTGAAACAGAAAAACTAAAAAAAGATAAAGACGAATTAGACGGCAAGGTCAAAGAGCTAAATGACGAACTGGACGAATTTTTAAAACAGTGATAATAAATAGGGGATGGCGCATGCTTTCCCTTTTGTCATTTTATATAGGAGAAATGAAACGATGAAACCAGAATTATTAGCACCGGCAGGATCTTATGAGGCGCTGCGCACAGCTCTTTTAGCCGGCGCGGATGCCGTCTATATCGGTGGATCCAAATTCGGCGCGAGGGCATTCGCAGACAATCCTGATGAAGATGAACTTTTGTCTGCCATTGATGAGGTGCATCTATATGGAAAGAAGCTTTATCTGACTGTAAATACCTTATTAAAACAAAACGAGATGGATCATGAACTGTACAGTTATCTTAAACCCTACTATGAACACGGGCTTGATGCGGTGATTGTACAAGATTATGGTGTATTGTATCAAATCAGGAGATGGTTTCCCGATCTTCCCATTCACTGCAGTACACAGATGACAATCACCGGTCCTGATGGTGCTAAAATGCTGGAGAATCTTGGCGTGAAACGGATTGTCACAGCCAGAGAGCTTTCTCTTTGCGAAATACGGAAAATAAGAGACTGTACCGATGTTGATATTGAATGCTTTATTCACGGAGCACTTTGCTATTGTTATTCCGGTCAGTGTCTGTTCAGTAGTCTGATCGGTGGACGAAGCGGAAACAGAGGTCGCTGCGCGCAGCCCTGCAGACAGCCTTATCAGGTCAGCGAAAACGGCAGTCTGATAAGTAACAGCCATCATTCATATGCACTGAATACGAAGGACATGTGTACAATTGAACTTCTTCCTGAGATTATTAAAGCCGGTGTCACATCACTTAAGATAGAAGGCCGTATGAAGAAACCGGAGTATACGGCCGGCGTCGTACAGATTTACCGAAAATATCTGGATCTTTATTTTGAGGATCCTGACCATTACAGGGTGGACCCGTGTGATCTTAAAATGCTTTCTGACCTTTTCAATCGTGATGGTTTTAACAAAAGTTATTACCTGGAACGAAATGGCCGGGATATGATGGCACTTAGAAACAGAAAGATCGAAACGGGAAGAGAAAAATCCCAAAATAATTCAGACAGAGAAAAGCTTTACGGTAAACTTCATGAACGATACAATAATAAAAATCCTCAGAGGAAAATAAAGGGTTCTTTAACTTTATATTCAGGCGCGCCTGCTATACTGACACTGTATGCGGATAATTATGTGATCACATTGGAAAAAGAAGGAGTACAGACTGCAATAAAACAGCCCCTCACAGAAAGCCGTGTGATAAAACAGCTGAAAAAGACAGGGAAAACGCCCTTTATTTTTGAAGATATTGATGTTTTTATGGGAGAACAGGTATTTGTTCCGATTCAATTTCTAAACGAACTAAAAAGAGATGCCTTAGATAAGCTGAAACAGGAGATGCTGAAAACATATTACAGATCCTGCCCGGTTTTAGACTCAGAAGAAGAGTGGTCCCATCTTTCCAACAGCAAGACGAAAGACATGATTCTAACGGCATCTGTAGAAAAGTCGGATCAGCTGAAAGCTTTGACTGATGTAGATGAAATCACAGCTATTTATCTCGGATATCAGATGTTTTCGATTCAGTCCTTCTATCCTCAGGTGCAAAACTGCATAGATCTGGTTACTTCTAAAGGGAAAAAGGCTTATCTGGCTCTTCCGCATATCGTCCGTGCCGATGATTTATCTTATATAGAACCGTATCTTGAGAAGTTAATAGCCGGGGGGCTGAGTGGCTTTCTTGTAAGAAACCTGGAATCTTTTTCCCTCCTGAAGAGGCACCACCTGGAGAGCTTTGTGATTTTAGATCACAGCCTGTATACTTTTAATTCCGCAGCACAGTTATTTTTTAACAGCCGTGGAGCGTGTCGGGACACTGCCCCGCTAGAGTTAAATGATCATGAACTGAAAGAGCGCTTCAACACGAATAGTGAAATGATTATATATGGTTATCTGCCAATGATGATTTCAGCACAGTGCGTAAGAAAAAACTATTTGTCGTGCTCAAAATCAAACAATACAATAGAACTTACGGACAGACGGAACAAAAAATTTGCTGTTCAATGCTACTGTAATTTATGTTATAATGTGATCTACAATAGTGTCCCCCTGTTTCTTTTAAAAGATTTTGAAGAAGTAAAGAAACTTGGAATGAAGTCACTGCGCCTTTCATTTACGACGGAGAGCCGTAAAGAGACAGAAGAAACTGTCGGTCTGTATATCGACAGGTATCTGTACGGCCGGTCCACTAATTTTACAGGTGAATATACGAAAGGGCATTTTAAACGAGGGATAGAATAGAGGATTTATATGGTTAACGTTATCGTAGAACTGTCAAAATACATATTGCTGCTTTTGATGGTATGGTTTACTCTGGAATCATTTATGGTTCTGAAAAAAAAGAAAGAATCCGCACGGGAAAATATCATCAGAAAACAGATCATTATTATTCTGATTTTCGATCTTCTCGCTTTTTTTGTGATGTTTCTCCAATCGGAGGATGTGAAAATGATACTCATGTATGGATGTGTCTTACTCTACATCCTTCTCACTCAGATGCTTTACCGCATGATATATAAAAAAGCATCGATGAATCTGGTGAATAATATGTGCATGCTGTTATCCATTGGGTTTATTATTTTAAGCCGCCTGAAAGTTGAGAATGCATTCAAACAGATCCAGATAGCGGCCCTTTCCACAGTACTTTCTTTTCTGATTCCGGTGATCATCAGAAAAGTAAAACTTGTCAGAGATTTAACATGGTTTTATGCTCTGATCGGTCTTTTGCTGCTCGGTATTGTATTTGTATTTGCCGGCAAAAGCAGAGGAGCGAACCTGTCCATCTCGATCGGAGGAATCAATTTCCAGTTCTCTGAGTTTGTGAAGATTACCTTTGTCTTTTTCATGGCCGGTATGCTCCAGATGAAAACGGATTTAAAGCAGGTATTTGTCACATCGGTCGTTGCGGCGATGCATGTCGGAATCCTTGTTCTATCGAAAGACCTTGGCACGGCTCTGGTGTTTTTTATGGCATATCTCGTAATTGTCTATGTGTCGACTTCGAAGCCATCCTATGTATTTGCAGGAATGGGAGCTTTGATTTTCGCTTCAATTGCGGCCTATTTCCTGTTTGACCATGTCCGGGTAAGAGTGGAAGTCTGGAAAGACCCGTTTTCTGATTATAATAAAAACGGTTATCAAATTGTACAGGCATTGTTCGGCCTTACGGCGGGAGGATGGTTTGGAACGGGTCTGTTTAAAGGACAGCCTGAGACGATACCTCTGGCAAGCTATGACTTTACCTTTGCAGCAATCAGTGAGGAATTCGGCATCCTTTTCTCAATCTGTCTTATTCTGCTGTGTATGAGCACGTTTCTGCTGATTGTCAATATATCTATGAGGATGAGCAAAACTTTCTACCGGCTGATTGCAATTGGGCTCGGTGTGGAATATGCTGTTCAGGTATTCCTGACGATCGGAGGGACTACAAAATTCATACCGATGACAGGAATCACACTGCCTTTGGTCAGCTATGGAGGCAGCTCTGTGATGTCAACCATCATTATGCTGTCAATCATACAGGGGCTTTACGTCTTGAGAGAAGATGAAGAAGATGAAGAAGGTGAAGAACTTGAAAAAAGAAGAAAAAAACAGATCAAAAAAACGAAAAAGAACAAATCAAAAAACAACAAAAACAAATCAAAAAAGAAGACGGGGAAAAAATCAAAACCAACGGGCGGCACAAAGAAAAAGTCCGAATCAGACGATCTCGAAGACAAAATCGCAGAGCAGACAAAAAGAAGCCTCCATTGGTAGACCTTACCAGCTTATATCCTTTATTTTCGTAGCTCTTTTTCTGTCTTTGATCGGTTATCTGATTTACTTCAATGTCCAGTTAAAAGATACTTACCAGTCCAGTCCATACAACAAACGCGCAAAGTCTTTTCAGGAACATGTAATCAGAGGACAGATTCTGTCTTCTGATGGAAAAACTCTTGCAAAAACTGAGGTTGGAGCAGATAAAAAAGAGACTAGAGTCTATCCTTTTGGACGACAGTTTGCTCATGTGGTCGGATACAACAGCAACGGGGGCGGCGGTCTGGAATCGACAGAGGAGCTTTCCCTTCTGACTTCTCATGCTGATCCTATGGAACAGGTTGTAAACGAATTCAAGGATGAGAAAAATACGGGTGACACTGTGATCACTACTTTGGATTCCAATCTTCAAAAAGCAGTGTACGGAGCTCTTGGAGATTATAATGGTTCCGCAATTGTGCTGGATGTAAAAACGGGTAATGTCCTCGCGGATGTGAGCAAACCGGATTTCGATCCGAATAAGCTTAGTCAAAACTGGGAATCTCTGAGTACAGATAATGAAAAAAGTCCGCTGTTAAACCGTTCTCTGCAGGGACTGTATCCTCCGGGATCCACGTTTAAGATTGTGACAGCTTTAGCCTATCTTGAACAGCATAAGACATTTGATGATTTTTCATTCGAGTGTACCGGTGAACTGACATCCGATGATTATACGATACATTGTGCCGGAGGCGCTGTTCACGGACATGAAACTTTTGCGGAGGCATTTGCAAACTCATGTAACTGTGCTTTTGCACAGATTGGGATGGATCTGGACAAAAATCAGTGGAACAAAATGACAGAAAAGCTTTCTTTTGGCAAACCGTTGAATTTACAGCTCCCGTCCTCTAAAAGTAAAATTCAGCTGGATAATCAGACCGCCAATCCTCTGGTTATGCAGACTTCCGTGGGGCAGGGAAACACTACCATGACTCCGATTCATATCGCGTTGATTGCTGATGCAGTGGCCAATGGGGGTACAGCCATGACCCCGAATCTTATAAAAAAGGTGGAAAATCACACCGGAACGGAAATCAGCAGCACAAAGCCGAAAGAATATGCTCAGTTTATGTCTGCTGACCAGGCCGCTCAGTTAAAAGAGCTCATGAAGGGTGTTATCACGAACGGAACCGGAAGAAAGTTGAATGATCTGGGAATTCCAATTTACGGAAAGACCGGATCAGCTGAACACGGAGACATGACTTCAAAAACACACTCATGGTTTGTTGGATTCTCTGACACCGGAGATAAAGATATTGTAGTTTGTGTCATGCTCGAAAGTGCCGGATCCGGAAGTTCGGCGGCAGTGCCGGCAGCGAGAAGGATTCTTGCATCCCACTTCGGGTTATGATAATTTAACAGTTTATTTATTTTAATTTTATTTATTTATGCTCCTTTTATAGCTGAGTAATATTTTTGTAAGATTTTTCTGCCGGGGTAATACATTTGTAAATGTTTTATACTTGACAGAATACGAATTTTTGTGATAACATTTTAATATAACCTAAGGGATAGTGTCCTAAAGTTAGGACGCTATTTTTCTGTAACTGAATCGCTATTCACAGCCCGCCCGTGGCGGCAAGTTTCATATCGGAAGCTTAATAACGAGGAGGAATCTATATTGCATAAGCGACACGAAAGGCGTCAAAAGCCTGACGGCGGTAAATCTTTATATGCCTTCACTTACATCACCCAAGTTGGATCAACAATAGCTGCATCGATATTAGCGGGAGTTCTTATTGGGAAGCTTTTTGACCGTTTGTTCGGAACAAGTCCCTGGATGCTGTTAATCTTTTCTATGCTGGGTGTAGGGGCATCTATCAAATCTTTATTCGATTTATCCAAGGAAAAATAAGACATCAACACGATTTTGAAGAAGGGAGGTAATATGAAACTGTCTGATTTAGCGAAGAGAATGACACGTTCAATCTCAATCATTGCATTACTTTTTATGTTTGTCTCCATAATATATTATCGTTCACTGGATTTTCTTCCCTTCTTTTATGGAGTCCTTGCCGGCGCCGCTGTCAGTATCGTCAAAGTTTTTCTATTGGATCACGCTGTGGATAAAACCCTTAATATGGAACAGAAACCCGCGGGGGGATATGCCGGTATTTCGTACCTGTTGAGATTTGCACTTTCAGGAGCCGTCCTTATTCTCGGTGCGGTCGTTTCGCAGATAAGCCTTTGGGGTACAGTTGCCGGTATCTTTGCGTACCAGCTTGCAGCTTATAGTTTAAAATTCAGTTCAAATGTATGATACCCGGATACAAAAGAGTAATCCGCGGTAATCAAATATCTAAGGTTATGATACATTAAACAGGAGGTGATTAATCATTGAATTTGGAGGTAAACAATCTCTGGGTAATCAATGTCTTCGGCCATGAAGTCTGGATAACAGAAACGATTTTTAATACATGGATAATTATGGCAGTACTTATTGTACTTGCAGTTATAATTCGTGTAAAACTTCGTAATTTCAAAGTAATTCCCAAAGGAGTTCAGAACCTGACAGAGGCAGCAGTTGAAACATTTGATAATTTTGCAAAAGACACAGTAGGTGATAAGTTTTCTTATATAGCACCGTGGTTTTTTATGGTTTTTGTGTTTCTTCTTACCTGTTGTCTGTTCAGCGTCTTCGGGCTCCGCGCGCCGTCTGCTGACTGGGCGACAACCTTTGCGTTTTCACTGGCCACTTTCATCATTATGATTTTCATGGGTTTCAAACATCGCAAAGGAAAATATCTAAAATCTTTCTTTGAGCCTAATGTTATACTTTTCCCGATTAATCTGATCGGGGAAATAGCAAAGCCAATTTCACTGAGTTTCAGACTCTTCGGTAATATGCTGTCAGGTACCATATTACTGACACTATATTACTCCCTGACACCATGGTTTGTTCAAATAGGAATTCCGGCAGTACTGCACGCAATTTTCGACGTTGCATTCGGTGCTTTACAGACATATATATTTGTAATCATCAGTTTTATGTATGTCAGAGGTGCTGTGGAATAAAAAAACATGTAAACATTTATTATTATTAGAATATTGGAGGAAATATTATGCAGGACCCTTTAGCATTTGTTATCGCTATCGCTCATATCGCCGCAGCACTTGCGCTGCTTAATGGAGTTACAACCACATTCGGGCAGGCAAAAATCTGTTCGCAGGCAATCGAATCTATGGCCAGACAACCTGAAGCTTCTGATTCCATTCGAAGTACCATGTTTGTCGGTATGGCAATGGGCGAGACATCTGGTATTTATGGTCTTTTGATTGCCATCGTTATGCTCTTTGCCAATCCACTCGTAAATACTATGGTCAGCTATCTTGGCTAAAAAGGTACCGTGTACTTACAAGTTGAAGAAAGGAGGCGGATGGATAAATGTATAATGGAGCCATGATTTTAGCAAAAAGTGTACCGGAGGGCCGTGTTTTTGCACTGGACAGCCAGACTTTAATCAGTGTGGGCATTCAGCTGCTCAACGGTATTATTCTTGCTGTTGCACTGGGCTATATTCTTTATAAACCACTGAAAAAGTTTATGCAAGCACGTTCAGATAAAATCAGGGAGCAAATCGAAAGCTCAGATGAAAAAACGGCCAGGGCAGAAGAAGTTACAAGCGAGTATGAGACAAAGATCAAAGAAATAGACAAAGAACGTATCCAGATTCTGGAAAACGCCCGCAGGCAGGCTGATGATGAGAAAAAAACAATCCTGGAAGAAGCCAGAGTTGAGGCAAATGAGATAAAAAAACGTTCTGCCGATACTGCTGTGGCCGATGAAAAAAGGATTCAGGAAGAATCACGGCAATATATCATTGAGCTTGCTTTTGCCATATCCCAGATTTATGTTACACAGAATATGGACCAACAGGCTCAGGAAAAGATGTTCAATGAGGCGCTGGCTCAGATGGAGGGAGCAAATTGGCAAAACTAAAAGAACAATATGTATCAAAACTTTTAGAACTTTCAGAAGATGCCGGGACACTGGAGACGGATTTACAGCAGGTGGTTTTACTTCGGGATACACTTGAAGATTCTGAAGTTCACGCCTTTCTGACTGATATGAATATCCTGGCTCTGGCTAAAAAGCAGTTCTTTATAGATTCCTTTTCTGATAAACTTTCAGAACATCTAATGAAATTTCTATATCATACTATTCAGCAGAATCAGAACTTATTGATTATTCCTGTACTAAACGAATATATTGAACGGGCCAACAGACGATTCGGTAAGGTTGAAGCAAAAGTAGTATCCGCTGTGCCATTGGACGAAAAACAGATTCAGTCCATAGATCAGGCTTTGACAAAAAAACTCAATTTAAACGTTGAAATACGAACCGAAGTAGATCCAAAAGTGATCGGCGGATTTTACTGTGTTGTAAATGGTCATATTTATGACGGTACAGTGAGATATAAATTAAAAACAATGAAGAGAGCGCTTAAAGAGAGGAATATATGAATGCAAATTAATACTGATGAAATCAGCAAGGAGTTAAAAAAACAAGTTAAATCATATTCATCCAGGCTGGATTTTTCTGAGGTTGGTGCAGTCAAACAGATTGGCGATGGTATTGCACAAGTCGTCGGTCTTAAAAGTGCAATGAGCGGAGAACTTCTGGAATTTTCCAACGGAACCCAGGGTATGGCAATGAATCTGAATGAAGACAGTATCGGTGTTGTTGTCATGGGACCGGATGAAGGAATCAAAGAAGGGGATCCTGTGAAACTGACAGGTGAAATGACGAAAGTTCCCGTTGGAGATGTCCTGCAGGGCCGTGTGATCAATGCCCTTGGTGAGCCAGTCGATGATAAAGGAAAGATTCAGACAGATATTTATCGCAATATAGAAAGTCCGGCTCCAAGTGTCATTATGAGAAGTGAAGTAAATAAACCTCTTCAGACGGGTATCAAAGCGATTGATACCCTGGTTCCGATCGGAAAAGGTCAAAGAGAATTGATTATCGGAGATCGTGAGACTGGTAAAACCGCAATCGGCATAGATGCAATTATTAACCAGAAGGGGAAGAATGTAAATTGTGTTTATGTAGCAATCGGACAAAAAATCTCAACGGTGGCACGTATAATTAATGTGCTCAATGAAACAGGGGCAATGGAGTACACAACCGTTGTGCTTGCCAGCGCAGCTGATTCGGCAGCCCTGCAGTACATTTCTCCCTATGCCGGCTGTGCAATTGCAGAAGATTGGATGGAAAGAGGGAAGGACGTATTGATTGTCTACGATGATTTGTCAAAGCATGCGACAGCTTACCGTGCAATCAGTCTTCTTCTCCATCGTCCGCCCGGCCGTGAAGCTTATCCGGGAGATGTTTTCTATCTGCATTCGCGTCTTTTAGAACGAGCGGCATGTATGAGTGGGGAATATGGCGGCGGCACACTTACGGCACTGCCAATTGTGGAAACACAGGAAGGCGATATTTCGGCTTATATTCCGACCAACATCATATCAATTACAGATGGACAGATCTATCTGGAGGCAGATCTGTTTCATAACGGGATACGTCCTGCAATTAATCCGGGACTGTCTGTCTCACGTGTGGGAGGTACTGCTCAGATTCCCGCAATTAAGGAGATGTCCGGGCCTCTTCGGATTGAGTTTGCACAGTACAATGAGCTGGCTGCATTTTCACAATTCGGTTCCGATCTCAATGAAGACACGATCAATCGTCTGAATTACGGCGAAAGTATTATGGAGGTACTCAAACAACCTCAATACAAACCGGTTGCAATCGAAGATCAGGTATTGATTCTCTATGCACTGAGCAATAAATATATGTCAGATATCAATATCCGGCACATTCGTACCTTTGAGAAAGATCTCATAAGTCATGTAAATAGTAATCATTCTGATATCATAAGAGAGCTGTCTGAAACCGGAAAACTGACTGAAGAGCTTGAAGAAAAAATAAGCAGTGCAATCTCTGAGGTGAAGAAACAGCATGATTATAGTTAGGAGGTGATTTTATGAGTTCGATGAGAGATATAAAACAAAGAATATCAAATGTCACGTCCGTAGAACAAATCGTAAGGGCCATGGATATGGTCGCATCTACAAAGCTGCATAAATCAAGAGCTCAGCTGGATGGAGTACGTCCCATATACTATGAGTTGAAAAGGAAAACAGACGAACTCAAATTGAATGAAGAAGCTTCCTTAAACCCTTTCTTTCAGGATACAGCGGTTGAAAAATCTTTATATATTGTACTGACAAGTGACCGTGGACTTTCGGGCAGTTATAATGCAAACGTTCTTTCTAAAGCCCTGGATCATATGAATCAGGGAAAAAATGAAAAGATCATTTCTGTAGGATCAAAGGGAACGGATTTTTTTAAAAAGAATCATAAAAGTGTGATTCGCTCGGTCGTCGATGTGGTAGATGCAAAAGTGTATTACAGCAGTGAACGAGTCGCAAAATGGCTGATCGATGTTTATTTGTCAGGTGAGGTGCAGGAGGTTTTCATCGTCTATACTCATTTTGAAAATGTTCTCCGATACAATCCCACAATTGAAAAAATATTACCCCTGAGTATAGATAAAAATGCCAGTGACGATATAAAAGATAAGTATACCGATGTTAAATACGAGCCGGACGTCGAGACATTTATTGAGCATATTATGCCACTGTATCTTCATATGAATTTATTTCGTGCATACTCAGAATCTCATACCAGTGAACAGGCGGCAAGAATGGTCAATATGGATGCAGCCGAAAAAAACGCGTCAGATCTGATTGATGAGTTAAATCATTTGTATAATCGAAGACGTCAGACGGAAATCACACAGGAACTCAGTGAAATTGTAGGAAGCGCAAACATTTTGAATAAAGGTGGAATAGATGACAGTTGAAAATGTAGGAAAAATTGTTCAAATAATAGGAGCGGTTGTTGACATCCGCTTTGATGCGGAAGTACCTTCTCTTTATCATGCCATTAAAGTGAGAGCAGGCAAAGATACCATCGTGCTGGAGGTTTTACAGCACCTTGGAAATCATACTGTACGTTGTATTTCCATGCATGCTACCGATGGACTGACACGTGGTATGGAGGCGTTAGATACCAAAGCTCCAATCACCGTTCCGGTGGGAAAAGAAGTACTGGGACGTATGGTAAATGTACTTGGAGATCCGATTGATAATATGCCCCCTGTTGAATCGAAAAATCATGCACCCATTCACAGAGATCCGCCCGGACTTATGGAGCAGAATGCAACACCGGAGATGCTGGAAACAGGAATTAAGGCAATTGATCTGCTCTGCCCTTTCTCTAAGGGTGGAAAAATAGGCCTTTTTGGCGGTGCCGGTGTAGGAAAAACCGTTCTTATCATGGAACTTATTGATTCGATTGCTAAGGAGCACGGAGGTTATTCTGTCTTTGCAGGTGTCGGAGAAAGAACACGTGAGGGAAATGATCTCTATTACGACATGAAACACTCGGGTGTCCTTGACAAAACAGCGTTAGTTTTCGGACAGATGAATGAACCTCCGGGCGTCAGAATGAGAGTGGCCCTGACAGCACTTACGATGTCTGAGTATTTCCGTGATAAACAAAAACAGAACGTCTTGCTTTTTATTGACAATATTTATCGTTTTGTTCAGGCCGGTTCTGAGGTTTCAGCTTTGCTCGGGAGAACTCCAAGTGCAGTGGGATATCAGCCAACGCTTGCTACGGAAATAGGATCTCTTCAGGAGAGAATTACTTCTACAAAGAATGGCTCTATCACCTCGGTACAGGCAATATATGTACCTGCCGACGATTTCACGGACCCGGCAACGGCTACAACTTTTGCCCATCTTGATGCCGTCACTGTACTCTCCAGGTCTATCGTGGAACAGGGAATCTATCCGGCAGTTGATCCTCTCAATTCTTCATCGCGTATTCTGGATGCAAGTATTGTCGGTGCAAAACACTATCGCGTTGCACGGGCTGTCCAGAGTATTCTGCAGCGCTATAAAGATCTTCAGGATATTGTAGCTATTCTGGGGATTGACGAACTTTCAGAGGAAGAAAAGAAGATAGTCAGCAGAGCCCGCAAAATTCAGCGCTTTCTGTCTCAGCCCTTTTTTGTGGCGGAAAAATTCACTTCTATTCCCGGACGCCATGTTCCGGTAGAAGAGACTATCCGTGGTTTTCAGGAGATTATCGAAGGAGTTCATGACGATATCCCGGAAGGATATTTTCTCAATATGGGAACAATCGATGAAGTAGTTGAGAAATATAAGAATGCGAAGGGTGGCTGATATGGCAGAAAAACAGACCAGTCTTTCAGATAACAAAAAAATTGATCTGAATATTACAACTCCCCGCGGGCCGAAATTTTCAGAAAAGGCTGATATGATTATCATGCGTTGTATAGATGGAGACCTGGGAGTCCTGTACGGCCATGAACCGGTTTCGGCTGTACTGGGGGATGGGATTCTTCATATTTATAATGAGGGAAATGACAAAAAGCTTGCATTATTCGGAGGTATAGCAGAAATAGGAGAAAATAGAGTGAACATTTTTACTACCATTGCACAGCCTCCGGATGAAATAGATCTTGAACGCGCCAGAACGGACCGCGAAGAAGCAGAAGCAGCTATGAATGAAGAATCCGAGGAGCTGCAGCTTCAGAGTTCGCAGATTCTTCTCCGCCGTTCACTGGTTCGCATAGAAGTCAGCCTTGATATGGAAGAGGCAGATTACTATGACGAGGACGAGTAAACCCAACAAAATGATGATGCCTAAGCGAATCCCGCATAAGTTATAGTTGCACTGTATATAAAAAAGAGTTATACTTAGTACAGTTTAAACTACGCTTGGAGGATTTGCAATGATTGAAGCAACAAGCTGTGGCGGCGTAGTAATATATCGGGGCAAGATACTGCTGTTATATAAAAGCTATAGAAATAAGTATGATGGCTGGGTATTGCCAAAAGGTACTGTGGAAGACGGAGAAGAGCATAAGGAAACGGCAATTCGAGAGGTAAAAGAGGAGACTGGTGTCCATGCATCTATTATCAAATATATCGGGAAAAGCCAGTACAGCTTTAATGTACCGGAAGATACCGTTGCGAAGGATGTACACTGGTATTTGATGTCGGCTTCCAGTTATTACAGTAAGCCCCAGAGAGAAGAATATTTTATTGATTCCGGATATTATAAGTATCATGAAGCTTATCATCTTCTGAAATTTTCAAATGAACGACAGATCCTGGAAAAAGCCTATAATGAATATCTGGATTTAAAAAAAGCAAACCTGTGGGGCAGCCGCAAATATTACTAGAGGCCAAAAGAGCTGTTGAATCAAAACAACAGTTCTTTTGCTTTATCACCGGAAAAAGATACATCTGGCTGTATTTAGCGAGGTTCATGAGGATTGTATGATTAGATGGTATAAAAACCTGTATGTTGGAAAGAATGCAAAAAAGAGGGAAGCTAAGATCAGACGTGATTTAGAATCAGGTAAATCTCTTCCCGGTGTTTATTTTGTCACTTATGCAGATAATAAGGATAATCAGTTGGAAATATATCCGGCAGTGTCGCTCTTAAAACTAAAAATCGAGCACGATTCCTGCCCGGAGATTATAGGAATTTCCCGGGGACACAGGGAAGCAGTAAAGATCGTGGCCGGCCTTGCAGACACGGCTTATCGCATAGAAGGCTGTAAGAGCATACGTGATTACCTTGAAAAATGTGAGTAAACATGGAGGAAGCATGCTACATATTTTAGTTTCGATCCTGAAAATAATCGGTATACTTCTTCTGGTTTTACTGATTCTGCTGCTGATTGTAATCATATCTATACTATTTATTCCCTTTGGTTACAGAATCAGAGTGAAAAAAGAGAAATCTTTTGATTTGAAAGTGGATATTTCCTGGCTCTTCCATTTAATTCATGTTATATTTGTTTATGATAAAGAAAGTTCATTTGAATGTCATATCTTTGGAATACCGGTGTATCATACGAAAGACAAAAAGCAGAAGGATAAAAAGCAGAAGAACGCCAAACGGGAAAAGCAGGCAAAACAAGACGAGACTCAGGAACCGGAGGTTTGCCGGGGAAAAAAAGATGAGCAACAAAATTCAGAAAGATCTCAAAAACAAACGGATCCGGGAGAGCATTCACGGAAAAATAATGACTACACATCAAAGGGATTCTATGATAAACTTAAGAAGTGGAAGGCAATACTTTCTTCTGAAGATTTAAAATGGATTGTTAACATGGCGTTGTCCACAATCAAAACCTTGCTTGGACATATAAAGCCAAATAAAATCAAAGGAAATATAGAATTTGGTTTTGATGATCCTGCGAATACCGGTGAATTGCTTGGCGTGATTGGCATGTTATTTCCGGTACTTCCTGAAGAGCTTATCATTATACCGGATTTTACAGAATCAGTTTTTAAGGGATGGATTGATGCAAAAGGGCGGATTTTTGGAATCTTTATTCTCAAAGAGATTGTCAAAATACTGCTGGATGGGAAGACTATACCAATCGTCAAAAAGTACATGCACAAGGAGGCATAATTCATGGCAGAAAATAATAATAAAAACAGTTTTCAGAGCACAGTAGAAGCTTTATTTAAAGGCATGGACAACTTTATCACCACGAAGACAGTCGTGGGGGATGCGATTCATATAAATGACAACATCATTCTTCCGCTGATTGACGTTTCGTTCGGTGTAGGGGCAGGAGCTTTCTCCGACAACGCGAAAAACAATGGCGGCGGCGGACTTGGCGGCAAAATCTCCCCAAGTGCTATTTTAGTGATCAATAAAAACGGGACAAAACTGGTGAACGTAAAAAATCAGGATGCGGTTACTAAAATCCTGGATATGGCTCCCGACATCATAGACCGATTTAAGAATAAAGATAAGGAAGATACGTATACAGACGAGGAAGTAGAGCATATACTAAAACAAGGAAAGAAAGAACAGGAGTAATGTTTCTTGAACCGTGTCCTCGGTTTTTTGATGTTTTGGATAGGAATTGGAATGGTAATCGGCCTGCTGATTCGCAGTGAACTGCTTGTGCTCATATTGGCAGCGTTATTGCTCCTGGTCGGTTATAACTTGTTTTGCTACTAAAGCGAATAACTTTATTACAAATGTCTCCCTCGGAGCCGTTTGCTTTCCTTCCGACAGGTTATGGTATGAAAAAATAAGGTGCCTACAGAAATGTATGGCACCTTTACGCAATTATGACGTTGGGGTCAAAAGTAATTTGATCCCTTATGATACACGAATTGTTCCGCACTACGTGCTCCCACAATTCTCAAACATTCGAATTCCACCCTGATCGGGCTGCATTCTCATGTTTTTGCGGGTC
>DHNM01000026.1:0-60511 GCA_002409525.1 Eubacterium sp. UBA5416 | reverse complement strand
GCGAGCATGAAACGCAGGACCTTGGAACCCTGGTTTCATATTATTATGTTATTATGCCCGCTCGACTTTTCCGGATTTCAGACAAGAAGTACAAACATACTTCCTCTGAGGGACACCATTAACTTTTATCCTAACAGATTTAACATTAGGTTTCCACATTTTGTTTGATCTTCTATGTGAATGACTTACATTGTTACCGAAATGAGCACCTTTTCCACAAACAGCACATTTAGCCATACTCCACACCTCCTTGTTCTATCAAAATTCGTCTAATATTTTCAGACTCACAACATAACTTATTTTAACAGAGTTTAATTTTTTTTGCAAGAAGAAAAAAAGCCTTTTTGAGTGGTTTTTTTATTTTTGCTTTCATTTTTGCCTGTAATCGGTTATACTTATAATAAATCTATAAGGAATTGGAGGTATCATAAGACGATGAAAGGTCGTATGAATACGGGATTAGGTGAAGTTGTTATTGATCCGGATGTCATAGGAACCTATGCCGGGAGTGTAGCAGTTGAATGTTTTGGGATTGTCGGTATGGCGGCCGTTAACATGAAAGACGGATTAGTAAAACTATTAAAAAGAGATAACTTAAAACACGGAATTGATGTTACCATAGAGGATAATAAAATTGCTCTGGAATTCCACGTGATTGTCGCGTATGGAGTCAGCATATCGGCTGTAACAGATAATCTGATAAGTAATGTAAAATATAAAGTCGAAGAATTTACCGGTATGGATATAGAAAAGATCTGCATTTTGGTGGAAGGCGTACGCGTCATTGACTGATTTAAGGAGGAAAACTTGTAGTGTCTACAGATAAGATTAATGCCGAATTATTCACAAAGATGTTTTTGGCAGGTGCAAAGAATCTTGAAATAAAAAAAGAATGGATCAATGAATTAAATGTATTTCCTGTTCCGGATGGAGATACCGGAACGAACATGACAATGACGATCCTCTCAGCAGTAAAAGAAGTAAACAACATTACTGACGTAACGATGAGCAGTCTCGCCCGAGCAATTTCATCCGGTTCCCTGCGGGGTGCCCGGGGAAATTCAGGTGTGATCTTATCACAGCTCTTACGTGGATTTACAAAAGTTATCCGTGATCATGATGAGATTGATATCCTCACAATCACGGCAGCTATGGAACGTGCCGTGGATACTGCCTATAAGGCTGTCATGAAGCCGAAAGAAGGTACGATTCTCACCGTTGCCCGTGATGCTTCCATGAAGGCCCGTGCACTTGCAGATGAATCTGCTGATACAATTACGTTGTCTGACTTTCTCTCTGACGTACTCGCCTGTGCAAAAAACACTCTCGAGAGAACTCCGGATATGCTTCCTGTACTGAAAGAGGCAGGAGTGGTTGATTCCGGCGGGCAGGGCCTTGTCACTGTCATGGAAGGTGCTTTTGATGCATTTATGGGAAAGGAAGTTGATCTATCCTTTAAACCTTCAGATCAGGATAATGAAACGGTGAAAGTTACAAAAGAAGCGGAAAAGGCAATAAAGTACGGGTACTGCACAGAATTTATTATTGTATTGGAACACGTGGCCGCTGAGGCAAAAATATCTGCGTTTAAAGATTTTTTGACTGCCATAGGGGATTCCATTGTCTTTGTTGCGGATGACGAAATGATAAAGGTTCATGTACATACCAATGAACCGGGAAGAGTACTCACGAAAGCACTGACCTTTGGCCCGCTGTCGAAAATCAAAATCGACAATATGCGGGAAGAACACCGGGAAATTCTCTTTAAAAATGCAGAAAAGATTTCAAAAGAACGTCAAAACAACGATACAGAACATACTCCGGAAAAAGAAGTCGGTTTTATCGCAGTTTCTATCGGAGATGGTTTTGCCGATATCTTTCATGGTTTGGGGGTTGATTATCTGATTGAGGGCGGTCAGACAATGAATCCTAGTACAGAGGACATGCTGGATGCAGTCAGCCATGTCAACGCAAAAAATATATTTATATACCCAAACAATAAGAACATTATACTGGCGGCTAATCAGGCAGGGCATCTATGCAAAGATAAGAATATTATTGTCATACCGACAACGACAATTCCACAGGGAATTACTGCGGTTATCAACTATGTTGCAGATAAGACAATTGCGGAAAACACGAAAGAGATGAAGTCTGTGATACAGTCTGTAAAAACAGGACAGATTACCTTTGCGGTCCGTGATACTCATATTGACAATAAAGAAATTCATAAGGGAGATATTATGGGTCTCTCAGATAAAGGGCTTTTATCTGTGGGCCATGATATCTCATCCGTAGCCAGGGAGTGTATTCAAGATATGATGGAGGATGACTCCGAATTGATCAGTATCTATTACGGAGAAGATTTCTCGGAAGAAAAGGCCGAAGATATTGCCCTGTGGGCTGAAAAAGAATATCCCGATTGTGATGTGGAAGTGAATGCCGGCGGCCAGCCAGTTTACTACTGCATTCTTTCGGTGGAATGATTTAATTATGATATTATGAAGACAGAAGATTCAATACGCAGTTTAAAGGGAATCGGTGAAAAGACCGAGAGATTGTTTAATAAATTAGGAGTGCTGACATTAAAGCAGCTTTTGCATTACTATCCACGTGATTATGATTTGTACGGCGAACCGGTTCTTCTAAAAGATATGAAGATAAATCAGAAACAATCTATATTGTCTGTCTTAACAAAGGTTCCGGAAATAAAAAGACTACGAAACAAGACTCTGGTCACGGTAATCCTGACAGACGGCAGCAGCCGTCTTGTACTTAAATGGTTTAACATGCCTTTTTTGAGGAATACTCTAAAAAGAGGGAGCCGATACGTATTTCGCGGAATGGTTCAGGAGAAAAGAGGCGTAATCCAGATGGACCAGCCGGAGATTTTCACGGATACCGCATATGAAAAGACGAGCGGCCGAATGATGCCGGTTTATGCGCTGACTGCAGGCCTTTCAAACAAAACGATATCAAAAGCTGTGCGCGTCCTGCTTGATGATAAACTCTTGGAAACTGAATATCTTCCCGAAGATATCAGAAGCCGCTTTCAACTTTCTGAGATTAATTATGCTGTCTGTCAGATCCACTTTCCGGATAATCGGAAAAGTATGGAAGCGGCCAGAAAAAGACTGGTGTTTGATGAATTTTTCTTTTTTCTCATGATGATTGCCGGGTTGAAAGAATCTAAAGAAAGCCGTAAAAGCAAGTGGATGTTAAAAGAAGTCTGGAAGACGGAGGAAGTGATTGAAAACCTGCCTTATCAGTTGACGAAAGCACAGCTTCGTGTCTGGAATGAAATAGAATCAGACTTAAAAGGACATGTTCGGATGTCCAGACTGATCCAGGGTGATGTTGGAAGCGGAAAGACGATCCTGGCTTTTCTGGCTATGATTATGACTGCCTCCAACAACTTTCAGAGTGCTCTTATGGTTCCGACAGAAGTTCTGGCCAGACAGCATTACGAGTCATTGGTTTCTTTACTTGAAAGTAATGGATTATCGGATTATGCACCTGTGCTCCTGACAGGATCAAATACTGCGAAGGAAAAAAGAAAAATTTATGACAGGATTGCCACCGGTGACACGAAGATGATTATCGGAACACATGCATTGATTCAGGAAAGAATAGAATATCAAAATCTTGCACTGGTCATAACCGATGAACAGCATAGATTTGGCGTAAAACAAAGAGAGTCTCTTTCGGCAAAGGGAGCTATGCCTCATGTTCTGGTTATGAGTGCGACGCCCATCCCCAGAACGCTTGCCATTATGCTCTATGGGGATCTGGATATTTCCGCGATAGACGAGCTCCCCGCAAAGCGTCTGCCAATAAAAAACTGTGTTGTTGACACCGGTTACAGGCGGGCAGCTTATCAGCTTATGAGAAAGGAAATTTCCATGGGACATCAGGTCTATATCATCTGTCCGATGGTAGAGGAAAGTGAAGGCCTTGACGCCGCAAATGTTACCGATTATACAAAACAGATGAAACAGGAGTTTGGACCGGATTTCGTCGTAGAAATGCTGCATGGGCAAATGAAACCAAAGATGAAAGACGAAATTATGCAGCGGTTTGCATCTGGGAAAATACAGATATTAGTTTCCACTACAGTGGTAGAGGTTGGAGTAAACGTGCCGAACGCAACCGTGATGATGGTTGAAAACTCAGAACGATTCGGCCTTGCAGGGCTGCATCAGCTCAGAGGCCGGGTTGGCAGAGGGAATCACCAGTCTTACTGTATTTTTATGCATGGAGATACCAATGCAATAACAGCCAGACGTCTTGAAATTCTGAATAAATCAAATGATGGATTCTATATCGCAGAAGAAGATCTAAAGCTCCGGGGACCCGGTGATTTATTTGGTATACAGCAGAGTGGGCTCATGAATTTTAAACTAGCTGATATTTTTCAGGATTCGGCCATATTAAAAGAAGCGAACCAGGCTGTACTCGCCATTTTTTCATCTGACGAAGATTTATCACTTCTGGAACATAAACGGCTAAAAGCGGCGATTGATGGATATTCCGGCAGAAAACTGAAAGAGATTTCTATCTGATTATATTTCCATGTGAATTTATCTTGAAAATATTTAGAAAACCTAGTATGATAAGGTATAGAAAAAGGAAGGGCTGCCACAACCTTCCGATTTTGGCAGTCCCTTTGATTTTACTTATGCGTCATGAGACAGGTTTAGAATTGACCCTGGTTAGATCCGCCACTCATCTGGCGTTCCTGCTGCTCAATCATTTTTTTAACCATATATCCACCAACAGAACCATTCTGTTTGGATGTCAGATTACCATTGTATCCTTCAGAAAGCGGCACACCAATTTCATTTGCCACCTCATATTTGAATCTGTCTAAAGCTGCCATAGCTTCTGGTACTGCAGTCGTATTAGATGAACGTTTAGCCATTGTTCAAACGCCTCCTTTGTTATATTGGTTATTTGCTGTTTTTAATTTATAACACTTATGTGTTACGCTGATAGTATATGAGAAATTGAAAATAATAAACTGGAACTTTTTAGAAGAGAAGGAAGTAAGTTACAATCGGATTACTTCATTAAATTTAATTGATAAAAATATAGTTATTTGTTATAATCTATGTATTAAAATTTAACCTAAAGGGGCGTTGAAACATGAATATAGGAATTATCGCACACAATAGTAAAAAAACATTGATAGAGGATTTTTGTATTGCCTACAAAGGAATCTTGATGAAGCATGAAATTTATGCGACAGGAACTACAGGCCGCAGAATCGAAGAGGTTACAAACCTTCATGTTCATAAATTCCTTGCCGGAAGCATTGGCGGGGACAAGCAGTTTATGGAAATGATCGAACGTGGTGATATGGATATGGTTATCTTTTTCTATAATCCCACTATGATAAATTCAAAAGAGCCGGATGTACAGTCTATTATAAGATGCTGTGATCAGTATACAATACCGATTGCCACAAATATCGCAACCGCTGAATCTCTGATACTGGGGCTTTCCAGAGGAGATCTGGACTGGAGAGAGCAGCTTCACAAATGAGAGTCATAGCAGGCAGATGTAAAAGTCTTCATCTGAAATCAATTGACGGAATAAATACCAGACCGACAACAGACAGAATTAAAGAGACCCTGTTTAACATGATTGGGCCGGTGCTTAACGGATGTGTATTTCTGGATCTGTTTGCCGGCAGCGGAGGGATCGGTATAGAAGCATTAAGCAGAGGTGCCCGCACATGTTATTTTATTGAAAAGGATAAAAAAGCGGCAGACTGTATCAGAAAAAACTTAACTTCTACAAAACTCACAGACAGCGGAATCCTGCTTGTGAGTGATGTAAACAAGGCTATAACAAATTTTGCGTACGGACTGGTATTTGATTTTGTTTTTATGGATCCGCCCTATAATCACGGGCTGGAGAGGGATGCGTTAAGTTTGCTGAAAAGCAGCGACTGCATCACTTCTGATACGCAGATTATTGTGGAAGCCTCATTAAATACTGATTTTTCCTATGCCGAAGAGCTGGGATTTAAAATAGAAAAAGAAAAAAAGTACAAGACGAATAAGCATGTTTTCTTAATTCGCCGATAGGAGTGTAATATGACAAGAGCTGTATATCCAGGTAGTTTTGACCCGGTAACATTCGGTCATCTGGATGTCATCAGGCGTGCCACACAGTTATATGATGAAGTAATTATTGGGGTTTTAAATAATTCTGCAAAAACTCCGTTGTTTTCTACAGAAGAACGTGTTAATATACTAAAGAAAGCCACGAAGGATATCCCGCATGTGGATATTAAACCTTTTAAGGGATTATCCGTTGACTTTGCAAAAAATTGTGATGCTAAGGTAATCGTCAGAGGTCTTCGTGCAATTACAGATTTCGAATACGAGCTCCAGATGGCTCAGACAAACAGAGTTTTAAATTCTGGAGTGGATACGGCATTTTTAATTACATCTCTTCAATATGCTTATTTAAGTTCTACAACCGTTAAGGAAGTTGCGTCATTTGGCGGCGATATATCCAAATTCGTACCTGACTTTGTAGCAAAAGAATTAGTGGAGAAGATAAGTAAATAAAAATGATTAAAAGCGTAAGATAAGGAGAATTAATTATGAGCAGCAGAATCGAGCAGATTATAGAAGAAATTGAGGAATATGTTGAAAGCTGTCGCTATCAGCCTTTGTCCACAACAAAGATTGTTGTCAATAAAGAAGAGCTGGAGGAGCTACTGAGAGAACTGCGTCTTAAGACACCTGATGAGATCAAGCGATATCAGAAAATCATTAGTAATAAAGATGCAATCCTGGCAGATGCCCAGTCTAAATCCGAGAATATGCTCTCTGAGACTCAGGCCAAGGTTCAGGAGATGGTAGGACAAAGTGAAGTAATGCAGAAAGCCTATGACCAGGCAAATGAAACAATCAACGATGCGAATACACAGGCACAGCAGATTATTGACTCCGCTACACAGGATGCCAATAATATTCGACTGAGCGCTATTTCATATACAGATGAGATGCTTGCCAACCTTTCTTCAATTATGAATAGTACATTGACAGACACGGGAGAAAAATATAATGCATTCATCGGTTCTCTACAAAGCTGCTACGATGTTGTGAATAAAAACCGAAGTGAGCTGGCTCCGCAGGCTTCTCAGGCTTCCGCACAGACTGGTACGGAAGAAGAGAATCCCGATGAATATGAATCAGACAGCGATGTTAATTCAGAGAATAAGGAAGAGTAATACCAGTATGGAAGTAACGGCTGTGTTCAGTATCTTTCCTTTCAGATAAGTTTTGACAGATAATCCTGAGCCCTGTATGACACAGTTCGTCTGGGCCACTGTGGAGAGTCCGCCAAATGACGTGCAGCAGAGAATCAGAAGGAACTTCATATTCCAGGAAAGACTGCTGTTATGTATACATACCGCGCCGGTTGTGATTTCTGTCACTCCTGCGAGAAGCGCCTGGAGTGTAGGAAGTGCCATGAGAACTTTATGAAGGAGAGCTCCATATATTGAAAATATAATGATATAACCACCCAGACGGGTGATTGTATCAAAACCGCTCATAATAGAAGTGTCAAGGATGGCTCCGGTGGAGCCCGTCGTTGACATTTCTTTTTTGATGAGTGGTTTCGATGTAATATGAAATCTCTTTCCATGTATGCGCCAGATGACAATTGAGATAAAAGCGGAACCATAGAGGATGCCAAGGATTGGAAGCTGGAGCTTACCATTCTCAAAGGTCTGCAGGACAATGTAATTGATGATAAACATAGGACTCGCATGATTGGAAACCATCAAAAGATAATCAGCTTCCTTTTTGTCTATCCTTCCCGAGGCATAAAAGTCTGCGGTTAGTTTTGCACCCATCGGAAATCCACAGAGCAATCCTAAAATTAAAGCGTAGGCCCCATAGGATGAGGTTCCAAGACAGAAACAGCTTACTTTCTGAATCTTATTTAAGAATGTCTCCATCATGTTTGTCTGCATCAGAAGGTTGGATAAGATCATAAATGGTAAGAGCGAGGGAAGAACAGTGTTCCACCACAGTGAAACTCCTTCACAGGATGCATTAAAACTTTCTCTTGGAAAAAGGAATAAAAAAAGAAGTAAGGGTATAAATAATAGACAGAGTGCTTTTTTTCGCATTTCTGGCTCCGATGCTTTTCTTATCCCTATTGTATGCCTACACTTTGCAACTATTCATGTAAAGCAAAACCCTGCTTGCAATTTTTTAACAGATGTGTCAAAATAGATTTAGAAGAATAACTAATAGAGATTATTATAAATATAGAAGGAGGCAGCTATGTCAGTTTTAGAAGGATTACAGCCAAAGAACGTATTCCATTATTTTGAAAAAATCACACGGATTCCTCATGGTTCGGAAAACACAAAACAGATAAGTGATTACCTGGTCGATTTTGCAAAAGACCATAACCTTTCCTATGTCCAGGATGAAAGTAACAACGTGATTATCCGCAAGGGGGCCTCTGTCGGTTACGAGAACTCCATTGGGGTTATCCTGCAGGGGCACTGCGATATGGTCTGCGAGAAAAAAGCAGGATCAGACCATGACTTTAAACACGATCCGCTGGACCTGGAAATTGAAGGTGATTTTATATCTGCCAGAGATACAACGCTTGGAGGCGATGACGGAATCGCTGTTGCCTATATGCTGGCAATACTGGATGACAATTCCATTTCGCATCCGTCTCTTGAATGCGTCTTCACAACTGATGAAGAGATTGGTCTTCTGGGAGCAGATGCACTCGATACTTCTCTACTTTCCGGAAGGAGAATGATCAACCTGGATTCTGAGGAAGAGGGAAGTATCTGGACATCCTGTGCAGGCGGTATGAGATCTGATTGTGAAATACCGGTAACACGTAGAAGAGTTCACGGCACTCGTTACACTGTTGTCATCGATGGTCTGCAGGGAGGGCATTCTGGTTCGGAGATTGATAAAAATCGCGCCAATTCGAATATACTGCTTGGAAGATTCCTCTATGGACTTGGTCAGAAAACAAATTATTCCCTGATCGAAGCGGAAGGGGGTAGTAAAGATAATGCTATCCCCCGCAAATCAAGCGTCGCGCTTGTGATTGATGAAGATGAAAGCGAGGTTCTGTTATCCTATTCCAGAAAGCTTGAATCGGATCTGAAAAAAGAGTATGAACATACAGATGATGGAATCCAAATTACTATTGAAAAAGACAGTACCGGTGATTACAATGTCCTCTCACAGGTCAGCAGGGAGAAATTGACCTTCTATCTGATGAACGTACCGAACGGAATTCAAAAAATGAGTGGTTCTATCGAAGGACTTGTTGAAACTTCCTGTAATCTTGGTATCTTTTCTATGTCACCGGAAGATGATCATCTGCTTGGAGCGCTGAGTGTACGAAGTTCCGTGGAAAGTGCAAAAGATGCATTGTCCGACAGACTATGCTACCTTACCGAGTTTTTGGGCGGAAACTATGGCACAAGAGGAAGTTATCCGGCATGGGAATACAGGGAAGATTCACCACTGCGCGATGTCATGGTAAAAGTTTATGAAGATATATATCAGGAAAAGCCACAAGTCGTTGCAATTCATGCAGGTCTTGAGTGTGGACTCTTTTACGGGCGCATGGATCAGTTAGACTGTGCTTCTATCGGCCCGGATCTGACGGATGTCCATACCACGGAGGAAAAGATGTCAATCTCATCTGCCAAAAGAGTTTATGAATACCTGTTGAATGTTTTAAAAAATCTAAAATAGGGTCAGGGTGAGATACAGATGGATATTCAACTATGGCATGAAATATTAGAACCTTATGAACTGGCTGTGCAGGAACTGATCGTGAAGTTCAGATATCTGATTAAAGAACATCAGCAGCATGGCCAGTATTCACCGATAGAAGCTGTAACCGGCCGGGTTAAGACCGTTTCCAGCATTCTGGAAAAGATGCAGAGAAAACATATTGCGGCAAAAGATCTGGAAGAAGAGGTGGAGGATATTGCCGGAATTCGATTAATCTGCCAATTTGTAGAAGATATCGATAAAGTCGCGGAACTAATTAAGAAGCGTTCCGATATTGAGGTGAAAAGTGAAAAAGACTACATCAATCATATGAAGGACAGCGGTTATCGCAGTTATCATCTGATTGTATGTTACACGGTTGAAACTATGAGTGGAACAAGAAGAATACAGGTTGAGATTCAGATTCGCACGATGGCCATGGATTTCTGGGCGACAATTGAGCACTCCCTGCAGTACAAATATAAATCAAATATACCGCATCATATAAGACAGCGTTTGAGTAATGCAGCGGGTGCCATTATCTCCCTCGACAACGAAATGTCTACAGTAAGAAATGAGATCATGGATGCCCAGATTTCGTCACAGATTCAGACAAATCTCGTCACGGACATTTTGAATGATATTGAAAATCTATACAAACTCTGCAATAAAAGAGAGGTTGAAAAAATTCAGGATGAGTTCTACCGTATTTATGCATTAAATGACATAGAGCAACTGAAGAGATTTCACGCTCAGCTTGATATTATCGCCGAAGGTTACCGTGCTCAGGCAGTTACTACTGAGGTGTGATTATGAAACCTGTTCGGTTGGATAAATTTCTTTCAGACATGAAAGCGGGAACCAGAAGTCAGGTTAAGAATCTGATTCGAAAGGGACGGATATCGGTAAATGGAGCTGTGATAAAGTCACCGGGCTATAAGGTGAGTGAAAAAGACTGTGTTATGGAGGGAGATCATCAGGTTTCCTATCGGAAGTATGAATACCTGTTATTAAATAAACCCGCGGGGGTAGTATCTGCAACAGAAGATAAAAAGGAAAAAACTGTACTGGATCTTGTCTCAAACGCCGCACGTGGGGATTTGTTCCCTGTAGGGCGTCTGGACAAAGATACCGAAGGTCTTCTTCTGCTGACAAACGACGGAAGACTGGCACACGATTTACTATCTCCGAAAAAGCATGTGAGTAAAACGTATTTAGCAAAAATATCAGGACAGCCGGGACCGGATGCCGCTGCCCTTTTCGCCGAGGGCCTTGATATTGGAGACAAAGGTATAACTTTACCGGCAAGACTGGAAATACTTAAAACCGGTGAAGAATCCATTGTACGGATTACCATACAGGAAGGCCGCTACCATCAGGTGAAGCGGATGTTTGAGGCGATTGGATGCAGTGTTATTTATCTCAGGCGTATTTCCATGGGGACTTTAAAACTGGATGACTCTCTTTTGCCGGGGAATTGGCGCCCTCTTACAGACGATGAGCTGTCAAAACTTATAATTAGAAACGAGAGTGAATGATAAGATGGGCTTTTTACCTATGTCAAAGAAAGAAATGGAGCAAGAAGGTATAAAACAACTGGATTTTGTATATGTGACCGGAGATGCTTATGTGGATCATTCTTCTTTCGGCACTGCCATTATCAGCAGGGTACTCGAGGCAAATGGTTATCATGTGGGAATTATTGCACAGCCTGACTGGAAAGAGGATAAGAGTATAGCAATACTGGGAGAACCACGGCTCGGCTTTCTGGTATCTTCCGGAAATATGGATTCAATGGTCAACCACTATACAGTCTCCAGAAAGCATCGCAGTCATGATGCATATTCACCGGGTGGTGTCATGGGACTGCGTCCCGATCGGGCCGTGACTGTATATAGCAATTTAATTCGAAAAACGTATAAACATACACCCATTATACTGGGTGGAATTGAAGCCAGCCTCAGAAGGCTGGCACATTATGATTACTGGTCAGATTCCCTAAAACGATCAGTTCTGCTGGATTCCGGAGCTGATCTCATCTCTTACGGTATGGGTGAACACTCAATTGTGGAGATTGCAGATGCACTCGCAAGCGGAATTTCGGTCAGGGATCTTTCTTTTATCCGGGGCACAGTTTTTAAAACTCACAGGATTGATTACCTTCAGGACCCCATTCTTTTACCGGATTATGATTCTTTAAAAGAAGATAAGAAAAACTATGCCGAAAGCTTTCGCATTCAATATCAGAATACAGACGCGATCTCTTCAAAAATTCTGGTGGAGGATTATGGCAGTCAGGGTTATATCGTGCAGAATCCTCCCGCTATGCCTCTTTCTACACAGGAGATGGATGACATCTATGATCTGCCGTATATGCGCAGGTGGCATCCAAAATATGACGCGGCAGGGGGAATTCCGGCACTGGCTGAAATCAAGTTTTCCCTTACAAGCAACAGAGGCTGTTTTGGGGGCTGCAATTTTTGTGCTCTCGCTTTCCATCAGGGGCGTATCGTTCAGACAAGAAGCCATGAGTCTTTGATCAATGAGGCGAAAAAGATGACAAAGGATCGGGATTTTAAGGGATACATTCACGATGTAGGGGGGCCTACGGCAGACTTTCGAGCCCCGTCATGTGAAAAGCAAAAGACCAGGGGCGTATGTCCGAACAGACAATGTCTGTTTCCAGAGCCCTGTAAGAATCTAAAGGCTGACCACACGGATTATGTGGAGTTACTACGTGATCTTCGCCAGATTCCCAAAGTCAAAAAAGTTTTTATTCGTTCAGGAATTCGCTTTGATTATGTGATGGCCGATTTGTCTGACGAATTTATGGATGAACTGCTGAAATATCACGTCAGTGGACAGTTAAGAGTCGCTCCGGAACATGTGGCAGCACCGGTTCTGAAACTGATGGGAAAACCTAATCATGAAGTATATGAGTCCTTTACCGAAAAATTTGACACTATGAATAAAAAGACCGGGAAGAAACAGTATATACTACCTTATTTCATGTCTTCTCACCCCGGATGTGATCTTGCAGAAGCGGTAAAGCTGGCTGAATACATTAGAGATATGGGGTTTAATCCCGAACAGGCACAGGATTTTTATCCGACTCCTTCTACGCTGTCAACTTGTATGTACTACACAGGGTATAATCCTCTGAACATGAAGAAAGTCTATGTGCCGGTAACTCCACATGAAAAAGCTATGCAGAGGGCTCTTATTCAGTATAAGAATCCTAAAAATTATGAACTGGTAAAAGAAGCACTGATCCGCACAGGAAGAGATGATTTAATCGGTTTTGAGCCAAAATGTCTGATTCGGCCGCGACATGTTTCTGCACACAGTGAAAGATCAGGAAATCATCATGAGAGAAATCGAAATAAAAAAAGAAGAAACAAAACAGCGCTTAGATAAGTATTTGATTCGATATCTGAAAAATGCGGGCAGCGGATTTATTTACCGAATGCTGAGGAAAAAGAATATTACTCTAAACGGAAAAAAATCAAAGGGCAATGAGCGTCTGAAAGAGGGGGATATTATTCACATGTATCTGGCTGATGAGACGATATTAAAGTTTCAGCAGGAAGGCGGAACAGAGTATTTTCCCGTCTCTGATGATTTAAAGATCATTTTTGAAAATGATCAGATTCTTGCGGCGGATAAACCTGCAGGTATGTTCTCACAGAAGGCAGCACCCACAGATGTTTCAGCTAATGAATATATTCTGGGATATCTGATGAAGTCCGGCCATATGACTACTGATGATTTTTCAAGTTTCCGTCCCGGAATATGTAATCGCCTGGATCGAAATACCAGTGGACTGCTCCTTGCGGCAAAGACATTACCGGCTGCCAGATTTCTGTCTGAAATGATAAAATCTCACAGCCTGAAAAAATATTATCTGACGATCGTTCATGGTTTTATGGAGGCTTCGGACTGCGTAACCGCGTATATTCAAAAAGATCCGCATACCAACAAAGTAAAAGTGGAATCTTTCTGGTTTGAAGGTTCACAAAAAATCGAGACTGCCTATGAGCCTCTGGATTTTCATAACAACCTTACTTTTTTGAGAGTGCGGTTAATCACCGGAAAAACCCACCAGATTAGAAGTCATCTCGCTTTCCTGGGACACCCTGTTATCGGTGACACCAAGTATGGATGTAAAAAAGGAAATGAATATTACCAAAGGACCTATGGGCTAAGGCATCAGCTGCTGCAGGCTCATCAGATTTGTTTTCCAGAGCAGGGACAAGTACCTGCTGATTTGTCGGGGATCTGCATTGAAGCGCCACTGCCGTCATTGTTTACCCGAATACTCACAGACAATGGGATGGCAGACACTTTGCCAGATAAATGTTCAGGAGAAAGGACCAGCTAATGAGCGACAAAAAGAATAGAAAGAGCAAAAAGAAAGATTCCATGGCCAGAGAAATCTGGGAATACGTAAAACTGATTTTGATCGTGGTGGTGGTTATGACTCTTCTCCAGAAATTTGTGATTATCAATGCCGAGATACCGTCGGAATCCATGGAAGACAATATCATGGTCGGAGACCGCATCTTTGGAAACCGGTTGTCTTATAAAAAAGCTGACCCTCAAAGATTTGATGTGGTAATTTTTAAGTTTCCGGATGACGAAAAACAGTATTTCATTAAGAGAGTGATTGGCCTTCCGGGGGAAACGGTCGATGTGATTGAGGGAAAGATATTCATCGACGGAGCCGATGCTCCCCTGGATGACAGTTTCTGTAAGGAAGAACCTCTGGGTATCAAGGACGGACACTTCGAGGTACCGGCTGACTCCTACTTTATGCTCGGAGATAATCGAAACAGGTCAAGAGATTCAAGATTCTGGAATAACCCATATGTCGCAAAGGATAAGATACTGGCAAAAGCATCCGTGCGATATTGGCCATTGAACAGAATATCCCTGATCCAGTGATAAATAACGACAGAAAGAGAGTATGATTATGGCAACATGGAATTCCCGGGGGCTTCGCGGATCTACACTCGAAGATCTGATTAATCGGACGATCGAGCAATATCGAGAGAAAGGCCTCGCTCTAATTCAAAAAGTGCCTACCCCGATTACCCCAATTAACATAGACAAGGAAAACAGGCATATCACCCTGGCATATTTTGACAAGAAGAGTACTGTAGATTATATCGGTGCTGTGCAGGGAATTCCCGTATGTTTTGATGCCAAGGAATGTGCGGTGGATTCTTTTCCCATTGCAAACGTCCATGAGCACCAGGTGAAATTTATGGAGGATTTTGAAAGTCAGGGTGGAATTTCTTTCTTTTTGGTTGCATTTACAGCCAGAGACGAGTACTATTATCTCAGATTCCAGGATCTGAAGATATTCTGGAACCGTTCATCAGGCGGAGGCAGAAAAAGCTTTAAGATTACTGAGATAGATCCGAGATACTTTTTTAAAGCAAAGGGAGGATTTTTTGTTCCTTTTCTCGATGGAATACAACTTGATCTTCAGGACAGGGATAATAAAGATATATCCAATAAGCCGGGATAGAAAGAAAGGGACGATACGATCATATGAAAAATAAAAATATTCTGAAAAATAAATATTATCTGTATCTGACAGAGTTCTTTGCAGGCATGTCCGTGATGGCCGCGGAACTGGGAGCCAGCCGCCTACTGGCACCCTATTTCAGTTCTTCCCAGATTGTATGGACGATTATCATTGGTACAATTATGATCGCCATGGCTCTGGGTAATATCTGGGGCGGAAAAGCTGCGGATAAAGATCCGAATCCGGACAAGCTTTATACCCGTATTATTATTGCCGCAATTTGGATAGCCGCCATACCTCTGGTCGGGAAATATATCATAGTCGGAATATCCGGACTGCTGATTATGACAGTCAATACAAATTTTCTGATCCTTGCCGCATTTATCGCATGTATGGTAATCTTTGTATTTCCGCTGTTCCTGCTGGGAACCGTAACGCCGTCTCTGGTCAAGTACACCGTGGACAGTCTCGATGACAGTGGAAAGACCGTGGGAACACTGGAAGCATATAATACCATTGGAAGTATCCTGGGAACCTTTCTCCCCACGTTTGTCACGATTCCGGCTGTGGGAACTTCAATCACGTTTCTGATTTTTTCAGGTATCCTCTTATGTCTGGGACTGATTTATTTTATCAGTATAAGGAATAAAAGGGCCTTTTGTACAGTTACCGTTTTTATTTTTCTGTTCTGCAGTGTGTTCGGCCATTCAGATCATTCTGCCTTCTGGGAGAAAGACCTTTTGACTGAAGATGAATCAATTTATAATTATCTTCAGGTGAAAGAGAATCCTGAAAGTGTGATTCTTTCAACGAATGTCCTGTTCGGCGTACAGTCCATCCGGATGAAAGAAGATACTCTGACCGGTATGTATTACGACTATGCCCTTGCGGCACCCATGATGGCAGATGTCGGTAAAAAAACAGATTCCGATTTACTGATCCTCGGCATGGGGACAGGCACCTATGCTGTACAATGTAGAAAGTACTTTGGTGACATGAACATCGAAGGCGTTGAGATCGATAAGAAAATCACGGATCTGGCACATCAATATTTTGAACTTCCGGAAAACATTGATGTGACAACATATGACGGACGTGCCTATCTGCAGTCCATCGAAAAAAAATATGATGTTATTATGGTAGATGCCTATCAGGACATCACGATACCTTTTCAGATGTCTTCTGTGGAGTTTTTTCAGATGGTAAAATCTCATCTGAAAGAGAACGGTGTGATGGTTGTGAATATGAATATGCACTCAGACGGGAAGAACAGTATCAATGAATACCTTTCAGATACAATTGCTCATGTTTTTTCGACTGTCTATACCGCAGATGTAGAGGGCTCGACAAACAGAGAACTTTTTGCGATGAGTAACGATAATGGAATCAAATATTTAAAAAGCCATATCGGCGGTTTACATGACCCGGCACTTAAAGACCTCATGCAGCAGGTTGCGGGTACACTCATTCCTTATCATCCGGGAGAACATCTTTTGACCGATGACAAGGCGCCTGTAGAAGTGCTGGGTATGCACGCAATCGACGGATTGATTAAAAATGAGATCGGATATTATAAGGAAATATTTCAGAAAGAGGGAATTAAGGGACTGATTGACCAGTTATAAAATCAGTTTCCGGAAGAAATACATGAATAATGATTTTACTATTACAATTGATGAGATGAATGACATAGCCGGCGATGATTACATTCTGGTGGACTTGCGGGATGAGAACAGCTTTCAATATGGTTCTATACCGAAATCCATTAATATCCCCCGTGAGACGTTAGAAGAGGCTGTAAAAGATATACCCTTTGGGAAAAAGATCATTTTTTACTGTTCCAGAGGTATTTACAGTAATCAGGCTGTATCACAGCTTCGGGGTGAGGGTATGGATGCTTATAGTCTATCGGGCGGTTACAGTGAATGGCTGCGGTATAGGATTTCAAAAAATAAAACACCTGAAAAAGAAAAAAAGACCTGTAAAGATGTCGAACGGAGTATTCAGAAAAAATTTCATAAATCACTATTTACTAAGTTCGCAAAAGCGATCAATGTTTATGATCTGGTTCAGCCGGGAGATAAGATTGCAGTATGCATTTCAGGCGGCAAAGATTCCATGTTGATGGCAAAACTTTTTCAGGAATTAAAGCGTCACAATAAATTCCCGTTTGAGCTTGTCTTTCTAGTCATGGATCCCGGCTATAACGAGACAAATCGAATGGTAATTGAAGATAATGCAGAGAAATTAAAGATCCCGGTCACTATATTTGAGACAAACATCTTTGATTCTGTCGTAAATATTGAAAAATCCCCCTGTTATCTATGTGCCAGAATGAGAAGAGGCTATCTTTACAGCAAGGCACAAGAATTAGGATGTAATAAAATTGCTCTTGGACATCACTATGACGATGTCATCGAAACAATACTCATGGGGATGCTGTACGGTGGTCAGGTTCAGACGATGATGCCTAAACTTCACAGCCAGAATTTCGAGGGAATGGAACTGATCCGTCCGATGTACCTGATTCGGGAGGATGATATCAAACACTGGAGAGATTATAATGATCTGTACTTTATACAGTGTGCCTGCCGCTTCACAGATACCTGCAGTACGTGCAGCGCTGATGGAAGTTCTAATTCTAAGAGAATGGAAATAAAAAATCTGATCCGCCAGTTAAAGAAAAGCAACCCCACAGTGGAAAGCAACATCTTCCGGAGCGTGGAAAATGTTAATCTGAACACAGTAATTGCTTATAAAAAAGACGGCATCCGGCATCGGTTTCTTGAGAATTACAATACCGACTGTGAAAATGTTGTTGACAAGAACTGAATTAATGAATATACTATTCCTATAATATATATAGGGATAGTAGGAGGAAAAAGGATGAAAGATGAAACAGGCATTTGGATAACCGTTTCATCTTTTGTCCTCCTTTATATTCCAGATAAGATGAAGGGAGACGTATAATGGATATAGAATTTATACGCAGTTATTATCCAATGTATGTGACAGCGGCTAAGATGACACTTGGTATTGCTTTTTTTGGCATTATCCTGTCTCTGATCATCGGTTTAGTCTGCAGCATGATAAAAAAAATGAATATACCAGTGTTAAAAACAATTGTCAATATCTATATTGAGTTATCACGAAACACCCCGCTGCTGATACAGCTGTTCTTTTTATATTTTGGTCTGCCAAAGATGGGGATAGTCTTAAGTTCCAGGACCTGTGCTACCCTTGGCCTTGCATTTCTCGGCGGAAGTTATATGTCTGAAGCATTTCGTACCGGCATTGACAATGTTGCTTCTATCCAGACAGAGTCAGCTTTAAGCCTTGGTTTTACCAGATGGCAGGTATTCGTACATATTATAATGCCGCAGGCGATTGCCACATCAATCCCTGTTCTCTGTGCGAACATCATATTTCTGATCAAGGAGACATCGGTGTTTAGTGCCGTGGCTCTGGCAGATTTGATGTATGTGGCAAAAGATTTGATCGGCATTCACTACAAGACGGATGAAGCACTTTTTATGCTCGTTATCTCATATTTGATTATACTCCTTCCGATATCACTGATATTCGGATGGTTGGAAAGGAGGATGAGGTATGCAGGATTCGGGAATACAAGTACTGTTCCAGGGAACTAATTTTCTAAGACTCTGGGAAGGACTATGGGTATCACTTAAAATTGCACTCATATCTATGCTTTTGTCCATGATACTGGGGATTATACTTGGTATGATTATGACTAGTAAAAGCAAGATTATCCGTTTCATCTGTCGTGTATATCTTGAGATTGTGAGAATTCTTCCGCAGCTTGTGCTCCTGTTTATCGTCTACTTCGGAGCAGCGAAACATCTGGGTATGAATCTGTCAGGAGAAATTTCCGCAGTTATGGTATTTACTTTTTGGGGGACCGCAGAGATGGGTGATCTGGTACGCAGTGCACTGATATCGATACCTGCCCATCAATATGAAAGTGGATATGGGCTCGGAATGACAAAATTGCAGATTTATCGCTATATTATAATTCCACAGACGATACGGCGCCTGCTGCCGTCTCTCATTAACCTACTGACGAGAATGATTAAAACCACTTCGCTGATTGTCCTGATCGGGGTTGTGGAAGTTGTAAAAGTCGGAAAACAAATTATCGATGCGTCCAGGTACTCGAATCCGACGGCAGCTTTATGGGTATATGGCACAATATTTGTGATGTATTTTCTGATTTGTTACCCGTTTTCAAAAATATCGAGCTATTTGGAGAAAAAAATAAAGGATTGAAAATATGAGTGAAGAAATCTTAAAAGTAGAAAGTTTAGTAAAATCTTACGAGAAGGACCAGAAAGTTTTACATAACATTTCATTCTCTCTCCAGAGAGGGGAAGTAGTAGTTATCGTCGGACCATCCGGTTGTGGAAAAAGTACCTTTTTAAGATGTCTGAATCTGCTGGAACCTATCGATTCGGGAAATATACTTTTCAAGGGGCATCCAATCAATATTAAGGATAAGAATGTTCACGAGACCAGGCAGCAGATCGGCATGGTATTCCAGAGCTATGAGCTTTTTCCGAATAAAACTATTCTGGGAAACCTGGAACTTGCTCCTCTCAAAGTACAAAAAAGAGGAAAACAGGAGGTGGAAGAAGAGGCGTTAAAGCTTCTTGAACGCGTAAATCTCACTGAAAAAAGAGACGTTTACCCCAGACAGCTGTCTGGAGGGCAAAAGCAGCGTGTCGCAATCATAAGAGCTTTGATTATGCACCCGGAGATTTTACTGCTGGATGAAATCACGGCTGCACTGGACCCTGAAATGGTGCGTGAGGTGCTCCAGGTCGTGCTACAGCTCGCAAAAGATGGCATGACGATGGTCATCGTAACGCATGAGATGGAATTTGCCAGGGCGGTGGCTGACCAAGTTGTCTTCATCGACCAGGGCGGTATCGTTGAGGAGGCAGAACCAAAAGATTTTTTTGAGAAGCCGAAAACAGAGCGTGCGAAGCAATTTCTGGATACATTCCATTATGAAACTGTATAAATGATAAGAAGAAAAACTCAAAGGAGGTTTATATGAAGAAATCATTAATAGCCGGTTTACTGACACTTACCCTGACAGCGGGATTATTCGCAGGATGCGGAAATTCCAAAAACAATACTGGTAATGGTACTGGAAGTGAGACACAAACTGCGGGGACAGCCAGGGCAAGAACTTTAGACGAGATCAAAAAGGATGGTAAGATCAAAATCGGTGTGTTCAGTGATAAAAATCCGTTCGGATATGTTGATGAGAATGGTGACATCCAGGGTTATGATGTATATTTTGCAAAACGTATTGCAAGAGACCTGCTGGGAAGCGAAGACAATGTTGAATTCGAATATCTGGAAGCGGCGAACCGCGTTGAATATCTGAAATCAGCAAAGGTTGATATCACTATGGCAAACTTTACGGTCACGGATGAACGTAAAGAGCAGGTGGATTTCGCACTCCCTTACATGAAGGTTGCTCTTGGAGTCGTATCTCCTGACGATGCACTGATCACTGATATTAAGCAGTTAGACGGTAAAACGATGATTGTAGTAAAGGGGACCACAGCTGAGACTTATTTTGAACAAAACAACCCAGAGATCAATCTTTTAAAATTTGACGAGTATCAGGAGGCATACGACGCGCTGCTTGATGGAAGAGGGGATGCTTTTTCAACCGACAATACAGAGGTACTTGCATGGTCTATGAAAAACAAAGGCTTTTCTGTAGGAATCAATTCCATCGGGAACGTTGATACAATCGCTCCGGCTGTACAAAAAGGCAATGAAGAGCTGTTAAATTGGTTGAATGAAGAAATCAAAACGCTTGGAAAAGAACAGTTTTTCCATAAGGATTTTGAAGAGACCTTAGAGCCTGTTTACGGTGACAATATAGATCCGGAAAATCTGGTAGTTGAGGGTGGAGAGGTATAATCAGATGGGCCGTACTTTATATCTGCAGTGTTACGGGGGAATCAGTGCACACGCACTTTGCACGGTTCTCCTATGTCTGGGAGGCAGTCAACATGACTTAAAGAAAGCACTGGACTACTTTCCAGGTCTTTATAAACTTAAAGTTTCTGAAAATCAGAAAGAGGAAGGGCTGCTGGTATCAGATTTGCAACAGATGACAGATAAATCTATGCTGACCGACAATGCAAAAAAAACGGTCAAAAGAACATTAAATATTTTGATTGAGACATCGCTATATAATATTCCTGAAGATGAGAGTTATCTTCCCACATCAGATGGTGAGGACACGATTCTGGATATTATTACGGCTGCAATTCTGCTGGACAGTCTTCACATTCATAATGTAATTGTGCCGGTTCTATATGAGGGGACTGGTACAATTTGTGTTAATCAGAAGATACTCCCCGTACCACTTCCGGATGTAGCTGAAATTGTGGAAAAACATCATCTGAATCTGCATATCACAGAGCAAGAGGGGAAATTTATAACTCGGGCCGGAGCAGCACTTTGTGCTGCGATCTGCACATCAAAAAAGCTGCCAGAGCAGTTTGGAATCGAAAAGACAGGAGTTTCAGGACTGCTCCGCGGAATGCTGATCCAAGATACTTCTGACGAAAGAGATGAATCAGACGAATCACATGAAAATAAGTCAGACCAGATATGGAAGCTGGAATGTAATCTGGATGACTGCAGAGGAGAAGCACTTGGATTCACAATGAACGCCCTGTTTAATGCCGGTGCAAGAGATGTCTATTATACTCCGATTTTCATGAAGAAGAACCGACCCGCCTATCAGCTAAACGTGATCTGTTCTGTTTCAGACAAAGATCAAATGGAAGAGATCATTTTTACAAACACGACTACAATTGGAATCCGAAGAATAAAGATGGACCGTTCTATTTTAAATCGAAAACCGGTTGTCCGGAAAACAGATCTCGGTGAAATCAGATACAAAGTGTGTACGTTCGCAAATCAGAACCATGTTTATCCGGAATACGAAAGCATCGCATCATTATGCGAACATACGCAAATGTCATATGAGGACGCCTACCATTATGCAGTTTCAAACTATGAGCCGGCAAAATCTTCTTCCAAGGATCCAGGCCAAACTCATCTTCAGTAAATCCGGTATGATAAATGGCAAAACGCACAGTACCATTACCTTCTTTAACGTGATGGCTCCTGTCGTGTGGGTATATACGATCATAAACCAGACAGTTCCAAATGTATAACATGCCACGAGACCCAGGATCATGGAAACGATAGAAACCCACCTCTTTTTTCCAAACATAACTTCCATGATCCACATAATCAGCGCACTAAAAAGCAGTCCGACAAGGTATCCTCCTGTCGGCCCCAGCAGTGCACCGATTCCGCCGGTAAAGTTAGAAAAAACAGGAATTCCGACAGTTCCAAGTAAAAGATAAATAAATACCGCACAGGTCCCTCTTTTTCCTCCCAGAACCAGACATGTAAAAAACACAGCGAACGTCTGTAACGTAAATGGTACTACTGTGGGTATAGAAATCCAGGAACAAATCGCAGTCAAAACTGTAAATAATGCTATATAGACCATGTCCCTTGTCTTGATTGTGCTACCTGCAGTCATCAAAATCCCTCCTTATATTCATCATAAAAAAATAGTATCATGTAAACATATAATTTGTCAACAAAAGTCTTCTCCTGTACCATGACTGAAAACGATTGACAAGAAATTACTCCTGTGCTAAGATTTCAAGGAAAGCGATTAGGTTTTTCAGACTTAGAGCTTTCGAAAACCGAATACGAAATACAACAGAAGCTTCTGTCTTTACCGGTAATGTATTGCTTGCAATTTGGGAATACTTATAAAGTGGTGTTCCTAGTTTTTTAGTGCCTGTTTTTTGTTCAGGTTCGTATCGGACGTTACAACGTAAAAGAAGGAGGGCCAAAAAGGCTAAAAAATACTTATGGATCTATCATTTTCAGGTTTTATTGAGCAGATGACCAGCTCACCTGTGCTTTTTATCGCAATCTTGCTCACCATAGGTGTCATCTTTGTAAATGGCTGGACCGATGCGCCAAATGCCATTGCAACTTGTGTCGTCACAAGGTGTATGGGAGCAAAACCTGCCATTATCATGTCAGCCATTTTTAATTTTCTTGGTGTCTTCGTAATGTCAATGGTGAATTCAACGGTTGCGATGACGATCAAAAATATGGTTAATTTTCAGGGAAATAATGAAGACGCCTTAACCGCCTTATGTGCTGCTATGGCTGCAATTGTTATCTGGGCCGTCACTGCCTGGTATTTTGGAATCCCGACAAGTGAAAGCCACGCACTGATCGCAGGACTTTCCGGAGCAGCTATTGCGCTTCAGGGAGGACTTTCCGGTATTAACTTTTCAGAATGGATCAAGGTAATCTACGGTCTGGTTTTGTCAACAGCTCTTGGCTTTGGCTTCGGGTATCTTGTATGTAAACTGATTACTTTTTTATTTAGAAATAAAGACCGTCGTAACACGGATGGATTCTTCACCTGGGCGCAGATCGCCGGTGGAGCGGCAATGTCTTTTATGCATGGGGCACAGGACGGTCAAAAGTTTATGGGCGTTTTGCTCCTGGGCGTTTATCTGTCAAACGGAATGGACACCACAGCAGGCGTTGAGCTCCCTGTCTGGATGATGATGCTTTGTTCCATTATTATGGGGCTGGGTACATCTGTCGGAGGCAAAAAAATTATCAAATCCGTGGGTATGGATATGGTGAAACTGGAAAAATATCAGGGATTTTCCGCCGATGTGGCAGCTACTGTATGCTTATTGATTTCCACTTTATTTGGAATACCGGTCAGTACAACACACACAAAAACAACAGCGATTATGGGTGTCAGTGCCGTAAAACGTCTTTCTTCCATTAACTTAAATGTGGTCAAGGACATGGTGCTTACCTGGATCCTTACTTTTCCGGGTTGTGGAATTATAGGTTTTCTTATGGCAAAGCTTTTGATGGCTATTTCCTGATATAAATTTCCGGTACCAGAGGACTAAGGAAAAGAGAAAGGATTATTGCATTATGAATAAGAGCGATATGGTTTATTTTAACAATTTCAAAGAATGTGTAGACTGCTCCTTGCGTGCAGCGCATTTCCTGGAAGATGTTTTGTCAAACTACAATATAGACACGATAAAAGAACAAGTAGATGAGCTTCATGAACTGGAGCACGAAGGCGATACAAAAAGGCATGAAATTACTGAAGTTATCGCGAAAGCTTTTGTCACTCCGATTGAAAGGGAAGATATCATCGAGATCAGTACAAAGATTGATGATATTACGGATTCCATTGAAGATGTCCTCATGCATGTTTATATCTGTCAGGTTCCCAAAATCAGAGAGGGAGCAATTGAAATGGTAAGAGTTGCGATTTCCTGCTGCGAAACACTGAAGACCATCATGGAAGAATTTGTGAATTTCAAACGTTCAAAGAAAATGATGGAAAATATCATCCGCATCAATGATCTCGAAGAAGAGGGAGATCAGCTGTATATCAACAGCATGTATAATCTTCATAAAAACTGCAAAGATCCACTGGAAGTGGTGGCTTGGCGCGATATTTACGGATATATAGAAAAGAGTATTGATACGTGTGAGGATACAGCAGACATTGTACAGTTGGTTGTGATGAAAAATTCATAAAGCATTTATGAAACTGGAGTTTTTTCTTTATAGAAAACGACTCCTTTTTTTGTACCTGTATTTAAACGGTCGAATTTTACTCCTTTTCGAATCGGTTATTTCCGCTCTGGTTCTTGAAATTTTTGACATTTTCTGCTATGATGTAAAGACAAGGCAATTAGTTCCAGCTAACATTAAAACAAATCTATGCCTCTGCATAGCGAATTTAATGTCATACAAAAACAGAAAGGAGCATTTATATGGGAAAATTATCAATTGATCACGTAATCGGACGAGAGATTATTGATTCAAGGGGAAACCCTGCCGTTGAAGCAGAAGTTTATCTTGCAGATGGAACAATCGGGAGGGGTTCATCCCCCAGCGGTGCGTCCACAGGTGAATTCGAAGCATTGGAACTTCGCGACAACGATAAAAACCGTTTCGGAGGAAAGGGTGTTTCAAAAGCTGTCGAAAATATTAATGTTATCATTAATGATGTGCTAAAGGGGTTGGATGCTTCGGATATCTATGCTGTGGACGGCGCCATGCTGAGTGCAGACGGCACGAAGGACAAGTCCAGACTCGGAGCAAATGCCATACTCGCGGTTTCCATTGCTTCCGCAAAAGCCGCTGCAGCTTCTCTTGACATTCCACTTTATCGTTTTCTCGGTGGAATAGGCGGAAATCGTCTGCCTGTTCCTATGATGAACATTCTAAACGGCGGGGCTCATGCAACGAATACGGTTGATGTTCAGGAATTCATGATCATGCCTGCCGGAGCAGAGAGTTTCAGTGAAGGACTGCGCTGGTGTACCGAGGTATATCACGCACTGCAGTCTCTGTTAAAATCCAAGGGTCTGGCTACCGCAGTTGGCGATGAGGGTGGCTTTGCACCGGATCTTGCAACGGATGAAGAAACAATCGAGTACATACTGGACGCTGTAAAGAAGGCCGGATACAACCCCGGAAAGGACTTTGTTCTGGCGATTGATGCTGCATCCAGTGAATGGAAAGGCAGTAAAAAGGGTGAATATCTTCTCCCAAAAAGCGGACAGAAGTACACATCCGCTGAATTGACGGCTCACTGGGTTGAACTGTGTAATAAATATCCGATCTATTCTCTGGAAGATGGTCTGGATGAAGAAGACTGGGAAGGCTGGCAGGTACTTACAAAAGAACTCGGTGACAAAGTGCAGCTGGTCGGCGATGATCTGTTCGTGACAAATACCGAACGTCTTTCTAAGGGAATCGAACTTGGCTGCGGCAACTCTATACTAATCAAACTGAATCAAATCGGGTCTGTATCAGAGACACTGGAAGCAATCCAGATGGCACACAACGCCGGGTATACAACGATTGTATCGCATCGTTCCGGTGAAACAGAAGATACAACGATTGCAGATCTTGCTGTCGCAGTAAATGCCGGGCAGATTAAGACGGGAGCACCAAGCAGAAGTGAACGTGTTGCAAAATACAATCAGCTTCTCCGAATCGAGGAGGATCTGGGAAAATCAGCCGTATATCCCGGATTTGACGCATTTCGTATCAAAAGATAATCAACGATAACTTTTTTATATTTTCCGGGAGGGGCTGTTGAGACAACAGCCCCTTTTTCCAACCTAATCAGGGTGCATTCTCATGTTTTAACACTTGTATCATCAAATAAAACAGGTTATAATGGGATCTGTGTCAAAAATCAATTTAAATTACACATAGATTAAGAGGTATGAAACATGCGAAAGCTTGCTTTAAGCGATGAAATATTGCTAAAAATAGATAAACCCGCTCGTTACATCGGGGGTGAGGTCAACGCAGTGGTAAAGGATGCAGACAGCGTGGACATTCGTTTCGCGATGTGTTTTCCGGACGTATATGAAATCGGAATGTCACATCTGGGAATTCAGATTTTATATGATATGTTCAATAGAAGAAAAGACACCTGGTGCGAACGGGTCTATTCTCCGTGGCCTGACCTGAATCAAATAATGAAGGACGATAAACTCCCCCTCTTCGCACTCGAATCGCAGGATAACATCAGAGACTTTGACTTCCTTGGAATTACAATTCAGTATGAAATGTGTTATACCAACATCCTGCAGGTCCTGGATCTCAGTCAGATACCAATGTTATCGAAAGACCGGACCGAGAGAGATCCGATCGTCATAGGCGGCGGTCCCTGTACTTATAATCCTGAACCGCTGGCAGATTTCTTTGACCTTTTCTATATCGGAGACGGTGAGACCGTATACGATGAGCTGCTGGACATCTATAAACACAACAAAAAAGCCGGTGGAACCCGGAAAGATTTTCTTCGGCAGGCAGCAAAAGTTGAGGGGATTTATGTTCCCTCTTTTTATCATGTCACCTACAAAGAAGACGGTACAATTCATACCTTCGAACCAAACATAAACGATGTCCCGGATCATATTGAGAAGCAGATTGCGATGGATCTTCCGAATACACCCTATCCCGAGAAACCAATTGTACCTTTTATTAAGGCCACGCAGGACCGCGTAGTTCTTGAAATTCAAAGGGGCTGTATCCGTGGATGTCGTTTCTGCCAGGCCGGAATGTTATATCGACCTCTACGGGAAAGAACCTGTGATGAACTGATTGAAATGGCCAGGACAATGCTGGACAATACCGGACATGAAGAGATTTCTTTAAGTTCTTTGAGCTCCTCGGATTATCGGGATCTCTTTGAACTTGTCAGCAGACTGATCGATCTTTGTAATGAGAGAGGTGTAAATATCTCACTGCCTTCACTCAGAATCGATGCTTTTTCTCTGGACGTTATGAGTAAAGTTCAGGATATCAAAAAGAGTTCTCTCACTTTCGCACCGGAAGCAGGCTCACAGCGCATGCGGGACGTAATCAATAAAGGGTTGACGGAAGATGAAATTCTCTCCGGTGCCAAAAAAGCCTTCGAAGGTGGATGGAATAAAGTAAAGCTATACTTTATGCTGGGTCTTCCGACCGAAACCGAAGAAGATATTAAGGGGATCGCCTGGCTGTGTCAGGAAATTGCAGAACGCTATTACGAAATACCAAAGGAACAGCGAAATGGTAAATGTCAGATCACAGCCAGCAGCTCTTTCTTTGTCCCCAAACCATTTACTCCTTTTCAATGGGCACCTATGAATACAAAGGACCAATTTTTAGACAAGGCAAAAACAGTAAAAAGCGAAGTGCGATCCCAGGTGAACCAAAAGAGCATCCGCTATCATTACCATGAGGCCGATGTGACCCTTCTCGAAGGCATTCTTGCCAGAGGAGACAGAAGACTGTCCCCGGTTATTTTAAAGGCCTATAGAAAGGGTTCACTTTTTGATTCCTGGACTGAATGGTTTAAACCCGAATATTGGAATGAAGCTTTCAAAGAATGCGGAATTGATCCTGACTTTTATTCTGTCAGGGAACGTGACACCGATGAAATTCTTCCCTGGGATTTTATCAATATCGGAGTAAGCAAAGAATTTATGATTCGGGAGTGGAAAAATGCCAAAGAAGGAAAGATTACGCCAAACTGCAGGATGAGGTGTTCCGGATGCGGTGCAAGAAATTATGGAGGAGGTGTCTGCTATGAAGGTTAGAGTGAAATTTTCAAAAGAAGGACCTGTGAAATTTGTCGGGCACCTTGATACACTGAGATATTTCCAAAAGGCTATGCGCAGAGCAAAGATTGATGTCGCATATTCGGAAGGATATTCTCCTCATATGATCATGTCGTTTGCCTCCCCTCTGGGTGTAGGCGTGACCACCAAAGGAGATTATTTTGATATGGAACTTAACTCTGCAGACTCATCTAAAGAGATGGTCAGACGCTTAAACTGCACCATGGCTGATGGCATGCATATCTTAAGCATTCGCCAGATTCCGGATAAAAAATCTTCCAATGGAATGGCACTCGTATCCGCCTGCGATTATCTTGTATCCTTTAGAAAGGAAACGATCTTTCAGGATGGATGGAAAGATCAAATCGAAAGTTTTCTCGCCAGAGAAAATATTATCTGCGAAAAAAAGACAAAGAAAGGGACGCGGGAAATTGACATCCGGCCTCTGATCTATCAGATGGAGGCACGCGGCGAAAGCATCTTCCTTAAGTTATCCGGCGGAAGCGTGAATAATCTGAAACCTGAAATGGTTCTCAACGCTTTTTCTGATTTCCTGGGCCAGCCGCTTTCCCCTAATGCTCTTATGATTCATCGTTCTGAAATATATGCCGATCTGGGAAATGAGAGTGACCATAGATTTCTACCTCTTGAGTGTCTGGGAACTGAAATCGAATAAAACCGACAAGACACTTTCGCATAAGTGTACCTTTGCGAAAGTGTTTTTTTATGTTATAATTAGCTGATGAGAGTTATAGTTTAAGGAGGAGTTTTATGCCGGACATAGCAATTGTAACCGACACCAACAGTGGGATTACACAAAAAGAGGCAGAGCAGCTTGGCATCGTTGTTGTTCCGATGCCATTTTTTATAGATGGAAAAGTTCATTTCGAAGGCATCGATTTAAGTCAGGCGGAGTTCTATAAGTCATTGAGCAATGATGAGAATGTCTCTACATCACAGCCTTCACCGGGCGATTTAATAGAATTATGGAAGAAATTGTTAAAAGATTATGATGAGCTTGTCTATATTCCCATGTCCAGTGGTCTGTCTGCATCCTGTGAAACAGCCACAGCGCTGGCGGCAGACTTCGATCAACATGTATTTGTCGTAAATAATAAAAGAATTTCCGTTACCATGCGTCAGTCTGTTCTCGATGCATGTCTGATGTCGAAAGCCGGATACTGCGGCAGGCAGATTAAAGATATTCTGGAAAAAGAATCTATGGAGGCAAGTATCTACCTGATGGTAGACACACTGGAGTACTTGAAAAAAGGAGGACGTATCACTCCCGCCGCAGCGATGATTGGGACAGTCCTGAATCTAAAGCCGGTACTTACCATACAGGGAGACAAACTTGATGCATATGCTAAAGTACGCGGTGTAAAGCAGGCCAGGAAGGTTATGATCGAAGCGATGAAAAAGGATATGGACACACGTTTTAAAGATCCCCTGGAAAAAGGTCAGATGTGTCTTCAGATTGCTTATTCTTATGGTCAGAATGATACTGTAGATATATGGCGCAGTGAAGTGGCATCTGCTTTTCCAGACATGAAGATTGAGGAATCGTTCCTTTCCCTTTCTGTTATTTGTCATACCGGGCCGGGCGTGCTGGCAATTGCATGTTCAAAAAAGCCGGATTTGTCAGCATATCCTATTGACAACTACATATAGATTTGGTAATATAATCAAGTATGCCGCACAGAGAGGTAGAAGTGTTAACTTAGAAGTTAGCCACCGTATCTGGCGAGTAATGATAATAGGAGGTATGCCTCATGTACGCAATTATTGCAACAGGTGGTAAACAGTACAAAGTAGCCGAAGGCGATATCATTAACGTAGAAAAGCTTGGTGTTGAAGCTGGTGAAACAGTTACATTTGATGATGTACTTGCAGTAAACAACGACAATCTTAAAGTTGGTTCTGACGTAAAAGATGCCAGTGTAACGGCTTCCGTCGTGAAAAACGGAAAAGCAAAAAAAGTTGTCGTTTACAAGTATAAAAGAAAAACCGGTTACCACAGAAAAAACGGTCACAGACAACAGTTCACGCAAGTTAAGATCGATAAGATCAACGCTTAAAAGGTGATTGTATGACTAAGGTAACGTTTTATCAGAATTCAAACCTTGAATATATTGGTTTTACTGTGGAGGATCACTCGGGATACGCTGAAGAAAACAGTGATATTGTCTGTGCCTCTATCAGTGCACTGGTTATCAATACAATCAATTCGATAGAGAAACTGACAGTAGATGCTTTTGACGTGGATCAAAATCAGGAAAAAGCATGTATAAAGTTTAAGTTTGATGGAAATCACTCTAAAGAGGCCGATTTATTATTGAAATCCTTAATCCTTGGACTTCAGGGAATAGAAGATGATGAAACATACAGTAATTCTATTGATATCATTTTCAAGGAGGTGTAGACTATGATACAGATGAACCTTCAATTTTTCGCTCATAAAAAGGGAGTCGGATCTACCAGAAACGGCAGAGATTCCGAGTCTAAGAGATTAGGTGCGAAAAGAGCTGATGGACAATTTGTAAAAGCTGGCAATATTCTTTACAGACAGCGTGGAACTAAAATCCATCCCGGCACAAATGTCGGACGTGGTAAAGACGATACACTGTTTGCAACAACAGACGGTATCGTAAGATTCCAGAGGAAAGGCAGAGACAGAAAGCAGGTTTCCGTTCTTCCGGCAGCTGAATAATTTTTTAACTGATCGGCTTCAAACCATAGAGGTTTGAAGCCCTTTTTACTAGTCATAAAAACAGGAGGTTTTTAATGTTTGCAGATAGAGCAAAAATCATCATCCGCTCAGGAAAAGGCGGCGATGGGCATGTAAGCTTTCGCAGAGAGCTCTATGTTCCAAACGGCGGGCCGGATGGCGGTGATGGCGGCAAAGGTGGTGATGTTATCTTTGAAGTCGATAAAGGTCTGAATACACTGGTTGATTTCAGGTACAGGCGTAAATTCGCGGCCAAAGACGGAGAGCCCGGACAAAAGAAACGTTCTCACGGAAAAAACGGGGAAGACATTATATTAAAAGTCCCGGAGGGAACCGTAATTTACGAGATCAACAGCCATAAAGTGATTGCCGATATGTCAGCTGAAAACAGCCGCCAGGTCATTTTAAAGGGAGGCAGAGGCGGAAAGGGCAATATGAATTACGCTACCGCCACCATGCAGGTCCCCAAGTATGCTCAGCCCGGAAAACCGGCACAGGAGATCGAAGTTCTGCTTGAGCTTAAAGTGATTGCTGACGTAGGTCTGATCGGATTTCCAAACGTCGGAAAATCAACGCTTCTTTCCAGAGTTACCAACGCCGATCCGAAAATAGCGAATTACCATTTTACAACGCTTTCCCCAAATCTCGGTGTAGTGGATCTCAAACAATGCAGGGGTTTTGTCATAGCAGACATTCCCGGTCTGATTGAGGGAGCATCTACAGGAGCAGGTCTGGGTCATGAATTCTTAAGGCATATTGAGCGGACAAGGGTTATGATTCATCTTGTCGATACAGCTTCTACGGAGGGAAGGGATCCGGTGGATGATATCTACAAGATCAACCGAGAGCTTGAGAATTATAACCCTGAAATTTCAAAACGTCCGCAGGTGATTGCCGCAAATAAGATTGATGCAATATACCGGGAGGACGGCATGCCGAACCCGGTGGAACGTTTAAAATCAGAATTTGAGCCAAAAGGGATTCGTGTATTTCCGATTTCTGCAGTTTCCGGCAAAGGTGTGAAGGAACTTCTATACTATGTACAGGAACTTCTAGACAAACTCCCCCGGGAACGAGTTGTATTCAAGCAGGAATATTTCCCGGAGGATTCTCTGATCGACGGGAAACTGGATTACACGGTTTCGCAGGACGATGAGGACAGACATCTTTTCTATGTAGAAGGCCCGAGAATAGAGAAAATGCTGGGTTATACCAATCTGGATTCTGAAAAAGGATTTGCATTCTTTCAACGCTTTTTGCAAGAAACCGGCATATTAAACGACTTGGAAAAAGAAGGAATTAAAGAAGGCGATACAGTTCAGATGTATGGTCATCAATTTGATTATTATAAATAGTTATCAGACAGGAGATATATATGACAAGTAAACAAAGAGCTTATTTAAAGGGGCTTGCTATGGAGACAGAGCCGATTCTGCAGATCGGAAAATCTTCACTGACACCGGAGTTTACATCTTCAGCGGCAGAAGCTCTGGCAGCACGGGAATTGATTAAAATTAATGTCCTTCAAAACTGTATGGATGATCCGAAAGATATCGCCTCAGTACTTGCGGAAAGAACAGGTTCTCAGGTTGTGCAGGTAATAGGTAAAAAGATCATTCTTTATAAAGAAGGCAAAAAAGAGAAGAAAAGGATCGAATTACCTAAATAAGGGTGAATATGCCTATGAAAAGAAAAACAGGAATTATGGGAGGAACCTTTGACCCGATTCATATTGGTCACTTAATTCTCGGTGAAGCTGCTTATGATCAGTTCGACCTGGATGAAGTCTGGTTTATGCCTGCCGGGAATCCTCCTCATAAGAAGAATCGAAGAGGACGCGCAACGGACAGCCAGAGGACAGAGATGGTGAAAAGAGCAATTGCCGGAAATCCTCACTTTAAACTGTCTTTAGAGGAAATGAACGAAGACGGATATACTTTTACCTATCGGACAATGGAACATTTGAATAAAGTTCATCCGAATATGGATTTCTATTTCATTATTGGTGCAGATTCTCTGCTGGATTTTGACACATGGAAAGAACCGGCACGAATTGCCGGTGCATGTAAGATTGTAGTTGCAACCAGAAATCAGATCAGCCGGACAGAATTCGACCGGGTCCTTGAGGAACGCCGTGAGCAGTTCCATGGCTGCTTTCTCAAACTGGATACCCCAAATCTGGATATTGCATCAAAGACAATCCGCGGCTGGATCAGGAATAAGAAAACCACACGGTATTATCTACCGGAAAACGTGCGAAAATATATCATCGATAAACAGATTTACGAGGTTTAAAAATGGAATCAGAATCAGCAAGTTACGATCTAATAAGATTAGAAAAACGATTAAAAAAGAGACTTGATCAGAATCGCTTTCACCATACCCTGGGTGTTATGTACACGGCAGCCGCCATGGCTATGGCACATGAACTGGATATCATACAGGCGCAGACAGCCGGGTTACTGCACGACTGCGCGAAATGTATCTCAGACAGAAGAAAACTTCAGATGTGTGAAGAGTATAATATTCCTATGACTGCTTATGAGAAGGACCATCCCTATCTTCTCCATTCCAAGCTGGGAGCGTATCTTGCCAATACCAGGTATGGAATCTCTGATCAGAAGATATTAAATGCGATCACCTGGCACACTACGGGTAAACCGGATATGACTAACCTGGAAAAAGTCATCTTTATCGCGGATTATATAGAACCGGGCAGAGATAAGGCACCAAATCTTACAGAGATAAGAAAACTGGCTTTTATCGATTTAGATGAATGCACGTATCGGATACTAAGGGATACTATGCATTATCTCAGGGATCAGTCGGATTCTATGGATGAGACGACAGAGGAAGCATATCTGTATTACAGCAATTATCACAATAGCAGAGAAGAGTGAGGTATTAGATAGAATGAATCAATCAAAGGAAATGGCAAATATTACAATAGCAGCACTGGAAGATAAAAAAGCCACCGATATCAAAATCATTGATATTGAACACATCTCGACCCTTGCAGATTTTTTTCTGATTGCCAGCGGATCAAACCGCAGTCAGGTTCAGGCAATGGCCGACAATGCAGAGGAGTGTCTAAGCAGGAAGGGATATGAGCCAAAGAATATCGAAGGATATCAGAATGCAAATTGGATTCTGATGGACTATGGTGATGTTGTGATCCATCTTTTTGATGAGGAAAATCGTCTGTTTTATGACCTGGAACGCATCTGGAGAGACGGTAAGGTTGTAGACAGGGAAGAGTTGAACTCTTAAATATAAAGACTGCCGGAATTCCATGATACTTTGAATTTCCGGCAGTCGGATTTTTATTCATGTTCTTGTCATCTGTAAAATCGAAATACTCCAATGACTATTCCAAGAATCCGAAGATCTCCGGACACTAAAATGGGATCCATCGAGTCATTCTCCGGCTGAAGTCTGTAGTATCCATCCTCTTTATAATAAGTTTTCACTGTTACTGAATCATCTACCATGGCGACTGCTTTTTCGCCGTCTGCAGCAGTATCCTGCTGTTTTACCAGTACATAATCTCCGTCAAGTATCCCCGCATTGATCATACTGTCACCTTTTACTGTCAGCATAAACGTATTTGTATTTGGAAGATGTGAAATCGGGACAGGGATATACTCTGTGATGTTTTCAACTGCAAGCAATGGCTGTCCGGCAGCTACAGTGCCGAGAACAGGCACCTGCGTCAATTCCAGTTCCGGCGTGGGCTCTCCGGTTTCATACTGACCAATACGTCTGCGGTTAAATTCTTCATCTATGATTTCAATTGCCCGTGGAATTGCTGGGTCCCTGCGTATATACCCTTTTTTCTCCAGTGATTCAAGATGAGCGTGTACGGATGAAGTCGATTTCAGATTGACAGCTTTTCCAATCTCACGGACTGAAGGCGGGAAACCACGTTTAATAATCGTCTTTTTTAAATACTCTAATATTTCTTCTTGCTTTTTACTGAGTTTTGAATTTTCCATATTTTCCTCCAGGCTATACTTATACTTACTATTAGTATAACAGAAGACAGGCTGTGAGGCAAACACATTTTCGGAATGTTCGTTCGGTTTATGACCCTGCAGTGATGATCTTCTTGATTTAAATGGCAAGATGAAATATACTGGGAACGGCGGGTTCAAAATAATGATTCAGGAGGATTTTTGTTATGCAGTATAAGGAAGTACCAATTCAGCTTGAGGGATCACAGGATTATGCAAGGCTCTGCCTTTATCTTCTAGACATTTCCGGAGAATACCAGCTGGGTCTGAGACGACCTGTGGTGATCATCTGTCCCGGAGGAGCTTATGAGCGGACAAGTGACCGTGAGGCAGAACCTGTTGCTGTTCAGCTTCTCGCGATGGGTTATCATGTAGCTGTACTTCGGTATTCGACTCAACCTTCAAGGTTTCCCACATCACTGTTAGAGCTGGCATGGTCGGTTAATTATGTGAAAGAAAACGCGCAAAGCTGGAATGTGGATACAGATAATGTCTTTGTCATGGGATTTTCAGCAGGAGGGCATCTGGCCGCATCTTACGGGGTTTTCTGGAACAAAAAGTTTATTTCAAAAGCCATTCATACAAATACAGATGTTCTGAAAATAAAAGGGATGATTCTTTGTTATCCGGTAATCACTTCAGATCCTGATTATATGCATGAGGGGAGTTTTATAAATCTTCTGGGAGAAGATTATCCTGAAAAGAAGGACGCAGTCTCCATAGAAAAACTGGTGACGAAAGACTTCCCAAAAACGTTTTTATGGCATACGTACACGGATCAGTCAGTACCTGTAGAGAATTCTCTTTTACTTGCCATGGCTCTTCGCAGGGCAGATATCAGTCTGGAACTGCATATCTACCCCGAAGGAAGACACGGTCTTTCTCTTGCAGATGAAACAACCTCTTCCTGCGAACGAAGAGATGAGCTGAATGTTCCGGTTCAGACGTGGATTTCTCTACTAAAAACATGGCTGAGAGAACTTTGCAGATAGAATTTTTGTACATATTTTACATTGACATATTTTCTAATAAATAGTAAAATATTCTTAATTTTTATCAATCTATGGTAGATAATGGCGCTTTGTATGCTTTTTACAGAAGAGCGCCTTTATCTTATTTAAGCTAACGTAAGGAGGAATTTATTTGATAAGGTTAGAAGACGTACACAAGAAATTTGGCGACAATGAAGTGCTGAAAGGTATTAACCTTCATGTAAAAGAGGGTGAGAAAGTAGTAATCATCGGCCCTTCAGGGTCAGGAAAGAGCACACTTGTGCGTTTGATGAATTGCCTGGAGGAACCCACATCCGGCAGAGTATTTATCCATACGCATGAACTGACGAAAAAGAATCGTGCATTTATCAATAAGATGCACAGTGCCATGGTATTCCAGCAGTTTAATCTGTATCCAAACATGACAGTTCTGGATAATCTGATTCTAGCCCCGACCAAATTAAAAAAGGTGTCAAAAGACGAAGCCATTGAAACGGCCATGACCTATTTAAAAAGAGTTGGTCTGGAAGATAAAGCCGGTGCATATCCTCAGAATCTGTCCGGCGGGCAGCAGCAGAGGATCGCTATCGCACGTGCCCTGACTATGAAAAATCGTGTTATTTTATTTGACGAGCCGACCTCGGCACTTGATCCCGAGATGGTTCAGGAAGTTTTAGATGTAATCATCAATTTATCGCACGAAAAGAATTTTACGATGGTTATTGTAACTCACGAGATGGGTTTTGCCAAACAGGTTGCTGATCGCGTTCTATTTGTAGACGATGGAATTATTCTTGAAGAGGGCACTCCTGAACATTTCTTTGAAAATCCTCAAAACGAAAGAACAAAGGAATTTTTAAGTAAGATTATTCGATAAATCGCTGCAATGTAAAGGAGTAAAATATGAAAAATAGAAAAACACGATTCTCCCTGTTGCTGGCGTTAGTATCACTTACAGCTGCGCTGGCGGGATGTGGAAACTCGCCGGATGATATACTGAATAAAAAAGAGGTAAAAGTTGGTGTTAAAAACGATATTCCCAATTTTGGTCTGATGAATGTCGATACACGTGAATTTGAGGGATTTGAAATTGACGTTGCAAAAGAAGTATGTAAAAGAGTGTTTGGCGATGATGTAAAAATCAAATTTGAAGCAGTGACAGCGAAGACACGAGGTCCACTTTTGGAAACCGGAGAGCTTGACATGGATGCGGCTACCTTTACCATCACGGATGAGAGAAAGGAAACCTATAATTTCACTCAGCCATATTACACTGACCATGTAAAACTAATGGTTAAAAATTCATCAGGTATTGATAATTTTAAAGGACTGGACGGAAAGACAATCGGAGTTTCTCAGTCCGCAACAACAGAAGAGTCACTGAAAGAAGCGGCAGAAGAAGTTGGTATATCACTCAACTTCAGTGAGTTTTCCAGTTATCCCGAGATTAAGGCAGCGCTGGATTCCGGCCGCGTTGACTGTTTCTCGGTTGACGGATCAATCTTAAGCGGATATCTGAATGATTCAATGAAACTTCTCCCTGACGAGTTCTCGCCTCAGGAATATGGTATTACAATGGCTAAAAGAAATACAAAATTAGCCAGGAAGGCGGATGAAGCCATTTCAGATATGAAAGAAAGTGGTGAGCTTGACAAATTAACTGAGAAATGGGGGTTGGATCAATGAGTGCTTTTTCAATTGATAAATGGGAAAAATTATTTCACAATATAGGACCTTTCTTCCATGGATTCGGAGTAACTTTATATATTGTTTTATTCGCGCTTTTACTGTCTCTGGTTCTGGGAGTTGTCTTCGGCGTCATGTCCGCAGGCTATAATAAGGTATTAAGAGGAATTTCAAGGGTATATGTGGAGTTCTTTCAGAATACACCATTGCTGGTTCAGATATTCTTTTTGTATAATGCACTTCCATATATGAATATAAATCTTTCCGCAGTGACAATCGGCATATTGGGTGTCGGTGTTTATCATGGGGCATACATGTCGGAGGTAGTCCGGACCGGAATTGAATCCGTTCCAAAGGGTCAGGAAGAAGCCGCCATTTCTCAGGGATTTACTTATACACAGATTATGAAAAATATTGTCCTGCCTCAGGCTTTGAAAAACATGCTGCCTCCGCTTACAAATATCGCAGCCAATCTGATTAAAAACACCTCTATATTAGCTGTTATCGCAGGCGGTGACCTGATGTATCAGGCGGATTCCTTCGCTTCGACAACTCTGGCCTATGGCCCCGCTTATGTTGTAGTGGGTATTATGTATTTCATTATTTGTTTTCCTCTTTCAAGGCTGTCCGGATATCTGGAGGAAAAGTTTGGTGAGAAGCCCAATCCAAAGGATTATTCAGAATTACTGGCATCTTATAAAATAGGAGAGGAGGAGTCAAAATGAATGAATTTATAGCAGCTTTTGAAAGCGTATTTACAAAGAGTAATTTGATCTACATGTTTCGGGGACTTGGTATTACACTATATGTGGCATTGATATCAGTTCTCCTGAGTATGGTTTTCGGAACCATTCTGGCTCTGTTCCGGTCCTACGGAAACAAGGTTTTAAAAGGCTTTTCTATTGCATATATTGAACTTTTCCGCAATACGCCAAACCTCTTGTGGGTACTGGCAATTCGATTTATGATTCGTATGCCGAAACCGTTTGATGCGCCTATGTATTCCGGTATCTTATCATTTACGTTATTTACCAGTGCGGTTATGGCAGAGATCGTAAGAGGAGGGCTCAACTCAGTTCCAAAGGGACAGTTTGAGGCAGCATACTCACAGGGGTTTAATTTTCCCCGGGCAGTAGTGCATATTATTCTGCCGCAATGTTTTAGATCTATTGTACCTTCGATGTTATCTCAGGTCATTACAGTTATAAAAGACACATCATTTCTGGCGCAGGTTGCAATTGAAGAGTTCTTCAATAACAGTAAATGGGTGATGTCTGCACAGATTGACAGTACCATAAACCAGACAATGCGTGTATTTATTATCTTTGGATTTGTAGCAGTTATATATTTTATCATCAATTTTGCATTGTCCAGTGTCGTACGCAGTAGAAAAAAGAAACAGGCAGCCTGATACTTAAGAGAGTATGGCAGATATATTTAATCTTTAAATTTAGTCAGACCGATAAAAGAGCTTCATATTTTTTGAAGTTCTTTTATCGGTTTTGTTTGACAAAACCAGGGATAGAATGTATAATAAAAGCACTTCCAACTATTCGGAAAACACAGGTTTTTCGAATAGTTGGAGATAAAGATAACAGGTACTCTTGAATATGCCGCCAAATGACCATTTGCATGTGATTTGGCAGAAAGGATTTTTAATGGACAAACGCACTACTTATCACGAACAGACTGATGTCGACAATACATTGAAACTCCGTGAGGTCCTTACGACTCTTCCGGATTTCGTCAATGATTTCTTCCGCGCCGTGAGCACCACAACATCCACAAGTACAAGAATCAAATATGCCTATGACATACGAATATTCTTCCAGTTTTTATTAAACGAAAATCCTGTGTACGGCAAATACTCGATGTCTGACTTTACGCTTTCAGATCTCGACAATGTAACCGCCCTGGATCTTGAAGAATATATTGAATACCTGAAGGCCTACAAAGCCCCTGATGACGACGATTACATCACCAACGGTGAACGGGGCCTGAAACGTAAAATATCGGCTCTTCGGACCTTCTACGGCTATTATTACAGGCATGAAATGATCCAGAATAACCCCACACTGCTGATTGATATGCCAAAGCTCCATGAGAAAGAAATTATCCGTCTGGATGCCGACGAAGTTGCAAGGCTTCTCGACTTTGTCGAATCCTGTGGTGATTCCATGACTCCTCATCAGCGCGTCTATTATGAAAAGACAAAATCACGTGATCTGGCGATGATTACTCTCATGCTGGGAACAGGTATTCGAGTCTCTGAATGTGTAGGCCTTGATCTTGAAGATCTTGATTTTAATAATAACGCTCTCAAACTGATTCGAAAAGGCGGCAACGAGATGTTTGTCTACTTCGGTGAGGAAGTTGAAAAAGCTTTAAAGAACTATCTGGATGATCGTAAAAATGTGACGCCTTTGCCTGGAAATGAACACGCACTCTTCTATTCTTCTCAGAGAAAGCGGATTAATGTAAAAACCGTCGAAAATCTGGTCAAGAAATATGCCAGACATATTACCACCACAAAAAAGATTACCCCGCATAAGCTCCGCAGTACCTATGGTACAAACCTTTATAAGGAGACAGGTGATATTTACCTGGTGGCGGATGTTCTTGGACACAAGGACGTCAATACGACGAAGAAACACTATGCAGCCATGGATGACACTACGAGAAGAAAGGCGGCTAAGGCTATAAAACTTCGGGAGGATTGATTAATCAGGTTGTCAGAGAATACCGTGTATATAAATAAGGAATTCCCGTCGGCGTCGATAATGACAAGCCTCTCGGAAACTCCTTATGATTGTTTTTATGTTATTATTTCGCGATATCGTAAATACTGCGCACTCGGATCTTATCAGCTTTTCCAGAGAGTATCTTCACTCTCTTCTCTCCTGCCTCCATATCAAAGTAATTGTCAGACAGAACCCAGTCTTCCTCCTCATTTAACAGCTCTACATTTCCGGCATATGCCTGAGATGTCACGAGAATCTCATCGCCATCGACAGATACGGTAAGCCCCGGATTCGCATATTCATAAAACTTCGGCATGGAGAAGAGAACACTTCCCTCCGAAATTACGACTCCATCTTTGATACAGGTATATGTCACATGATCTTCCTGAATTCTCGCCTGAGGAAGATCGACTTTATCCAGCCATACACTGGAAAGTGCCGGTACCGTTACAACTTCCTCGTGCTCCTCCCCTATGACTGCAGAACTGCTGTCCCGAAGACTCCATCTGACAGTCACCGTCTGTTCTTTGGTTGTCTCATTGGCTACATTCAGATGAATACTTTTCTCGAGATCATATTCTCTTGCGTTGGGGTTTGGATCCTGGGTCAGCATTCCCTCTTCACAGCACGAAAGCATGATTGGCGCAAAGAAACGCTTTTCAAAATACTGCAGTGCCTTCCAGCGTCCGAAATAATCAATGGATGACCAGGATGCGACAGGCCAGCAGTCGTTGATCTGCCAGACGATAGCACCCATGCATTCTCCCCGGTTTCTTCTCCAGTGCTCCACTGCATAGCGCATCGCCTGACCCTGCATCAGCTGAGACGCATAGATCAGCGATGAAAAGTCTTTCGGGTATAAAAAGTACTGTGAAATATACATCATCATCTTGGAATACCCGTTCAGGCTCTTCTGATGCCTCTCCATGACATAAGAGAACACGTTGCGGTCATCCGGAAGGGTAAAGCTTTCGATCGTCTTCCCGGACGGCATAGACTCGAATCCAAATTCAGATGCATAGCGGAAATTATGTTTTCTATAATCGGGAAACGGACGGTAGCCATGCCATACCATCCAGTAATGCGCATCTCCTCTGCTCTCGTCCTGAGCATCATCGAAATCGCCTCCGGACGAGGGACTCGAAGGCCAGTAAAAGGTGTCCGGATCTTCGCGTTTTATGATTTTCGGGATAATATAGCTGAACATCCGGGTGTAGTCTCCTTTAAGCCTCGGAGACTTCGCCATCCCGTTTGCCACCATATCTTCCATCTCATTATTCCCGCACCACAGGGCAAGGCAGGCATGGTGGCGTATTCTTCTCACATTGTCCTCAATTTCATGAGAGATATTGTCTTCAAACTCATCGGTCAGAAGATACGTGGAGCAGGCAAACATCAGATCCTGCCAGACAAGGAAACCAAGTTCATCGCAGATGTCATAAAACCAGTCATCGGGATAGTAAGCTCCTCCCCAGACACGGATGGTATTGTAATTTGCCAGTGCACATTGTTCCAGCAGTTTTCTTGTCTTTTTCTCGTTTATTCTGGGAAGAAAACAATCCTCCGGAATATAGTCGGCTCCCATGGCAAATACGGCAACACCATTCACCTCATGGGCAAAGCTTTCGCCCCACTGATCCTTCTCTTTTCGAATTTTCATTGTGCGAAGACCGATTCTTCGCTCCCAGGCATCACTAATCTCTCCGTCCGCGAAGACTTCAACACGAACGTTGTAAAGATTCTGATCCCCGTAGCCCCTCGGCCACCAGAGCATGGGATCCGGTATCTCGATTTTCTCCGGAGAATCACAGGCTGTAAAGCTTTTTCCATCCGGCGTGTCAATCACCACATGATAATTACAGTCTGCTGTAATTTCAGACTCGACATCTACGTGAACGAACAACTTTACATTTCCGCTACGATGCTGCTGCCTCACATGCACATCTTTAATTCTGGGTCCATTGATACCCAACAGAATTACTTTTCGAAAAATTCCCATATCCGGAAGTTTTGGACCCCAGTCCCATCCCGACATACAGCTGGATTTTCGAAGATAGGGAAAACCATTCAGTGTATCTGTATTACAGGGAATCTCCCCGTGCTCCCTGATCTGATCTTCCATATAACGCACCGGAGAATGAAACCGGACACAAAGATGATTGATACCATCTTTCAGCTGTTCCCTGACCGGAAATTCCCAGATCCTGTGCATATTGAATGTACTGCCAAGTAATGTTCCGTTCAGATAGATATCCGCCAGCGTATCAATTCCATCAAACCGGAGTATTATCTGTCTGGATTTACATATGTTTTCTTCCGGTTTAAAATCCACCGTGTAAGTATAATCCTCCTCGGACAGATGAAATGCCTCGCTTTCATTGTCCCTGTAAAAGGGATCCTCGATTTCTCCGTGTTCCAGCAGGTCATGATACATAGAAAATGGTACCCGGGTCTCAAGCTTACTGTCCCCATAGTTCAGGTTCCACCCTTCTCTCAATTCTTGTTTCTGCATCCTTCCTATCCTCCTCATACAAGATTTACTACTTTACTCCATAAAAGATTTCCACCGTCTTTTATCTCAATTCGTACTCTGCCTTCCTCCGGACCATACCTCATCCGTTCATTCCACACCGAAAATGAATCATATCCCAGGCTCATCTTTAGAAAGATCGTCTCATTCGGCTTGAGAGTCCTCTTTTCGAACCCTTTAAGCTCCGATTTCCTGGGAGTTACACTTCCATTCAGATGACGGATGAACACCATAGGGACAGCAAATGTCAGATGTTTCGATGAATTTCGGACTCTCATTGTAATTGTTAACGGCTCCTCTTTTAAACGCCTGATACAAAGTTTCTGACTGTTTAAGGAAAAGTCAAAATAGTCCACCTGATCATAGCCAAGGCCATAACCAAACGGATATAGGGGACCTTTCTGATCTGCGTAATGCATGGCTCGATAAGAATTACGATAATTATAATAGACCGGAAGTTCGCCTGCACTTTTCGGCAGAGAAACAGGCAGCCTTCCGGATGGTCTTGCATCACCAAATATCAGTTCAGCTACCGCTCTTCCGCCCTTTGGTCCCGGATAAAACGCATAAAGGAGAGCATCTGTCTTCTCTGCCGCTTTACTGATAAGATAAGGTCTGCCCGCTATGATTACCGTCACAACTTTTTTGGCAGTCTGACAGGCGGCTGCTGCCATATTCTGCTGATCATCGGGCAGTTCAAGAGAAGAAAGATCAACCCCCTCACCGCAGTCCATACTTACATTCCCGTCCTCTGTTATGACGGCCCCGTTCTTATCAAACGTCGCCTTTCCAAAACGGCTGGATGAACCACCGAGTACCAGAACCGTGATATCGGCACTCGAAGCCAGATCTCTGATCTTTGCTGCATCAACGCTGCCTTCGCTGTCATAACCACGATTCAGGCTGATCTTCAGATTACCATGTCTGCTGCCGTAATATGACATTCCCTCCGCGATGGTAATCCCTTTCGTTACAGGGGGCGTATAGTCCCCGAGCTGACTGTAAAGATCAAACGCATCCGGACCAATCACGGCAATGTCAAGTTTCTGTGTCTTATCAACGGGCAGCAGATCATTTTTATTTTTTAACAGGACTACAGACTGTCTCGCAAGATCCAAATTTTCCTGTTCTGCGGAAAAATCAAAGATTTTTTTATTCTCGTCACCCAGGAATGGATGATCGAAGAGTCCTCTGCTAAACTTCAGTCTCAGTACCCTTAATACAGCTTCGTCTAGTCTTTTCTCCGAAACCCGGCCGGACTGTATCCCCTCCTGCAGACAGGTAAACCCTGCGTCCCACAAAGACACATCCACCCCGGCATTTAATGCCCTTGCTCCAGCATTTATCGTATTTCCGGCCAGTTCTTTCAGCCTGTCCACGGCCAGACCATCAGCCATGACAATTCCCTGAAACTTCATTTCCTCTCTCAGCACGGATTTAAGCAGCCAAGAATTTGCATGACATGGAATCCCGTCAATATCATTATATGCGGCCATGACCCCATAAGCACCTGAATCGACAGAACTATATGCCGCCGGAAAATGGATTTCACGAAGCTCTCTTTCACCGATTCCCGCGGCACTTGCATTGACTCCTCCTGTTGTTTCACCCTGAGCCGCAAAATGTTTGGCCACGACATCGACGCCTTCTTCTGTAACACCTTTTACAACAGCCCTGCTCATCACAGACGCAAGATAGGGATCCTCCCCAAAACATTCTTCACTTCTGCCCCATCTCGGATCCCTTAAGATATCAAGCATGGAGATCAGCGCAAGGTCCACGCCAAGCTCCTTCATCTGTCTGCCACAGATTCTGTAGGCCTGATACACCAGTTTTCTTGAAAATGACGCTCCCATTGCCAGATTTACAGGCAACAGATAGCCATCGACTGCCTGGTGGCCATGCGGGCACTCACTGGACAATAACATAGGAATTCCAAGCCTTGAATGATCCATCACATAAGACTGCAGAAGATTATAAGCCTTCACCGCCATTGTTCCGGAGAGTCCCGTCGTATCATCTCTGCCCGACCACGGATCTGCCCGGTATAGACCGTATAGAACTCCAAGTCCGTTCCATCTTATTACCTCTTCTTTAAATTCATCCGATATCTCAACAGAATTGCCCTCGCGTTTGTAAATATCAAAGCCATAAAGCCTTTGATTCAGCTGTCCGACTTTTTCAATGACTGTCATTCGCTCCAGCAGATCTTTTGCCCTGATATCTGCCGGTAAAGTATTGTCTTTATATTTCATCATTTACTTTCTATCCTTACATCTGCCCTATTCACAAAAAGTAACTTTATAAGATTTTATTTCAAACGGTTTGATCATAAACTCAAAACTGTTCTCATCATGGTTTACCGGCTGTTCCATAACTTCTTCAATCAAATTACACTCACAGATTGTTTTGATCTTCTTATTCATTCCAAAAGTAAGTTTTACCCTTGTTTTCGCATTCTCATATTCATAAAGTCTCAGGATCAGTCCGGTGCCGTCTTCCGATGCCTTTACCGTCTCTGGCATAACATTTTTCTGATCGACACAGAACAGACTTTCACACTTCCCGGGATTACCCGCATGTACCGATAAGGCCGGATAATTCAGCTTGTAGCTTTCACGGACTGTCTCGCAGTCTCTTAAATTCCCGGCATGCGGATACAGTGAATATGTGAAGAAATGTTCCTCCTGATCGGACACGGGATTCGGTTCTATACCGGATTTAATCAGTGTCAGCGACATGTCGGAATTCTTTACAGAATGTCCATACTTACAGTCATTGATCAGGCTGACGCCATAATGTCCTTCCGATAAATCCATCCATTTTTGTCCGCAGGACTCAAACCGTGCCATATCCCAGCTGGTATTTGTATGAACTTTTCGAGTCAGATTTCCAAACTGTACATCGAAAGATGCCTCATCCGTATGGATATCGACCGGAAAATGAACTTTGAGCAGATGCTGATGTTCTTTCCAGTCTACGTAAGTTTCAAAGTCAATTCTGGGTGAATCTGCATAAAAGTATATCTTTTGGCGTATCAGTGAACTACTGATTTCCCTCTCTAATTCCAGTACCCTGCAGACCGGACCTTCCTCACTCCATGTCATCTTCTTAAGATTTGTCACATCCCAGCTCTTCTCCGTATAGTAAATATCAATATCCCAGTCATCATAATACATTGGTTTATCTTCATACATACGGAAGAGATTGCCTTTCTTTCCCTTCTGCAGAATGTCCCTGTTATTTTTCTTGTCATACATGAAAGTAAATAGTCCGTACTCGTCAATCTCAATGTGATAATATGGTGTGTCGAGTATATGATCACTCAAAGTAAAGGCCTCTGTCTTCTCGGATATTTTACTGATCAGTTCATATGTTTTATATCCTTTTGAAGGAAGCCCCCTGATATAGGCTATGGAACGGTTACTAAACTGCTGGATCGGGAAGACGGATCCATCCGCATCCTGCAAAGCTCCGCTACACTCCTTCGGAAGATATACTAGATCATCCCTTTCAAACCCAAGCGTGTTAAAGACAGTAACTGCCTCACCTTTCCCTGCAATGACATCCATGCGTTCCGCAGTCAGACGGTTCGCCTCTTCTTCAATCTGCTGATATTCCTTCTTAGTAACCTCGTATACCTCGTGAATCGCAGAGCCTGGAAGAATATCGTGAAACTGATTGAGAAGAATGGTCTTCCACATACGATCCAGCTCCTCTTTGGGATATTCCAGACCTTTATCTGCCGCAAACAGCGACAACAGCTCCAGATTCATCATCAGAATTTCGCTTTTCCTGTTTCCGCGCTTGTTTCTTGCCATAGAGGTATAGGTTCCGCGATGGTATTCAAAGTATAGCTCGCCTTCCCAGACCGGAAGCCTGCGATTGTCCTTTACACGTTTTTCCAGCTCTTTAAAGTAGGTCCCGGCGAATTCCTGACGTACCTTTGGAATCCCCTTGACGCCCTTTTCCATTCGGATCGAAGTCTCCAGCATCTCTCTGGTCGGGCCACCGCCCCCGTCTCCATATCCATAGGAAACAAGAATATCATTGTTGATCTCTTTATTCTGATAGCGCTGCCAGCCTCCCATAATCGCATCCGGATGAAGCATTCCGTTATATGTGGTAAAGAAATCATCCTTGCTCTGGCCGACTCCAAGCGTAGTGACAAGATGCGTCAGAACCTGAGAACCATCAATTCCTTTCCACATGAACGTGTCATAGGGCATTTTATCCACTTGATTCCAGGCCAGTTTCGTTGTCATAAAATATTTAATCCCGCTCTTTTTCATGATCTGAGGCAGTGCACCGGAATAGCCAAACACATCCGGCAGCCATAGAATTTCATTGTCCACACCAAATTCGTCTTTAAAGAATTTTTTGCCATAGAGAAACTGACGAACCAGAGATTCACCCGATGTGAGGTTGGTATCGGCTTCCAGCCACATCCCGCCCTCGGGTTCCCATCGTCCTTCCCTCACCTTTTCTTTTACTCTCTCATAAAGCTTGGGATAGCGTTCCTTTAAGAAGATATACAGCTGCGGCTGACTGGACATAAATTTATAATCCGGATATTCGTCCATCAGTTTGAGAACCGTTGAAAAACTTCTGGCAACCTTTTCTCTCGTCTGTTCTACGGTCCACCACCATGCCACATCTATGTGCGTATGTCCGATGCAGGTTGCAATCACGTCATCATAACCGCCCATGTCCTCATAAAGAGCCTTTTCCAGATAATCGTCCGCCTTCTTTACACTCTCATAAAAGCTGTCGGTGTACGGGGTTCTAAGATCTAGCATATTTACGGCCTCATTGAGAACTGTCTGTATATCAAGTCTTACCTTATCATCTGCATCCATGCGTGAGAATGCCTGCAGTGGAACGAGCAGATCATAATATAATTTTTCAATCCGAAGATCTACCTGCTGTACTTCCATAATCAAATCGAATTCAGTATGAAGAGTTCCCGTATATCCCTGCAAGTCAAAATTCCAGACATCTCTGGCATTGGCATGCGTGTCAAGCTGCACCGTACGGTGATTCATATCCAGTCCCTGTGCGGCCTCGCCATTTATAAACAGCAGAAACTGTGGATTTTTCCCATCGTCCCATTCTTCGATCTGGGTTTTCACATGAAGCCGCAGTGTCTTCCGATCCAGACTTTCCGGAACCTTGTATGCGGCCCGGAACCAGTAGTGCTCATCCGGACCATACCATCTTGTCACTTTCTGATGAAATTCCTCCCAGGGTGCTTCATCAGCATCAGCCTCCGCGGGGTAGAAGAAGCGATCTTTTTTGTATTGTATGTTTTCCACCGGCGACGAAGAAACACAGCAGAGCTTCTTTAGCTCATCGCAAATCACCTGTATTCTTTTATCAATAAACCACATATAAGTCTCCTTTTTAAAATAGGAGCATCTTCATTTCCATGAAAATGCTCCATGTTTTTTCAATCTATTGTTTTTGTTACTTTTCAGCATCAATCTGTGACTGTGCTTCATCACGAATGGTCTCCCAACCGGCTGATTTGAGCTCATCTTTCATTTTCTTTAGCAATTCTTTCGGATCCTGTGCACCTGTCCATAATTCGCTCTTATACTTTTCATAGACTGCGGTGCAGCTGGCCAGCTCGGTTTCTATTTTACTTGTATCAAGGTCAAATCCAAGCATAACTGACGGCGTTGCCTTTTCATTTAACTCTTTCACTTCATCCCACTGGTTGTCCGGATCTGTGGAAAGCTGACTGACATTAAAGAAAGTTCCCTGCGTATAGCCGGCCATAGGCCAGTCTGTGTTTAACTTGTCTATCTTACCGTCATCCGTATATTTAAAGTCCTCACCGTCAACGCCATAGTATAACCAGTCACGAACTTTACTGTCCGTATTTACCAGCTGCAGAAACTGTATCGCTTTCTCCGGATTTTTACAGCCGGAATAAATAGCGTTAATGGAACCACGTACAGATGAATTCGATACTACTGTATCTTTATATTGAACCGCTGCGCAGTCATCAATACCATTATTCGGACCCCAGGTAGACGCCGCTGCGCCGCTCCATCCCTGGGCGGTAAAAAAGCTTCTGTATTTGTTTGTATCATCAGCGGTCGGCGCATCTCCATTGATGATTCCTTCCTGATACATCTTGTGTATAATATCCAGGTCCTTTAGAATTTCTTCATCTTCCAGAGGATTTACGACAGTCTTCGAATCATCATCATATTTAACACCAAGAGGTGCAAGGCCGGTTCCCAGTGAATCATAAAAACCGGAAACTAAGAAATCCGCACCCTGTTTTGACATATAATAGGGAGAAGTTCCCTCCCCGTCTTTTATTGCTTTCAGAGCCGTATATAAAGATTCATAATCATTGACCTGATTAATATCTATATTATATTTATCAGCGACTGCCTTATCCCATACAAAATACTCCGTTACAGAGCTGTCTTTGTATGTTGGCACTCCATAGATTTTATCGTTGATTTTTACAGCGTCCCAGTAGTCCTCAGGTATCATATCATATAAGTCAGATCCCTCCTTTTTGAGTACATCCGATATATCCATAAAAGCACCGGTAGATGCCTCTGTACTGTAACGGCTTTGATCTGTAAATAGAATATCGAAGTTTTCCCCTGAGTTAACAATCACACTTCTTCGATTATCCCAGTCACCCCAGGGTACAACCTCCATATCCAGGTTTACACCAATCTTATCTTCCAGATAAGGATTGATCTGTTTCAGCCATTTGTCGTAATTGTCCGGCATACCGCCTCCGACCGTTACCCACTTTAAAGTAACCACGTCTCCATTAGCAGAAGAAGCGTCTCCTCCCTTTGAACCTTTCGAGTTATTTTGTCCACTTCCACATCCTGCCAGCATGCCGGCACTCATAACCACCGCCATACACATTGCAAATAATTTCTTACTTCTCATAATTTAATCCTCCTTTTTTTGTCAGCCTTTGACAGCTCCAACAGTTAAACCGGAAATAAAATATTTCTGGAAAAATGGATAGGTACAGGCAATCGGAATGATGATGATAATCGCCATCGCCATTCTGGCACCTTCTTTTGGCATGGAATTCATATATTGCTGCATATTAACCCCAAGAGAAGGATTATTGGCCATCATCTCTATATTTCGCTGCACATGATCCAGTAACGCCTGTAAAGAAAACAGTTTTGTATTTGTAATGTACAGGGAAGACTGAAACCAGTCATTCCAATATCCAAAAGTTAAAAATAATGCGATAGTAGCCAGCATTGGTTTCGATAAGGGAAGGGCGATTTTCCTGAATATAGTAAATTGTGATGCCCCGTCTATCTGAGCCGATTCAATCACAGAATCCGGAATATTACTTTTAAAAAATGTCTTGCAGATCACTATGTTAAATGAGTTAACACATAACGGTAAAATCAATGCCCAGATGGTATCTTTCAGATGCATAAACTGAGTATTTACTACATATTGAGAAATCATACCTCCATTGAATATCATAGGAATAAATACAACCATAGTAAAGAAACCGTTTAACTTAAACTCACTTCTTGATAAAACATATCCCATCAATGTTGTGAGAATCACCCCGAGAATTGTGCCGACAACTGTTACCAAAACTGAGATGCCAAGTGACCTTAATATCATCTGCCCCTCTCTAAATATAAAAATATAAGAATCAAGAGAAAAAGCTTCGGGAATCATACGATAACCATTTGTCTGGATGGATTGTTCCGATGACAGGGATATCATGAAGATAAAAATAACCGGTACAATACATATAAGGGCCAGAACAATAAAAATAATATTAAATGAGATGTCTGTTTTCTTTGAAATCATATTCAGATTAGAAACTGAATTTTCTTCTTTTCTTTTTTTCATTTCACTTGCCTCCTATATAATCGCACTGTCCGGATCCATCTTTTTAACAATCCAGTTGGCAAGCAGAATTGTAATACAGCAGGCCACAGACTGGAAGAACGTAGCTGCCGATGTCATGCCAATCGGCGTAGCAGACTGAAGAGCGTTAAAAACATACGTATCAATCGTAGCGGTTGTTGAGAATATAGAACCGGTAGCTCCCTGAGAAAGCTGGTAAAACAGACCAAAGTCAGAGTAAAAAACTTTCCCGACGTTCAAAATAAACATCATGACAACGACATTTTTAAGGCCCGGCAGAGTAATATATCGAACCTGCTGGCGTTTGCTGGCACCATCTACAACTGCTGCCTCATAGAGCGTGGTATCAATTCCCGATATACTTGAAAGATAGATAACCATATTATACCCGGTCGTCTTCCAAAGGTACATAAAAATAAGGATAAAAGGCCACACAGAAGCCTTCATATACCATTGTACCGGTTCATTACCGGAACCTCTTAACGTGTTATTTAAAAGTCCCTTGTCCTGGTTTAAAAATGCATCCAAAAAATATGCCGCAACTACCCATGACATGAAGTATGGGAAAAACATCAGGGTCTGATAGACTTTGGACCTTCTTTTACTTCTTAAAAGGTCAATCATAACAGCAAGAGCGACAGCAAGAATAGTTCCCAAGACAATGAATGCCAGATTATAAAGGATCGTGTTGCGGAGTATCGTATAAAGATCATTCGATTTAATCAGAAACTGAAAATTTTTAAGACCTGACCATTCACTGTGGATGACATTATAGATAAAGTTTTTGCCTCCGATTACCTTATAATTCTTAAATGCAATAATAAGTCCAAACATTGGAAGGAAGCTAAAAAGCACAAACCAGATAGTAGTGGGAAGAGCCAGTACCGTCAGCTCAGTATCATTTTTTGTCCAATGTTTCCGAATCTTAACGGATGATTTTTTCTCTATTTTCTTATTCAACTATATTCCTCCTTGACATCTTTCGATGTGTAATTATTTTCGCTTCACTACGGAATCTCTAAATACATTTTTGCCCGGAATCCGATATACTACACCTCCTTTATCAGTTGAATGATCCATAAAATGAAGGATACGTCTTACTGTGACTTTCCCGATCTCCTCGACATTTACAGCAACAGTTGTAAGCCCGGGATCACAAAGTCTTGCATAAATATCGTTGTCAAATCCAACTACTGATATTTCTTCCGGCACGGTAAATCCATTTTGTTTTAAAACCTTCAATAATCGAAATGCTGTCTCGTCGCAATTACATACGAATGCTGTCGGCATATCCTCCGGAAGCTTCAAATCAACCGGAATCCCATCCATACTTCTGTCCGGTATAATCCAGTCTTTTCGCGTATGAATCCCCTGTTCAAAAAGCAGCCTTGTATAGCCCAGGAACCGGTCAGTAATACTCGTTGTTGCTCCAATTGTGCCGACAAACCCAATGTCTGTATGTCCATTCTGCAGTAAATAATTCGTCATGGCGTATGTGCTGTATATATTTTCTGTAATTACAGAGTCCGAATTATGACCTTCATCATAGACCTCTACGTAAACCTTTGGAAGTTTAATCATATCAACTTTCTTTCTTATAACCTGATCCAATATACCAAGAAGAATAAGCCCATCGAAAAGCCCTCCGTTTTCTATTGTTTCCAGATCCTGATCAAGACTTGTGATATTAGGAGTAATCATAATGCCGGTACAGGATGCTAATCGCAGTTCTGTGATAATGCTTTCATACATTCCCATATAGAACTTACCGGCATCGGACCTCGAGTTGAAGCGTTCACTCATGATGATGCCGACTTTTCTGGCCTTTCGCTGTCCGTAACCGGGTAATTTATAATCCTCTCTTTCGGCCACCTGAAAGATTCTTTCTCTTAGTTCGTCGCTGACACCATCTTTGTCGTTTAATGCCTTTGAGACAGTTACCTTGCTGATTCCAAGTTCATCAGCGATATCCTGCATAGAAATTCTATTTTCTGCCATATTTACTCCCTAATAATGTTACTTAACAATTGATATCTATAAGCTAACACTTTTATCTTTAGATTGCAAGGACTTTTTGATTTTTTGTATACTCCAACATATTTGAGCTGTCTGTTTTGTGTATTATTTTAGCCCGTGTTTTTTAACACAAAAAAGAAGCATTGCCATTTTAATAATGACAACGCCTCTATGGGAACAATATTATATTCATTACCAGTTTTTGATTTCTTCGATCAGTGTATCCTCGTAACTGCCCTCGATATCTTCCGAGCGGCCCGCATGAAATACATTTGTCTCTACACCGCAGGGCGATGATTCATCCGCATATTCCCAGATGTGATAGGGGAGTCCTCTGTGCATAAAATCCACACTGCCGCATCCGTCTTCTTCCGAATAGGTGTACGAGATTTCTTTCTCTTTTAACAGATTTTGTATCTTTAATAAACGTTCCATCTATCATTATCCCTTAATACTTGGTCACGTCATAGATCATCTTTTTATCGGTGTCTGATTTTTCTTTCCATTCCACAGCTTTCTTTATTGTCTCAATACAGCCCTGGATTCCAAGCACTCCACTGTCCAGGGTGAGCCGATAACTGTCTGCGTCGCCCCACCTTTTGCTGGTATAATAGTTGTAATAACTTGCACGTTTCTTGTCTATCTTTTCAATTTTTTCTTTTGCCCTGGCATCGGTCAAATCATATTTTGCCGCGATCCTGCGGATCCGGGTCTGCATATCCGCATGGATAAAGATACTTAACAGATTCGGGTTTTCGGCCAGCGCGTAGTCGGAGCACCGTCCAATCATCACACATGGTTCCTCCTCGGCAATTTTTCTGATTGCATTAAACTGTGCCAGAAATACTTTTTGATTTAAAGGCATATCAGATAAAGGGCTTGCTCCGAGTCCAAAGGAATACGTGTCCATAACCAGAGAATAGAGGAAGCTGCTTGTAGGCTTTTCGTCCTGATTCTCGAATAACTCTTTGCCAATCCCGCTTTCCCTTGCAGCTCTGTCCAGCAATTCTTTATCATAATATCCAATACCATATTCATCAGACACCGCTTTACCGATCTGGTGACCACCACTTCCATATTGTCTTCCAATCGTAATAATGGTTCTCAAACTGCATCTCTCCCTTCTTAAAGAAAATCAGTTTTTTGAAAAGAAAGTTATAAAAACTTCTTTTCAATATTATAACACATTTTTTAATTTTTTCAACAAATTTGTAAAGTATTCAGGCAGCGGGGCCGTAAATTCTATATATTCACCTGTTACAGGATGTTGAAATCCCAGAACCATAGCATGCAGAGTCTGCCCCTGCAGATGCTTGAACGCACTTTTCCCCGGACCGTAAATTTCATCACCCAGAAGAGGATGTCTGATACTCGCCATATGAACACGGATCTGATGGGTTCTGCCTGTCTCCAGCTGACATTCTATATAATTGTATCCGTGAAAACGTTCCAGTACACGATAATGGGTCACGGCTGATTTGCCGCCCGGTACGCCACATGCCATCTTAATCCTATTGATAGGATGACGTCCTATATTTCCCTCGATTGTACCTGTATCGTCTTTTAAATCGCCATAACAGACAGCACGATACCTGCGTGTGATCGTATGTGCGGCGAGCTGAGAACTCAGGCTTTGAAATGCAGGATCATTTTTGCATGCCACAAGCGCCCCTGTAGTATCCTTGTCTATTCGATGGACAATACCGGGACGCATCTTGTCATTACCGGCCGCCAGATGATCACCGCAGTGGAACAAAAGAGCGTTTACGAGGGTATGCGTATAATTTCCGGGTGCCGGATGCACGACCATTCCCTTCGGCTTATTGATAACAATGATATCGTCATCCTCATACAGAATATTAAGAGGAATATCTTCCGGGAGAGGCCTGTGGTTTTTCTCAGTCGGAAGTTCGATCTTTATGATATCACCCACATTTACCCTATAACTTGGCTTTACATGCTCACTTCCTACCTGAACATTCTTCTCCTTTACCATTCGATTCAAAAACGTCCGGGAGTAATCGGAAAGCCGGTCGGAGAGATATTGATCAATTCGCTGATTGCTCTCCCCGTCTTTTACCTCAAATTTTAACTCTTTAACCTTCATCTTTGCTTCTCTTTCCAAATATTTTATCGTAGTCCTCATCTTTGTAAACAACCAGCATTAAGATAAAGATCATAGCAGCCGATAATGTCAGATAGATATCTGCAACATTGAAGATAGGAAAGTCGATTAGACTGAAATAGATAAAATCAACTACATACTTCCGTGCTAACCGGTCGATAAAGTTGCCTATGGCTCCGGATGCCAGTACGATAAAAACACCAAATATCGGCATGTAACGAGGTATCTTCGGTACCTTCCAGAACACATAGAAAGAGATGCCCAGAAACAAGATTGTAAGGATCGCAAAGAGCCACTGCTGATTTTGTAAAATGCCGAATGCAGCCCCGCGGTTTTCCAAATACTCAAGCTCGAGTACTCCGTCAATCAGCACAATATTGGGCCGGTTTTTCAGATGTACAACCGCCAGATGCTTCGTCCACTGATCAAGTCCTAAAAGCAATGCTATCCCCAGCATTGCAACGCCCATATAAATAAGGTTTTTCTTTTTATTCTCCATCAATCCGGTCTCCATTGATAAAATCAAATGCCCTCAGCACTTCTTCATCGGTCACTGTATCATCAATTACGGCATTGCCTATGGATTTTAGCAGAATAAATCTTCTAAGACCATGCTCTATCTTTTTATCCTGCCTGCTTACCTCTAAGATATCGTCAGGATTTATACCATCTACAGTGATTGGAAGATTGAAGCCAACATTCATATCCCTGATCTCATAAAACTCTTCTGTGGATAGGTACCCTCTCTCATGAGAGATCTCCGCCGCACAAACAGTTCCAAGAGCTACACATTCTCCGTGTGTCAATTTGAAATTTTTCAGCTTTTCTATCGCATGTCCTACCGTGTGTCCAAGGTTTAAAGTCGCACGAATTCCCCTTTCTTCCGGATCCTGTTCTACCACATGCTTCTTAACTTCACAACATTTTCGGATCAGTTCCCGCACAACATAATGATCTCTCTCGTCGATTTCATACATATGATTGATGGTAAAGACATAAAGCTCTCCGTCACCTAAAAGACCGGTCTTTAAGACTTCGCCCATGCCACAGGCAAATTGTCTGCCCGATAACGTATCCAGCGTAGCCAGGTTCATATACACAAGTCTTGGATTATAAAATGCACCAACCATGTTTTTATAATTTTCAAAATCAACGCCGGTTTTTCCGCCGATACTGCTGTCAACCTGTGCAAGTAAAGTCGTTGGTATGGAAATGAAGTCAATCCCCCGAAGATAGGTAGCTGCCGCATATCCAGTCAGATCACCGGTCACTCCTCCGCCTAGTGCCACCAGGATATCTTTCCTGTCATAATGTTCCTGTATCAGATGAGTATACAGATTCTGGACTGTCTGAATATTTTTAGACTGTTCCCCTGCCGGAAATACAAAGCTTGTGACATGCAGTCCTTCTCTCTCGAAGAGCCCTTTTACTTCCTCAAGATATAAGCCGGCAATATTACTATCTGCCACGATACAATATTTTTCTGCTGTCAGCTGTAATTTCTTTATCTGTGCCATTAACTCTGAAAAATCATCTTCCCATACAATATCATAGGAATTGCTGCTTTTCATCCGATTAGACTGCACCGTCATTGCCTTCATCTGATTCCTCCTATTGGTAGCGATATACCGCTACCATGTTTCTTCCTTTTTTCGTATGATGTAAAACCTGTCCAAACCTGAATTTTCCTGCTCCTCTGACAGAAACCACATCATTATCTTTTAGCACATAGCCATTTGAGGCTATCATTTTACCGTTCACAAAAACTTTCCCGTTCTCAATATAAGAGATCATAGAACTGCGGGATCCGCCAAGTGCAAGAGCGAGGATACTGTCCAGTCGGACAGATGCAACGCTTCCCTTTATTTCTTTCTCATCAGGCTCCGGGAAACCGGTCAGAGTCTCACAGATTTTTGCAGTCACAAGAGTATGTCTCACCCGGGTCAGCTCACTGCACAGAAAATCAGCTATATTCTCTTCGGCAAAAATATACCCGCAGTTATCTTTCACAGCCAGATCCCCGAGACAGTTCCTGGAAATTCCAAGATTTAAGACTGCTCCGAGAAAATCCCTGTGGATTATAGGTTCTGCAAACTTTAATGATTCGGGAATAATCCGGACACATACAAAAGGATATTTCCATTCAAAAACAAGAGCATCAGGGAGAAATGCTGCCATCTGACGCTCTGCCGTATCATAGCCGCCGGAGAGATCGACATTTACGCCATGATCTCTCCAGTTTACACTATGTAAAATATGTTGTTCTTCTAAATCCATAAACCTGGTAAAAGTTACGATATTTCTCTGATAAGCCGTATCGGCAAGTTCTTTCAGCCGCTTTCTGATCTGCAGCTCTCTATCCATAAGTCTGCCTCCTAGAAATCTGTTCGTATCGAAGGCAGTTCAAAGGCATCATTCAAGATGTCCTGTATATCTCCGGAAATTTCCACATCCTCAGGTGTAAGAATAAAGATATAGCTTGATACTTTCTGAAGACTTCCATTTATCGAATAACATGATCCGGAAGAAAAATCAATGATTCTCTGTGCAACTTCAACATCAATTCCTTCCACGTTTAAAACTACCGTACAATTCGCCAAAAGTGTATCTGCAATTTCTCTGGTGTCTTCCATAGAATTAGGTTTTATCACACATACTTCCATGCCGGCCCCTCCCTGTTTTTTTCTCATGGGCGTTACTTTTGCAGTCTGTTTAGGCTGTACCGGCCTTGACTGTTTAGGAGCGCTGTGTCTGGATGCGGCAGATGCAGACTTTGTTTCACGATGTGATGATGCTGCTCTTTTCTTCGGTTTCACATACTCATCCTCAAATTCGTCATCATCATCCAGTGTTCGGAAAAAACGTTTTTTTGGTTTTTCATCTTCGTAGTCGTCCTCTATATCATCATCAAAGAATTCATCCTCATCGTCGTAATCATCGTTCAACCGGATTGCATCTAAAAACTTGTCTAATACGCTCATATCTTAATAATCTCCTATTATTTATTGGGGGTGCTTCCTGTGTAATTACGGGCTCCAAAAATTCCTGTACCAACTCGCACCATTGTAGCCCCCTCTTCTATTGCTACTTCATAATCGTTGGTCATTCCCATGCTCAAAATACACATATTAACATTATTAATGTTTTTCGCTTTGATGTCAACACCTAATTGGTGTAATTTTCGAAAAACCGGTCTGTTATCCTCGGGATCTTCCACGAAAGGCGCGATCGTCATCAGACCCTCTACATGGATATTCGGATAATCCGATATCTCCCGAATCATTGTACAGGTATCCTCCACGGACACTCCGAATTTGCTTTCTTCCCCGGAGACATTGACCTCAATGAGAATAGGAACCTGACATTGCTTTTTTACAGCTTCCGTGCTGACTGCCTTTGCAAGCCGTACGGAATCAACAGAGTGAATCAGACACGCCCTTCCGACCACATACTTAACTTTATTTCTCTGAAGGTGTCCGATCATATGCCATCTGATATCAGAAGGCAGCTCGTCATACTTGTCCCTCATCTCCTGGGGCTTATTTTCACCGAAATTTTTCTGCCCACAGCCATAGATTTCCCGAATCATCTCCACAGGTTTTGTTTTGCTCACGGCAACCAGTGTCACTTCGCTGCGTTTTCTTCCCGCTCTCTTGCAGGCCAGATTTATCTTATTTTCTACATCTTCAAAGTTCCCTTTTAGCAATTCAATGATCCCTCCTAGTATAGAATCTCTTTTTCCTTAACTGTATTTCCATTTAGCACTATAAAATCGTATTGTGAGATACCATATCTGGTTTTCGAATCCACAATGCAGTACTCTTTGTTTTGATCTATGATTGATATGGTTCTAAAAACCGCGTACCCTTTATTCATGGAGTACACACCCTCAAGAGGAGCCATATCTTCTACCGAATATCGAATATTATTATCCGTATTGACAAGAACATCCCCTTTCGTAAGTGTATCTGTATCAAGATACAATAACTCCTGTGTACTGTCCTCAGGTGTTTTTCTGGCATAGATTGTCGCACTTATGAACTCTGTCTTGACCTTTCCGTCCTTATCCTTGATTTCCCTGAAAAATCCAAGCTCATTATCCTCGTTTTTCGTGAGTAGTTCCGCCGGAAGTGTATAGAAATTTTTCTTAACAATGGATGAAACCGGGATTTTCAATCCGCTTTTTGTATTGGTTACAAGCTCTGCGTCCAGATATCTGTCATTGATATACCGAATCAAACCGGAATCAAACGAAATCTTTGCATAAAGCTCCCCCTTTACAGCAAGGATAGACATTTGTCCCGTTTCACTTTCGTTGTCTTTTAAAAATTTGACTTTTATCTGTCTCATAGATTCAAGCCTGGAAGCCTGTTTTTCTGATATCGGAATTACAATAGACCAGTTATCGTTCGTTACAAGCTTATACAAAGGATCTCCTTTGTGAATCTGTGCCCCTGTTTTTAAGTTTTCTTTCTTATAAGTTTTTTTATCAAAAATCTGGGGAGTCAGTTCCTCTTCCTTCAGATTTTCCATTCCATCTGTAGCATAAACAACAATACCGTCATTTTCACTTGACAGGGTTCCCCTGGGTAAGCTGTCTTCTGTATCCTGGAGAGTGTTATTCTGGCTTTGCAGGCTTTCCCCCAAAGAATTCTTAAAATCGTACACGGATTCAAAGCGACTCTGATTATAATTTCTTGAATATTTTGAGACATCCGTATGGATATCTGTAAGTTCACGGTCGCTTAAGTCTCTTTTTTGTACCTTTTGTTTACTCTGACTGATACTGCACACAGGTCCGTTCTGACGTATTTTAGTCAGATTTCCCGTATAATAATTGACATAGCCATTCGAGTCAGAATGGACAACGTTTTCCTCGCGCATAGCCAGTGCAGTATGAACCTCGTTTTTGGACAGGGGCCCTGATATCACCTGATACGAGGTAATATGGTCAGCTGTAAGATACATGATAAGACTGATTAGTATATAGATAAACAGTGCCATAAAGATCACGGTTCCTATATTCCAGTTTATCTTTTTATGCAGTCTCAGATGTCCTTTACCGTTTTTTTTGTTTTTACTCCCTTTACTCAATGTAGCTTTTTGCTCCCCTTTAAGTTATCTCATTCTTATGTTTGATCCGGAGATGGATTATGGCTTTTCATGTTATGCCTTTTCATGTTATGCCTTTTCAT
>DHNM01000027.1 GCA_002409525.1 Eubacterium sp. UBA5416 | reverse complement strand
AAGACCAATAACAGCACCACTCATGGTGGATATCTGAAACTGGAATATTATGGAGATTACGCAAGATTGCTTTCTGGATTTATCAAAGAATACCGTCAACAGTTTGGTATTGATCTTTATGCGATATCTATGTGCAATGAGCCAAATTCCATGAAGTTTCTGTCATGGGATTCCTGTCAGTGGAATTCGACGAATATCCAGGTTTTCCTGCGTGATTATCTAAAACAGGAAATGACTGCTCAAGGTGTGGAAGATACAAAAGTGATCGCGGCAGAGCCTTCCTGGTGGTCGGAAAAGCTTACGAAGGATGCGCTGAATGATCCAAAGGCCTGTGAGAGAGTTGATATCGTTGCCGCACACAATTACCCTGTCCCGATCGTGAATAGAGAGCTGCGGACAAAACCATTTCAACTGGCTGTAGATAAAGGAAAAAGGGTATGGATGACGGAGGTTTCCCAGGTGGACTCCTATGACACGGGAATGACTTCCGGTCTGAAGTTTGCGAAACAGATCCATCATTTTATGACGAAGGCTGATGTCAATGCCTGGCTCTACTGGACCGGGGCGATCCCCGGAGACAATGATGAGGGGCTGATCAATATATATAAAGACACGGACACCTATCAGCTTACGAAAAGATATTATGCCTTCGGAAATTACAGTAAATTTGTACGGCCGGGCTGTGTGAGGATCGGGACAGAGGATCGTCCAATGAAAGATGTGTATCTCTCCGCCTATAGAAATCCGGAAACCGGTGAGTTCACTGTTATAGCAGTGAATGACCATGACAGTACGGCAGAATTAAATATAGTTCCGGAAGGTTTTGATTCGGCCAGCCTGACCCCTTATATTACAAATGACAGTCTGAATATGGAACAGGGACATGATATAGTCTCTGAAAGTGGAACGTTTAAGGTCCTTTTATCGTCGAGGAGCGTTGTTACGTTTGTGGGTGAGAAGACCATATAAACACAATTATCCCATATTCGTGCACAATAATGACTTAAATATGAACTCTATTTGGTATATTATAACTATAACTAAGAGAAACACTTCATAAGATATCAAAACGGGAGGATCATTGTATGAAAAAGAAACTTGTAACTGTTTTACTTTTATCAGCACTTTCAGCTGTAAGTCTCGCCGGATGTGGACAGGAAAAATCGGAGACTGCATCAAAAGGTGAGAGTTCAAGAAAAGATGCCGCAGACTCGGGGAAAGATGATTCGGGGAAAACCGCGGAGGAATTACTGACGGAGAAATATGACAAGCCGGTCGATGTGCATGTTGTTCTGCAGTATCGAGAATCAGAGAATCCGAATACTCCAAAGGATGTGACACCGGAGACCTCAACTGCTGTGAAAATGCTGAAAGAAGATCTGAATATTAATCTTGTATATGACTGGATTGTAAATGCTGATCAGTTCCAGCAGAAGTTCGGTGCAGAGCTTGCAGCCGGGAATCTTCCGGATGTGATGATGATCAGTCCAAATGATTTTGAAGATCTGACAAGCCAGGGAGGACTGGCAGATCTGTCTGACGTATACAAGAAGTACAGTTGTGATGCATTGGACAAGGTCTACAATTATGATGGAAAATTCATTGACGTCGGAAAGAAAGATGGCAAACTTTACGGACTGCCAATGGGAACCGATCCCGCACAGATGACCTCGCAGATGCTTTATAACATGACACAGCTGAAGACGGTGGGAATCACTTCGAAGGATCAGCTTCCGAAGACAATCGATGAGTTTGAAGAGCTTTGTGACAAACTTCAGAAGACAGACTATGACGGAGATGGAAGGACAGGCGGACCGGTACTTCCAGCCTGCAAAAACTATGTAGATGCTCAGCTGGCAGATTTTTCACCTTTCTTCCATGCGTATGAGACATGGAATGACGGATGGTATGATAAAGAAGGAAAACTGCAGTATGCGGGTATTGATGAGGGAATCAAGACAACTCTTACGAAACTGAATGAATGGTATGACAAAGGCTACTTTGCGAAAGATTTTGCCGCGTATGATATCTGGGCTGCAGACTCGCCGGTGGTAAATGATATTGTTGCAGGGAAGTATGCGATTGTACCGGGTTCCTGGTGGGTTCCGAACTGGCCGCTTAACAGTAATAAAACAGAGCATCCGGATGCTGACTGGGTGATTGGGCCAAACCTTTCCCCAGATGGAAAACAGCCGACGATTATGATTGACCGTTATCCGGTAAATAACTTTGTAGTTGCAGGACGTAATTTTAAACATCCGGAAGCAATCTTCAAGATGATGTACTGGTCTCTTCAGTATGAGTCAAAGAATACGAATCCAGAAGTTCAGGAAAAAATGAGTGACGAACAGAAAGAAGAACTTGACAGTTACGTATACACCTGGCTTCCATACCGCGTTTATTACCCGACTTCACTGAGAGATAATTATAAAAAGATTAATGAACTGGTCGATGCCGGGAAAACCTCAATTACAGCGGATGAAGGTCTCGAAAATAATGAGTTTTGGGGAGCCTGGTCACAGTATCTGAATTATCAGAAAAACCCGGATGATGGTGCTGCATGGGGGACGTATTTCAGTAGACTCGACCCCGACGGCGGTGTCGCCAATATGATAAAAACGGTTGAGAATTCTGATATTATCTATGATGAGGTTTATATCAGCACACCTGCCATGGTCTCGAAAAAAGCAGAGCTTGACAAGCTGAGAGATAATACATTTATCAGTATGATTATGGGTGAATCACCTGTGTCAGAATTTGATAAATATGTGAAACAGTGGAAGGCACAGGGCGGCGATGAGATTTCGAAGGAAGTAAATGACTGGTATAAGGAACAGAAGAAATAACAGGAGGTCTCTATGATAAAAGCAAGACAGAAACAAAAAAAGAAAAAGAGTGGCCTCTATAACACCGGGCAGCTGCATCTCATGCTGCTGCCTGCAGTGATTTTTACTGCTATATTCGCATATTTTCCAATCTTTGGTCTGGTTATGGCCTTTCAGGATTATAAGCCGCTGATTGGATTTCGAGAATCAGACTTTGTGGGGCTTTCACAATTTAAGTATATCTTTACAATGCCAAGCTTTAGACAGGCATTCATCAACACAATTATTATTTCATTTTTCAAAATAATATTAAGTATCCTGGTTCCGCTGATTTTGTCGCTAATGTTAAACGAAGTAACAAAAAGCTGGTTTAAACGGAGCGTTCAGACGATAGTATTTATCCCTTATTTCTTTTCCTGGGCAATTTTGGCCGGGATGATACTTGAGATTTTTGCCTATGACGGTGTAGTCAATAATGTCTTGAACAGTCTTTTCCATACATCACCGATTGCATTCCTTGTGAGTAACAAGTATTTTCGCTCAATTATCATTGGTTCGGATGTCTGGAAAGGAATGGGGTATAATACGGTGCTTCTTCTTGCGGCGATCACCAGTGTGGATCCGACCTTATATGAGGCCGCAGAAGTGGACGGTGCCGGAAGATGGAAACAGGCACTTCATATAACCTTGCCGGATATTGCACCTATGATCGCTGTGCTGACAGTGCTCGGCCTCGGAAATATATTGAATGCCGGATTCGAACAGATCCTGATCATGTATAATCCGACGGTTGAGAAGACAGTTGATATTCTGGATACCTTAGTTTACCGTCTTGGTATGATGAATCATCAGTATTCGGCGGCTGCAGCCATGGGATTGTTTAAATCTGTGATTTCACTGATTTTTGTGGGAACCAGTTATCTGATTCTCTATAAAAAGAGCGATTACAGGGTATTTTAGGGAGGTGTGACATTGAAAGTAAAACATTCAGTATCTTACTACATATATCAGGTGTTCAATACCTTAGTCCTGGCGCTTGTGGCGTTGTCATGTATCTTTCCGATTCTGCACGTGTTGTCAATGTCTTTGAGCAGCAGCAGTGCGGCGATGGCCGGAAGGGTGACATTTTTCCCGGTTGATTTTTCTCTCGCGGCATATGAGTACCTGATTAAAAAGAAGGATTTCTTTCACTCGGTCGCTATATCCGGCTGGCGTGTTTTGATCGGAACTATCATCAATATGATTATGATAGTCATCACGGCTTACCCGCTTTCCAGGCCGACCAGTCAGTTCCCTAAGAGAAATGTCTATATGGCATTTTTTGCACTTACCATGTTTATCGGTGGAGGATTGATTCCAACTTATATGGTCATGAAAGGCTTGCATCTACTCGACAACTTCTGGGTTATGATTCTGCCGGGGGCAATGAATATCTGGAATGTCATCATCATGATGAACTTTATCAGGGGTCTGCCAAAGGCAGTGGAAGAATCTGCGTTTCTGGACGGGGCAAATCACTGGCAGACGCTGTTTCAGGTAATTCTTCCGATGGCAAAACCGGCGATTGCGTCCCTTCTTCTCTTTTGTATGATCGGACACTGGAATTCCTGGTTTGACGGCATGTTCTATATGAACAATCCGAATCACTATCCGATGGCAACCTACCTTGCCACGCAGATTATCAACAATAACCAGAGTATGACGAATATGACACCGGAGCAGCTGGCATTACTTTCCTCATTAAGTGAAAAGACTGTACGAAGTGCCCAGCTCTTTATATCCGTTGTTCCAATTCTGATCGTTTATCCTTTTTTACAGAAATACTTTGTAAAAGGAATTACGGTCGGATCCGTGAAGGAGTGAGGTTGTATGAGCTATGCAGAAATAAAAAATATAAATGGAAGTCAGGCATTCGTCATCGATGGGAAAGTATACCCACCGATGGCGATGACCACAAGATTTGACAAACCGGATTA
>DHNM01000009.1 GCA_002409525.1 Eubacterium sp. UBA5416 | reverse complement strand
ATGATTAACGCACTGGAATAAAGATAAACAATATGATAGAATGAGACTTGAAGAAACAACAACGGAAATTTTGGGAAATCAGATTCCTAATTTTGAAATTCCTATTCGACCGGGAAGAAATTTAGCTGTTATCATAGAGGCAGCTGCAGTAATATCCAGGCAGAGGAAACTTGAGTATAATGCAACAGAAGAACTTCTAATATAGACAACGTACGATACAAAGGAACCATTAATTAACTTTCATATAGAAATTAGGAGTATGCTTCCACGGAGACTTTGCGATAGTGGCGGCGTAAGCTGTAGTTTGTCAAAAATAGCAGGGTTTAAATTACCCTGCTTATTTTTGTTATACAATAGTTTTCGCCACCGTAGCAAACAGTAAACAGATGAGCATGCCCGCTGCGGTCGGTATGAGTATGGATAATAGGGTCCATTTGATACTCTGTGTTTCCTTTTTGATCGTCAGACAGGTTGTTGAGCAGGGCCAGTGCATTAGTGAGAACAGCATGACGCTTGCGGCAGTGATCCAGGTCCAGCCGTTATCGACAAAAAGCTGTCTTAACACGGTGAGATTTCCAATATCTAAGATACTTCCTTCGGCCATATAGGTCATGATCATGAGCGGAATCACGATTTCATTTGCCGGAAATCCAAGTATAAAGGCCAGAAGTATGACTCCGTCCATTCCCAGGAGTCTTCCGAAGGGGTCCAGAAAATCAGAGCAGTGCAGCAGAACTGTTTTATCCCCGATAACGACATTAGCCATAAACCATATGACAAGTCCGGCAGGTGCTGCAACACAGACGGCACGCCCTAAGATAAATAGGGTCCGGTCGAAGATGGAGTGCACAATCACCTTTCCGATCTGAGGTTTCCGGTAAGGGGGAAGCTCTAAAGTAAAGGATGATGGAACACCCTTTAGTACGGTCGCCGACAATAATTTCGAGATGAGGAAGGTCATGGCAATCCCCAGCACGATAAACAGAGTCAGGATGGCGGCGGACAATACAGTTTTTCCTGCTCCGGCGGCTGTACCGATGAAAAACATGGAGATAATTGTAATTAATGTAGGAAATCTTCCGTTGCATGGTACAAAGTTGTTTGTCAGAATTGCGATCAGTCTTTCCCTTGGCGAATCTATGATACGGCAGCCGACAACTCCGGCAGCATTGCATCCAAAGCCCATACACATGGTAAGCGCCTGCTTTCCGCAGGCAGAGCATTTCTTGAAGCATTTATCCATATTAAATGCAATTCGAGGCAATATACCCACGTCCTCCAGCAGGGTAAATAATGGAAAGAAGATTGCCATTGGAGGCAGCATGACGGATACGACCCAGGCGAGCACCCGGTAGATGCCATGGACCAGCATGCCTGTGAGAAAACCGGGTGCGTGTATCCAGTGAAAGAAGTCTGTCAGCCGGTCCTCAATCCAGAATAGAAATGTGCTGAGCCACTGTGACGGATAATTTGAACCCGTAATTGTCAGCCAGAAGATTCCCATCAGTGCCAGAAACATGATCGGGAAAGCAGTCCATTTGCCAGTCAATACCCGGTCAATCTCTGAGTCTTTTTTTCTATAATTTTTATCTTTATATGTAATCGCGCCACTACATATTTTTTCGGATGTGGATATGATTGCCGAGGCGATGTCGTCATACTCCGAATAAGGTATGCGAAAGGCTGGCTTTTCGGGGGTTTGTATTACTTCAAGGACAGCATCCATTAACCGATCCAGGCCTTCGCGGCTTCTGGCTGCAGTTCCGATGACAGGTGTATTTAAGTGTTCGGACAAGAGATCCAGGTTGATTTCAATCTTCTTTTTTGACGCTTCGTCCATTAGATTGACACAGACAACAACTTTGGGATTGATTTCCAGTGTCTGAAGTACCAGATTCATGCTTCGTTCCAGACAGGTGGCATCGCAGACGATAACTATGGCATCCGCCTCATCGCTGCAGATAAAGTCACGGGCCACTTCCTCTTCGGCGGAATGTGCCATCAGCGAATAGCATCCCGGCAGGTCCACACATACATAACCCTGCCGGTGATGTTCAAAATAACCCTGCGCACTTGTCACTGTCTTTCCGGGCCAGTTTCCGGTATGCTGGTTGAGTTTTGTGAGTTCGTTGAATATGGTGCTTTTTCCGACATTAGGACTTCCTCCCAATGCGATTACTTTATCTGTATTATGTCTTTTTCGGATGACGAGTCCGGTGTCTACAGCGTTTATTGCCATGGAATCTTTATTTAAACCCACTTTTACATCTCCTCACTATACACGATTCGAACACACGAGGAATCTTCACTTCGAAGGGCAATGACTGCTCCCCGGATCAGATATGCGACAGGATCGCCGAGCGGACTTTCTCCGATACAAATCACTTCAGTGCCTTTGATTAAACCAAGATCCTGCAGTCTCCGCCGCATGGTCTCTTCGGAATCAACTGCTATTACGGTTCCTTTTTGTCCTTTTCCTAAATCTGATAACTCACCAATATGATTCATATATTCACTCCTTAAGATGAACTGCACTTACAAAAGAATTACCCTACCATTAGGTTATGCATTTTGATTGGGAATGCTACCGCTATAAGCAGATCCGTGGTATCATATAGGAAATAAAACAGTATTAGGAAAAATAAGGAAGGATTCAATTCACATGAAATACCGTATTGAGAAAGACTCTATGGGAGAGATGAAAGTCCCGGCAGAAAGATACTGGGCAGCCCAGACACAGCGGAGTTATCAGAACTTTAAAATCGGCGGAGAACGGATACCAAAAGAAATCATAAGTGCGTTCGGTGTGCTGAAAAAGGCAGCGGCGGTTACCAACTGCCGGCTTGGAAAACTGGACGAGCGAAGAAAACAGATGATCTGCGGGGCGGCGCAGGAAGTAATTGATGGAAAACTGATGGATCATTTCCCGTTAGTGGTATGGCAGACCGGAAGTGGTACGCAGTCGAATATGAACGTAAATGAGGTTGTGGCAAATCGGGGAAATGAAACTGCAGGCGAGAAACTTCTGCATCCGAATGATCATATCAATATGTCACAGAGTTCCAATGACACATTTCCGACAGCACTCCATATCGCGGCGGTCCTTGGGATTGAAAATCAGCTGTTTCCGGCAATGGACCAGTTGATCGCAACCTTTATGAGATTAGAAGAGGAAAATAAAGGCATCGTAAAGAGTGGGCGGACACACCTTCAGGATGCCGTTCCGATTCGGTTTTCGCAGGAAATCAGCGGCTGGCGCAACATGCTGGAGAAGACTAAAAGCATGCTTTCGGCATCGCTTCCCGGTCTGAAAGAACTTGCTCTTGGCGGAACAGCAGTTGGTACAGGTTTAAATGCACCGGAAGGATTTGATTGTAAAGTGGCCGAAGTCATCGGTGATTTGACTGGAAAAGACTTTGTGACAGCCGATAATAAATTTCATGCATTATCCGCAAAGGACGACATCGTATTTGCACACGGTGCTCTGAAAGCACTGGCTGCAGATCTCATGAAGATTGCGAATGATGTGAGATGGCTGGCGAGTGGTCCCAGAAACGGGCTGGGTGAGATCCATATTCCTGAAAATGAACCTGGAAGTTCTATCATGCCTGGAAAAGTAAATCCCACGCAGTGTGAAGCACTCACGATGATTGCTGTGCAGGTGATGGGAAATGATGCCGCGATCGGGTTTGCGGCATCGCAGGGGAACTTTGAACTGAATGTTTTTATGCCGGTTATCGCTTATAACTTTCTTCAGTCAGTCCGGCTGCTGACGGACGGAATCCGTTCTTTTAATGAACATTGCGCATCAGGGATCAAAGCGAATCCGGAGAAAATGAAGAGTAATCTGGAACAATCCCTTATGCTGGTCACTGTGTTAAATCCTTATATCGGATATGACAACGCTGCAAAGACAGCAAAAAAGGCATATAGAGAGGATATCACCTTAAGACAAGCCTGTGTGGAACTTGGATTTCTCTCAGGGGAAAGATTTGACGACGTGTTTCATCCGGAAGAGATGGTATAAAAGAGGGCGGGAACTCCCGCCCTCCCATGAAGTGATTTAAGTCTGAAACTTCAATTCACACGATAATCTCCTGGATAATGTATAACACCAGACCGGCCTTTCTGATGTTACATTATATTATATGTACCATGTTGAAAAAGTGTGAATTATGTCAAATCGTGTATAAAAATATCAATAATACATGGCGGACGACGTGCAGTGATTGTTCTTTTTCAAGTAATTGGATATAAAAAACCATTGTTCCCCCTTTGGAAATCTGGTATGATAAAATGAAACTAGGGTCAAAAGGCCTTGCGTTTCATGCTTGCATGAAAAAGCATGGCTTTGGGACCCGTAAAACATGAGAATGCAGCCCGATCAGGGCGGAATTCGAATGTTTGTAGGATTGTGGGAGCGCAAAGTGCGTAACAATCCGTGTATCATAGGGGTCAAATTACTTTTGACCCCAACCTCATAAAATCAGATAAAGGGGGGATTTTTATGCAGTCAAATTATGAAAAATTAAGTGAAACCTGGAGAGAGAAATTCCTGCAGCTGGATCAGAATTCATTTACCGGAAAGCTTCCGGGAGTAAGGCTTGAACAAGATCAGATCTTATTCTCTTATTTCGGAAAGAATTATAGAATCAACCGACAGAGCGGGGAGATAACAGGAGATGATGGCAGTGTACCGGATGCGAATCTGAAACTGCTGTTTTATAATCTGTTCTGGTATTCGAAAGAAGGGGCGAAATTTAAGGGACGCTGGGTGCCGTTTCGTGAAGTAAAGAACGCCTCTCCTTTTGGACCTGCGTTTGACGCACATGTACTGAAACCCTTTGCCAGAACTTTTGATGGACAGCCGGATAAACTGGAAGAAGCCGCGAAAAAATTAAGTGGAATCAAACTTCCTCAGAGCGATGCGGGATATCAGATTCCCTCCTTTGACTGTATTCCGATTCGATTTTTGTTCTGGGACGGGGATAATGAATTCAAAGCACAGGCGAATATTCTCTTTGACTACAGTGTTACGGACTTTATTCATGTGGAATCCACAGTTTCTATCGCATCCGACGGCATTAAACGTCTGGCAAAAGAGGCAGGGCTTGATATTTCAGACAGTTTCTAGCTTTGAGGTTTTATCAAAAGATCAACGAAGGAAGAAGGCGGCAGTATATCTATTGAAAAAGAGACAGAAGAAAAAATGGCTGAAAAGAATAATTGTGATATCGGCAGTGTCTGTGGCTTTGTTCTTTGCTATCTGTAATATTCTTGTGGATGTTGCTCTTGTGCCGGAGAAGATGGAACAGACAGATGCGTTTGAAGATATCACTGAGGACAGTATGGAAGCACTGGTACATACCGATGATATACAGGAAAACCGCACGAAAGCGGCTGATGCGACAGATGCGTGGGTAAAACAGTCACAGTCAGAAAAACTGCAGGTGACAACGAACGATGGATATCAGCTGATTGGAAAGGCTTTTTTCAATGAGAAACCCAGCCATAAGTGGGTACTTCTTCTTCACGGCTATACAGGATGGAAAGAAGAGCTTTATCCGATTGGTTATCAATACACCCTTCAGGGTTACCAGGTACTGGCACCGGATATGCGGTGCAGTGGTGAAAGTGAAGGCGATTTCATAGGTATGGGCTGGACGGACCGAAGAGATAACCTGCTGTGGATACAGTACATAATAGCACAGGATCCGGAGGCTGAAATTGTGATACACGGACAGTCTATGGGTGCTGCAGCTGCACTGATGATGACAGGAGAAGATCTTCCTTCTAACGTGAAGGCAGTGGTTTCTGATTGTGCTTACACGGACGTATATGATATTTTTCAAAAACAGATTAAGGAGTGGTTTCATCTTCCGGGATTTCCTGTTATAGACGGGGCAAATCTTATGCTGCGGATGCGCGGCGGGTATAACATCAAGGATGCGTCGGCGCTCAATGCGGTGAAAAAGACGAAACTGCCAATCCTTTTTATACACGGGGATCAGGATGCATTTATCCCGGTAAAAATGGCATACGAATTGTATGATGCTGCAAACGGTGAGAAAGAACTGTTGATTGTTAAAGGAGCCGGGCATGCTCAGTCACAGGATAAAAACCCAGACGAGTATTATGGAACAGTATTCTCCTTTTTGAAAAAATATATTGAGAACAGGAGTGGGGAACAGAATAACTTATAAGGATGGAGGAAAAGGTATGAGGGAAGGGAAAACATGGAAAGTTAAGTTTATAGTACTTGCACTTTTAATGACATTATTTGTCGGGTGTGGAAAAAACTCAGGCAGTACAAATAGTGCTGTTGATCCGTACAATAACAACTATTCTGTTCAGGATCAGAAAAGCCAGACCGAGGTAGGAGAGACGCAGGAAACAGGAAAGACTTCTGCAGATCAGGATGGTGACTCGCATAACAATGATAAGCAGAGTGATGATCCCCTTGCTGCATCGGATCCGCAGCGAAAGCTTGTCAAGAAACAGACGTATCAGGTACAGACCAAAGAATTCGACACTTTTCAGAAAATGCTTTCGGATTTGATTGATGGTCTGGGCGGGTATGTGGAGCTTTCGGATGAATCAGGGCAGGCATACGGAGAAAATAACAGCCGTTATGCGAGTTATACGATCCGGATTCCGGCTGAACACTTAAAAGAATTCAAGGATAAAATTAATAAGGAAGCGATTGTCGTCGATTTTTCCGAACAGGTAGAAGACGTTACCCTGAATTATGTGGATACGGAAAGCCATATCAAGGCACTGAAGACGGAGCAGGAGAGCCTGATGGAGCTCCTCTCCAAAGCGGATAAGCTGGAAGATATCATGGCGATTCAGACACAGCTCACGCAGGTGCGCTATGAACTGGAAAGTTATGAATCCGAGCTTCGGACATATGATAATTCGATCCAGTACGCCACGGTTACTCTGGGAGTCAGCGAGGTCGAACATGCCGTGAAAACATCATCATCATTTGCCGGACGCCTGAAGGAACGCTTCTCAGACAATTTATATAGTATTAAGAACGGGTTTACTTCTTTTTTCATCTGGTTCCTGGGAGCAGCTCCCTACTGGGTTCTGCTTGCAGCTGCGGCTGTGATTATCATGTTTATCGTGAAAAAAGGTAAAAAATCTAAGGACAAAAAAGATTTGACCGATGCCGGTGATAAAAAAGACAAGGATAAGGAATAAAGGAGTCATATCTGCACATCCTATGAAAAATAGAAAAGTGATTTGAGGTGCAGATATGATAGATAATGAAGAACTTCCTATTGGCTTCACTATGGAACTGGCACAGCATTCAGATGTTTTGAACGATTTTTCTAAACTGGATGAAACCAGAAAAAAAGAACTGATTGACGGTGCCAGAGAAATCAAGACAAGGGACGAGATGCGTTCTTATGTTGAAAGTATGAAAATGTGGTAGGACATAAAAATTCAAGGTCAGGGCAGATATTACCGAATATACGGGAAATCTGTCCTGCTTTATGTTTACTTATCAGCATTAATGTGATAATATGAAGACGTTATATGCTAGAAAACATAACGTCTTTGGAGGCAGGTAGTATATGAAATTAATTCGTACGGAAGATGCCGTTGGCCAGGTATTGTGCCATGACATTACACAGATTATAAAAGGTGAAAAGAAGGGTCCGGTTTTTAAAAAGGGACATATCATTCAGGAGGAAGATATCCCGGTGCTTTTAAGCGTTGGAAAAGATAATATCTATATCTGGGAAAAGGAAGAAGGAATTCTTCATGAGAATGAGGCCGCCGAGATCCTTTGTAAGATGTGTATCAATGACCATATGACCAGAAGCGGTGTATCTGAGGGAAAGATAGAGATCAGAGCGGATTGTGACGGACTTTTAAAGATCAACCGCCGTGCACTGAAAGCGGTAAATGGTTTCGGACAGATGATGATCGCCACGGTCCACGGTGACTTTCCGGTTCGAAAGGGAGACAAGCTTGCCGGCACCAGAATCATTCCGCTTGTAATCGAGGAAGAAAAGATGAGGCAGGTGGAAAAACTGACCGGAGGTGAACCAATCCTGCAGCTGAAACCTTTTCAGGCCAAAAAGGCCGGGATTGTCACAACGGGAAATGAAGTATTCTATGGGAGAATCCAGGATACGTTCACACCTGTGATAGAGGAAAAACTAAAAGAGTATGGCGGCAAAGTCTGTGCTCATGATGTCTTAAATGATGATCATACAAAGATCACGTCGAGCATCTTAGAGATGATTGACGACGGCGCCGATATGGTACTCTGCACCGGAGGTATGAGTGTGGACCCGGACGATAAAACTCCGCTTGCGATCAAGAATACGGGTGCCCGGATTGTCTCTTACGGAGCGCCGGTTCTTCCAGGAGCAATGTTTCTGCTGGCTTACTTTGAGAAGGAAGGACGTAAAGTTCCTGTGATCGGACTTCCCGGATGTGTGATGTATTCCAAGCGTACCATTTTTGATCTGATCCTTCCCAGAATCATGGCAGATGATGATGTAACGGCCGATGAGCTTGCGTCTCTTGGCGAGGGAGGCTTATGCCTGTCATGTCCGGTCTGTACATTTCCAAACTGCGGATTTGGGAAAGGAGCGTAATATGCCAGAATTCAGTCATTTTGATGAGAGTGGTCATGCTTTTATGGTAGATGTCTCCGAAAAACATGAGAATAAGAGAGAGGCCGCCGCCAGCGGATGGATTCAGATGAGCCGGGACTGTTACCACAAGGTAAAAGAGGGATCTATGGGAAAGGGTGATGTACTCGGGGTCGCGCGCGTGGCCGGAATCATGGGTGCAAAGCGGACTTCAGATCTTATTCCCCTGTGTCATATTCTCAATCTCACAAAACTTTCAGTGGATTTTGTGACGGATGATGACAATTGCAGAATACAGGCAATTTGTACGGTCAGCTGCACAGGAAAAACGGGAGTCGAGATGGAGGCATTGACCGGTACATCAGTGACACTGCTGACGATTTATGATATGTGTAAAGCTGTGGATAAGGCCATGGAGATCTCAGAAATTCATCTGGAGGAGAAATACGGTGGAAAAAGCGGGGATTTTAAACGCGGAGAGTACCTGCAGAAAAGAGAAATGGAGGAATAAGATTGAAAACTGTAAGAGCAGTTTGTATCAGTGAGAAAAAAGGGACTGTAAAACATCCGATTCCGGAATGTCAGGTTATAGAGAATTACGGATTAAAAGGTGATGCACATGCCGGGAACTGGCACCGTCAGGTCAGCCTTTTATCCTATGATAAAGTGAAAGAGTTCAATGCACGAGGTGCACATATAAAGGATGGGGATTTTGGAGAAAATCTTTTGGTAAATGACTTAGACTTTGCGACTCTTCCCGTTGGCACGATTCTGCACTGCGGAGATGATGTGGTTCTGGAGATGACGCAGGTCGGTAAGGTGTGCCACAGCCAGTGTGCAATACGTAAACTGGTCGGAGACTGCATTATGCCAAGAGAAGGTGTATTTGCACGAGTGATTAAGGGCGGAATTGTCCGTCCGGGAGATGAGGTCAGTATTGAAGCGCCCGGGCCAGATCGTCCATTTACTGCTGCAGTGATCGTACTCAGTGACAAGGGCTCCCGCGGTGAGCGTGTGGATGAGAGTGGTCCTGCGGCAAAAAAAGTTCTGGAAGATAATGGATATGATGTTGTTGAGACATTTATCCTGCCTGATGAACCGAAAATGCTGGAAAAAGAGTTGATCCGCCTAAGTGACAGCCGCCAGGTTGACGCTGTGTTTACCAGCGGAGGAACCGGTTTTTCACTGAGGGATCAGACCCCTGAGGCGACCCTTGCGGTAGCTGACCGAAATGCTCCGGGACTTGCCGAGGCGATCCGTCTTGGATCTATGAAGATTACAGGACGTGCAATGCTAAGCCGTGGTGTATCAGTGATTCGAAAGAAGACGATTATCGTGAACCTTCCCGGGAGCCCAAAGGCGGTCAGGGAAAGTCTTGATTTTATATTAGACGATCTGCCTCATGGAATTAAGATACTAAGGGGAACGGATGGAGAATGTGCGCGATGATAAAAGAAAAGGGAGAGAAGAGATGAACAGAAAAGCAGCGGCAGTATTAGTGGGAGTGATGACAGCATCAATACTTACAGGATGCGGAACCGGAGATTCAGGGACAGAGACAACATCAAAATCCGAGGCAGATGCTACAACATCGGCGACAGAGGAAGAGAGCACATCTGCGTCAAAATCTGCAGACGACACAGAGCAGACAAAGATTTTAGTCGCAGCGGCGGCAAGTCTTAAGAATGTGTATGACGATGAACTGATCCCGATGTTCCAGGACAACAATCCGAAAATTGTGGTGGAAGGCACCTATGATGCATCCGGAAAACTCCAGACTCAGATCGAAGAAGGGCTGGAAGCGGATATCTTTATGTCAGCGGCTCCGAAACAGATGAATGACTTAAATGACAAAAGCTTGATTGAAACGGATACGATGACTGATTTACTTGAGAACAAGATTGTACTTATCGTTCCGTCAACTGGTGATTCCGGTATCACAAAGTTTGAGGATATTGCGAATGCTTCGAGTATTGCAATCGGAGATCCGGCTTCTGTTCCGGTCGGCCAGTATTCTCAGGAAGCACTGACGAATCTTGGCATCTGGGATAACATCCAGGATAAACTCAGTCTCGGGACCAATGTGACAGAGGTCTTGAACCAGGTTGCGGCAAAAAGTGCGGATGCCGGAATTGTGTATGCCACCGATGCGGCCTCTATGCCTGACAAAGTAAAAGTTGTAGCTGAGGCTCCAAAGGACAGTGTCAGCAAGGCTATTTACCCGGTCGCTGTCATAAAAGACAGCAAACACCGGGAGGAGGCAAAAGCATTTGTTGACTTCCTAAAGACTCCGGAAGCAATTAAGGTATTTGAGGACTATGGATTTACCGATGCACTTTCACAATGATACAATCTCGGCAGAAAAGTCGGCTCTCGAGGAGGAGATGTAATGGATTGGTCCCCACTTGTAATCTCACTTAAAACTGCATCAGTATCGATGATTATAACTTTTTTTGCCGGTATATTTGCGGCCTGGGGTGTGATCAGAAGCAAAAGAGAAGGGGAGAAAGCTTTCTGGGATGGTTTTCTTACCTTGCCCCTGGTGCTTCCTCCCACGGTGGTCGGCTTTTTTCTCTTGTTTATTTTTGGTGTGAATGGTCCTCTCGGAAAATTTTTTTTAAATGTTTTTGGTGTGAAGATTGCTTTCTCATGGATTTCCACGGTACTTGCCTCAACAGTAGTTTCGTTTCCACTGATGTATCGCTCTGCCAGAGGAGCTTTTGAACAGGTAGATCCAAATCTGGTGGCAGCCGCGAGAACCCTCGGTATGAGTGAATGGACGATTTTTCGAAAAGTTCTCTGCTCCAATGCATTTCCGGGAATTATATCCGGCGGAGTACTGGCGTTTTCCAGAGGGCTTGGCGAGTTTGGTGCCACTGCGATGATTGCCGGAAATGTAGCCGGAAAGACAAGAACACTTCCTATGGCGATTTACTCGGAGGTAGCAGCGGGAAATATGAAAAAAGCTTATGGATATGTTGCAGTTATTGTATTACTGGCATTTGTTTCGATTCTGGCAATTAACTGGATGGGGATCCGAGATAAAAAGCGAAAAGAAAGGACGTAAACGGATATGCTTGAAGTTGATATAGATAAAAAGCTGCGTCAGTTTACGCTTAGCCTTTCTTTTTGGGCAGACAAAGAATGTCTTGGAATTCTTGGCCCGTCCGGATGCGGAAAAAGTATGACGCTCAAATCAATTGCAGGGATTGTAACTCCGGACAGTGGAACCATTCGGAACAACGATAGAGTATTATACGATTCCGGTGGGAATATTAATTTAAAACCGCAGAAACGCAAAGTGGGATATTTATTTCAAAACTATGCCTTATTTCCCAATATGACGGTAGAACAGAATATTGGATGCGGTCTGAGCCGGAAAGATCCCGCAAGGTCTGATAAAATCAGTGAGATGATCCGCCGGTTTCAGCTTGAGGGTATGGAAAAAAGCTTCCCCGGACGCTTATCCGGCGGTCAGCAGCAGAGAGTGGCTCTTGCCCGTATCCTGGCATACGAGCCAGAGGTTTTGCTACTGGATGAGCCTTTTTCGGCCATGGATGCTTACTTGAAAGAGGGACTAAGACTTCAGATGGCTGAAGTAATCCGGGATTATCAGGGAGTAACGATTCTTGTGACGCACGACAGAGATGAAGCCTATCAGCTCTGTGACAATATTCTTCTCCTTCAGGATGGCAGCGTTCTGGAGAAGGGTGAAACACAAAGACTGTTCGATCATCCGGGAACTGTTCAGGCCGCAAGACTTACCGGCTGCAAAAACCTTTCGCGTTTTAAAAAAGTATCTGATTACTGCCTCTTTGCGTATGACTGGAACTTAAAGCTTGTCACCTCCGAGAAAATCACGGAGAGTATGACGTATGTGGGAATTAGGGCACATGATTTTATACCGATTTCAAAGTCCGAGGCAGATGTATGGGGTGACAAAAAGGAGGCAAATCTCTTTTCTCCGGGGAAATCAGATATTTCTCAGATGCCGTTTGAATGGTATGTGACATTTGAAAATCACCTGTGGTGGAAAACAAATAAAAATCTGCATAACAGTGATATCCAAAATGTTCTGCCGCCATATCTACGGGTAGAACCTGAGTCAATCCTGCTTTTGAAAGGAGAGTTGTAAAATGAATGAGAAAAATCCCGTGCGGACGGGAGCGATTGTTATCGCTGACGGGCATGGTGCTTCCATGGGAGCCAGGGCTGCACTTCTTCCGTTTGGCGAGACAACAGTCATACGACAGATCCTGAACGTCTTAGAGAATTCTATGGTAAAGCCCATGGTACTGATAACCGGGCAGGATTACGAGCTGCTGGAAAAGCAGATTGCGAAATTCCCGGTTATTCGTCTTTATAATCCCGATTACCGCAAAGATGAAATGTTTGACAGTGTGATTCGCGGACTTAAGTATGCAGATGGTCTCTGCGATCGCGTTTTGATTCTGCCGGCAAAATATCCGATGCTTTTGTCGGACACAATTGAGAAGATGATGTCCTGCGGACATGATAATGTAGTTCCCGTTTTTGGAGGCAGAAGAGGTCATCCTGTGATGATTTCCTCTGAGATCTTTTCTATGTTATACTCGTATCATGGAAATGACGGTCTGCGCGGGGCGCTCCGCCGGTCCGGGACCTCGAGTCAGATATGGGAGCTGCCTGTGGAGGATGACGGTATTATCTTCCCGGTAGAGAGAAAGGCAGACAGCGATGAGATTTCCGATCCGGGAAAACCACTTCAGGTATACCCTGAAGTTCAGCTGACACTGAAAAGAGAATCCGTTTTCCTGAATTATGAAACCGGCATTTTCCTTGAGTTAATTCAGCATAACGGATCCATGCGGACGGCATGCACACAGATGCATATGTCTTACAGCAAAGGCTGGAAAATCATAAAAGAAGCAGAGCGCCAGCTTGGATTCGAGCTTCTTCATACAAGAAGCGGCGGGGTCGACGGAGGTGCATCAACGTTGACAAAAAAAGGAACACACCTGCTTGAGATTTATCGAAAGATACAGGAGAAACTGCAGCTTCAGTCAAAGGAACTGTTTGAGGCAGAAAAGATATAAAGATAGTTATGCATTCAGGGAGAGAACAAATGTTTACTGAGGTATTAAAAAAACTGGATAAAAATAAAAAAACAATCATTGCAACTGTCATTGAAGGAAAGAACCAGGGCTGGCGATGTATGATATCAGATGGGGAACGTGTTTATGAAAACTTCGAGACTGACAGTGATTTTGGAAATCAGATCATAGAAGAGGCCGGTGAAATTAATAAAACCGGACTTGTGGAGTACGAAGATCAGAGGGTATATTATGAAATGCTCGGTGACCGGCCCGGGCTTGTGGTCTGCGGCGGCGGGCATGTGGGTGTTGCCATTGTAAATCTGGCAAAACTTCTCGGAATCTCGGTTACAGTGATTGATGACCGCCCACTGTTTGCCAACAACGCAAGAGCTGCGAAGGCAGATCTTGTAATCTGCGACTCTTTTGATCGTGCCCTGGAACAGATTGAGGGAGGACCGGATACCTATTTTGTTATTGCCACAAGAGGGCATCGCTACGACAAGATCTGTCTGGAAGCCATACTGGAGAAGAATTATGCGTATGTCGGTATGATGGGAAGCCGTTCCAGGATCCGCTTGTTGAAAGGTGTACTCAAAGAACAGGGCGTTCCGCAGAAAAAGCTGGATGAACTTCATGCCCCGATAGGACTGTCAATTAACAGCGAAACTCCAGAAGAGATTGCGGTTTCTATTTTCGGTGAGATTATTCAGATCAAGAATACGAAGAGAAATACGGAAGGCTTTTCCGATGAAATCATTGAGGGAATCGAACGTCCCGGCAGAAAACTTTTGGCGACAATTATAACGAGAAAAGGGTCCGCGCCCCGTCAGGTGGGCACCAAGATGCTTATTATGCCCGATGGGACAACGGTCGGAACCATAGGCGGAGGATGTGTGGAATCGGATATGATGCAGCATGCATTTCGCATGCTCCGTGCAGACAAACCAAAATCAAAGCTGGTACGTGCGAATATGACAAATCAGGATACCGAAGATGAAGGCATGGTCTGCGGCGGAATTGAGGATGTTTTTCTGGAAATTCTGGAATAAAATGAGGATCATGACAAATAGTGGTTAATCTGATATATTTTGTATTGCCATCGGCACCTTTTTGAATTATACTGTATAAAAAGGGGAGCAAAGCTCCTAAAACGATTATGGAGGTTGTTACTATGAGTTTTTTGCTTGATGGTCTACGTGCGCTTACCTGGCAGCAGGTTGTCATGTATGTTGTGGGAATTGTGCTGATTTGGCTGGCAATTAAGAAGGATTACGAACCATCGCTGCTTCTGCCTATGGGGTTTGGAGCGATTCTGGTGAATCTGCCCCTGTCCGGTGTGCTTGATCAGACACTGCAGGGAGGCATTCAGGCCAATGGTATCATCCAATGGCTGTTTGATATCGGAATCAATGCATCTGAGGCTATGCCGATCCTTCTGTTTATCGGTATAGGAGCTATGATTGATTTCGGGCCACTGTTGTCGAATCCGCTGATGTTTTTGTTTGGGGCAGGTGCTCAGTTCGGTATCTTTGCGGCAATACTTCTGGCATCAGTATTTGGATTCAGTTTAAGTGATGCGGCATCCATCGGCATTATTGGCGCGGCGGACGGTCCCACCTCAATTCTGGTATCCCAGATTCTGCATTCGAAGTATATCGGTGCCATTGCGGTCGCCGCCTATTCTTATATGGCTCTGGTGCCGATTGTTCAGCCGTTTGCAATCAAACTTGTGACCACGAAGAAAGAGCGGAGAATTCATATGGATTACAATCCCAGCTCTGTTTCTAAGAAAATGCGGATTATATTCCCGGTTGCAGTGACAATTATTGTCGGATTCGTCGCGCCTCAGTCTGTGGCGTTAGTCGGATTTCTGATGTTCGGAAATCTGATACGCGAATGCGGTGTTCTGGGAACGATGTCTGATACAGCACAGAATACACTGTCTAACCTGATTACACTTCTATTGGGAATCACGATTTCTTTCAGCATGAGAGCGGATCAGTTTGTAACACTCGACACACTGATCATCATGCTCATCGGTCTGTTTGCATTTGTCATGGATACCATCGGCGGTGTTCTGCTTGCGAAATTCATGAATCTGTTTCTCAAGAAAAAAATCAATCCCATGGTCGGTGGCGCCGGGATTTCTGCATTTCCGATGTCATCCCGTGTGATTCAGAAGATGGCAATGGAAGAGGATCCGACTAACATTATTCTGATGCATGCAGCCGGAGCCAATGTATCCGGCCAGATTGCCTCAGTCATAGCGGGTGGTATGGTAATTAACCTTGTAACCCAGTTTTTGAAGTAGGAGGAGTGGACGATGAACAACGTTTTGATATCCCTTGAGATTATGTGGAAGGGCATGGCAGGTATTTTTATCACAATTCTGATTATCATGTTATTTGTATGGCTGATGGGGAAATTCGGAAGCGAGAAATAAGTTGTAAAAAGGCATTGCACTGCTGGCACTTATCGGTACCTGCGGTGCTTTTTTGTATGCGGCCTCACTTGAACTTGACATACGTATGGTTTATAATTGTGGGAGCACGTATGTGCGGAGCAATTCGTGTATCATATAAGGTTAAAAGAGGAGACAAAAATGGTTAAAACAAGATTCGCACCGAGCCCCACGGGGAGGATGCATGTAGGAAACTTAAGAACGGCATTATACGCATATTTGATTGCCAAGCACGCAGGGGGCAGTTTTATGCTTCGCATCGAGGACACAGACCAGGAGCGTTTTATGGAAGGCGCACTTGATATCATAGATGAGACATTGAAAGAGACAGGACTTGAGCATGACGAGGGACCTGACAAGGACGGTGGCGTCGGTCCCTATGTACAGAGTGAGAGAAATGCCCAGGGCATCTATATGAAATACGCAAAACAGCTGATCGAACAGGGAGATGCCTATTATTGTTTCTGTGATAAAGAGCGTCTGGAATCCTTATCCGTCAATGTCAATGGAAAAGAGGTCCATATGTACGATAAACACTGCCTGTATTTGTCCAAAGAAGAAGTTGAGGCTAATCTGGCAGCCGGCAGGCCTTATGTGATTCGGATTAATATGCCTACAGAAGGGACAACTACTTTCCATGACGAGGTCTACGGTGATATCGCTGTGGATAATGCGGAACTGGATGATATGATTTTGATGAAATCTGACGGGTTTCCGACTTATAATTTTGCCAATGTTGTGGACGATCATCTGATGGGAGTTACACATGTGGTTCGTGGAAATGAATATCTGTCATCATCGCCGAAATATAACCGCCTTTATGAGGCATTTGGGTGGGACATCCCGACTTACATTCACTGTCCCCTGATTACAAATGAGGAACATGAGAAGCTTTCAAAGAGAAGCGGACATTCTTCTTATGAGGACTTAATTGACCAGGGTTTCTTAAGTGAGGCGATCGTAAATTTCGTGGCACTTCTCGGATGGAGTCCCAAAGGAGAACGCGAGATTTATTCTCTTGAGGAACTTGTTAAAGTCTTTGATTACCACAGGATCAATAAATCTCCGGCGGTATTCGATATGACAAAACTGAAATGGATGAATGGCGAATATATCAAAAAGATGGACGATGAAGCGTTTTATGAGAAAGCACTTCCCTATATGAAGAGTGTTTTAAAGAGAGATTATGATTTCCATAAGATTGCGTCCATGGTGAAAAGCCGAATCGAGGTATTCCCTGAGATACCGGAGATGGTAGGGTTTTTCGAAAAGGTTCCGGAATACGACGCATCCATGTATACACATAAGAAGATGAAGACAAATCAGGAGACTTCTCTTACCGTGCTAAAAGAAGTTCTGCCGCTCATAAAGGAACAGGAAGATTTCGGAAATGATGCACTTTTTGCGACGCTGAAAGATTATGCAAAGAAAAACCATTATAAGACGGGATATGTGATGTGGCCGATTCGAACCGCATTGTCCGGAAAGCAGATGACCCCGGCCGGTGCAACAGAAATCCTGGAAATACTCGGCAAAGAAGAGTCTGCTGCAAGAATTGCAGCTGCGATTGATAAATTGGGAAACTTTTATGAAATTTAATGATGCACAAAAAAAGGCAGTCACCCATATTAAGGGACCAATGATGGTCCTGGCAGGTCCGGGGTCCGGCAAAACTACTGTGATCACAGGAAGAACCTGCAATCTGATTAAACAGGGGATTTCCGCTTCTTCCATACTCGTCGTCACCTTTACGAAGGCGGCGTCGAGAGAGATGAAGGAGCGGTATCTCCGTCTAATGAATCTACATACATCGCAAGTGACATTCGGCACATTTCATGGGGTGTTCTATGGAATTCTACGTCATACTTATCAATTTTCCGGTCAGAATATATTAAGTGAAGATCTGAAGATGAAGCTTCTGCGGGAGCTTGTGGATACTTACTGTCAGGATACAGAGGATGAAAATGACCTTCTGGAGAACATATCCAGAGAGATCAGCAGTGTAAAAGACGGTCGGATGGATATCTCTCATTATTATTCTAAATGCCTTCCGGAAGAGGTTTTCCGAAAAATCTATACAGAATACAAGTCCTGGATGAATCATAACCGAAAACTGGATTTTGATGACATCATGGTATGGACATATGAACTTTTCTGCAGGCGGCCTGACATATTACAATTGTGGCAGAACAAATTTCAGTATATTTTAATTGACGAATTCCAGGATATCAATCCGATTCAGTATGATATTATCCGCATGCTGGCCGCTCCTTTGAACAATTTATTTATCGTGGGAGATGACGACCAGTCAATCTATCGCTTTCGCGGTGCCAGGCCGGAGATTATGCTGAATTTTCCCGAAGACTATCCGGATACCCATCAGGTGAATCTGGATACAAATTACCGCAGTACCGGTGAGATCGTGAAAAAGTCCGGGACTCTGATCCGCGAAAATGATAAAAGGTTTTCAAAAAAACTTCAGACATGCCGGGAGGATGGCGACCACATTGACATCCATATCTTTGAGAATGACCGTTCAGAAGTGAAGTATATGATTGATGATATACGGGAATACTTAAAGTCAGGAAAAGATTACCGGGATATTGCAGTGCTTTTTCGTACAAATACCGGCAGCAGAAAGAGTGTGGAGCAATTGATGGCTTATAACATTCCTTTCCAGATGAGGGATGGGCTGCCTAATCTTTATGAACACTGGATCGCAAAGGATGTTATGACATATCTGAATCTTTCAGCGGGAAGCAGAAAGAGAAGTGATTTCCTGAGAATCTCGAATAAGCCGAACCGCTATCTTGCCAGAAAATCTTTCATAGATTCTGAAGTATCTTTCGAATCGCTGTATCAGCAATATGAGGAACGTCAGTGGATGTGGGAACGAATTGAGAAACTGGAACACGATCTGAAAGTCTTAAAGCCTATGACACCATTTGGTGCAATTAACTATATCAGATATGGAATCGGATATGAGGAATATCTGAAAGAATATGCTTCATACCGCAGAATACGTGCGGAGGAGTTATATGAGATTCTGAATGAACTGCAGGATACGACAAGAGGATTTGACCATGTAGAGGACTGGTACCGCCATATTGAAAATTACACGGAAAAATTGAAACGTCAGAATAAAGACCGGAAGAATAAGGCCGACGGGGTTACGGTCTCCACGCTTCACAGTATTAAGGGGCTGGAGTACGACAATGTCTATATTTTGGATGTGAACGAGGGGATGATTCCCTATAAGAAAGCGATACTTCCTGAGGATCTGGAGGAAGAGCGTAGAATGTTTTATGTTGGTATGACAAGGGCAAAGAACAAACTGCATCTTTTCGCTGTTCGAAAGCGTCGGGATAAGAAAGAGGAACTTTCCAGATTTCTGTTGGAGATAGCACCAAAACTTTCCTAAAATTGTACAGAATATCATTGACAAACATTTAACAATGCAGTACAATTAATCTGTAAATAAGAAAAGCTGTTAATTAAGGAGGATGATCGATGAAAATATTATTTTATGATACGAAGAGTTATGACAGAGAGTCCTTTGATAACGTTTTGGACCAGTATTCTGATATAAAAATAAAATATCTTGAAGCGGATCTGGGACCAATCACAGCACCTCTCGCCTCAGGATATGATGCAGTCTGTGCATTCGTAAGTTCGGATGTCGGAGAAGAAACCATACAGGCACTTCACGAGGCCGGGGTAAAACTGATACTCATGCGCTGTGCGGGTTTTAACAATGTAGATCTGGATTCGGCCAAAAAATATAAGATAAAAGTACTGCGTGTACCCGGATATTCACCTGAGGCTGTCGCAGAGCATGCGATGGCTCTGGCACTGGGTGTGAATCGAAGGCTGCACAAGGCTTATGTAAAAGTGAGAGAAAATGACTTCAGCCTGCAGGGTCTGCAGGGTGTGAATTTCCATGGAAAGACTGCCGGAATTGTGGGGACCGGAAGAATCGGTGCTGCGATGGCCAGGATCTGCCACGGGTTTGGTATGAAGGTAATTGCCTATGATGTCTATGAAAACCAGGATCTGAAACAGTTTGTCACTTATACGAGCCTTGATGATCTCCTGAAGAAAAGTGATCTGGTTTCACTTCACTGCCCGCTTACTGATGAGACCCGTCATATGATAGACCACGATACCATAGCGAAGATGAAAGACGGAGTGATACTGGTCAACACTTCCAGAGGAGCACTGGTAAAAACGGATGATCTGATCGAGGGAATCCGTGCGAGAAAATTCTTTGGCGTCGGGCTTGATGTGTATGAGGAGGAGGCAACGAATGTCTTTGAAAACCGTTCCAATGATATCCTGCAGCACTCTACGACCGCAAGACTGCTGTCATTTCCCAATGTGATGATTACTTCTCATCAGGGATTTTTCACGAAAGAAGCACTGACGGCTATAGCAGAGATAACACTGGATAATGCCAGAACATTCCAGCAGGGATCCAGGTCCGCGAATGAAGTGACAGCATAACACAGCTTTTACTGCCTGAATAAATAGGGATGCATATCGAAGAAATGATTACTTGCGATATGCATCCCTTATTTATTCAGGCATTTCTTTTTGCATACGCTATTTACCCGGGCATCTTTATGGTGTATGATGATTATGGAAGCCCGGCAGGGCGGAACTTTGAAAGGAGATTTTATGACCTGTAAAGAGTGCCAGCAAATGATCCCTGACTATATGAATAATTATTTGAAACCGAAAGAGTTAAAGCGGTTTATTAATCATGTCCATACCTGTTCACAGTGTTATGAGGAGCTGGAGACTTATGTGATCGTAAGCCTTGCCACACAAGTATTTGACGAAAATGCGGATGTATCATATGATATTAAGGATCTTCTGGAGAAGGATTTAAATGAAAAAGAAAATCAGCTGCGAAAGAGAAAACGCAGGGTTATTCTCCTGTTGATATTCATTTTAGTATTTTTAATATTAGACATGATACTGACGATTCACTGGCTTAATATGTAAAGAAAGGTATCAATTTCATGAGAGATAAAATCGTTTTAATAGATGGACATAGTATTCTGAACCGGGCATTTTACGGAGTGCCGAATCTGTCGAATTCCGAGGGCATTCATACGAATGCGGTATATGGTTTTTTAAGTATTCTATTTAAGATACTTGAGGAGGAACAGCCACAGTATCTGACTGTGGCATTTGATCTCAATATACCCACATTCCGCCATAAACGTTATGCTGAATATAAAGGAACGAGAAAACCCATGCCGGATGAGCTGGCAGAGCAGGTGCCACTGATGATAGAAGTTTTGACGGCGATGGGTGTCAGCATTGTGACAAAAGAGGGATATGAGGCAGACGATATCTTAGGCACACTTGCCTCAAGATGTGAGACTGACGGGATGGAAGTCACCGTGGTATCCGGAGACCGGGACCTGCTGCAGCTGGCTACAGATCACACAATGATACGGATTCCCAAGACTAGATTCGGACAGACAACCATAGAAGATTATCATGCGGATGATGTAGCTGCCAGATATCAGCTAAAACCCTATCAGATTATTGAACTTAAGGCATTAAAAGGCGATGCCTCGGACAACATTCCGGGAATTCCGGGAGTCGGTGAGAAAACTGCGACAAAAATCCTGCTGGAATATCAGAATATTGAAAATGCATATGAGCATGTGGAGGATATCAAACCCAACAGGGCGAAGAATTCCCTGAAAGAGCACTATGATATGGCGCAGCTCTCGAAAGAGCTTGCAACAATCTGCACAGATTGTCCGATAGATTTTGATATTGAAAGTGCCCGTATGAAGAACTTTTATACGTCTGAAGCCTATGAGATTTTCCGCCGGCTTGATTTTAAAAATCTGCTGACTCGGTTTGACGGAGAAAACACTGTTTCAGAGAAACCGATAGAAACAGTAATCATTAAAAATGATGATGAACTCAGAAAAGTAATCCGGACTGCCTGCGATCATAAGATGACAGGTATCTCTCTGATTATTGAAGAAAGACTCTGGGGTATCGGAATTTCCTATGGAAGAGATGAAGTCTATTATGTTCCGGTCGGTGAGCATGTTACAGAGGAAAATTTAAGAGAAGCGCTGGATACTCTCTTTTTAAAATGTGATATGATTTCGGTACTGGATCTCAAAGAGGTTTTGAGGTTTACAAAAACAGCCAGACAATGCCATATATTTGATGCACAGATTGCGGCCTATCTTTTAAATCCTCTGAAGGCGAAATATACTTACGATGATATTGCGAAGGAATTTGCAGGTGAAATGCTTGCGACAGTGGAAGATCTATTCGGTAAAAGCAAATTACCGAAACTCGGGACCGTGACGGAAGATACACTTGCCTCTTACGCAGGAAATATAGCGTACAGTATATATTGCACAAAGGACCCACTTGAAAAGCAGCTAAAAGAATTCGGTATGTACAGACTTTATACCGAAATCGAGATTCCATTGGCATTTACCCTTTATGACATGGAACAGGCTGGAATGCGTGTAGATTCCGGTGCTCTGAAAGATTACGGGGATAAGCTGAAGCTGAGGATTGATGAATTAAAAGAGTCTATCTATCAGCAGGCGGGTGAAGAGTTCAATATCAATTCACCAAGGCAGCTGGGTGTGGTTCTCTTTGAAAAATTAAAACTCCCGGGAGGAAGAAAGACAAAGACCGGATACTCCACTGCTGCTGACATATTGGAAAAGCTGGCTCCAAACGCTCCGATTGTAAATGATATCCTGGAATACAGACAGATGACGAAACTGAAATCTACTTATGCGGATGGTCTTGCTGCTTATATCGGACCAGACGAGAGGATCCATTCTACATTTAACCAGACAATAACAGCAACCGGACGTATCAGCAGTACGGAACCAAATCTGCAGAATATACCAATCCGTGTGGAACTTGGGAAGATGATTCGAAAGGTTTTTATACCAAAAGACGGGTGTCTCTTTATCGATGCGGATTATTCTCAGATTGAACTTCGGGTTCTTGCGTCACTTTCAGCCGATGAGAACCTGATCGAAGCTTACCGTGAGGAGAAAGATATTCACCGAATTACAGCCTCTAAAGTGTTCCATGTTCCCTTTGATGAGGTGACGCCTCTGCAGAGGCGGAACGCCAAAGCTGTCAACTTTGGGATCGTATATGGCATTAGCTCTTATGGACTGAGTCAGGATCTGAATATCTCTCGAAAGGAAGCAGCACAGTATATCGAGAATTATTTTATAACCTATCCTAAAATCAGGGTATTTTTGGATGACAAGGTGAAAAAGGCGAAAGAAGACGGGTATGTGACAACTATGTTTGGACGAAGACGACCGATTCCGGAGCTGAAATCAAGTAATTTTATGCAGCGTTCCTTTGGCGAACGTGTTGCCATGAATGCGCCGATTCAGGGCACTGCGGCTGATATCATCAAAATCGCAATGATTCGTGTAAATGAACGTCTGAAAAGTGAAGGCTATAAGTCCAGACTGCTTTTACAGGTTCACGACGAGCTGCTGATCGAGGCTCCAAAAGAGGAAGTAAAGGCTGTCGCTGCACTTTTGGAAGAGGAGATGACGGGTGCGGCCGATCTTGCGGTGGAACTTGAAGTAGATATGAACACGGGGAAAGACTGGTACGAAGCGCATTAGGGAGGAAGATGCATGAAGGTAATAGGCATTACCGGAGGTGTGGGCTCCGGAAAAAGTGAAGTTTTAAATTATATTGGAAGGCATTATGAGGCAGCTGTTGTCCAGGCGGATGAAGCGGCGCATCTTCTGATGCAGCCCGGTGAAGCATGCTACCCGGCTGTGATAAAGCTGCTGGGTCCCGGATTCACCGATTTGTCAGGAGATCTGGATCGGAAGAAAATGTCATCTGTTATTTTCCATGATGAGGATATGCGCACAAAGATGAATCAGATCGTACATCCGGCAGTCAGGCAGTATGTTCTCGAGTCGATAGAAAAAGAAAGAAAGATGGGAACCCCCCTTTTCTTTGTGGAGGCGGCACTTTTGATCGAGGATCATTACGATGAAATCTGCGACGAACTGTGGTATATCTATGCGGATGAGCAAATTCGCAGAGAGCGACTGGTCACCAAGAGACGTTATTCGAAACAGAAGATGGACGAAATCATGGCGAGTCAGCTTTCGGAAACAGAGTTTTCGAAGCATTGTGATTTTGAGATTAACAATAGTGGTGATTTGACAGACACAATAAAACAGATAGATTCGAGGATTAGTACATATGAAACTTTGTAGTATAGCAAGCGGCAGCAGCGGAAACTGTATTTTTGCCGGAAGTGAGTCGACCAGTATCCTGATTGATGCCGGAATCAGTGGAAAACGTGTAGAAAACGGACTCAATACGATCGGATATACAGGAAAAGACCTGGATGGCATTTTGGTTACTCATGAACATTCAGATCATATTAAAGGCCTGGGTGTTCTTGCAAGGAAACTTCATCTTCCAATCTATGCGACGCCGGGAACGATTGATGCGATTCTCGGGAGTAAAAATCTGGGGAGATTCCCGGAAAGTATCTTCAGAGAAGTAAAAGCAGATGAATCTTTTGAAATCGGGGATCTTAACATCAATCCCTTTACAATTTCACATGACGCGGTCCAGCCGGTCGGATATAGGGTCAGCCATAAGAACAGCTCTGTTGGTATAGCCACGGATCTGGGAAAATACGATGACTATATCGTAAGCCATCTGCAGGGGCTGGATGCTCTTCTGCTGGAGGCGAATCACGACGTGAATATGCTCCAGGTGGGGCGTTATCCCTATTATCTGAAACAACGGATCTTAAGTGACACAGGGCATTTGTCAAACTGTTGTGCAGGGCAGCTGTTAAGTAAATTGCTTCATGACGGTATGAAGGAGATTATGCTTGGGCACCTGAGCAGGGAAAATAACTATGAGGCGCTTGCGTTTGAGACGGTATGCTCAGAAGTGACAATGGGTGACAACCCGTATAAATCGAAAGACTTTCATATTCAGGTAGCAAAGAGAGATACGGTGTCAGAACTTGTTACTATCTGAAAATATAATCAGGGAGAAAAAAATGAAAAAAACAATAATCAGTGTAGTGGGAAGGGACACAGTGGGTATAATAGCAGAAGTGTGTACCTATCTCGCATCTGCCAACATTAATGTCGAAGACATCACACAGACAATTGTACATGGATTTTTTAATATGATGATGATCGTAGATACTTCCTCATCCACGAAGAATTTTCAGGAAATGTCTTCAGGTTTAAAAGAAGTCGGAGATGAAATCGGGGTTACGGTTCTCTGTCAGCACGAAGAAATCTTCGATATGATGCACAGAATATAGGAGGATCCTGCTGAATGATTAATATGCTTGAAGTAAACGAGACGAATCATATGATCTCAGACGAAAATCTGGACGTTAGGACAATCACGATGGGGATCAGTCTTTTAGACTGTATCGATTCTGACCTTAGAAAAGTAAATGAGAAGATTTATCACAAAATTGTCAATTATGCCAGAGAGTTGGTGAAAACGGGAGATGAGATTACCGCCCAGTATGGGATTCCCGTTGTAAATAAAAGGATATCCGTGACCCCGATTGCTCTGATCGGGGCTGCGTCGTGCAGGAACCCCGGGGACTTTGTCACGATTGCCCAAACCCTTGATCGGGCAGCACATGAGGTAGGCGTCAATTTTATCGGCGGATATTCGGCGCTGGTGTCGAAGGGAATGACACCGGCGGAGGAAGACCTGATCCGTTCTATCCCCGAGGCTATGGCAAAGACTCAAAATGTCTGCGCATCAGTCAATGTAGGTTCAACAAAGACCGGTATCAATATGGATGCGGTGCGCCTGATGGGTGAAATTATAAAAAAGACAGCTTATGCTACAAAAAATGACAACTGCATGGGATGCGCAAAACTGGTTGTGTTCTGCAATGCCCCTGATGACAATCCGTTTATGGCGGGCGCATTTCACGGTGTGACAGAAGCGGATGCCGTGATTAATGTCGGTGTTTCCGGACCCGGGGTAGTAAAGCATGCGCTGGAAAGGGTGAGAGGCGAGAACTTTGAAGTGCTCTGTGAGACAATTAAGAAGACGGCTTTTAAAGTGACGCGAGTGGGACAACTGGTCGCAGGGGAAGCTTCAAAGCGTCTGGGAATTCCATTTGGAATTGTAGATCTCTCCCTGGCACCGACACCGGCCGTAGGTGATTCTGTGGCAGAAATTTTGGAAGAGATAGGACTTGAATCCGTAGGAGCTCCCGGTACTACAGCGGCGCTTGCCCTCCTAAATGATCAAGTAAAAAAAGGCGGCGTTATGGCATCTTCTTATGTAGGCGGGTTAAGTGGTGCGTTTATACCGGTCAGCGAAGACCAGGGAATGATTGATGCGGTAAATGCAGGAGCCCTGACGATTGAAAAGCTGGAGGCTATGACCTGCGTCTGTTCGGTGGGACTGGATATGATTGCGGTTCCGGGTGATACTTCAGCAGCTACGCTATCCGGAATCACAGCCGATGAAATGGCAATCGGAATGATTAACCAGAAGACCACGGCAGTGCGTCTGATTCCTGTGATTGGGAAGAATGTTGGAGATGTGGTGGAGTTCGGCGGTCTATTGGGGCATGCACCGATTATGCCGGTGAACCGCTTTTCCTGTGAAAAGTTCATCAGCCGCAAGGGAAGGATACCTGCTCCGGTTCACAGCTTTAAGAATTGATGATCACCAGAGGAATACTTCTCTCATCACAGGATGAACCGGAAGACTTCATGGCAGCGACTGAGTGGTACAAATTACTTGCAAATAAATCTTCCTGATAGTTTTGCAGCGGGGCATCGGCAAGTTTCCCTGCCAAAGGTCTTCGGGATGCCTTTTTTATGTCACGCAAAAGCGGAGCGGCATCACGGCGAAATCCCAGCATACGAAGAAAGGGTGGAACTGTTTTTGTCTGTTGTATTCCAAGAACGGCATGTAAAAGAGAACGGTTAATTCGCGTTCGGGTTATGTTTCTGGTTTTTAAGAATCCTGCGAATTGTGAGAAACTCTGAAAATGCTGCAGGGAATCCAGAGTTCTATTAGCGAGGCTCTCTGAAAAGTCAAGGTATGAAGTCAGCTGATTCGCCGTGCACTGCATCAGTATGTACTTTAAGAGCAGTGAGTAATCGTCTTCGGTTACGAACATGTGATTTACCATACAGTTCGTGAGATCTGATAAGACGTCTCCGGGAACAAGATCCTTAAGCTTTTCTGACTTACCGCTGAGCAGCAGTCTGCGGACTGCCGTTGCTGACGCATAGGCGGAGCCGGTTTCGATCGAGTGATAATTATTCGATGTCCGGGATACCGTGCAGGGAACGATAGAACTGCCCAGCTGCTTTAGTGCTCTGACATATTCAACTCCGAGTATATTGTTGGGAGCCGACAGAAATTCAGTGGACAAGTCTGTGCTTCTTTCAGAATCAAGGGTTCTAAAAGCTGTCAGTAGAGCTTTTTGGTGGGCTGCCGGATAAGAACTTCCCTTTTTAAGCTCATTTCTCAAGACCGTCTTGTAACAGTCCGGTTCCCGATTTAAGATATTGGCGATTTCGAGAAAGGGATCGATATGTCCATGCTCGCTTCCAAAGCATAGATAATCGACAACTCCCAAATCCTGCAGGATAGCTACTGCTCCTCTGGCAAAATCTCTGGCACTGGATGTGGCATAGCGGACGGGAAGTTCCAGGACGAGATCGGCACCGGAATTCAGAGCCATTTTGGCTCTTAGATGTTTTTCTATGATAGCGGGAGTTCCCCTCTGGACATAATCGCCACTCATGACGATTACAATATAGTCTGCCTTTGTCATCTCCCGGGCCTTTTTGATTTGATAGGCATGACCATTGTGAAAAGGGTTATATTCTGCTATAATGCCGGTAACTGTCATTCGTTTGCCTCCTAAAAATAATGTATATGAAAAAGAACAAAAGCTGCTTTAGTGATAATATAACAGAAACGCCTGAAACACAAGGCTTTTCCAGTATTATTGCAATTAAATAAATATGATGAAAAGACCTTGAGGTCTATGGAGTTAAGTAATATAATAGAAGTAACGGATAAAAATTTCCCCCCGGGGAAACGGAAAGGATACATGAATCATGGGATTTATTGATACTATTAAAGAAAGAGCAAAAAAGGACAAGAAGACAATTGTGCTGCCGGAGTCGGAAGACAGAAGAACTCTGGAGGCGGCAGATCAGATTTTAAAGGAGAATATTGCCAATGTTATCCTGATCGGATCTAAAGATGAGATTGAGAAGGGAAGCACGGGACTTGATCTTTCAGGAGCAGAATTTGTTGATCCTGAAACTTTTGAGAAGACGCAGTCTTATATTGACAAGGTAGTGGAACTCCGTGCAAAGAAGGGGATGACACCTGAGAAGGCCAAAGACACGATCCTAAGTGACTACACCTATTATGGCGTTATGATGGTCAAGATGGGGGATGCAGACGGGCTTGTATCCGGAGCATGCCACTCAACAGCGAATACACTGCGCCCGTGCCTTCAGATTCTGAAGACAAAACCAGGCACAAAGCTGGTTTCAGCATTTTTCCTGATGGATGTTCCGGACTGTGAGTATGGTGAGAACGGGTTATTCGTGTTCTCAGACTGTGGTTTGAATCAAGATCCGAATTCAGAAGAACTGGCAGCTATTACAGGTGCATCTGCTGACTCATTTAAGCTGTTGACCGGGAAGGATCCCAAAATTGCTATGCTTTCCTATTCGACAAAGGGAAGTGCAAAGCATGCAGATGTGGACAAAGTTGCCGAGGCGACAAAAATTGCGAAAGAATCCTATCCGGACCTCACAATTGACGGAGAACTGCAGCTTGATGCGGCAATTGTTCCTGAGGTTGGCAAGTCAAAAGCACCGGGAAGTGATGTGGCAGGAAACGCAAATGTTCTGATATTCCCGAACCTGGATGCAGGAAATATCGGTTACAAGCTGGTTCAAAGACTTGGAAAAGCAGAAGCTTACGGTCCTCTGACACAGGGAATCGCAGCACCGGTCAATGATCTTTCACGCGGGTGTTCTGCACAGGATATTGTCGGAGTTGTTGCAATCACAGCGGTACAGGCTCAAAATCAGTAAAAGCGGAGGATAGAAACAAATGAATGTATTAGTAGTAAACTGCGGAAGTTCTTCCCTGAAGTTCCAGCTGATCCGTTATGATAACGAAGAGGTTCTTGCAAAGGGAATCTGTGAGCGCATCGGCATAGACGGACGCCTTGTATATGAACCTGAACATGGAGAAAAAGAAGTGACAAATGCTTCTATGCCGTCTCATGTAGAAGCCATTTCCATGGTACTCGATGCACTTGTAAATAAGAAAACAGGTGTAATTAAGTCCTTAAAAGAAGTGGATGCGGTTGGACACCGTGTTCTCCACGGTGGGATGAAGATTACCCAGCCTGTTATCATCAATGATGAAGTGATAAAAGTGATCGAAGAATGCGCTGATCTGGGTCCGCTTCATAACCCGGCAAACCTGATGGGAATCCATGCATGTATGAAACTGATGCCCGGGGTGCCGGAAGTGGCAGTCTTTGATACAGCTTTCCATCAGACGATGCCTCCAAAGGCTTATATGTATGGAATTCCGAAAGAATATTATGAGAAATATGCAATCCGCAAATACGGTTTCCACGGAACTTCTCATAAGTATGTTTCCAGAAGAACTGCTGAGTTTCTCGGAAAAGACATCAAAGATCTGAAGACGATCGTATGCCATCTCGGAAATGGTGCTTCGCTTTCAGCGGTGAACGGCGGTGTATGTGTAGATACGTCCATGGGACTTACCCCTTTGGAAGGACTGATTATGGGTACGAGATCCGGAGATGTTGACCCGACCGTTGTAGAATACCTGTGCAACAAAGAGCACCTGACACCTTCAGAAGTACTTACGATATTGAACAAAAAATCCGGTATGCTTGGCATGACTGGGATTTCCAGTGATTACCGTGATATTTCCGATGCGGTTGAAGCGGGCAATCAGGATGCCATCAATTGTCTGGAAGCATATTATTACAGGGTTATCAAATACATCGGATCCTATATTGCAGCTATGGGCGGAGTAGATGTCATTACGTTTACGGCGGGACTTGGTGAGCATGGCGTTCCGCTTCGCAGAGAGATTTGCAATGCTTTTGAGTTTATGGGACTTGTATTGGATGATGACGCAAACGAAGATGCTAATGCTAAGGAAACAATTATCACAAAACCGGAATCGAAGATTACAGTTTGTGTGATTCCTACAAATGAGGAAATCCAGATCTGTAAAGAGACGGTTGAGCTGGTAGAGCAGCAGAAAAAAGCTTGACAAGTTATCTGTGAATAGGTATAATCTATTAAGTATGATTAGGAGAGAGTTATGCTGGTTGAATTATCTAAGGTGATTTTCCATGAGGGATACACCATACAACAGGAATCGAAACTGGATTTGACAGATATCACTGTTCAGGGGGAGAAATTCCCCGTCTTGGCGCCCGATCCGGTGAAACTTAAGATTGTGAATTCCGGAGACAGTGTTTTAGCGATCCAGGTTCAGGGAAAAGTTTCTGCGGTTATCCCGTGTTCGCGATGTCTGGAAGATGTGAGATATGATTTTCCGTTTCTTATTGAGCGCAATGTCGATATGAAGCTTTCTGCCGAGGAGATGGAAGAGTCGGAGGAAGAGTATAACTTTATTGAAAAGGGTCATCTTAATGTTGACCAACTGGTAAAAAACGAACTTTTAATCAACTGGCCGATTCGTGTTCTATGTAAAGAGGACTGCAGGGGAATCTGCAGCCGCTGCGGCGCCAACTTAAATCTTGGCGATTGTGGTTGTGACAGAGAAGAGTTAGACCCGCGAATGGCTGCAGTAAAAGATATATTCAGCAAGTTTAAGGAGGTGTAATTATGTCCATCTGTCCAAAGAATAAATCATCGAAAGCAAGAAGAGACAAGAGAAGAGCAAATTGGAAAATGTCCGCTCCTAATCTTGTAAGATGCAGTAAATGTGGAGAGCTTATGATGCCTCACAGAGTATGCAAAGCTTGTGGAACATATAATAAAAAAGAAATCATCTCTGTGGACTAATGAGAAGTTTGAGGGCTTTCCGGGAGCGGAAAGTCCTTTTTACTATACAACATGAAACCCATATGATTACCTGCGAGGAGAAAATCGATGAGAGATAATTATATTACATTTACCATAGGGAAGAAGAAAAATATTGCTTTAATTGCCCACGATAATGAAAAAGCCAAGCTTATAGACTGGTGTCAAGAGAACAGAGAACTGCTTGAACAGCATAACCTGTGCGGAACCGGTACAACGGCCAGAATGATCACTGATCAGACAGGGCTTACGGTCAAAGCATATAACAGCGGCCCGCTTGGCGGAGATCAGCAGGTCGGCGCTAAAATTGTTGAGGGCAGAATTGATTTTGTTGTCTTTTTCGCGGATCCGCTTACGGCGCAGCCACATGACCCTGATGTAAAAGCACTGATGCGTATCTCACAGGTATACGATATTCCAATGGCTGTGAATAAAGCGACGGCAGATTTCATGATACAATCCAGATTCATGGATACAACTTATGATCATGAAGTTATAAATTTCAGAAAGAATGTGTCTGACCGGGCTAAAAGTTTATAAAAATTCTATACGTAAGGGGCATTTGAATAATGAGAAAAAGAAATAAAAGTACATTGACTGTATTGTTCCTGATCGGGGCGTTTGCTCTGTCAGGGTGCTCTTCTTCTAAGATATCGGATAAGATAACCGGTGATACGGATAAAGCGATAGAAGAGTCGGACAGCAAGGCAAAAAAAGATGAAAAGAAAGATACAAAGAAAGTGGATGGATCTTTGGAAAAGCCGAATTTTACCGCGAATCTGGAAGGACAGGTTCAATATGTTGTCGGGAAAGAGGCTGACCCTTTGACCGTAGAAGCTTCGGTAGGTGACGGCGGAACTATATCATATCAATGGTATTCGAATAACGTGAATTCCAATGGCGGCGGTGAACAGGTAGAGGGGCAGACACAAAACACTTATGTTCCGGACACCTCTGCGGAGGGAACAAGGTTTTATTACGTTGTGGCAACCAACACGAAAGAAGACAGTATTTCAAAGTCCACAAGTGCTACCGTTGAGGTACAGATTCTACCGGAAGGCAGCTGGGTTGAGGACGGCGGATATAAGAAATACAAGCTTCAGGATGGCTCTTTTGTCACAAACGCATGGAAGGATATCGGCGGAAAGCATTATCTTTTCGATGAAAACGGGAATATGAAAGTCGGTTGGTATCAGGATGGGAACGGAGACTGGTATTATATGAATCCTGACGGAAATATGGCCAGGGATACTGAGGTCGAGGGCTTTAAGATAGGATCTGACGGAAAATCAGAAGACAAAAAGAAGGCGGAACAACAGTCTGCCGGACAATAATAGAAGAAAAGCAGGTAGGAGTATGGGCGAAATAGTAAAAGTTGCGGTTGATGCTATGGGTGGTGATTTTGCTCCGGCTGAACCGGTTAAAGGGGCCGTGGATGCTGTGAACGAAAATCACGATATCTATATTTATCTGATTGGACCACAGGAGACGGTTAATCATGAACTGAACAAGTATAACTATGCAAAAGATCGAATTGAAGTTGTAAATGCCACGGAGATCATCGAGACTGGAGAACCACCTGTAAAGGCCATTCGAACTAAAAAGGATTCATCCCTTGTAAAGGCGATGAATATGGTGCGGCACCAGGAGGCAGACGCGCTTGTTTCCGCAGGAAGCAGCGGTGCGATTCTTGTGGGCGGGCAGGTGATTGTCGGCAGGATAAAAGGTGTAAAACGACCGCCTCTGGCTCCGTTGATTCCGACTGAGAATGGTGTTTCTCTGCTCATTGACTGTGGAGCGAATGTGGATGCCCGTCCGGAGCATCTGCTGCAATTTGCGTCTATGGGTTCGATCTATATGGAAAATATAATCGGAGTAAAGAACCCAAGGGTCGCTATTGTAAATATTGGTGTGGAAGAAGAAAAAGGGAATGCACTTGTGAAAGAAACATTTCCAATGTTAAAAGCAGATAAAAATATAAACTTTATTGGAAGTATAGAGGCAAGAGATATTCCTAAGGGAACTGCTGATGTAATTGTGTGTGAGGCCTTTGTGGGAAATGTTATCCTGAAACTTTACGAAGGAGTCGGATCAACATTGATAAAAAAAGTCAAAGCAGGGATGATGACAACTCTGCGGAGCAAGGTTGGAGGTCTTCTTGTAAAACCGGCACTGAAGGAGACTCTTAAGACTTTTGACGCCAGCAGATACGGCGGTGCACCGCTTCTGGGGCTGAAGGGTCTGGTTGTCAAGACTCACGGAAGCTCGAAGGCTCTGGAATTTAAAAATTCAATTTTACAATGCATTCAGTTTAAAAATGAACATATCAATGAAAAAATTGAGGAGCACATTACAAATAGTGCTGCTGATGGAAAGGATCAGTAATGGAATTTGAAAAGTTAGTTAAAATAATAGCAGATGTCCTGAATGTGGATACGGAGGAGATTACCATGGATACCACATTCGTCAATGATCTGGGAGCAGATTCCCTGGATATTTTCCAAATCATCATGGGAATAGAAGAAGAATTTGATATCGAGATATCCAACGATGATGCGGAGAAGATCGTATCCGTCGGTGATGCAGTTGAACAGATAAAAAAAACGATTGATTAATTAGACAGGCTGTTTCAAGAGGGAATTTTGAAACAGCCTGTTACTTCTACCAGATTACAGGAGGCTTTGATGACTAAAACAGACTATTTAAAAGAATTAGAAAACCGAATCGGATATCGGTTTCAGGATATTGGTCTTCTTGAAATGTCAATGAGACACAGTTCCTATACAAATGAACATAAGATGAGCAGACTGCAATGTAATGAGAGACTGGAGTTTTTAGGAGATGCAGTTTTAGAGGTAGTGTCTTCGGAGTTCTTATATAATATGTACCCGGATAAGCCGGAAGGAGAATTGACAAAGATGAGAGCCAGTCTGGTCTGCGAACCGACATTGGCCTATGATGCAAGAGAGATTGACCTCGGGAATTTCCTGCTTTTGGGGAAAGGGGAGGAAACCACAGGAGGAAGAAGCCGAAATTCCGTGACATCGGATGCAATCGAGTCTGTGATCGGGGCTATATTTCTGGACGGTGGTTTTGCTAATGCAAAAGAGTTTATACTGGCTCATGTACTGGACGATGTCGAACATAAGCAGCTCTTTTATGATAGCAAAACTATCCTTCAGGAAATTATTCAAGGGGAGAAGGAAGGCGATGTTTCTTATGTCATTACAGGAGAAAAAGGGCCTGATCATAACAAGAGTTTTGATGCGGAAGTTCTGGTCGGTTCAGAGAAGATTGGCGGAGGCTCCGGAAGAACTAAGAAAGCGGCAGAACAGCATGCGGCTTACGATGCTATCTGTAGAATAAAAAAGAGTAGGTGACTTATGTATTTAAAAACGATCGAGATGCAGGGCTTTAAATCCTTTGCCAATAAAATTGTATTGGAATTTCATGAAGGGATCACAGGTATTGTGGGCCCTAATGGCAGCGGAAAGAGTAATGTGGGCGATGCGGTCAGATGGGTACTCGGTGAGCAGAGTGCGAAACAGCTGCGGGGCGGGAATATGCAGGATGTTATATTTTCCGGAACAGAGGCGAGAAAGCCTCTGGGGTATGCTTCTGTGGCTATCATTCTGGACAACTCTGACCACAAACTGAATATCGATTATGAGGAAGTCAGGGTAACCCGGAATCTGTATAGATCCGGAGAGAGCGAATATCTGCTGAATGGATCATCCTGTCGTCTGAAGGATATCAATGAACTATTTTATGATACTGGTATTGGCAAGGAGGGATATTCCATCATTGGTCAGGGCCAGATTGATAAGATATTAAGCGGAAAGCCAGAAGAGCGAAGAGAGCTCTTTGATGAGGCGGCCGGAATTGTAAAATTCAAAAAGAGAAAGGATACAACGCTCAAAAAGCTGGACCAAGAACAACAGAATCTAGTCCGTGTAACTGATATTTTATCAGAAATTACAAGACAGCTTGAACCGCTGGAGCAGCAGTCGGAATCTGCCAGAACTTATCTGAAAAAGAAAGAGGAATTAAAACAGCAGGAAGTGAACCTGTTTCTTATAGAAATGGAAGACATAGAGAAACAGATCCGCGGCGTCATTTCGAAATACGAGGATGCTTCAAGTCAGTTAAATGACTCAAAACAAGATTTTGAAAATACGAAACTGGAATACGAAAAGCTGGAACGCGAACTGGAAGAACTGGACGAAAAGATTTCTTCTGCCAGAGATCAGTCCAGTCAGGATACTCTGACAAAACAGCACCTGGAAAGTCAGATTGAGCTTTTAAAAGAGCAGATACATAATGCCAGGCTAAACGGTGAACATTACAATGAAAGAATACTAACCGTTCGGGAAGAAATAAAAAAAAGGAAACAGTTAAGGGAAAAACATCTAAGGGAGCAGGATCAGTTAATTACATTCTTAGATGGTATGCGCCGGAAAAAGGAGACAGAGGAAGAAATCTTAAGGAATCTCCAGGAACAGATGGAGAAGATCCGACGAGAAATCGAAAAAGAAAAAAGTGAAATCATCGGGATTTTGAATCAGAGGGGATCTATCAAGGGAAAGATTCAAAGATATGATGCTATGCTGGAACAGACAGGAATTCGAAAGGCACAGCTGAATCAGAGACTTCTCCGACTGAAGAGCGATGAGGGGCAGCAGGCTTCCGCATTAGAAGGTCTGAATTCCGATTACGACAGCCTTGAAGAACAGGTAAAGAAGAAGAAAGAGGAATATGAGGAGATCGAACATAAGATTTCTGAGATTCAAAAAGCCCTTACGGAGCAAAATCGACAGCTAGAGATCGGGCAGACGACTTATCACAGAGAAGAATCACGGCTGGAATCGCTTCGAAATATCACGGAACGCTATGATGGATACGGAAACAGTATCAAAAAGGTCATGCAGCAAAAGGACAAGAACCCGGGAATTCACGGTGTTGTGGCAGATTTGTTTCAAACACAGAAGAAATATGAGACAGCTCTGGAAACGGCCCTTGGGGGGAGCATTCAAAATATTGTGACCGATAATGAGAATACTGCCAAATACCTGATCGAATATCTGAAAAAGGGACGATTTGGACGTGCTACTTTTCTGCCACTGACTAGTATGAATAAGAAACAGAGATTTCAGGGTGAAGCTGCACTGCATGAAACAGGGGTCATTGGCATTGCAAAAGATCTTGTGGAATATGATCCGATCTATGAAGGGCTGTGTAATCACTTACTCGGACGTACGCTGGTTGTGGATCATATTGATCATGCAATCGCTCTGGGAAGAAAATTCCGGCATTCTTTTCGAATGGTGACACTGGAGGGTGAGCTGCTAAATCCCGGAGGATCCATGTCCGGTGGTGCATTTCGAAATAACAGTAATCTTCTTGGCCGGCGGCGGGAGATTGAGGAATTGGATTCCAGTGTGAAAGCCCTGAAAAATGATCTGACTGCTATGCAAAAGGCTGTAAGTGATAATAAAGGTGAGAGAAATCGTCAAAGAGACTTACGAACAGCAAAAAATGAAGAACTGCAGCATCTTTATCTAAAACAGAATACGATAAAGATGAGTATCAGCCAGGCCAGAGAAAAAACATTGGATATCCGCAATGGGTTTGACGGCATTTCAAAAGAAACAATGGAAATCGAATCCCAGATCGGGGAGATTGGAAGAAATAAGCACTCAATTGAGAAAGAACTGGAAGATTCAAAACAAAGGGAGAACGAAATTGATTCTTCGATCTCGACCCTTCAGGATAAACTCGATGCTGATATCGAAACAGAGAGTAAAAAGAACCACAGCCTGGAATCAATCAAAATTGAGTATGCAAATTTAGAGCAGAAAAATGAATTTCTTTCTACCAATTTAAAACGGTTGGATGAAGAAATCAATCGATTTTGGGAGGAGGAATCTCAGGTAAAGAAATCGATCGAAGAAGAATCCGCAGATGCAGCAAGAAAAGAGGCAGACATTAAAAAAATCCAGGATACGATTGCAGCTGCCGTACAGACGGATGAGGAAAATCGTAACAAGATTTCGGAATATCTGAAAAGAAAGGAAACATTGAATGCCTCCCATAAAATATTTTTTAAACAGAGAGAAGAATTATCCTCACATATCAGCCGGATGGATAAAGAGTGTTATCGTCTGAATGTACAAAAAGAAAAACTGGAGGAATCGAAGGACAATCAGATCGATTACATGTGGGAAGAGTATGAGATCACTCCTGTACATGCACAGGATCTGCGATCTAAGGACAAACAGGGTCCGGCAGAGATAAAAAAATCAGTTGCAGAGCTCAAAGAAGCGATTCGAAAACTGGGACCCGTCAATGTCAATGCAATTGAAGAATTTAAAGAACTTCAGGAACGACACGATTTTTTGGATAATCAGCATACGGATCTTGTGAAAGCAGCAGAGACACTCCGGGGAATTGTCGATGAACTGGATACGGGAATGCGGAAACAATTCATCGAAAAGTTTCAGGATATCAGAATTGAATTTGATAAAGTATTCAAGGAAATGTTCGGTGGGGGAAAAGGAATACTGGAACTGACTGAAGAGCAGGATGTTCTGGAAGCAGGAATAAAGATCATCAGTCAGCCTCCCGGAAAAAAGCTTCAGAATATGATGCAGCTTTCCGGCGGTGAAAAGGCATTGACAGCGATAGCTCTTTTGTTTGCAATTCAGAATCTGAAACCGTCTCCATTCTGCCTTTTGGATGAAATTGAAGCCGCGCTTGATGATTCGAATGTCACGAGATTTGCAAAGTACCTTCATAAGCTGACAAAAAATACACAGTTTATTATTATCACACACAGGAGAGGTACCATGAATGCGGCAGACCGTTTATATGGGATTACAATGCAGGAGAAGGGTGTGTCAACCCTGGTTTCCGTTAACCTGATAGAAAATGAATTAGATGAGTAAGACAGGGAGGTAACATATATGGCTGAAGAGAAAGTAGGCTTTTTTAAACGCCTGGTTAAAGGGCTTTCAAAGACGAGAGACAGTATTGTATCGGGTATAGACTCTATATTTAGCGGATTTTCTAGTATTGATGATGATTTCTATGACGAAATAGAAGAAATCCTGGTTATGGGGGATATCGGAATCAACACCACAACCGCGATTATTGAGAATCTAAAAAAAGAAGTACATGAACAGCATATCAAAGAACCGTCGGAGTGCAAACACCTGTTGATTGACAGCATCAAACAACAGATGGCAGTAGGCGATACAGCCTATGAATTTGAAAACAGAAAATCAGTAGTTCTTGTAATCGGTGTGAACGGTGTGGGAAAAACCACATCCGTTGGAAAACTGGCCGGAAAGCTTAAAGATCAGGGAAAGAAAGTAATACTTGCGGCTGCGGATACTTACAGAGCAGCAGCGGGAGAACAGCTTACCCAATGGGCCGATCGTGCCGGTGTTGAGATTGTCGGCGGACAGCATGGTGCCGATCCTGCCTCTGTAGTCTATGACGCGGTTGCGGCTGCAAAAGCGAGAAACGCAGATGTGCTGCTATGCGATACAGCAGGCCGCCTGCATAATAAGAAAAATCTGATGCAGGAACTAAAGAAGATTTACCGGATTATTGAGAAAGAATATCCGGAGGCATATCTGGAGACACTTGTCGTTCTGGACGGGACAACAGGGCAGAATGCGCTGGTGCAGGCCCGTCAGTTCAATGAAGTGGCAGATATTAACGGAATCATATTGACAAAACTGGACGGAACCGCAAAAGGCGGAATTGCTGTGGCAGTTGAATCAGAACTGGATATCCCGGTGAAATATATCGGAGTCGGTGAGGGGATCGAAGATCTGCAGAAATTTGACTCTGACGAATTTGTAAATGCATTATTCGATGTTCCGGCAGACAATTAATTATAAACGTCAAGAGAAAACACTTGACATGTGTTGCTTCCTGATGTATTATGCTAGAGGTGATGTTTCATGGATAAGTTAATTGAACAGGCATTGTTATATGATTTTTATGGTGAATTACTGACGAAGCACCAGCGTCAGGTTTATGAAGAAGTAGTATTAAATGACTATTCTATCAGTGAGATCGCCCAGGCTTCCGGCATCAGCCGGCAGGGAGTCTATGATATGATCAGGCGGTGCAATAAAATTTTAAAAGAATATGAAGCGAAATTACACCTGGTTGAAAAATTTGTTCATATTAAGGAAAGTGTGAATCAAATCCGGGAATTGACACATAGTGGTGCGCAGTCCGAAGTGATGCGCCAGATTGAAGAAATATCTACTGATATTCTGGAGGAGTTGTAACAGATGGCATTTGAAAGCTTAACCGATAAACTGCAGAATGTATTCAGAAACCTTAGAGGAAAAGGCCGGCTTACCGAGGCTGATGTAAAGACAGCCATGAAGGAAGTCAAGATGGCACTGCTGGAGGCTGATGTAAACTTTAAGGTGGTAAAACAGTTCATCAGGGATGTACAAGAGCGCGCGATTGGATCTGATGTCATGAACGGGCTGAATCCGGGACAGATGGTCATCAAAATCGTAAATGATGAACTGGTGAAACTTATGGGCAGTGAGACAACAGAAATCGCACTTCGTCCCGGAAACGAGGTCACGGTCATCATGATGGCGGGACTTCAGGGCGCAGGTAAGACAACCACTACAGCCAAGATAGCCGGAAAACTGAAGGCCAAAGGCAGAAAGCCTCTGCTTGCAGCCTGTGATGTGTACAGGCCCGCGGCGATTGACCAGCTTCAGGTTAACGGTGATAAGCAGGGCGTGGAAGTCTTTTCTATGGGTGATAAACAGAAACCTGTAAATATCGCAAAAGCTGCGATAGAGCATGCGAAGAAGAACAATTTTAATGTAGTGATCCTGGATACTGCCGGACGTCTGCACATCGATGAAGATATGATGCATGAATTGATAGAAATCAAAGATATGGTCCGGGTTGACCAGACGATATTAGTCGTAGATGCTATGACAGGACAGGATGCGGTAAACGTCTCGGAGTCGTTTAATGAGGAAGTCGGGATTGACGGTGTTATTTTGACCAAGATGGATGGAGACACCAGAGGCGGTGCGGCATTATCCATCAAAGCAATCAGTGGAAAACCGATTCTCTATGTCGGAATGGGAGAGAAACTCTCAGACTTAGAACAGTTTTATCCGGATCGAATGGCTTCCCGGATCCTTGGCATGGGTGATGTGATGAGTCTGATTGAGAAGGCTGAGAGCAGCATCGATCAGGATAAAGCGAAAGAGATGGAGCATAAATTAAAAAAGGCTCAGTTTGGTTTCGATGATTATCTTGAGAGTATGAATCAGATGAAAAAGATGGGCGGCATCGGTAATGTACTTGGCATGTTTCCCGGCATGAGCGGTAAGATGCAGGATATTGAGGGTGCTATTGATGAGAAGGATCTCGCCAGAAAAGAAGCAATTATCTATTCGATGACGCTGAAGGAAAGAGCAAATCCAGATCTGATCAATCCATCGAGAAAAGCCAGGATTGCAAAAGGTGCGGGGCTTCCTGTGGTAGAGGTCAACCGATTTATCAAGCAGTTTGATCAGGCAAGAAAGATGATGAAACAGGTGCCCGGTATGATGGGCAAGAAGAGTAGAAGACGTGGAGGTTTCAAACTGCCGTTTTAGAGGCTGTTTGTTCTCATATATAATTATTTGCTTTTGCACAGGGAGGTGAATGTGATGGCAGTAAAAATTCGTTTGAAAAGAATGGGACAGAAAAAAGCTCCTTTCTATAGAATTGTTGTAGCGGATTCCAGATCTCCAAGAGATGGAAGATTTATCGAAGAGATCGGAACATATGATCCGGGCGCTGATCCAAGCGTATACAATGTTAATGAAGAAGCAGCTAAAAAGTGGCTCGCCAATGGGGCACAGCCTACTGAGGTAGTTGGAAAACTCTTCAAAATTGCTGGTATCGAGAAATGAAATACGGTTCGGAGGTAGCTTGTAATGAAAGAATTAGTAGAAGTAATTGCAAAATCTCTGGTTGAGAATCCGGACGAAGTGGTCGTTACCGAGACCGAAAACGGGGATTCCGTATTGGTAGAATTGAAGGTAGCATCTTCTGATATGGGTAAAGTAATCGGAAGACAGGGGCGGATTGCAAAAGCGATTCGTTCAGTAGTGAAGGCTGCTTCTTCCAAAAGCGACAAGAAAGTTGTAGTAGAAATTGTAGAATAATGATTGGGTATGGTTATACAATCGATACCCCCAAAAGAACAGGCTGTAGCCTTCCCTTTTGGGGGTATTACACTACCTGGAGGTTTCAAATGGAAGATTTTTTAAGAATTGGAGTAATCACTTCCACACATGGGTTAAAAGGAGAGGTGAAAGTGTTTCCGACGACTGATGATCAGAGACGTTTTAAGCGTCTCAGAGAAGTAACCCTTGTCAGTGCCGGGAACAAACTGCCTCTTAATATTGCCGGCGTAAAGTTCTTTAAGCAATTTGTCATACTAAAGTTTGAGGGAATAGATACTCTGACCGACGTTGAAAAATACAAGGGATGCGAGCTTTACGTGGAACGGGGAGAAGCGGTTCCGCTTGATCCGGGTGAGTATTATATTGGTGATCTGATTGGAATAAAGGTATTTACCGAAGATGGAAAATTATTTGGCACTTTAAAAGATGTGATGGAGACGGGTGCCAATGATGTATATATAGTAGAACCAGAAAACGGAAAAGACAGGGAAGTGCTTATTCCTGCCATTCATGACTGCATCCTGGATGTGGACACTGATCATCATAAAATGGTGGTCCACCTGCTGGAGGGTTTACTATGAATTATCACGTTCTGACACTCTTTCCGGAAATGATCGACCGGGCAGCACATACGAGTATACTTGGACGGGCACTGAAGAATGGCTGCATCCATCTGGAGACGACAAACATCAGAGATTATTCGGCAGATAAACACATGAGGGTGGATGATTACCCCTATGGTGGCGGTGCAGGCATGGTGATCGAAGCGGAGCCTCTCTATCGCGCTTATTCTGCTGTAAAGAATAAAATCGGGCATAAACCCAGAACGATCTATCTGACTCCACAGGCAAAAGTCTTAAACCAGACCATGGTGGAAGAACTGGCCCTGGAGGAAGACCTTGTCATGATCTGCGGACATTATGAGGGAATTGACGAGCGTGTGCTGGATGAAGTTGTGACGGATTATATCTCAATCGGGGATTATGTGCTGACCGGCGGAGAACTTGGAGCTATGGTTCTGATCGATGCAGTTTCCAGATTTGTTCCGGGAGTACTCTCCAATGAAGAATCCGCACAGTTTGAATCCCTTCAGGATAATCTGCTGGAGTATCCGCACTACACCAGGCCGGAAATCTGGCACGAAAAGAAAGTGCCGGAGATTCTCCTCTCGGGAGACCACAAGAAGATCGAAGAGTGGAGGCACGAGCGCTCAATTGAACGCACAAAAGAGAGACGTCCTGATCTTTTAAGGCAGAGCATGAAGGTTCACTGTGCTTTTTACGGAAAGGATGCTCTTCGGGAAATGGCTGGAAAACTCTGTCAGACATTGTCCCAATATGGTGAGGTCATCGATTTCAATCGAAAGAAACTGAGAAAACAGAAATATTATTTTGATTCGCAGGATCTGGTTGTCCTTCTGGCAGATGAACAATTTGAAAAAGATGCAGGTGTTCCGGAAACTTTTACGAATATATACGGAAAGGATACCCCGTGTTTTATCTTTTGGTCCGACAGTTTTGTTCACGGTATCGAGTCTGAACAGACAAAACAAACAGATAAAATTCAAAGACTGCTTGATAAGAGGGGATTTTTGATAAAGAAAATCTACCCATTGTCAACGATAGAAAGCAGCTGCAAAGAGACAGCTCTGGAGATTAGAAAAATATAATTTCTTTCTCTGCCATAATCGTGCTTCAATTCTCAGGTAAAGAAAAATCTTGCATTAATCAAAAACTTATAGTATAATACTCGTTGTTGATTGTACAAGATGGTCCGCTGTCACGCTGATCGGTGATAAGAACATCCAAAGATATAATAAGGAGAGTTAACATGAACGATATTATTAAGCAGATCGAAGACGAGCAGCTGAAAAAAGAAGCACCGGAATTTCGGGTTGGAGATACCGTAAAAGTTCACAACAGAATCAAAGAGGGTAATCGTGAGAGAATCCAGATCTTTGAAGGTGTTGTTATGAAGAAACAGGGCGGCGGAAACAGAACAACATTTACTGTTCGAAAGAAATCCAGTGGAATTGGCGTTGAAAAAACCTGGCCATTACATTCACCTAACGTAGAGCAGGTAGAAATTGTGAGACATGGTAAAGTAAGACGTGCAAAACTGAATTACTTGAGAGGACGTATCGGTAAAGCTGCTAAGGTAAAAGAGCTTGTAAAATAATTAGATCACAGGGACTTATACATTGGTATATAGTCCCTGTTTTCGAATGAGGATTAAGGTATGAGATTCAGTCTAAGCTATGTAAAAGACTATTTTGCGAAGAATAAATATAAGAATATATTTATATGGGTTGTTGAGATTATTCTGGTTATCTTATTGGCGGCCGGGGTATCTTACTTTTTTTGTAAAAGTATCGTTGTGCAGGAAGGTTCAATGGAACCGACACTGAAGGCAGGCGACCGTGTCCTGGTAAACTCTGCAGTCTATAAATTATCCTCCCCGAAACGCGGTGATGTCATTGTACACCGTACATCGAGAAACGATAAATCAAGTCTTCATATAAAGAGAATTATCGGATTGCCGGGCGAGACGGTACAGATCAGGGACGGAAAGATATTTGTTGACGGAAAAAGATATAAAGAAGCCAAAAATTTTTCAAAGATAAAAAATCCAGGTATGGCTGAGAACTCTATCAAACTTGGTAATGGAGAATATTTTGTGCTGGGAGATAACAGAAACAGCAGCGAAGACAGTCGGCATATAGATGTTGGAAATATAAAGACAAAAAACATTATAGGCAGGCTGTGGTTTATTATTTCCCCGAAAAATCGACTAGGTATCTTAAAGAATTGATTCGATTGTCAAAAGCCCACCCCGAGTGTATAATAACGGGATGGGTTTTTGACAATCGAATAGATCAGGAGGAAATTAGATGAATTATCAATGGTATCCGGGGCATATGACAAAAGCAAAGCGTCAGATGCAGGAAGATATAAAATTGATTGATTTGGTTATAGAACTGGTGGACGCGAGGGTGCCTTATGCCTCACGCAATCCGGAAATTAACGACCTTTCCGGAAATAAGGCAAGACTGATTTTGCTGAATAAGTCGGATCTGGCAGATGAAGGTAAAACTGTAAAGTGGAAGAAATATTTTGAAGAACAGGGTTTTACTGTTGTGAATGTAAACTCAAAAAGTGGTGCCGGTTTAAAAGCAATCCAGGGAGCGATACAGGAATCCTGTAAAGCAAAGATTGAGCGGGATAAGAGAAGAGGGATTAAAAATCGACCGGTGAGGGCTATGGTGGTCGGTATCCCGAATGTCGGGAAATCCACGTTCATCAATTCCTATGCTGGAAAGGCAGCTGCAAAAACCGGAAACAAACCGGGGGTTACGAAGGGAAAGCAGTGGATACGTATGAATAAATCGCTGGAATTACTGGATACACCGGGTATTCTCTGGCCTAAGTTTGAAGATCAGCGGGTGGGACTGCATCTGGCTATGATTGGATCAATCAGGGATGACATCTTGAATACGGAGGAACTGGCTCTTGAAGTGCTCGGTTTCCTTTCGTCCGAATATCCCGGGAACCTGCAGAGGCGATATGGGATTAAAGAATCAGAAGACCGTGTGGAGATGCTGCGTACAGTCGGCAGTGTACGCAAATGCATCAAAAAAGGGAATGAGATTGATTATGTGAAAGCTGCAGACATCATCCTTGATGATTTTAGAAACGGAAGCCTAGGACGATTCACACTGGAGGAACCATGAGAGAAACACAAAAAAAAACCATTGCTGAAATAAGCCTGGAATTTGAACGGGCGGATGAAATCCATGTGGAGGACCTCTGCCGTACATATAAGGAAGATTCTCGTGTGGGCGTTCGAAAACTGGTTACAAAGGCCATAAAAAAGAAAGACGCACTGAGGATCGAATGGGAGCGAACTAAAACTTTAGAAATTTATGAGCGCAGATATGAACATCTGGGGTATGTCTGTGGTATTGATGAGGTAGGACGAGGACCACTTGCGGGACCGGTCGTTGCCGGAGCCGTTATTCTTCCAAGAGACTGTCGAATTTTATACCTCAATGATTCAAAACAGCTGTCGGCTGCCAAGAGAGAAAAATTGTACGATGTCATTATGAATGAAGCTGTCTCTGTGGGAATTGGATATCGAAGCCCTGCCAGGATTGACGAGATTAATATTCTCCAGGCTACATATGAAGCGATGAGAGACGCGGTTAGTAAACTTAATCCACAGCCTCAGGTGCTCTTAAATGACGCGGTGACGATTCCGGACATATTAGTGCAGCAGGTTCCTCTGATCAAGGGGGACTGCAGAAGTGTGTCTATTGCGGCAGCCAGCATCGTTGCAAAAGTGACCAGAGACAGGCTGATGGTCAAATATGACAGGATGATGCCTGAATATCATCTGGCATCGAATAAGGGCTATGGATCGGCTGAACATATCGAGGCATTGAAAAAATACGGTCCCAGTCCAATCCACAGGAGGTCATTTATCACACATTTCTGTTAACGGGGGGCTGGTATGAATAACACAGAAAAAGGGAGATCACAGGAGAAACGTGCCTGCAGCTATCTAAAAGATAAAGGATACGAAATACTAAACCGAAACTTTTACAGCCGTTACGGCGAGATTGATATTATTGCAAAGCAACAGCAGACGATTGTATTTATAGAAGTCAAATATCGGGAAAGCACCCGCCTTACAACACCGGAAGAGGCCGTAGACTATAAAAAGCGCAGAAGAATCATCAAGACAGCAGATTACTACCGTCTGAAGAATCAGATCCGGGATGATGTCTCCTGCCGTTTTGACGTTATCTCTATGACACAGAAGAATATCGTCCACCATACGAATGCTTTCGGATATGATGGAAGAAATCTCGCGTAAAAGAGTGATGTGGCAAAGGAAGGGCTGTTTATGGGAAAATTACTATGAAGATTGAATGGAAAAACAATAAGGAACCGAGAATGGAAGTGCTGCAGAGATTCGGTGTTACCTGGCTTGAGTTCCCTGCACTTTCTAATATAGCTTTTGTAACACATGCATTTTCCACCCGGCTTGGAGGGGTGAGCAGTGATATTTTTTCTTCCATGAATCTGAGTTTTACCAGAGGAGACGACGAGAAGAATGTCAGAGAAAATTTCCGGTTAATGGCAGGAGCCCTTGGCATACCGGTTGAAAGCATAGTGGTTTCGGATCAGACTCACACGACAAATATCAGACGGGTGACTAGAGCTGACTGTGGAAATGGAGTGACAAGATCCAGGAGCTTCCATGAAATTGACGGTATGATCACAGATGAACCCGGAGTAACTCTGTCAACGTTTTATGCGGACTGTGTACCTCTTTACTTTGTGGATCCGGTACATAAGGCGATTGGGCTGTCTCATTCCGGGTGGAGAGGGACGGTTCATAAGATGGGAAAGGTGACAGTTCAGGCCATGGAGAAGGCCTTTAGAACTAATCCAGAAGACCTTGTGACAGCGATCGGTCCTTCCATCTGCCAGGATTGTTATGAAGTAAGCAAAGAGGTCATAGATGAATTCGAAGCTTCTTTTGATGAATCGTTGTATCCGAAACTTTTTTACAAAAAGGAGAATGGTAAATATCAGTTGAATTTATGGGAGGCAAACCGTCAGATTTTACTGGAGGCCGGCGTGAAAAACGAGCGGATACAGATGCCGAATCTGTGTACCTGTTGTAATCCTGATTTCCTGTTTTCTCACAGAGCCTCACATGGAAGAAGAGGAAACCTTGGAGCTTTTTTAATGATAAACAAGTGAAATTTGGCTGTACGATAAAAAAGGGCCATTACATGACTGATTGTTATCATCCATGTAATGGCCCGGCCTTTGCGGTTATTTACATTTGTCCAGCAGATTTGTAATCTTAGTTGTGGTGTCACGAACTTTCTCAACTGAGACGTCATGATTTAAGATGTCAATGATACTGGCGATATATTTTCCCATCGCAGCCGGTTCATACCAGGGACGACCAATCAGATTGGGTGAGCGGTAAGTCAGGTCTGTTGTGATGATCTTTTCAAAATAACCTTTTGCGTAACAATCGTCAAATTTTTCAAGACCATCTGTAAAAAGGCCAAAAGTAGTACATACAAATACACGTGCGGCACCTCTGTCTTTTACCTGCTTTGCCACGTCGAGCATGCTTTCTCCTGAGGATATCATATCGTCGATGATGACCACATCTTTTCCGTCTAAGGAATCTCCGAGAAATTCATGCGCGACAATTGGATTTTTCCCATTTATGATAGTGGAATAATCTCTGCGCTTGTAGAACATACCCATGTCAACACCGAGTATATTTGCAAAGTATACGGCTCTTGGCATGGCACCTTCATCGGGGCTGATGATCATCAGATGATCGTTGTCAAGATGAAGATCCGGTACAGATTTGATCAGTGCCTTTAAAAACTGATAAGTCGGCATGAAATTGTCGAATCCCGCCAATGGGATTGAATTCATCACACGTGGGTCATGTGCATCAAAGGTGATGATGTTTTTCACACCCATACTTGTCAGCTCTCTAAGTGCCAGCGCACAGTCCAGTGATTCACGGCTGTTGCGTTTATGCTGTCTGCCCTCATACATGAAAGGCATGATGACATTGATACGATGTGCTTTTCCGTTAGCGGCCGCGATAATCCGTTTCAGATCCTGAAAGTGATCGTCGGGCGACATGTGATTGGTATGCCCGAAGGACTGATAAGTGATACTCCAGTTGCAGACATCTACTAAAAGGAATAAATCCACACCACGCACGGATTCCATCAGTCTTCCCTTTGCCTCGCCTGTTCCAAAACGCGGGCAGTCACAGTCTAGCAGGAAAGATTCCTCAGAATAACCAGATAGGTTTCTGCGGTCTTTATGGTGAGAGACAAGATCTTTACGAAATTGTACCAGGTATTGATCGATGGACTTCGCCATCTCCTCACAACCTTTTAATGCCGCCAGCTTCAGCGGGGCGACTGGAATCGAGTTCTCTAGTGGGACTAAGTTTGCCATAGCATCCTCCAATAATGCAAATTCTTTTGTGAACGGTTTTATAATCATTCCTATAAATTTATATCACTAAATCACACCATTCGTCAAGGTTAAACTGAATTCGCACAATGCAGTACTTGCTTTTTGATCCCAAAATTGGTATGATACTAGGGTTAAAAGGTTATGTTTTTCATGCTTGCATGAAAAGACATAACTTTGGAACCCGAACAAACATGAGAAAGAAGCCCGATAGGGCGGATTTCGAAGGTTTGTAGGATTGCGTGAGCACGAAGTGCGTAGCAATCCGTAGTATCATATAAAGGTGCGGTACGCCACAGGGAACCCAGTGCTCTTTTTCATGCCTGCATGAAAAAGGCATTCCCCTGGAACCCGAACAAACAGAGATAAGAAGCCCGATAGGGCGGATTTCGAAGGTTTGTAGGATTGCTGAACATCCAGAGGATGTTCGTTTAGCACCGACCGAAACGGAGCGGAGATGCGTGAGCGCCACAGGGAACCCAGTGCTCTTTTTCATGCCTGCATGAAAAAGGCATTCCTTTAGAACCCGAACAAACACCAAAAAAAGATAAGTAGAAGGCAGGTAGCTAAGTTATATAAAATGAACAATAACAGACATATTATTAAAAGCATTAAACCTGACAGTATTGCCGCGGAAATGGGGCTTGAATGCGGGGATGAAGTGCTTACCGTCAATGGAAAAACCATTGAGGATGTCTTCGATTATCATTATCTGACAGATGATGAATATATAGAATTAGGTGTCAAAAAGACAGACGGCGAAGAGTGGATTCTTGAGATTGACAAGGAATACGATGAAGATCTGGGAATTACATTTGAGAATGGACTCATGGATGAATACCGTTCCTGCAGCAATGACTGCATGTTCTGCTTTATTGATCAGATGCCGTCTGGCATGCGTGACACATTATATTTTAAAGACGATGATTCCAGATTATCATTTTTACAGGGAAATTATGTCACACTGACAAATATGAATGATCATGACATAGACAGAATTATTCAATACCATCTTGCACCGATCAATATCTCGTTTCACACAACAAATCCGGCTCTCAGATGCAGGATGCTTCATAACCGTTTTGCCGGAGATGTCCTTTCAAAGGTCAAGAGACTTTATGATGCCGGGATTGAGATGAATGGACAGATTGTACTTTGCAAGAACGTAAATGACAAAGAGGAACTCGAGCGGAGCATTCGGGATTTGAGCGCATATCTGCCGCATCTTCGGAGCATATCTGTTGTCCCGGTGGGACTGACCCGTTTCAGAGACGGACTCTGCCCGCTGGAATCCTTTACAAAAGATGACGCAAAGGGAGTTCTTAACACGATCCATAAATGGCAGAAAAAGCTGTATCCGGTGTACGGGATTCATTTTATACATGCTTCGGACGAGTGGTATATTCTGGCGGAAGAGGATCTGCCCGGCGAAGACAATTATGATGGATACCTGCAATATGAAAATGGAGTCGGTATGCTTCGTCTCTTAGAGACAGAGGTCACAGAAGAATTACGCAGAAGACCAGGAGATGCAAGATCGAGAGATATCTCCATTGCTACCGGTGCACTGGCGGCACCATTTATCAAGAACTATACGATGAATATTAATAAAAAGTATCCCGGCATCCATGTGAATGTTTTTTCCATTGTCAATAATTTTTTTGGAAAGAGTATTACGGTATCAGGCCTTATAACCGGACAGGATATAAAAGATCAGCTAAAAGGCCGGGATCTGGGCAATAGGCTATTAATTCCCTGTAATATGCTGAGACAGGGAGAAAATGTCTTCCTCGATGATATGACCGTGGAGCAGCTGGAAGAGGCTCTCGATGTGTCGATTCTCGTGGTGGACGAACCGGGCAGAGATTTTGTGAGAGCCGTTGTCGACAAAGACCCGGTTACTACGCATAGAAGGAGAATAATGTATGAGCAAACCGATAGTAGCGATAGTGGGTCGGCCGAATGTAGGTAAATCCACGCTTTTTAATGCCCTGGCGGGTGAGAAAATTTCGATCGTCAAGGACACTCCGGGGGTGACGCGTGACCGGGTTTATGCAGATGTCAACTGGCTTAATTATAACTTTACTTTGATTGACACAGGTGGCATTGAGCCGGACAGCAGCGATATGATCTTAAAACGCATGCGTGAGCAGGCTCAGATCGCCATTGATACTGCAGATGTTATTCTCTTTATTACCGATGTGAGGCAGGGGCCGGTGGACTCGGATGCAAAAGTCTGTGATATGCTTCGTCGCAGTGGAAAACCTGTTCTGCTGATTACAAACAAGGTGGATAATTTTGACAAGTTTCTGATGGACACATATGAGTTCTATAATCTGGGCATCGGGGATCCGATACCGGTGTCGGCTGCGTCGAAACTTGGTCTGGGAGACATGTTAGATGAGGTAGTCAGTCATTTCGATGATTCTATGACGGAGGAAGAAGAAGACGATATTCCGAAGATTGCAGTCATAGGAAAGCCGAATGTGGGAAAATCCTCTATCATCAATAAACTTCTGGGTGGGAACCGTGTGATCGTCTCCGACATAGCCGGAACGACAAGGGATGCCATCGACACAGTGATCAGGCATAGGGACAAAGATTATAATTTTATTGATACAGCCGGGCTCAGGCGCAAGAGTAAGGTGAAAGAAGATCTGGAACGATATAGTATTATCCGAACGGTATCGGCAGTGGAGCGTGCAGACATTTCAGTCCTCATCATCGATGCAAAGGAAGGCGTGACCGAGCAGGATGCCAAAATAGCAGGCATCGCACATGACCGAGGAAAAGGAATCATTGTCGCAGTTAATAAATGGGATGATGTCGAGAAGAATAATAAGACAGTTTCTGAGTATACGAACAAAGTGAGACAGATTCTTTCTTTTATCCCATATGCCGAGATTCTGTTTATCTCGGCAAAGACAGGACAGAGATTATCAAAATTGTTCGACGTGATTGATATGGTTCTCGAAAATCAGACCATGCGGGTGCAGACCGGCGTGTTGAATGAGATCGTGACTGAGGCAGTGGCACTGCAGCAGCCGCCTTCAGACCGCGGAAGACGTCTGAAGATATATTATGTGACGCAGGTTTCTGTGAAGCCGCCGACATTTGTTATCTTTGTAAATGACAAGGGATTGATGCATTTTTCTTATACCAGATACCTTGAGAATCGTATCAGAGATACTTTTGGATTTAAAGGCACAGCTTTGAAATTTATTATCAGGGAACGAAAGGATAAATAAGATGGAACGAATTGTCTGTTTAATCATAGGATATTGCTGTGGTTTATTTCAAACTTCTTATTTTTACGGCAGGATGCGGGGGGTTGATATAAGAAAACTCGGGAGCGGAAATGCGGGCACAACAAATGCCCTTCGAACCCTTGGACGAAAAGCAGGTATCATTACTTTGGCCGGTGACTGTTTAAAATGTATGCTGGCAGTGCTGATTGTTCATCTGATCTATGGAAAAGCACATCCGGATACGATACGTCTTTTGGGTTTATATGCCTCAGCGGGGACGATACTTGGACATAACTTTCCCTTTTACCTGAATTTTAAAGGTGGAAAGGGAATCGCGGCTACCGCCGGCATGATTATCTCTTTTGACTGGAGAGTTACACTCATCGAAATCGTGGTATTTTTCAGCACATTCTTTATCACACATTATGCTTCTCTGGGATCCCTGCTGGTGTACGTAGTCTTTGTGATACTTGTAATCGTCATGGGACATACAGGGGCGCTTATGATTCCCCGTCCGTACATACCGGAAACCTACGTGCTGGTGATTTTACTGGCTCTGCTGGCTTTTTGGCAGCATAGGAAGAATATTGTAAAACTTCACAACGGTACAGAAAGTAAAACATATCTGAAGAAAGAAAAAACAGGAGAAAGTTCAAACACAGAAGAGCCAAACTCCTGAGAAAGAGAGAGGATATAATGGCAAAAATCAGTATTTTGGGGGCAGGGAGCTGGGGAACTGCTCTGGCATGGCTTCTGCACAACAATGGTCATAATGTAATGGTCTGGTCAATTATGGATGATGAGGTAGAGCTGCTTCGAAAAGACCATGAGAATAAGAAAAAACTTCCCGGAGTTATTCTTCCGGACGATATGACATTTACCGGCGATCTGAAAACAGCATGCAGTGATCGTGACCTTCTGGTAACGGCAGTGGCTTCGCCGTATATCAGAAGCACGGCACATTCCATGAAACCTTTTGTAAAAGAAGGACAGCTGATTTTAAATGTGGCAAAAGGTATCGAGGAGCATTCGCTGAAAACTCTGAGTGATATTATTGAGGAAGAGATTCCTCAGGCAGAGGCTGCAGTACTTTCCGGACCGAGTCATGCGGAAGAAGTGGGTAAAGGTGTTCCTACCACAATTGTCGCAGGTTCAAAGAAAGAGGCGACAGCCAAGTATATTCAGGAACTCTTCATGAGTCCCGTCTTTCGTGTCTATACCAGCCCGGATGTGCTGGGAATAGAGATTGGGGCAGCACTTAAGAATGTCATCGCTCTGGCGGCGGGAATCGCTGACGGTCTTGGATATGGTGACAACACAAAAGCGGCACTGATCACCAGGGGAATCGCCGAGATTTCAAGGCTGGCAGAGGCGATGGGAGCCAGAAGCGAGACATTGTTTGGCCTGTCCGGTATCGGCGATCTGGTAGTCACTTGTTCCAGCAGACACAGCCGCAACAGAAGAGCCGGTTTTCTGATTGGTCAGGGAAGGACGATGAAACAGGCAATGAATGAAGTTTCGATGGTTGTAGAAGGAGTCTACTCTGCAAAAGCAGGGCTCGAATTGTCCGAGAAATATAACATTGATATGCCGATTACCTGTGCAGTGAACGAGGTGTTATTTGAAGACAAACCGGCGGCGGATGCAGTAAATGATCTGATGCTCCGCGACAAAAAGGTAGAAATAGAAGTAGATTTATGGGAAAAATAAACAAGACCCCATAGGCAGTGAAAATACTCTGCGTATGGGGGCTCTTTATTCTATATCTGCACCAATCATATCATTTGGAATACCGGCAGATCTCAGATGCTCATCAAGGGCATCAATGGCTGTCATCTCACTATCTGTCAGATTAAAATCAAATACATCTATATTACTCCGAATTCTATCTTCGTGAATCGATTTCGGCAAAATACCGATATCCTGCTGGACCAGCCATCGCAGTCCGATCTGAACAGCACTTTTACTGTACTTAACACCAATCTGTCTGAGCAGTTTATTGTCTGAATATGCACCTCTTGCCAGCGGTGCATAGGCCTGAATTACAATTCCCCTCTTCTGACAGTAGTTTACCAATTCTTTTCTGTTCCAGAGAGGATGACATTCGACCTGATTGACAGCAGGTATAATGCCGGTGCTCTCAAATAAATGTTCCAAATGATGAATACCAAAGTTGCTGACACCGATAGATTTTACCCTGCCAGACTGACGGAGTTTCTCAAAAACCTTCCATGTTTCAGCATAGCAGCCGGGAACCGGCCAGTGAATCATATAAAGATCAAAATAATTTATTCTTAATCTGTCGAGGGAACGATGAAACGCGCCTTCTATATCACCCATTCTCTGGGCTGTATTCCACACTTTTGATGTTACAAACAGATTTTCCCTGGGCAGGCCGCAATTATTAATTGCCCTGCCTATGATTTCTTCATTTTTATATACTGAGGCTGTGTCAATCAGCCGGTAACCTGCTTTAACAGCAGTGTCAACCGCTAGCATCGCATCGTCATCGCTTTGGATTTTGTAAACTCCAAGGCCAACCTTCGGCATGATATGATTATCATTTAATATAAATTCTGATGCTTCAGATGACATTGTGTACACCTCCTGAATTTTCGCTCTTGAACATTTATAACCTGCATCTTATTTAGCGTAGCATAGAAATGTAAACAAACAGTGAAATATAGTGTTAAAAAAGTGATACATAAATGTTAAGGGAATGTATCAACATAAATAGTATACAAAAATAGTATACGTTAAAAAAAAGACAAATAAGAACATTAGATATCTTGTATAATAATTAACCTTGTTTTTTGAAAAGCACATGAGAAGTAACGGATACTTTTACTTTACCTATTGATTTCATTTGAATCTAGGGTTATAATATTAACAATACTACTTATGGTATGTCCCTGGATATTTTTGTCCGCGGATAGGAAAGGAGCTGTTTTATGCATATATTAAATGATGAGAATGGGAATCCGATTGCCCATGGCGGGCATGATCACCCGGCTCGTACAAAGAAAGAAGAGAATATTGCTTTGCTTAAGTATATGCTCTCACATAATGAACATCATGCCGAGGAGATTAGCGGGATAGAGAATCAGTTGAAAGAGCAGGGGATGGATGATGCAGCCAAAAAGATTTCGGAGGCTGTAGAAAAGTTCGACGAGGGGAATAAACTTCTAAGTCTTGCACTTACTCTGGCAAAAAGAGACTAAAGGAGGTCTGTATATTATGTGTCTTGCAACGGTATATAAAGAAAATGACGAAACAACAGCAATCTGTAAAAATGTTTCAAGAATAGATGTCGATGGAGATTTTGTCTTAATCAGAGATATTTTGGGTGATGAGACAAGGCTTCAGGGAAAAATTCTCATGGTAGATCTTGCAAATAGTATTGTAAAACTTGACTGTGAGTAAATAACCGGTAAATACTTATCCAAGATAAGTTTTACATATAGATATTGATGAAGGGGTCAAAAGGCATTTTGTCCCCGGCGTCGTATGATCAATAAATGGATGCGGAGGTAACAACTATGAAACTTACGGATATTATGAAAAAGAGAACGATGTTCTCTTTTGAAGTATTTCCGCCAAAAACAGATGAGGCCATGGTAAAACTGGACACTGCCCTGGAACATCTCTATGAACTTAAACCGGATTATATTTCATGTACGTATGGAGCAGGCGGAGGCAATGTAGGAAGAAATCTGGAAGTCTGCACAAAAATAAAAGAGGCCGATAATGATACAATTCCTGTCACTCACTTTACATGCGTGGGAAACACAAAAGAAGGAGTGAAGGAGCAGCTCCAGAATTATCTGGACAAAGGAATTGACCACGTTTTAACTCTTAGAGGAGATCTCCCTTACGGATGGACCGGAACGAATGGAGATTTCGCATATGCAACAGATTTGCTTGCATTTGTGAGAAAAGAGTTTGGCAGCCAGTTTGAGATTGCGGTATCGGGATCTCCGGAAGGACATATTACCTGTGGAACACTGGAAGCCGATATTGCCCATCTGAAACAGAAGCAAGACGAGGGCGCCGACTATATTATGACACAGCTTACATATGATATGGAACAGTTTAAGTACTGGTTTGATGCGATCCGAAAGGCGGGAATTACACTGCCTGTAGATGTGGGTGTGATGCCTGTGATCAATAAAGACTCCGTTCTCAATATGTGCCTTTCCCGTAACGGATCGGCAATTCCAAGGAACCTTGCGGAGATCTTTTCACACCACTGGTTTGACAAAGACCCGGATGGAAATCCACTTCCTGAAGTGAAGGCGGCTTTCAAAGAAGAAGGAATTAATTACACGGTAAATCAGCTCCATGAATATATGGCACTCGGTGTAGACGGAATTCATCTGTATGCGATGAACACATGGAAGAACAGCACTGAGATTTTGAAACGCGCGGGAATTCACACGATAACGGATTGAAGAAATAGATTAAACAATAAATGGAAATGGATTAAATAATTTTATACCCAGATATCTTTTTTTTAACCAGCGGAAATTAAAGGAGGATAATATGAGTGAATTCAAAATGACGACAGTCGAAGAACTTGAGGCTGCGACTGACCGCCTGCTGGAGACAGGTGCGAAGGTCGGTGCGGACGCATGGCAGTTCAGAGTTAAAAACCAGACACCACACTGCAAATTTGGTGAGACAGGTGTCTGCTGTAAAATTTGTACCATGGGTCCATGCCGTATTACAAAAAGATCACCCAAAGGAATCTGTGGATGTGATGTCCATGGTATCGTGGCAAGAAATTTTCTGAGATTTACAGCTGCCGGATCGGCAACTCATTCTGATCACGGGCGTGAGATCTGTAATACCCTGTATCAGACAGCAGAAGACGGAAACTACAAAGTTAAAGATCCGGACAAACTACTGAGAATTGCTAAGGAATGGGATATCGACACAGAGGACAGAGACATATATGACGTAGCCCATGATGTCGCGTATACAGCTCTTAATGAGTATGGAAAACCATTTGGAACTCAGAGATTTCTGAAAAGAGCTCCGGAACATACACAGGAATTGTGGGACAAGAATGAACTTGCACCACATGCGATTGACCGCGAGGTGTCCAGATCCTTACATATGACACATATGGGATGTTCCTCGAAGCCGGAAGCATTGATCAAACAGTCGATCAGAAGCGGTCTGGCTGATGGCTGGGGCGGTTCCATGATGGGAACGGAATTCTCGGATGTCATGTTTGGAACGCCAAAACCGATTGACACAGAGGCAAACTTAGGCGTCATGGTGGAGGAAAATGTCAATATTGTGGTCCACGGACATGATCCCTCACTTTCGGAAATGATCTGTGAGTATGCGGATGATCCCGAGATGATTGCTTATGCAAAAGAAAAAGGTGCAAAAGGCATCACGGTATCCGGAATCTGCTGTACATCTAATGAAGTAGCTATGCGGCGCGGAGTTCCAATGGCCGGAAACTTCCTTCAGCAGGAGAATATTGTGCTGACCGGAGCCTGTGAGGCAATTGTTGTGGATGTTCAGTGTATATTCCCGGCACTTGGGCCTTTGAGTAAATGTTTTCATACGAAATTTGTTACGACTTCACCGGTAGCTCAGATGCCGGATTCGGATTTTATTCGTTTTGATGCGAAAACTGCGGGAGAAAACGCAAAAGAGATCATCAAGATGGCTATAGATAACTTTCAGAATCGAAAACCGGAGCTGGTTCATATTCCTAAGATGAAACAGAAAGCTACCGTGGGATATTCTAATGAGGCAATCATCAAAGTTCTGGATGGCGTGGCCAACACACAGGTAGATGAGATGGGTACAACCAAACCGCTGCTTGAATGTATCACTTCTGGTGTGATCCGCGGTGCAGTGGCTATGGTCGGCTGTAATAATCCTAAAGTGCGCCCGGATTACGCGCATGTAGAACTGATGAAGAAGTTGATTGCAAATGATATAATTATCATTTCATCCGGATGTTCTGCCCAGGCGGCGGCTAAGGTCGGTCTTATGGACAAGAGAGCAAAAGATCTCTGCGGAGCAGGGCTTAAAAGAGTTTGCGAGCTTGCCGATATTCCCCCGGTACTGCATATGGGATCCTGTGTGGATATCAGTCGTATGATGATTCTGGCGTCCTCGCTTGCTAAAGATTCGGGGCTTAATATCTCACAGCTTCCGGTTGTAGGCTGTGCACCGGAATGGATGTCAGAAAAGGCTGTCTCTATTGGAAATTATGTAATAGGAACCGGAATTGATACTTTCCTGGGAGTTGATCCCTGTGTTTCCGGATCGAGCGAGGTTGTAGATCTGCTGACCGGCGGAACAAAAGACTGGGTAGAGGCATCTTTTACAGTTGAAAAGGATATTGACAAACTGGCAGACAAGATGATTGAACGTATTGAGGAGAAAAGAACAGCTCTTGGTATCTGATGATACCGAGATTAAGAGGTGAAATGAAATGAAGATTGCAGTGACAGGTAAGGGCGGTGTGGGCAAAACCACATTTGCCGCCATACTGGCCAGATTATATGCGGATGAGGGCAAAGAGGTATTGGCAGCAGATGTTGATCCGGATGCGAACTTGGGACTTGCACTCGGCTTTTCTGATGAAGTGCTGGACTCCATTGTGCCTATCAGTAAGATGAGAAAACTGGTGGAGGAGCGGACAGGAGCGAACTCAGAGAATCGTTTCTATAAACTAAATCCGCAGGTCAGTGATATACCGGACAAGTACGCAAAAACTGCAAATGGTGTAAAACTTCTTGTACTTGGAACTGTCGAGACAGCGGGAAGCGGCTGTGTATGTCCGGAACATGTTATGTTAAAACGAATTATCAATAATTTGATACTACACCGTGATGATGTGGTTATTATGGATATGGAGGCCGGACTTGAACATCTCGGCCGCGGGACGACTGAAAACATGGATCAGTTTATTGTTGTGATTGAACCGGGAGCGAGAAGTGTCCAGACTTATAAGAACGTAAAACGTCTGGCACATGAACTCGGCGTACAGCAGGTTCATGTAGTTGCCAATAAGGTCCGGGATGATAAGGATGCTGCATTTATCCGTGAAAAGATACCGGCTGAGGATCTGCTTGGAGTGATTCGCTATAATCCGGAAGTCATGGATGCAGACCGCCAGGGGTGTTCACCTTATGATTTTAGCAAAACAGTGGTGGATGAGGTTCAGATGATGAAGAAAAGGATAGATCAGGTGTCTGTGACTTCTGAATCGGCCATCTAAAAGGAGGAAAATATTTTGACTTTATTTGATAGAGTTTTTAGCGGAAATGACGCCGTATATGCTTTGACTGAAGGCGCAATAGACGACGCGATCAGGCAGTATGGAGAAGACAAAGCCGTAAAGTTCCCGGATACTGCCTATTCACTTCCCTGTTACTATGCCGTGACAGGAACTAAAGTGACAGATTTAAAAGGATTAAAAGAAGCGCTTGGTGTCGTAAAAACATTGATGACGAGAGAACCGCGTTTAAACGACGCGTTTATGTCAGGAATTGCAACAGCGCTCTGCGCGGAGTTCATTGAGGTGTTGAAGTATATCGATGGAGCGGTTCCTTATGAAGAACCATTGTACGGACATCTCCCCGACGCTGTTATCCGTGAGCTTGGTGTGCCGCTGGTAACCGGTGACATTCCGGGAGTTGCGGTTATATTGGGCGCTGCACCGTCTACAGAAGAAGGCGTTGAACTGGTGAAGAGTTATCAGGCACAGGGAATTCTCGTGACGCTTGTCGGCGGGATTGTTGACCAGTGTGAAGAAGCCGGATATAAGACAGGATCTAATGTGCGTGTAATACCACTTGGCAGAGATGTCACCTCAGTGATTCATGTAGTTTCGGTTGCAATTCGTGCTGCACTGATTTTCGGAAATATTAAACCCGGTGATGCGGATGCTCTGATGGAATATACCAAGGACCGTGTTCCTGCATTTGTAAATGCTTTTGCGCCGCTTGATGATGTTATTGTGGCATGTGGAGCCGGAGCAATTGCACTGGGATTCCCGGTTATCACCAATGAGACAGAAAATATCGCTAAGGTACCAAAAAGTCTGATTGTACAACCGGATGTCAGCAAATTCAATGCTACCTCTCTGGAAGCACGTGATATTAAAATTAAAATCACTGATATTGATATTCCGGTTGCGTTTGCCTCAGCGTTTGAGGGCGAGATTATCAGACGTAAAGATATGCAGGTAGAATTTGACGGATCACGTGTGGACTGCTGTGAGCTGGTGCAGTCTAAAGACATGAATGAGGTCGAAGATCACAAAATTGAAATAATCGGACCTGACTTTGATGATTTTGAAGTTGGAAGTAAGCATAGTATTGCCTACGTCGTTGAGGTTGCCGGCAAGAATATGCAGCCGGATTTTGAGCCGGTATTTGAACGCAAATTCCATAGTTATATTAACTGCATGGAAGGTGTGATGCATACCGGGCAGCGTGATATGATACGACTTCGTATCAGCAAGGATGCCTTCGATGCCGGACTGCGTGCAAAACATATCGGAGAAGTCCTGTATACGCAGGTTAAAAATGAATTTGAAGCTGTTGTCGATAAGTGTCAGGTAAAGATTTATACAGAGGATGCGGATTGTACGAAAATTCGCCATGAAATTGCCATCCCTGCATTCGATCAGCGTGATGAAAGACTCTCAACTATGACAGATGAATCTGTTCCTGTATATTACAGCTGTATTCTCTGCCAGGCATTTTCACCATCTCACGTATGCGTGGTAACACCGGAAAGACTGGGACTGTGCGGTGCTGTTTCATGGCTTGACGCGAAGGCAACCCACGAGCTGGACCCGAACGGTCCCTGTCAGGTGATCAAAAAAGAAAAACTGGTTGATGAGAGAATCGGAGAATATGCGGATGTAAATGAGTCGGTCAAACGGCTGTCACAGGGTGCCCTGGAAGAAGTATCATTGTATTCAATTATGGAAAAGCCCATGACTTCCTGTGGATGTTTTGAGTGCATCTGTGGTATCGAGCCGTTTTCCAATGGTGTATGTATCACCAACCGTGAGTATGCAGGTCAGACGCCACTTGGCATGACCTTCCCTGAATTGGCGTCCATGACAGGCGGCGGAGTTCAGACACCAGGTTTTATGGGACATGGAAAACACTTTATCGCATCCAAGAAATTCATGAAGGCAGAAGGCGGGATAGAAAGAATCGTCTGGATGCCAAAAGACCTGAAAGATCAGGTCGCAGACCGTGTAAATGAGACAGCAAAAGATCTTTACGGGATCGACAACTTCTGTGATAGGATTGCAGATGAGACTGTTACCACAGATCCGGAGGAACTTGTGGCATGGCTGACTGAGAAGGAGCACCCGGCGCTCAGCATGGATCCAATGATTTAGATACAGTTTAGCCGTGCAGCGGAATCAAGCTGGCAGGGACAAACTTATTAAGAAGTAAAGATTATTATTGACTATTTATTAAGGAGGCTATTAAACATGCCGTTTCAATGCAAACCACAAAAATTCAATGCATCTATCAATAAGGTAGATCTTGGATGTGACGAACATGCAATTACATTAGGAGGAGAGAATACTTTCCCCTTTTACAGCTTTGATGGTTCTGTAGGTGACGGCCCCAAGGTAGGGGTAGAGATCACGGATATGGGACTTGACAATGAACCAAAAGGAGTTAAGGATTACTATGAAGGATGCCAGACTCCGGCGGAAATTGCAAAAAAAGCTGAACATATGGAAGGGGCGGATTTTGTCTGCTTACGTCTGGAAGGCGGAGATCCAAACGGAGCGGACAAACCGGTAGAGGATTTGGCAGCCACTGCAAAAGAGGTTGCAGATGCAATCTCTGTGCCCCTTGTAGTTGAAGGCTGTAAAAACGTAGAAAAAGATGGTAAGCTGCTGCCGAAAGTTGCGGCAGCACTACAGGATAAGAATGTACTGTTCCTGTCAGCAAGGGAAGAGGATTATAAAGCGATCGGGGCAGCTGTAGGCCTGGCTTATAATCAGAAAGTCGGAGCGGAGTCCGCAGTTGATATCAACCTTGCAAAACAGCTTAACGTTGTACTGACACAGTTGAATGTAAAACCTGAAAGCATTGTGATGAATGTGGGAACAGCGGCTGCCGGATATGGATATGATTATGTGATTTCTACCATGGATCGTATTAAGGCCGCTGCACTTTCGCAGGATGACAAGATGCTTCAGATGCCAATTATTACTCCTATTGCTTCCGAAACATGGGTTGTAAAGGAATCGATAGCTCCGGAAGAAGAGGTACCGGAATGGGGATCAAGAGATGAACGTGGGGTTTCCATGGAGGTGCAGACCGCTGCAGCTTCGCTGGTATCCGGTTCAGATGCTGTGATTTTAAAGCACCCCAAATCTGTTGCAGCAATTTCGAAAATGATAAAAGAATTAATATGATTCCAGGGTCAAAAGGTCCTGCGTTTCATGCCTGCATGAAAAAGCTTGACCTTGGGACCCGAACAAACATGAGAATGTAGCCCGAATAGGGCGGAATTTGAATGTTTGTAGAATTGTGGGAGCACGTAGTGCGTAACAATTCGTGTATTATA
>DHNM01000014.1 GCA_002409525.1 Eubacterium sp. UBA5416 | reverse complement strand
TTTGACCCTGGTATCATATTAATATAATTTATCAGAAGAAAAACACCGAGCGGAGTCCAGTTGTGTCTTACTGGCTTTCCGCTCGGTGTTTAATTAGAGTGATGAATATGTTATCATCGTCTGTCGATGTTATTCTTCTCCGGCTTCGATGGTCTTTACCTGATCTTCTGTCAGATCATATTCATAAAATTCTTTGTAGAACTCTTTGATCTTATCATCCAGGTTTAGGTCCTGGAATGTGTCAGGATACATAATTTCAGCTAAGAAGAGCGGCATAAGAGCGCCTTCTGCGGAGCGAACAGACCATGGATAGGTTCCGGATGGTTCTGTATATACCTTATCATTTTGTACAGCGGATACAGAAGCGAGAGCAGGGTCTTTTTTGATCTGGTCTCTTGCACTTTGCCCCATAGTAAAGATAACATCAGGATTCCATTCGAGGATCTGCTCCGTGCTGACAACCATAGCTGTTCCCTGATCTGTACCGGTATAATCTGCGGAAGAAACAATTCCACCTGCACACTCAACATAGAAAGAAGAAATGTCTCCCGCGTTTACCGTTGTATAATTGTCACCGCTGTAGCGAAGATTTAATACTTTTACCTTTTCATCGTCCTTCAGATCTTTCGTCTTATCTTTGACATAGTTAATGGTATCATCGTAATAATCGTTAAACTTTTTCGCTTTTTCAGGTGCGTCTTCTCCAAGAATATCTGCGATTAAAGTGATGCTTTTTTTCAGCTCATCTGCATTGGAAAAGCTGTCAACAGTGACAACTGCGATTCCCGCGTCCTCAAGCTGCTTTGCCTGCTGATCATCAATATTGGGACCGTAGACAACCTGTGCTCCGGAATCAATGATGGATTCCATATTGGAGGCATCATTGTTGTCCTGATTGGCATTTGGCCATACCGTGTGATACATGTCGGACAGTTTTGGAATACTTGCTGCAAGTTTATCGGCTCCGCCTACCAGGTTTGTAATCTGGGCAAAGGCACCGATCGTTGTGGCAACTTTGTCGACCTCTTCAGGTAACTGGACTTCATTACCCTTCGTGTCTGTGATTGTCCTTGTTCCATCTTTATCGGATGAGCTTTCTGTAGATGACGTTTTATCTGACGAGGCAGAACTCGAAGAGTTATCGGTACTTTCTGATTGACTATTGGCAGATGAGGCGGACGAGTTTCCTGCACTGTTTCCACATCCTGTCATCAGGAATGTGGCACTTACGAATACCGCTAACATTCGATAAATCTTTTTTCTTTGCATGATGTCTCCTTTTTTGATGGTTTATACTTTGATCGTTTAAATTACCGGTGTACAGTGTATCATCCTGCGATCATGCCATCGGTCTTCAATTACCGCTACCGGAAGGCCATATGCCTTTTCCAGGTTTTCTTCCGTTAAAATCTCTTTTACCGGACCGGAAAGGGCATGACCTCCCGGGGCGAACAATACTGCCCTTCCTCCACACAAAAAGGCATGTTCAGGTGCATGGGTTGTCATGGCAATTCCAATGCCCTGATTGGATAATGTTTTGAGTTCTTTTAGTACTTTTGCCTGATTTCCAAAGTCAAGGCTTGCTGTCGGTTCATCGAGCATAATAAAAGCCGGTTCCTGCATCAGCGCACGGGCAATCATGACCATCTGTCTTTCACCACCGGATAACTCTGTAAAGATCTTATCCGCAAAACGTTCAATGCCGAGTTGTCCCATCACCTCAAAAGCTTTTGTGTAATCAGATTTTGAAGGATTAGAAAACGCGTTTAGTCTCGCAGTGCTCCCCATCAAAACAACATCGAGAGCTTTAAAGGCAAATGGTGTGCTATGTGTCTGTGGTACATAACCGACCAGACTTGCGAACTTTTTTCGGGAAATCCTGCGGGAGTCTTTACTGTCAATCAAAACCTCTCCGTCCAGGAGTGGAAGAAGTCCCATGATGGATTTAAACAGTGTTGTCTTTCCGACACCATTCGGTCCGAGAAAGCATAAGATTTCTCCTTGATCGATGATCGTGCTGAAACTGTTCACAACAGAATGGTTTCCATAACCGCAGGTAACGTCTTTTATCTCAATTTGCATTAAGACCACCCCTTTTTTCCCTTAAACAGTAGATAGATAAACAGTGGAGCACCGATGATAGACGTGATGACCCCAATCGGGATTTCCCCGGATGAAAGTGTTCGGGCCACAGTGTCGACAATCAGCATAAAACTGGAACCTGCCAGCATGGAACATGGCAGGAGCGTCATGTAGTTCGGTCCGACCAGAAAACGACAGATGTGAGGAATCACAAGTCCGACCCATCCGATAGATCCGCTCATGGCAACGGAAGACGCTGTAAGAAGTGTAGAGCTTAATGTAACAAGAATTTTTGTTCTCGTTGTGTTTACTCCAAGTGCCTTAGCGTCTTCTTCCCCAAAGGAAAGAACATTGATGTTCCAGCGCAGCATGAAAAGAACCACTGCACCGATGATAAAACAGACCGCCATACTTTTCACATTCTTCCAGCCACCCGTTTTTGCAAAACTACCCATCAGCCAGTACGTGATTTCCGGGAGCTTTGTATCTGTATCAGCAACATATTTGATGAGGGAAGTAACTCCGTTACAGAGAGAGGATACAACAGTTCCCGCAAGAACCATAATCAGAAGGCTTCCCCCCTGGTCCTTTGAGACCGCATAGCTGATTCCCATGACAAAAAATACCGCAATCAGGCCAAAGGTAAAAGAAAGCATCTGAACCTTAATTCCGCTCATATCAAATAGAATTGCGGTACAGGCACCGATACTCGCACCGGATGAAACCCCCAGGATATCCGGGGAAACCATTGGGTTTTTAAAGAGTCCCTGGTATGCGGCTCCTGACATAGCCAGAGCGCTGCCGACTAAGATTGACATTACGATCCTTGGAAGGCGGATAGAGAAGAGAACTGCAACCTGTCTGTCTCCGGTTTTTAGTCCTTCTCGGGAGAATCTTTTTATGGTTTCTAAAATCTCTTTTCCGCTCATACCGAAACGCCCGACACGAAGTGAGATAAAGATGGAAAATACCAACAAGAGGCTTAGAGCTATAAAAATTAATGTTGTGAGCGATTTCTTCTGCTTTTTATTAATCATTATGACCTCACAGGACGGATGGAAACAGGCTCTCTGCCGTGATCTGATTTCCTTTATCATAGGCCGATCCGGAAGAGACAATTGTATATCCGTTACAATACTGGTTGACTTCCGCTGTTTTATCTTTCATGGAAAAGGGTTTTGCATAAAGCTTTCCGTCTTTTTCATAGATAAATAGTCGCTGGAAAAAATCAAACGGTCCGGCTCCGGATACAGCATCTGTGAGAGTTACTTCCAGTCTGGTGTGAGGCACATCACTTTCCATTGCATGGTAATAAAGATCTTTGATTCCCCAGGAAAGTACAGCAAGTGCCGCTGCCGGAGGTCCTGGAAGATTGATGACAGGCTTGTTCTGAATCAGGCAGAATACAGCCGGTCTTCCGGGAACACAGCGCACACCATGTATGAAAAAGCTTGATTCTTCCTCCAGAAGATGAACCGTAAAATCTTCCTCACCCTTTGAGGAGCCGCCATTTAAGATCAGAATGTCTGCTGAATCGAGGACCGCGAAAAGTTCATCTTTCAGGCTGTCATGATCGTCATAGCAGATTGGCAGACAGGTAACATCTGCACCCCACTCGGACATGATCATTTTGACCAGGCTGCCGTTTGTCTCAATATTCTTTCCACGTGTCAGAGGTGTACCGGGTTTAACCAGCTCACTTCCGGTGGGAAGGAAGATTACTCGCGGACGTATTTTTACCTCCACAGTAGTATACCCCCCTGAAAGGAGACTTGTCAGAGAAAGAGGTGTCAGTATGTCACCTTTTTTCACAAGTGCATCATTTTTTGTCATAAAACTTCCGGATCTACGGACACCTTCACCGGGAAGCAGATCTTTTGGGAGATCCAGCTTTACTCCGCCCTCCGGAAGGAAGGTTACTGACTCTATTTTTATCACTGTGTCAAAAGTATCGGCAAAATCATCCCCAGTATCTGCTCTGCAGAAGTCCTGATTTATTACCCATTTTGAAGTATCTGGTATTCCGTCTTGGAAATCAGCAGATTTTACAGCAATTCCGTCAAAGGCAGAACTTCTGACAACAGGAATCTGGTTAATAGACTGATATGACTTTGCGCAGATGCGTCCAACAGCTTTTGCGATGGGAATTACTTCCGTGCCAAGATGTGGATGCCAGTGCTCATAGAAATGATGAAGAAGTTCATCACGTGTTGGTAATTTATCCATGGTAAACAGGTTTCCTTTCTAATTTAAAATAATATTAGTACTTTTGAATCATAAAAGCGTTATGTATATAAAAGTACAACCCTTATTATACAGCTTTTGTGTGAAGAATCAAGGGAAAATTTGTATTAAAAACTCAGAGGCAGAGCAGATGAAGTCGGCAGACTTTAAGCAATAGTAAAAAAATAAATACTTGTATAAAGTTTTCCTTTAAGGTCATACTATTTATGAACAACGTAGCAGCCATAAAATCGCGGGTTTATTGATAACTATCGTTCTCACAATCCAATGAATTATACGGCAAAATGTTATGATTGTTCAATTGCGGAAGAACCCGTAATAAAAGAGAGGCTGCTATCGATACAGTTGTGAATACATCTGAATGGGTATCAGCTTCTTTTTTTGATTGTATCGTTACTTTGATTGTGATATGATCATAAGAGAAAAATGTAAAAGAAATTTTACAAATGGAGGATAAAGAAAATATGACGAACAAAGATATCATAAATATTGCACTCCAACAGTCAGCTTACGATTGTAATTGTGATCCAGAGAATTTTCTTCAGAAGAATCACAAGGTAATCAAGTCAAAGATGAATCCGAAATCCAAGATCTATCTGACAAATCCTCCAGAATGTAATCTGGTTTCTTATGGATCAAATATTGTGGCACAGGTAAATGAGCGCATTATCGATATCGTGACTGATTACATACATAAATATCCGATGGAACATTGCTTTGAGACTCCGAATTTGTATGCCTTAAATGACGCACTGGCACCCTGTGATTTAAAGGTATGTTTTATGGCAGAGTATTTTCTTCCAGATTTGCATAATCTTAGAGAATATTCCTGCGAGTATAATATAAAGTTATTGCACCAGAAAGACTTCACACATCTGTACACAGATGAGTGGAGTAATGCACTTTGTAAAGAACGAAAAGAAGCCGATATTCTTGCTGTGGGTGCATATGATGGTGGAAAATTAATAGGACTTGCCGGATGCTCTGCAGACTGTGAGATGATGTATCAAATTGGTGTTGATGTTCTCTTTGAATACAGAAGAAAGGGAATAGCTGTAGCACTGACCAGCCGGTTGACCCAAGAGATCTTATCACTTAGTAAAGTGCCTTTTTATTGTGCTGCCTGGTCAAATATAAAATCTGTTCGTAATGCGGTTAAATGCGGATTTTATCCGGCATGGATAGAGATGAATGCAAAGAAAATTGGATATGTTGCACATCTGAATCATTGAATAAAAAACGCAGATCTGGTAGAGTGACCAGTCAGGTATGCTTTGCTTTTTCGACAAGTAAAAGCATACCTGTAATTATTTTAGCATATATGGATTCGAGAATATAATTTATTGATTTTTTAAAATAAACCGAAAAAAGTAGTTGACATTTATCTCCAAAGAGAGTATATTCATATTCAACAAAACAAACCGCCGCACAGACAACCCGGTCAGGGATTGAAAAGAGCGGAAAAGTGTAAAGGAGCTATTCACATGTATAACACAATGCTTAACCTACTAGTCATCGTCATTATTAGTTAGCAAGACTGAAACGCGGAAAGAAAAATTATCCGATTGTTTGAGTCTTATTTGTGTTAGTGAATGGGATTCTTACAAAAAGGGCATCTCATTCTACCAGTTAGATGAGATGCCCTTTTTGTTGTTCAACATAAAATCCAGGAGGTAACAGACATGAGAAGCGATCAGATAAAAACAGGAGTAGACCAGGCACCTGCAAGAAGTCTTCTATATGCCACAGGAATGGTTAAAAGCGTGGAAGACATGAAAAAGCCTTTTATTGGAATATGCAATTCCTACATAGACATCATCCCGGGGCATGTTCACTTAAGAGAGCTGGCGGATGTCGCTAAGAAAGCAATTCGAGAGGCAGGGGGAATTCCTTTCGAATTTAACACAATCGGTGTTGATGATGGAATTGCCATGGGACACATCGGGATGCGTTATTCTCTCCCGAGCCGCGAGTTGATCTGTGATTCTGCGGAAACCGTAATCAATGCACACTGGCTTGACGGAGTTCTCTTCATGCCGAACTGTGATAAGATCACTCCCGGTATGATTATGGCAGCTATGAGAACCAACGTGCCTTCGATCTTCTGTACCGGTGGTCCGATGAAGGCGGGCACTGATCAATGTGGAAATGATATGACTTTTTCAACACTATTTGAGGGAGTTGGTTCTTTCAAATCAGGCAAGATTACAGCCGAGGATCTGCTCTACATGGAACAGCATGCATGTCCGGGCTGCGGATGCTGCGCCGGCATGTTCACGGCGAATTCGATGAACTGCCTTCTTGAAATGCTGGGACTTGCGCTTCCGGGAAACGGAACCATCCTGGCGGAATCTAAAGAGCGTCGGGATCTCGTAAGAGCGGCAGCACATCATCTGATGCAGCTGGTGGAAAAGCAGATAAAACCTCGCGATATCGTGACGAAAGAAACACTGGATGACGCATTTGCACTGGACATGGCTATGGGCGGTTCAACGAATACAGTGCTTCATACATTGGCCATAGCGAATGAAGCAGGAATTGATTACAATCTCGATGAAATCAATGAGATCGCAAAACGTGTTCCATATCTTGCGAAGATTGCACCCTCTTCAAAGTATACCATCCAGGAAGTTCACAAGGCCGGCGGGGTATCCGCTATCATCCATGAATTGATGGAAATGGGTGATGTGATTCACGCAGACCGGATCACGGTGACCGGTAAGACACTTCGAGAAAACGTGAAAGATGCCAAGATTCGAAATCCGGAAGTAATACGTCCAAGAGAACACGCCTACAGCCCGGTAGGCGGTCTATCCGTCCTCTATGGAAATCTTGCTCCACAGGGCAGCGTCATCAAAGTGGGTGGTGTCGATCCGGATATTAAAAAATTTAAGGGAAAGGCAATCTGCTTTAATTCTCACGATGAAGCAGTTGCAGCCATCGATGACGGAAGAGTACAAAAAGGTCATGTGGTGGTGATCCGATACGAGGGACCAAAGGGAGGACCCGGAATGCCGGAGATGCTCGCACCGACATCCAGTATCGTAGGGCGAGGATTGGGACGTGATGTGGCATTGATCACAGACGGACGATTTTCCGGTGCGACTCGCGGTATTGCAGTCGGTCATATCTCTCCGGAAGCTGCCGAAGGGGGGCCGATTGCACTCATAGAAGACCGGGATGAGATAGAGATTGATCTCGAAAACAGAACCTTAAAACTCCTGCTGCCGGAGGAAGAGATGAAGAGAAGAGAAGAAAGCCTGCCGAAATTTGAATTTAAAGTCAAAAGCGGATGGCTTGCAAGATACACGGCACTGGTAACTTCCGCTAATACAGGTGCGGTTTTAAAAGTTCTTAATGAATAGGAGGAAGGCGTATGGAAAGCATACAGGAATGTAATGAATTAACCCATACAAAAACCGGCAGGGTGATGTCGGGGGCACAGATTGTGATCGAGACACTGAAAAAGCATGAAGTTGATCTTGTTTTTGGATATCCGGGAGGGTCTGTCTTACCTCTGTATGACGTTCTTTATGATAAAGAGATACCGAATATACTGACACGACATGAACAGGGAGCTGTTCATGCGGCAGAGGGATATGCAAAAGCTTCCGGAAAGCCGGGTGTTGTAATTGTTACAAGCGGTCCCGGAGCGACGAACGCAATTACCGGTATTGCGGATGCTATGGCAGATTCGGTTCCCCTGATTGTCTTCACCGGTCAAGTTACAACACCCGGTATCGGAAAAGATGCGTTTCAGGAAGCAGATGTACTTGGAATCACACTTCCGATCACAAAACATAATTATCAGGTGCGGGATGCAGATGAGATAGAAGGAACAATAGATGAAGCTTTTCATCTTGCCACAACGGGAAGAAAAGGACCTGTAGTTATTGACCTTCCAAAAGACGTTACGGTGATGGAGGGCGTATACCAAAAGAGCAGTGAAGTGATTCATCTGGTGAGTTATCAGCCCAACACGAATCCTTCGGATCCTCAGATCGCGCGTGTGATGAAACAGCTTCAGAAATCGAAAAAACCGGTTGTTCTTGCGGGTGCGGGAGTTACAGCGTCAAATGCATCCAAAGAACTCAGAGAGTTTGTCAACCGATATCATCTTCCGACGGTTACCACGCTGCTTGGACTTGGAACGGTTCCGGCAGACAGTCTTTATTTTATGGGTATGGGCGGTATGCATGGCAGCTACGCCGCGAACATGGCACTTTCCGAATGTGATTTTCTGATCAACATCGGAAGTCGTTTTGACGATCGGCTTGCCACATGTCCGGAGCATTTTGCCGAAGAAGCTGTGATTGCTCATATTGATATTGATCCTGCTGAGATAGGAAAGATTATCCGGACGGATCTTCCAATCGTAGGAGATGCGAGAAATGCTCTCTGTAAAATGCTTGATTTTGAAGAGGCAGATACGGACCATTTCGAATGGGAAGAGCGGTGCATCGCAAGAAAAAAGGAATACCCACTTGACTATGATAGGAAGAACAGGGAGGAGATCAAACCGCAGCGTGTCATAGAAAAGGTGGGGGAAATCACGAAAGGGCAGGCTCTTGTTGCAACAGATGTCGGTCAGAATCAGATGTGGGCGGCACAGTATTATCCTTTTTATTATCCCAATCAGATAATTACCAGCGGAGGACTGGGAACGATGGGATACGGGATTCCTGCCGGGATCGGTGCTCAGTTTGCTTATCCCGACAGAGACGTAGTTGCATTTATCGGAGACGGTGGTTTTCAGATGACAAATCAGGAATTTGCAATTTTACATGAAAATCATCTGAACGTGAAGTTTATTCTGATCAACAATCGTTCCCTTGGCATGGTTCGTCAGTGGCAGGAAAGCTTCTACAATGAACGCCGCTCTGCTTCTGTATTTACCAGTCAGCCGGATTTTGTAAAACTTTCAGAAGCATATGGAATTAAGGCCATACGCATATCGGATCCGGATACTGTGGAAGAGGAACTTGAAAAGGCATTTACATATGAAGGACCGATGCTTATCGAAGTTATGACTTCATCCACCGAACAGGTGATGCCGATGGTTCCGGCGGGAATGCCAAACAATCAGATGATTGGGGGGTGGTGAATCATGAGAAGAACGATCACCGCACTCGTATACAACCGTTCCGGTGTGCTCAGCATGATTACCAGTGTATTAAACCGAAGACAAGTGAACATTGAGAGTATTTCCGTAGGAGTGGTCGATCAGGATAATATTTCAAGGATGACAATCGTGGCCAATGTGGAGTCGCTTCAGGAAGCGGAGCAGGTGACAAAACAGCTGAATAAACAGATTGATGTAATCAAAGTATCCGATATTACTGAGAAAGCTCACATCGAAAGAGAATTGGCACTCGTCAAAGTGAATGCCCCTTCCGTGTCCCGTTCAGAGATACAGGCAGTCATCGCCCCGTTTCGGGCAGATACTGTTGACGTCGCACAGAAAATGATCGTTGTTCAGGTCGTGGGCACACATGAAAAGATCAACGCATTAATAGAAATCTTAAGGCCGTACGGCATTGTGCAGATGGCCAGAACCGGAATTACCGGACTTACAAGAGGTTAATCGCATTATAAGAATGCTTTTAATAAAAAGAAAAATATGGAGGAAATGTATTATGGTAAAGGTTTATTATGATGATTCAGTGAAGGACAATGCTTTAGAGGGAAAGACAGTCGCAGTTGTTGGATATGGTTCTCAGGGGCATGCGCATGCTCAGAACTTAAGAGATAATAAAAACAACGTCATCATAGGAATCCGTGAAGGAAAATCCGCAGAAGCAGCAAGAAAAGACGGGTTTGAAGTTTACCCGGTAGCGGAGGCGGCGAAAAAAGCTGATGTGGTTATGGTCCTTGCACCGGATGAGATCCAGGGAAAACTTTATGACAATGAAATCGCACCGAATCTGGAAGCGGGAAATGCACTTGCATTCGCCCATGGTTTCAACATTCATTTTGATGTAATCAAACCTCCCAGAGATGTCGATGTATTTATGGTTGCTCCAAAAGGGCCGGGACATCTGGTTCGCCGTACATTCAGACAGGGATTTGCAGTTCCTTCTCTGTTCGCTGTATATCAGGATGCAACCGGCAACTGTAGAAATCTCGCTCTTTCCTATGCAAAAGGAATCGGTTCTACACGTGTCGGCGTTCTGGAAACTACATTTAAGGAAGAGACAGAGACTGATCTCTTCGGAGAACAGGCAGTTCTCTGTGGCGGTCTTACAAATATGATCATGTGTGGATTCGAGACACTGGTAGAAGCCGGATATCAGCCGGAACTTGCTTATTTTGAAGTATGCCATGAGATGAAACTGATCGTGGATCTGATCTACGAAGGCGGATTTGCAAAGATGAGAGATTCCGTATCGAACACTGCAGAATATGGCGAATATGTTTCCGGACCTCGCGTCATGACATCAGAGGTAAAAGCAAATATGAGAAAAGTTCTCGATGATATCCAAAATGGAAACTTTGCCAAAGGGTTCGTAGAAGACAATGCAAACGGATTTCCGAAATTTAAAGAACTTCGTGCAAAGAATGCGGGCCATCAGATCGAAGCAGTCGGAGGAGAACTTCGTAAAATGATGCCATTTGTAAGAGAAAACGACTAATATTTGAGGTGAAGAATATGGGACTTGTGACAAAAGAAGACATAGACCGTGCACTTAAGGTTTTGGAGCCGGTGGTGGTTCACACACCCCTGCAGTATGACCGCTACCTGTCTGAGAAGTATCAGGCAACAGTTTTATTGAAAAGAGAAGATCTGCAGAGGGTGCGCTCCTTTAAACTGAGAGGAGCATATTACGCGATTAAACAGAGGAGTAAAGAAGAATTATCACATGGCGTGGTATGTGCAAGTGCCGGGAATCATGCACAGGGAGTTGCGTATACCTGTCGTGAGATCAGAGCGCAGGCAGTGATTTTCATGCCCACGACGACACCACAGCAGAAAATATCACAGGTCACATTTTTCGGGGGAGATTATGCAAAGATACGCCTGGTTGGTGATACGTTTGATGCATCCTGTATGGCCGCAAAAGATTTTGCCGCGAAAAACAAGATGGCTTTCGTTGATCCTTTCGATGATCCGGATATCATAGCCGGACAGGGAACGCTCGCGGCAGAGATGACCCGGGATGTTTTGGCAGGTGGATATCATCTGGACTATGTACTCTGTGCCATCGGCGGCGGCGGATTGATCAGTGGTGTGAGTACTTATATAAAAAACACAAGCCCTGGTACAAAGGTGGTTGGTGTAGAACCTGCAGGGGCTTCTTCAATGAAAAAAGCTTTTGACTGCGGATGCCCGACACCTCTGGCTTGGCTGGACAAATTTGTAGACGGAGCTGCGGTGCGGGAAGTCGGGAAACTGACTTACCGGCACGCAAAAGAATACGTTGATGATCTGGTTTCAATTGATGAAGGACAGGTCTGCAGTTCGATTCTGGAATTGTACAGTAAACAGGCGATTGTTGCGGAACCTGCCGGTGCACTCAGTGTCGCGGCCCTTGAGATCATGAAGAATGAGATCAAGGGAAAGACCGTTGTCTGTGTGATCAGCGGAGGGAACAATGATATCAACCGCATGGCTGAGATTGAAGAACGTTCGCTGATCTATCAGGGACTGAAGAATTACTATGTTGTTAATTTTCCGCAGCGTCCCGGTGCACTGAAAGAATTTGTAAGTGAGGTTCTGGGGCCGAATGATGACATTACCAGGTTTGAGTACACAAAGAAAATTAACCGCGGGACCGGACCGGTGATACTTGGTATCCTGTCGAAGTCAAAAGATGACATACCCAGTCTTGTGAAACGTATTGCAGCTTTTGATCAGTGTTATATTGATCTAAAAGAGAATCAGACACTATATTCGCTGTTGGTTTGAGATAAAAAATGGAATATTGTCACAAAAAGAAACATGGAACTTCACTGCCTTTTAAATGACAGTGAAGTTCCATGTTTTATAATGTGATTCTTTGAGAGTTAAAGCTGTGCTACGTATTTACCCACTACATATCCTTGTGTATAATTATGACCAAGATTTAGTCCATATACATCCAGAGGATAGTCAATGCCGCCATAGAAGTTTCCGGCGAGGTTTCCGATCGCATAGACTCCCTTGATGGGGTTACCATCGGTATCGAGAGGTTGAAGCCCTTCGTTTACCTCAACGCCAGAGCAGGCCATGGTCAGACGAATGTGACGGTGAATTCCGTAATACGGAGGCTTATCAATCGTCTTCAGATATTTCGCAGGTACACCAAACTCAGTGTCTTTACCTGACTTGGCGAGCTCATTGTATTTTTTGACTGTTTCGATAAAAGCATCCACATCATTGATTTCCAGCTTTTTGGCAAGTTCTTCGAGTGTATCGGCTTTGTAGGTTGCGAGAAGCGGTTCGATGACGTTTTCACGTTTTTCCACTTTTTCTTCCGGCATAAAGTTTTTCATGTCTTCCGGGTCTATCAGCTGTCCCGGAAATTCAGCAGCCTTAGTCATGTAATCAGAGTCAAAGATCTGACAGTAATGTCCCTCGTCTTCTTTGCCGAGAAGATAACAGTTCATTATTGCCATATCTGTTGTCTCATCACAGAAACGTTTTCCGTTTTTCTTCACGCGTAAGAACGGCATATCACACATGGAAGCCGGGCCTGAGTCAAAGTCATGAGCCATCTTGGTGTGGCCGATGTTTTCCATCCTGCCACCGGCCCATATAATCATCTTCTGGCCATCACCGGTTCTTCCGAATTTTTTGATGCCGAGGTTTTGAACATCGGGCATATAGTATGTAAGCATATCCTTATCACTCTGATAATCACCGGTTCCGAGAACGACGCCTTTTTTCGCATTAAACTGTACATAACCTTTTTTGGTTTTCGCAATGACTCCGGTTACTCTGCCGTCTTTCTTTATGAGCTGTACAGCGGGGCTTTCAAAGAATATTTCCACACCTGCTTTTTCGGCCGTTTTAGCCAGAGCTTTCATTCCGTCACCGGTATCATATGGTTTGGGACCAAAGAAAGTGGTGATAAAATCGATATTGTACCCGTTACGTTCCAAAAGGTCTTTGTGTGGGCCATTTCCCTGATCCACGATCTGTGCTCCGCCTTCCAGGGCTCTGTCCATCATCCAATGTACAGCTTCACCAGAATGTTTGGCCCACATTTCAATCAGTTCACGTTTCGGGCGGTGATCAGAAGCTGCCATTAACTGTGAAACCAGTCTTTCGACATCAGCCGGATCACTTTTATCGAGATTGATTCCGGCACCCGAGTTGCCACGTGCATCAATGAATGAACCCTTTTGCAAAAGTGCAACGCTTGCTCCGGCTTCACGTGCTGCCAGTGCACAGGGAACACCCGGTGAACCTGCTCCGACTACAACAACATCATATTCTTTGGTTTCTTTGATATTGATGATGGGTGCCGGTTTCTTAAAGAAATCAGGTATTTCTGATGTTACATGTCCGTAAGCTGTTTCATTTGACTTATTGTTTCCCATAATATAACCACTCCTTTATCATCACAATGTAGTACTTATAATCCTCTCATTAACAATACCACGAATGAATGGAATATTCAAGATTACAAGCAAATCGGGCATGGTTTTCAGACCGGCCGGAATAGATGTCTGGGAATTCCATCCACCATAATCGGAGAAACATCGCCCTGAATCAGCGGCCGGACATAATTTACGAATTCTTCTGTCACATAATCACCTTTTTCGTTCATCCATTCTCTTGGAACAAGTTTCTCATCATTTGCAATTTTGTGTACGTCTTTTACTTCTGTGCCGCATTGATATGGATCATCCGAGATACGATTTAAGACTACCATTTTCCCGGAATCCCCTTCATCGGCCGCTTTTACCGCGGCACCTCCAACCTGATAGGCTTCCAGGATATCTACACGCGATGCCAGATGCGACCCAGAGCGCTGGAGTGTGCTGAGTTCGATCGCCCTGGTTTTACAGCCGATTTCTCCTGCAATATAACTTGCCAGATAATTGGCAGTTCCGGAGAGTTGTTTATGTCCAAATGCGTCCACAAAATCGAGGTTTTGGCCGAGCTCACATACATAACGTCCATCTGAAAGTCTCAACCCTTCTGAAACAGCTATAACAACAGAAACCTTTGTGGATAAGAGCTCTTTGACTTTTTCACCGAATTTTGCCAGATCAAAGGGAAGTTCCGGAAGATAGATCAGATCGGGACCTGAACAGTCCTCACCCTTTGCGAGGGAGGCAGAACCGGTCAGCCATCCGGCATTTCTTCCCATGATTTCTACGATTGTTACGACTCCATTTTCATATTCAAGACAAAAACTGTCTCTAATGATTTCCTTGACGGATGTTCCGATATATTTTGCGGCACTTCCGTATCCCGGCGTGTGATCGGTCAGAGCAAGATCGTTGTCAATCGTCTTAGGGCAGCCGATAAAACGTGTCGGATGCCCGGTGACAATGGCATAATCCGAAAGTTTCTTGATGGTATCCATGGAATCATTGCCTCCGATGTAGATAAAAGCTTCAATATCGAGTTTATCCAGGATTCCAAATATTTTTTCATATACATTTCGATCTTTATGGATCTCAGGAAGTTTATAGCGGCAGGATCCCAGAAAAGCAGCAGGAGTCCTTTTCAGCAATTCGGTATCGAGATCGCTCTTGATAAAGTCAGACAAGTCTATATAACGTTCCTGCAGCAGCCCCTGTATTCCGTGGAGCATTCCGAAGACTTTCTTTGCACCGCGGTCCATGGCGGTCCGGTAAACACCGGCAAGACTTGAATTGATAGCGGCAGTAGGTCCGCCGGACTGGCCAACAATGATGTTACCCTTCATAAATGATACCCCCTTTTTAACATTATTAAGAATATATAATATGATATAGAACCATTTTATTGCATTTTAGACAATATGTAAACAGCAATTATAGGTAAAAATTCTAAAAACTTTTGACAAATACCGCACTTTGTGCTAGATTTGTTTTGAATTTGTTTTTATTGGAGGAGTGGGATGAAAAACGCAAAAATCACGATATTTTTTGCATTGACTGCTGTATTACTTCCGATTTTCATGTCGGAAGCTGGTAAAAAGTCAGCGATTAGGTTTTCCGAAGATGTCGTGCGGGCACTGAGCGGTGTTCAGTCGGTGGGGGGAACTATGAAGATTTCTTATAATGCCCATGATTTTGATTTTGAAGAGAGTCTTAAAGATGATGATCCGGGAGCTACAGAGGCAGTCAGCGATTTTGAATGGGTCAGAAAACCTGATCCGGTTTTACACTATATAAAAAAATATACTATTTCAGAGAACAATCTCTCCCCAGAGTCTAAATCACATGTGATGAATACGGAAGGCTATTGTGTTAAAAATAAAAATAGGTATGAGAACTATATGGAAGCGGAAGGGCAGTGGATGAAACTGGACGCAACAGAGAAAATGACCCCGTCGCTTTATTTCTTATCGGAAGATGGACTATTTAAACAGATCAAAGATGGGAAGATTAAATCGAAACTGGATGGCAAAGCACATAAGGTTAAAGAAAAAGAACTGTTCCTTTTAAAAGCGACGCTTGAAGGAGATGATTTGATAAAATTACTATCTCCCATGGTGAACGTACAGGCAAATACTTCAGCAAATATGAAAGAGAAAAAGGATCTGAAATCCTCGGCCAGTATTTACATTGATAAAAAGACCAGACTTCCAGTCTCGATTAAGATAAAACCGGCAGGGAAACCACAAGTTTCTTTTAAAGTAGTTCTTGATGGCTATAATGATGTGCCGTCTATCAAAATCCCAAAAGAGGTCTCGGAAAATGTTTCGGTTTTTAGTGATCATGATATGACTAAAATTAATGATTATATTAGAAAAATGGATCCCGCAAGAATAGATAACCAAGAAAATGAAAGCGGAACGTATTCTATCCTGGGAGTCCTCAATAAAAAAGTAGTTGCCAATATTGGAGTTCCGAAAGGATTCGAATGTATTATGTCGAATGATCTCATGCTTCGGATGCAGAAGGTGGTTCCGGATCAGAATTATTCGATTCTTTATTCCTATGCAATCGGAAAGAATCCAGATGAAATGAGCGAGGAGGGAAAAACCCATATTCCCGAATTCAAGAAAAGTGATAGAAATGTTAAAATAACAGAGGAAAAGATTCTGAGTATAAATGGGATGGATGTCCATTATATTGTAACAACTTTTCAAAGGAAGGGAAATAACCACATGGATGCGTATGCCTGGACGGAATCTACGTCCGGAACGCCATTTACAATTAGTTTGCTGTCATATGCATATAAAGATGCTGATATGATGGATATCGAGAAAATTCTGGAAATCGTTTTTCAAAATGTTCATTTCACAGGGGTTTCCTATGAATCTTAGGAAGAATAATAAGGAGGTCGGCGGTATAGGTGCAAAAACTTATAGAACCGGCTTCTTTTCTTTATCCCTTGAATGTGATACAATTAAACAATGATTACTTTGCATTGAAAGTGCTTCTTCAATCTTGAAAAGTTCACTTCAAGTTGTGAGAATGTAATTATCTGAACACCACAAATGAAAGGAAGAATGTGATATACAAAATTTATGTTGAGATTAACTGATATAAAAAAATCATATAAAACCGCTGATTTTACCCAGACGGCTCTGGACGGAGTTTCGATGGCATTTCGCGATAATGAGTTTGCTGCGATTCTGGGACCTTCCGGTTCTGGAAAGACAACACTGCTCAATATTATTGGAGGACTGGACCACTATGATTCCGGAGATCTGGAAATTGACGGGATTTCCACTAAAGAATATAAATCAAAAGACTGGGATACGTACCGCAATAATCGAATAGGTTTTGTCTTCCAGAGCTATAATCTGATCCCTCATCAGACGATTCTGGCGAATGTGGAGCTGGCACTTACGCTTACCGGCATTTCATCGGCGGAACGTAAGGAGAAGGCCACGAGGGCACTGGAGGAAGTAGGGCTCGGAGAACATATCAAGAAGCTTCCAAGTCAGCTTTCAGGAGGGCAGATGCAGCGAGTTGCGATTGCCAGGGCACTGATTAATAATCCGGAGATTTTGCTGGCCGATGAGCCAACAGGAGCGCTTGACACGAAGACCAGTAAACAGGTGATGGATCTTCTGAAGAAAGTTGCCGATGATCGTCTGGTTATTATGGTAACACATAATCCGGATCTTGCCGACGAATATGCAAACCGAATTGTCCGCCTTCAGGATGGAAAACTGATTGATGACACGAATCCGTTTGATCCCGATATGGAAAAGCAGCGTCTGGCTGAAAAACCGCATAAAGTCGGCATGTCCCTTTTTACGGCAATTTCGCTTTCACTTAGCAATCTGATGACGAAGAAGGGCCGTACCTTTATGGTGGCACTGGCAAGTTCGATTGGTATTATAGGAATCGCTGCCATCCTGGCTTTGGCAAATGGAATAGATGATTATATAAAAACTACGGAAGAAGAGACGATGAGTATCTATCCGTTGACTATTCAGGAAACTGGATTTGATTTTGAAAGTCTGATGACAAATGCCGGTCAGAGTATGGGTGTATCGAATAACAAAACCAGTTCCAAAGATGAGAACCCGAAAAGCAAAAGTTCAAAAAAAGAAACGGTGAAAGAACAAAAGATCGTTGAAAGTATTTTTCAGAACCAGAATAAGAACGATTTGAAATCCTTTAAAGCGTATATTGAGAAAAATAAATCGAAGATTGAACCGAATGTCAAGACAGTGCAATATGTATATGACGTGACTCCGCAGATTTATCTGGACGATATCGACAATAACATTGATCAGGTAAATCCGGATGCGCTGCTCAAAAATTATGGATTTGGTGCAGATTCTGCTATGTTCGGATCTTCCGGGTCAACAGGCATGGATGCATTTCAGGCACTGCCCGGTGCGAGTAAGATGTACGACAGCCAGTACCAGATTAAGGCAGGGCGCTGGCCAAAAAAATATGATGAAACTGTTCTTGTCCTGCTGCCGGATGGAAGTGTATCCGACTATGTGCTGTACGCGATGGGACTGCGGCAGAGAAGTGAGTTAAAAGATATGCTGGGTGCATTACTTGATAATCCTGATGCAAAGGTAAAACTCGACAAGAGCGACATGGATCTAACATATGAAAAGCTGATGTCGGTAAAGTTTAAGGTAATCAGTCCGGCGAGTCGTTATCAGTATGATGACAATTATAAGGTCTGGGTTGATCGTTCTGATAACGATGAATATATGAAGAAAGTTCTCTCTGAGGGAATGGACCTGAAAGTGGTTGGAGTAGTACAGCCTGATCCGGATGCCAAGGCGACCTCACTGTCACCCGGAATCAATTATACACCTGAGCTTGTTAACAAATTGATGAAAGAAGCGGAAGATTCGGATGTAGTGAAACAGCAGATTCAAAACCCCGAGGTAAATGTTCTGACTGGCAAGACCTTTGCCGAGGAAAAGGACAAAGACGCAGAGAAAGATTTTAATTTTGCCGATCTCTTTACTATTGATGAAAATAAGATGAAAGAGGCATTCAAGATTGATGAATCCAAAATTAACCTTGATTTTTCGAGTCTGGGTGATATGTCCGACCTTGACTTATCGGGAATCGACTTGTCTGGAATTGATCTTGGCGGACTTGATATGTCGAAGATGGATCTTTCAAATATCGACCTTTCCGGAATTGACATGTCGAACCTCGATATTAAAATCGATCCCGGCAGTATTGCCCCGCCAGATATTGACTTAGATGGGTTGAACGATGCCCTGGCCGGACAGGTCAATATTCCGACTGATGCGATGAATAATATTATGGCACAGGTACTGACTAGCTTTTTGAGTGAAGAAAAAGAAAAAGAGATTACAGATCCGGATCAGATTAGCGCGGATCTTCAGGAATATTTGAACAGATCTGATGTTCAGGCCAGTCTTGTCAGTCAAATCAACCAGGCTGTCAATCCATCCGAAATTCAAGGACAGGTTGAAGAAATTGTGACAAACTATATGCAGTCAGCACTTCAGGCTTACATGCAGCAGGTATCTGCTTCCGTACAGGAACAGATTGAAAATCAGATGAAAAGCCAGATGACCAATATACAAAACCAGCTGGCCAGTCAGCTGCAGGCACAGATTCAAAGTGCGCTGCAAAGCCAGATGAAACAGGTCATGGGGCAGATGGAACAACAGATCCAAAAGCAAATGAACAGTCAGATGACAAAGGTTGGAAAACAGCTGCAAAGTCAGATCGAAAGTAAGATGAAGGAGTCTATGAAGCAGCTTCCCGGACAGTTACAGAATGCGATCAGCATTGACCAAAATGCATTTGTCTCTGCATTTCAGATCAACCGGACAGAAGATGAGATCATGGATCTGATGACGACGATGTTAAAACAGGCGGACAGCTCTTATGATAATAATATGAAAAAACTCGGTTACGCGACAGTAGATAAACCGCAGCAGATCAATTTTTATCCAAAGGATTTTAATTCTAAGGGAAAGATCGTTAATTTCCTGGATGGATACAATAAAAAGATGGAGAAAGCAAAAGATAAGGAGAAGAAGATCAGCTACACGGATCTCGTAGGTACAATGATGTCATCTGTGACAGATATCGTTGATACCGTCAGCTATGCATTGATTGCATTTGTCGGAATTTCGCTGGTTGTCTCTTCAATTATGATTGGAGTCATTACCTATATCTCTGTTCTTGAACGAAAGAAAGAGATTGGAATTCTCCGTGCTCTCGGAGCGAGCAAAAAGGATGTCCGAAGAGTATTTAATGCCGAGACACTGATCATCGGCTTCTCTGCGGGAATGCTGGGTGTTGTGGCGACCTATATTTTAAGTATCATCGCTAACATCATAGGTTATAACAGACTTGGTATTAGAAATATCGCTCAGCTTCCTCTTAAGGCTTCTTTGGTCCTGATAGGAATCAGCATGCTGCTGGCATTTATATCCGGACTGTTTCCATCATCCGCGGCGGCAAAAAAAGATCCCGTCGAGGCACTGCGAAGTGAGTAATCGGGTCTCAAGGTGTATGCCTTTTTCATGCAAGCATGAAAAAGAGCACAGGATTTCCTGTGGTGTTCCGCACAATATGATACCACGGATTGCTTCGCACAAAGTGCTCACGCAATCCTACAAACATGCGAACTTCGCCCTATCGGGCTACATTCTTATGTTTGTTCGGGCCTCAAGGTGTATGCCTTTTTCATGCAAGCATGAACGGCATACACTTTTCGACCCTGGTATCATTACAGGCTGTTTTCTATGATTTCCCCACAGGCGATTTTCGATCCTGAATCGCCGGAAGGCTGTGTCTTAAAGTCATCTGGCATATCGTGGATTACCACCGTGCGGCCGACAACTTCCTGTGGTATAAAACGATCAGTAAAGAAGACTAAGAGGGCATAACCTCTGTCTGCCTGAAGCGGAGGCATATCCCCGACATGATTTGGATGATCACATCCGTGAGGATTGTAATGATCTCCCGCATCGGCGAAAGGATCGTCTTCATTTCCAGAACATGTTCCTCCTTCGTGTATGTGAAATCCGAAGAAGTGGCCATCGCAGTAGTCTTCACCCTCTGGAAGACCTGTTACTTCGGCGGCTACCAGTGTACCGCCCCAGAGGGGGAAGAAGTACACGGAGCCTTGAATTTCATAATATTCTTCGCTTCCATATACCAGTGAGTAAGCCTCAGGTTCGGCTTCACAGATGGAATACAGAGCGCTGATTAGATTTCTTCTCATAATATTTACCCAACTTTCCTATATTTTTAATTCCCAATTATTCACAGGAACCATCACAGGGAGGACAGGTAGTTGGAGCGTCATAGCTTGGATTGTAGGCGTAGTAGTTCTTGGAATCAAGCTGTTCCTGAACAGAGCGCAGAGCTTCGCCGAATCGCTGGAAATGTACGATTTCGCGGGCTCTTAAGAATCTGATCGGATCTGCGACTTCTGGATCTTTGACAAGGCGCAGAATATTGTCATAGGTTTTTTTCGCTTTTTGTTCTGCGGCAAGATCCTCGAATAGATCGGCAAGGGGGTCTCCAACCGACGAGAATTCATTGGCATTAAACGGGACTCCTCCTGCGGACTGGGGCCATATGCCAACGGTGTGGTCTACGTAGTAATTGGCAAATCCACCTTTTTCAATTTCTTCCGGGGTCAGATCGCAGGTCAACTGATGCACAATCGTAGAAACCATCTCAAGATGTGCAAGTTCTTCGGTACCTACATCATTTAAAACTCCCATTGTGATACGGTTCGGTGCCGCAAAACGCTGTGAGAGATAGCGCATAGAAGCACCCATCTCGCCATCGGGTCCACCATACTGTAA
>DHNM01000008.1 GCA_002409525.1 Eubacterium sp. UBA5416 | reverse complement strand
AGATCAAGCAGCTGGAGGTCTTGCTGCCGGATGCAATCAAGTTTGCTCATCAACTTCATATGGATCAGCAACAGCAAAAGCTTCAATTGGAAATGGAGAAAGAGATGGCAGTTTACGAAGAAAAGATGAGGAGCTGGAAAAGGAGCAAGGAGCACCAGATGGAGATTGAGTTTGGTGACAAGCCTGAATATGGATTTGTGAAAAGACGCAGGAGAGACAAGGAGATCGAGATTGAGACCATACTCAACAGGTCGAGCCAATATTTCAAAGATTTGACAAGTTTAAACAGCGTTCCCTATTTAAAAGTATTGGCGGTATTTTATAATTAGCACGTCTCCGCGAAAAATAAATTCCATATTTACCCACGAGATTGCCCATATTTACCCACAAATTGATATATTTGCAGTAAAATAGACATGATTAAACGATTTATATATACGCAGATATCAAAAGCACAGCAAGACACGCCAGTGGTAATGATAACAGGTGCAAGACAGACTGGAAAATCCACTTTTTGTCAACAGTTATTGAAAGATGGTATTTTTTCAGGTAGTTATGTCACCTTCGATGATCCGTCGGTATTAGCTGCTGCTCAATCAGATCCAATGGGTTTCTTGTTGGATATTGGCGAGAATGTAATTATTGATGAAGTGCAACGCGCACCTGAGATATTTTTAAGTCTCAAGAAACTGATTGATGACAATCGCAATCGTAGAATCATCCTCACAGGATCTGCCAATGTAATGCTACAACCCAAGGTAGCCGATTCATTGGCCGGAAGAATCGAAACACACCACCTTTGGCCATTTTCGGTTGATGAAATAAATGGAAGAAAAAGTGTATTTCTGGATAACTTAATCAACGATGAAAATAACTTTGAATCTATTCCTACCCGTTGGGAGGAGATCATTGAACTGATAAGACGGGGAGGATATCCCGAAGTCGTAAACCGTGTCTCGGAAAGCCGAAGAGCAAAATGGTTGCAGGCCTATTTGGAATCTATCCTGCAAAAAGATATCCGAGACCTGGCCAATATTGATGGTCTCATATACATGCCAAAAATCTTAAACCTGCTGAGTGTGAGGGTAGGAAGCACGATCAATATGTCTGATATTGCCCGGTTGACAGGAATAAAAAACAGTTCTTTTCAACGCTATATGGCATTGTTGGAACAAGTTTTTATGATTGTAAAAATCCCTGCATGGACTCCTAATACCGAAGGGCAATTTGTGAAATCGCCAAAAATATTTTTAAACGATACCGGACTGTTGTGTCAATTGGAGAATAGTGGTGACGACCTGTTGCAAGACCGAACACAGGCAGGACATTTTGTAGAAAATTTTGTAGCCATGGAGGTACTGAAACAGATCAGTTGGTTCAATGACCCGTTAAAATTAATGCATTTTAGCATGCACAAAGGTGCAGAGGTGGACTTGGTGATCGAAGATCAAAAAAAGATGATCTATGGAATCGAAATAAAATCAAAAACCTCCTTGAAACCAGATGACTTTAAAGGATTGAAGAAGTTAGCCCAATTGGCAGGCCATAAATTTAAAAAAGGGATTTTGCTGTATACGGGAGAGCATGTGTTAGGCGGATTCGGAGGTAAAAATTTACAAGCAGTACCAATAAATAATGTTTGGGGTAAATAATATGATTCATTTCATTCAAAATATCGGTGAATACTTTGCCAGCAACTACTTCGATGAAGATTTCTCCAAAAAGGTGATTGAGAAATCGGGTTACAGCAGCGAGGCTATCAGGGAGTTCAACCAGCAGGTCAACCGGTTGAAGCCCGACTATTTCAAGCTCAAACAAACTTTTGTCGAAAACCACCTGCGCACGAAAGACAAGATCAATCTGTCGCATCGCTTTCATACAAGGGTGCTCAATGTGTTGGGTTATGATGCCGAACAGACGAATTATGATGATCTGTTTCCACTAAGCGAAAAAGCAGTTTTGCCGGTACGTCATATCCTCTATCGCGGTGAACAGCCCCACCTGATGGTGATGGAGATGCATGCCATGATCAAAACCAAAGATGAAGAGGAGCCCGACGGGCTGTTCGACCAGAGCTACAACGTGACAGAAAATGGTGAAGATTTGAAAAGCACAACGCAAAAGTATCACCGATCGCAATGGGCGGATATTTTCACCGTACCCGAGGGAATCAGTATTTCCCCCATGGTGATTAACAAAGCGGTGAGCGAGTTATTTCTGTTGCCCACCTATCAACGCCCAAGATATATCCTGCTCTGTGCCGGCAATGTCTATTTTTTACTCGAGGCAGAGAAGTGGTTCCGCGGCTCCTACCTGCAATTTGACTTGGAGATACTGTTTGACGATGCCTCGATCGACAAGAATTACTTCGCCCTTTTCTATCTTTTACTGGGGAAAGAACAGCTGGCTCCTACTGCCGAGATGGTGTTGATGGAACAGCTCGACGAAGACGCCCACAAGGTAGCCTACGAGGTGACCAAAGATTTGAAAGAGGGAGTGATTCATGCCGTGGAGCAACTGGCAAACGAGGCTGTTCATTACCTTACCCGGGAGGAGGACTTCACTTACGACACGATCAATGCCACATGGTTAAAGGACGACTGTCTGATGATGGTCTATCGCCTTTTGTTCCTGTTTTATGCCGAGTCGAGAGATGAGCTGGATATCCTGCCTACGGACGATAAAATTTATCAGAAAGGATATTCATTGGAGATGCTTCGCGATCTGGAGCAGGTGCCATTGCGAAACGAATTGAGCTTGAATGGCTTTTTCTTTCACGAATCGTTAACCCGGCTGTTCAG
>DHNM01000048.1:5844-34085 GCA_002409525.1 Eubacterium sp. UBA5416 | reverse complement strand
AACGCTTCGTATGCTCGGATCCGGACCTTGTAAAGTTCAATGTGACTTCTAGGATTACCGGTCTTCTGGAGAAGTCACATTGAACTTTACAAGGTCCGGATCCGAGCATACGAAGCCTTTTTTGAAACCACGTCCCTTAACCTCGCTCGGAATTTCCAGGACTGCACCACTTCCATGATACGATATCTCATTTAACACGATTCTTTCTGCCATTTTATTACTCCTTCCATTTCAATCCATTTAACAAAATTATAAAATATTTTTGGAGAAAAACAATGACCTGATTTGCAGATGAAAGTGACCTGCATTGTTAAAAAGAAAACAAAGTTTTGCGCCCTATCTCTTGCAATATATATCGGATATCTTTACAATAGACATATATATCAAGGTATATATGTAACTAAGAGAGACAGCAACTGTATATGGAGGACGAGTGGATGAGAGAAACAATTCATGTAAATGTGCGAGACCCTCAGTATGTCGTGGATACGAATGTAACATTTGCACAGGTGCCGGACTGGTTTGGGCATACAACGAAGGATCTGAAGATGGATATCATCTATCCGGAACAAAAGGAGAAGAGTCCGTGTATTGTATGGATCTGTGGCGGAGCATGGAAACTGATGGAACGAAGTGCTCATCTGGCATATTTAAGTGAACTGGCCAGGAGCGGTTTTGTAGTTGCAAGTATTCAGTATCGCACCAGTAATGAAGTGGAATTTCCCGGACAGCTGGAAGATGTCAAAGCAGGTATCCGGTATCTGAAGGCACATGCCGACAGGTACTGTATTGATGTGGATCACTTTGGCGTTATGGGGGAATCTGCCGGCGGACATCTGGCTGCTCTTGCAGGTCTGACCGGGAATGATAAGAAATTTGACAAGGGGGCCTATCCGGAGTATTCGAGCGCCGTTCAGGCCGTATGCCCGTGGTATCCGCCTGCAGATATCCGGCTGATATCAAAGGAAGATCAGCAAAAGATGGCACTTACGCCAGAGGCCATACTGGTAGGGGGATCAGGTACGGAAAACTTTGAACAGAAGCTCTGGGATGCATGCCCTGTAAAGTATGTGACAAAACAGGCACCGCCGTTTTTGATTCTGCATGGACTCTGCGATCACACGGTTCCGTTTTCACAGGGAGAGTCGCTTCACGACGAGCTGGAGAAACAGGGCGCGGATGTCAGGCTGGTTGCAATCGAGGAGGCGGATCATGCGGATCTTCAGTTTTTCCAACAGGAAGCATGGGACATCATCATAAAGTTTTTCAAAGACAAACTTGGGAGGTAGGTATTTATGAAGGTAGTAACATTTAACATTCGTTGCGATTATGGACAGGATGAAGCCAACAGCTTTCAATACAGGAGAGATCTCATCGTAAAAAAGATTCGGGATGAAAAGCCGGATATCATCTGTTTCCAGGAAGTTCTGCCGCATATCGCGGCATGGCTGAAAAAGGAACTCATTGAGTACAATATTGTTGGATGTGGCAGGGGAGATAAACTTGACGGGGAGGAGACTTCCATTGCATACAGAAAGTCAAGATTTAATCTACTGTATCTTGATTTCTTCTGGCTGTCTCCTACACCGAGAGTTCCCGGATCACGTTATGAAGATCAGAGTGAATGCCCGAGAATCTGTACAAAAGCGGTATTCTATGATTATCTTTCCGCCAGGAGGTATCGGTTCTATAACACACATCTTGATCATGTGGGTGTAGAAGCGAGAAAGATGGGCATTGGTCAAATCCTTGCGGACATGAAAGCAGAGGAACTGTACAAAAACGTGCCGGTAGTCATCACCGGTGATTTCAATGCATTCCCGGACAGTGAGGAATTAAAAGAAATATTTTCAGAGCCGGATCTTACAGATGCCACGGCTGGCATTCTGCAGAGCTATCACGACTATGGAAAGGTGAAGAAACCGGAGAAGATTGATTATATCTTCGTGAGCACTTCACTGAAAGAAGGACAGGTAAAAGTCTGGGATGATGTGACAGATGGAATCTATCTGTCTGATCACTATCCGATCGAGCTGGAGCTGCCGGAAGTCTGAAAGCGCAGCGTTCTAAAGTCCCTGTAAGATGATTTTGATAATCTTCCTACAGGGACTTTACAGTATATTTATGTTTTGATATGTTCGGTTTTTCTGAATCGGGGTGCTTATTTTTTCCCGTAAGTTCTCACGGTATCAAACATGGCCTCCAGATTTTCTCTTTTGGCGTTGTCGATACAGCCATTCGTATCGAAGATGTATCCGCCGCCGGGCGCACAGGTGTCAATCAATTCTTTGCAGGAATCAATGACCTGCTGCTTTGTTCCAAATTCAAGAAGCTGAATCGGAAGATTTCCGCTGATGCATGCGACATCACCCAGAACTTTTTTCGCTTTTGCCATGTCAGCAGTTTCAAAATGATAGATTACCTTGCCCCTGGGAACATCTGCAAGTGTTTCGATTCGTGTATTGTACTTTCCTTCTGTATAGATATGTGGTGTGACTCCCATATCAATCAGGGCCATCATCACCTTCTTTAAAGGTTTCCAGTAAAGTTTTTCGTACTGCTTCGGGTTCATAAATCCATCCATTCCCTTGTGCAGTGGAAAGAAAATTCGCTTTACCGGAAGATCTGCAGTTCTCAGGTAAGCGTAAGATTTAATCTGGATATCTGCCAGCATGTCACATGCTGCCTCGATTTGATCCGGACACTCCAGTTGATCGGCAAGGGCACCAAGAGTTCCGCGGTAGTAATCACCCAGAATATCAAATGGTGCTTCCCCTACACCGGTCGAAAACGGCGGGTAACCCATTTCAATCAGTTTGTTTGTTACAGCCATAGATGCCTCTGCTGCTTTGTTGTCCTCTTCTCCGATCTGATTCAGGAGGGAAAAGGCTTCCCGCGCTTCCGGAGAGTAGAGAGAAGCAAGAGGATTGGTGCTCAAAACAATGGATGGAACAAAATTGATATTCTTTAAGCCCTTTAAAGCGGGAAAAGCGCGTGGGATATATTTGCGGAACATGAAACCTGTATAATCGCCGAGAAATTCCGGATATTCCTCCTGAGACATGTATTCCTGTTCGATTACCTGATGGGTTGAGAAATCCGGAACTCTGGTACCCGGCCGGCCCGGCCAGTCAATCATTGTGGATCCGGCAAGTTCATTGGCACGTCCACTTGTGAACGTCGTGTGTGTAGCGGCATCCGGTTCAAATTCCCGGTAAAATTTAATAAGTGCTTTGCCTGCCCGATCATAGTCATACATACTGTCCTTATATGTAGCACCCTCCATTGCATAGGGAAGTGCACCGTATATAGGAGCAATCGGGACACAGTCACCCTCTTTCAACTGGATAGCATCTTCGACACGTTTGAGGCGTTCTCGATATAATTCTTCGTTTGATTTTTTGCTTTTCTGCTCTGCCATAAGATCCTCCTTTTACAAAAACTCTCTACTTTGTAGTAAATTCTGTGCTTTAAACAACAGTCAATAGTTATCGTCAGTTCCATTATAAATGAAGTAACAGTGGAAAAAAATCCTGTATAGTCATTGACTTTCTATATTAATTTTCCTATAGTTTATAGGAAAGAGAAGGGAGGCAGTACTTGTGCGCCTGAGTATGACAATTTTATATGACTTTCTGCAACAAAGCTACAGCGATGTCTGGGCAGATGAGCCAGAAGGGTCACTCCATTTAAAGGGAGCGGTATGTTACCGCAGCGATGTAATACAGCAAAATAAAGATTTTATCTGTATTGGCCGAATAAAAGATATGAAAGAAGAAATTGAAAAAAGGAATGATTTTTATGGCATTTGCATTGTGGAAAATCTGAGCGAATATGCATGCCTGAAGAATAAGAAAAATCATAATATCATTTATCTTTCGAGTGCCGGAACTTTTCAGGGCATATTTAATAAAGTCCAGGGACTTTTCTTTCATTATCAGGATTGGGAAGAACGACTCTGTCAGGCACTGGTCAATCACGCTGACATAGAGAGTTTATGCCGACTGAGCAGCGGCATATTTGATAATATGATTCATGTGTATGACAGGAATCTTTTCCTTTTGGGTTCCGCAAATGAAAAAGACGGCGAAACAATCTGGGAAGATGATAAGGATACAGGCAGAAAAGTTCTCTCGATAGAGACGATCAATAATTTTAAGTATGAGAAAAACTTCAAGGAAACGATGTCGACACAGGGTGTTCAGATGTATGAAGACGATTTTTCCCCAGAACGTGTTATGTACATAAACATCTGGGAGGAAGGCAGATATGCCGGACGTCTCTGTATCAGTGAGACGAACAGAAATTTCACAAGGACAGATCAGCAGATGATGGGCGTGCTCGCTGAATGTATACGCTGCTCGCTGAGATGGGATAGTGACGCATCGAATCAGGAAAAAAGAATCTTGGAATCCATGTTTGCAAAACTTTTGGATGACAAGATTGTCGATGAACATTCTCTATCTTATCGACTGAATGAGCATGATTGGAAAAGAAATGACAAATACATCTGCATCAGGATTAAAATGGATGAAAGAGATTTCAAAATCAGTGCCGGAGAAGTGACCTGTCATAAGCTGGAGGCACAATTCCCCTGTTCTTTTGCATTTATTTATGAAGAAAGCATATTAATGCTTGTAAACAAGACAAAGTTGGATACAGATATCCAGAAATTTTATTCGTCCTTCATCCTATTCCTCAGAGAAGGAATTTTCAAAGCCGGAATCAGCCGGGTATCAGACGATTTCTTTCAGATCAGAGAATTTTATGAACAGACGAAAATTGCCCTGAAAATCGGTCAAAAAGTTGATCCGATGTTCTGGTGCTATAAGTTTGAGGATTACGTTGTGCCTTACATTCTTATGAAAGGTATCAAAGGATATCCCGCAAGAATGTTCTGCCCCGAGGGCCTTACAAAAATCACGGCTTATGATGAGAGTCATAAATCAGAATTGCTACACACCCTTAAGATATATCTGGAATCCAATATGAATATTACACATGCATCAGAAAAGCTGTATATTCACAGAAGCACACTGTTGTATCGAATCGACAGGGTACAGCAAATAAGCGGACTGGATCTTCAGAATCCGGAAATTCGTTTTCGGATTCTGATGTCTCTCCACCTGCTAAAGTACGAGGATGTACAATGATTTTTTTATTTCGTTCCCGGTTTCAGGCTGTCCAGATATTCCTCCAGACAGATGCCACTGTCATGGATGATTTTTGCTGTCTCCCGTCCCACATACCGATAATGCCATGGCTCATAACTGATACCGGTGATGTTGCTCTTTTCGGATGGATATCGCAGGATAAAACCGTATTTATAGGAATTATTAATGAGCCATTGCTGTTCGGGAGTATCTTCCTGCTCTTTTTCCAGTGTCTGATTGTTTGAGGAGACAATGTCGAGGGCAAGACCGGTCTGATGTTCACTGGTGCCCGGCAGTGCCACCCAGGTTGCAGCTACTTTCTCGGCTTCTTCTTTTGAATATCCCTGTTCCTCGCAGCGCTTGATTTTGTCGTCAAACAGGTATTCCTGCTTTTCCGGTGCGCGGTAGGAAGAGCAGATTACAGGCGAAAGACCCTGTGCACGTGCATCGTCCATCATTGCCTGCAAATCGGGGTAAGCTCTTTTATCTATGGCCTGTCCGTCACCTAATTGCTGCAGGTCCACCGTAAAGTTCTCCGGCAGTTTGTTCCAGGGATTGACTAGAACGTGATTCCACATAGATAGAACTGCGGCATTTGCCTCTGCAGTTTCAGCCTTTTTCTTCGCTTCGTTGTTTTTGGCAGTTTCAGCTTTTTTATCTTTAACTTTATAATCTGATTTGATTTCGTGTGATTCGTTTGATTGTTTTGCGGGAACGTGGCTCAGTGTTGCGCCTAACATGATTGTCAAACCGAATAATACGATTCCACAGTGTAATCTCAGCCTTTTTTTCCGGTCTTTTCTGTCTTTTTGAAAATTGTTGTTCATTTATTATATCTCCTGCTGGGAATTGTGATTTTCTTATTTTTACGGGTCTGAAAGTTAATCATTTCATTCGGCCATGAAAATATAACCATTTTACCCTGGCTATTATCTTAAAACATTAGTATATCACTTTTGTTGCAAAAATGTAACAAATTTGTAAAAAAACATAATAAAAAATTACTGGTTACAATTAATATGTAAAATGCAATTCCTTTTTGGAGAAAAGTAGGGTATCATAGAGGTCAAAAGTAATTTGCCCCCTTATGATACACGGATTTCAAAAGGAGAAGACAACATGAGCGTTGATAAAAATCCCCCCGATGTTAACACCCTGGCAGCTATGCTCGGCGATTTGTCAGAAATTAAAATGCATGACTGGTACCAATATGCCTTTTCCGGGGATCCCCTGAACGGTAGGTTTACGGATGAGCAGAAGAAAACCTGGATGGGACAGGCTATAGAATGCGGAAGCAGGTACAGTGAGCGGATTTGTGAAAGCTATCATATACAGGATCCCCGGCTGCTCGCGAAGGCGATGGGAATCCGGGTATCTTCCTCAATAGAAGATATATCAGATCGGCTGATATTTGCTCAGTATATCGAGCCGAATCAGATTCGAATGAACAATAAGGTGGTAAGACGCGCAGAAGACTATGTAAAAACTCCGGCGGTGGCGGCAGCTTTACCCGCTGGCCTGAACGTCGGGGATCTGATCTTGGCGCATGAGTTGTTTCATCATGTGGAAAATCTATACAGGGATGAAATATTCACACAGAAAAAGAAGCTGCGTCTATGGTCGCTGGGACCTTTTCACAGTGATTCGAAGATTATGGCATTGAGTGAAATCGCGGCGATGTCGTTTGCCCGCGAGATGACAGATACATGTTATTCGCCCTATCTGCTGGATGTCTTGCTGATCTACGGGCAGTCTCCGTCAGATGCGGTTGAATTATACAGAGAAATGTTGAAAGACACAGGCCGAAAGAGTGGCATGTGACAGAGAAAGGAAAGGTGAAAGTTCATATGCGTATTGAATATGACGTTTTAAAAGAGACAATTAAAAAAGCAATGGAGACTGCAGGTCTGAGTGAAGAAAACGCTGAGATTTGTGCGACGGTACATGCCCAGTCAAGTGCTGACGGGATTGAAAGTCACGGGCTGAACCGGGTGCCGCGCTTTGTGGAGTACGTCAACAAAGGATGGGTAAATCCAGGGGCAGAGTTGGAGCTCGTGTCAGCGAAGGGTGCTGTGGAAAATTATGACGGGCATCTGGGTATTGGGATTGTGAACGCAGTTCATTGCTCTGACAGGGCGGTGGAGCTTGCAAAAATACATGGGGTTGGAATCGTGGCCCTGAAAAATACGACTCACTGGATGCGTGGCGGAACTTATGCGTGGAGAATAGCTGAAGCGGGATATATGGGAATCAACTGGACGAATACAGAAAGCTGTATGCCGATGTGGGGCAGTGATGAGCCGGGTGTAGGAAATAATCCCTTTTGTGTGGCGATTCCGCGTGAAGACGGACCGATTGTCCTGGATATGGCTATGAGCCAGTATGCATATGGAAAACTTGGAGTGTATCGTCTTGCCGGTAAAGAACTTCCCTATCCGGGAGGATTTGACAAAGATGGAGACCTGACCTCTGATCCGGGTGCGATAGAAAAGAGCAGGAGGATCCTTCCCGCCGGATACTGGAAGGGAAGCAGCATGGCAGTTGTGCTTGATATGTCGGCGGCACTTATGGCAAACGGGAAAAGTGGTTTTAACATGGATAAGGAAAACCGGGGAAGCTGCACCGGATGCTGCCAGATCTTTATTGCCTATGATCCGTATCTCTTCGGTTCCAAAGAGGATATTCAGAGTATGCTGAATGAGAGAGTTTTTGCTGCGGATCATTCACATCCCGCAGAACAGGGCACACCTGTGACATGCCCGGGAGAACGTACGGTGCAGACCCGAAAGAAAAGCATGAAGGAAGGCGTTCGGGTTGATGAACAAATCTGGTCCCAGGTCCAAGAGATTGCGGACGGGAATCTGAATGTAACAGATATATCGGGAAAATAGACAAAACAGACCGCATAATTTCGTATAATGTGACAAAAATATTAATATCTCTAAACATTGGTTGACTTTCTATAATTCGAATGGTAGCATTTCAGTTAAAGAACTAACATGCCAGTTAGAAATATCTGAAAAGGAGAAAGAAGGAAATGACAGAAATTATTATTGGTATTCTTATGATTGCCACCTTTATATGCATGGTTTATTATTGTGTAAAAGGTCGTAATCTGATGATTGGATTTTTTGTTATGGCTACGATATGGACGTTATTGTCATTGATCGGCAATGCAATCGTCCCGAATCCGGTCATGGTCAAGGAAGTGGGAGGAAGGGAAGTTCCGCAGACGATTGTCGATGTTTTGTCGTATGTGTATCAGACAGGCCCTGAAGACTATGCAAAATCAATTCTTGTAAATATATTCTTTGGTGCGTTCTTCGGACGTGTCCTTATGGATACTGGGATTGCGGCAACATTAATCAGGAAAGTCGTGGAACTTGGAGGCGACAAGCCGCGTATTACGATGGTGCTGCTATGCATTGTCACTTCACTGTGCTTTACATCGATGACAGGTATTGGCCCTGTGATCTCCATCGCAGTTATCGTGATGCCGATTCTGCAGGCTCTGGGGATTCCTTCCGCAATCGCACTCTTCGCGTTCATGGGCTCCATTATGGCAGGTATCTGTATCAATGTTACAAACTTCAAGCAGTATCAGGGAATTCTGGGAGGGCTGAATCAGGCATTCCTCACAGATTACTCATATCAGCAGTATTTTAAATTTGGGATTATTATGATGGTTGTAGCTTTGGTTGTGGTTCTGATTGTGGCCAACCTGGCGCTCAGCAAACAGAAAGTCCGCCACAACTGGGCTGCATCTGCACCGAAACAGACGAAGGAAAATGCACCTGCAGTTTCATGGATCTCTGTAATTCTGCCCGTATTACTCGTTGTAATCTTTGACTGTCCTGTAATTCTTGCATTTATTATTTCGGCAGTCTACGCTCTGCTTGTATGTGGAAAATTTAAAGGCGGATTCTCTGCAGTCTGCCGGATGCTGGCAAAACAGTTCTCGGACGGAGCCGTGGATGTGGCACCTATGGTGGGATTTCTACTCACTCTGGCTATGTTCAATAATGCAGCGAGCTATGCATCACCTTATTTCGAGGCGGTAATCGGCAATATATTCCCGAAATCAGCACTCGCACTTGCACTGCTTTTTGCATTGATCATTCCGCTTGGATTTTTCAGAGGACCGACAAACCTTGTAGGATCAGGAACAGCGATTGCGGCTGTAGTACTCTCAGTCACAAGTCTTCCTGTTACCCTTCTGTATCCTCTATTTGCAGTTACAACAATCGTTCCTCAGCATCTTGACATTACACAGTCCTGGGTAGCGTGGGGACTTGGGTATTCCAAGGTCAGTTCAAAGGAATTTATGAAATATTCTATCATAACCGGATGGATCACAGGTGCAATTCTGTGTATCGCGGCTTATTTCATGTTTGGATAAAAGAAAATAAGTAAACAGTATCTGGCAAAAACATATAAGGGGGCGGGCGTTATGGATGTGAAAATCTGCGCCGGCCCCGCTCTTGTCATTTGCCATCGTGCGATCATTATAGGAGGCAGATTAAATGGGAAAAAAAGTAAGAATGGGAATTGATGTCGGCGGCACTCATACAAAAGCAGTTGCTATGGATAATCAGACTCATGAAATTATAGGAAAATCAAGTGTAAAGACGACACATGATGACAAAAGAGGTGTGGCCGCGGGTGTTGTGGAGAGTTTTATCAACTGCCTGCATGAGAATTCGATAGCCCCCTCAGACGTTATTTTTGTAGCTCACAGCACAACGCAGGCAACAAACGCTCTTGTGGAAGGAGACGTGGCAGTTGTCGGTGTACTCGGAATGGCGAAAGGCGGGTTTGAAGGATTTCTGGCAAAGCGTCAGTTGAATCTGGACGATATTGATCTCGGAGGCGGTAAAAACATCAGAATCGTGGATGCCTTTCTAAAGCTAAAGGATGTGAATGAGACCAGTGTGAAAAACAGTGTGCAGGATTTGATTCACCGGGGGGCACAGGTAATCGTGGCTTCTATGGCATTTGGCGTGGACGACAATTCAGCGGAGCAGCTGGTCTACCGTGTCTGCGATGAGGATGATCTTCCGACTACGATGGCATCAGATATAACAAAACTGTATGGATTGACCAGAAGAACGCGCACGGCCGCGATCAATGCATCGATACTTCCTAAGATGCTGGACACAGCGGTTTCTACAGAAGAGGCTGTGAAAGAGGCCGGTGTTTCTGTGCCGCTTATGATTATGCGCGGTGATGGCGGAGTCATGGAAATCAATGAGATGAAAAAACGCCCGGTTCTCACGATGCTGTCAGGGCCTGCGGCATCCGTTATGGGAAGTCTTATGTATCTGCGCGCTTCGAATGGTGTCTATTTTGAAGTAGGAGGTACCACCACGAATATCGGTGTGATCAAAAACGGCCGTCCGGCCATTGATTATTCGATTGTGGGCGGCCATTCAACCTACATCAGCAGTCTTGATGTGCGGGTACTGGGATGTGCGGGAGGCAGTATGATCCGTGCGGACAAAAACGGCGTGATTGATGTAGGGCCGAGATCTGCACATATTGCAGGTCTGGAGTATTCCGTATATCAGAAAACGGAGGATATCAAAGAACCGACAATAGAGTTTTTTAGTCCGAAACCGGGTGATCCCGATGATTATGTGGCAGTCCGCCTGGCAAATGGTGAGAGAATCACCATCACAAACTCCTGTGCGGCGAACGTGCTGGGACTCGTAAAGCCGGAACATTTCTCTTATGGAAATGCTGAGGCGGCAAAGCTGGCAATGCAGGCGCTGGCCGATTACTGTGGAACTACAGTGGAGGATATCGCAACACAGGTCATGGAGCGTTCTTATGCGAAGATTGAGCCCGTTATCCTGGAACTTGCGGATAAATATAAACTGGAGAAGGACCAGATTTCACTGGTCGGCGTCGGCGGAGGAGCCGCTTCGCTGATCGTATATTTCGCGAATAAAATGAAGGTAAAGTATTCGATTCCTGAAAATGCGGAGGTTATCTCATCAATTGGTGTTGCATTGTCTATGGTTCGCGATGTTGTAGAAAGAATTATTCCATCTCCCACGAAGGATGATATCAGTGAGATAAAAAATGAAGCCATGGATAAGGCGATTGAAAGCGGAGCCACAGAAGAAAGTGTTGAGGTGCATATAGAGATTGATTCGCAGACATCGAAGGTAACAGCAATTGCGACCGGTTCCACCGAGGTTAAGACGACTGACCTGTTGAAGGAATGTACCGAGAAAGAAGCCCGTACCATTGCAGCCGATGATATGAGAATAGAGGAAAAAGACACGGAACTGATGTGCCAGACTCCACACTTTTATGTCTTTGGCGAGAAGAGCAAAGTTGATGAGGAAAAACCTTCGCCGGTCCGTATTCTGGACAAAAAAGGGTTTATCAAAATTCAAAGGGGATATTCAAAGGCAGTCAAGACAACCGTTGATGCGTCAGAGGATACGATGAAGTCTCTCTGGGAGGATATGGCTGTCTATCAGAGTGAGGTTATCCTTCGGCCGGACATCTATATCTGTGCGGGTGCAAGAGTGATGGATTTCACAGTCACGGAATTCGAGCAGCTGAAACTGTTGACAGGCATTGAACTTGCTGCGTTTAGCCAGGATGAAGAAATTGTCATTGTTGCCGGTAACATACGGCAAGACTGATGCTTGAGCCTGACATGATTTCATTTTATCAGAAAGAGGAACTATATATGTGAAAGAATCGATAAATACCCGGGTTTATAATAAGATAAAAGAAGATATTATGCACCTGGAATTGAAACCAAAAGAAGGGGTGAGCGTACAAAAGCTTGCAGATGTCTATGGCGCAAGCCGTACGCCGATCAGGGAAGCGGTTCTAAAATTGTCCCAGGAAGGACTTGTAAATGTAAAGCCACAGGCGAAAACAATCATTCAGCCGGTCAGTGAGGAGCGGGTAAAGCAGGAGAATTTTATTCGAAAATCATTGGAAATATCTGCTGTGCCGGATTTTCTGTATAATTGCAGTCCCTATGTTCTGGACACTTTACATGAGATGATCAGGATAATGGAGCATGCGATTCAAAAGAATAAGATTTCTGACTTCTGTGAGACAGACCGCCGTTTTCACAAACTGATTTTTGATACGGCATTAAACGAACTGGCGTATGAGGTAATTGAATCTTCGGCAACACACTCACAGCGTCTGTTCTTCCTGCGGCTGAAACAACATGGAATACCCGAAGAAGTCATTGAAAATTATAAAAAAATGGTGAGCGATGCGCGGCCGGGAAAGGAAGATGTGCTAAGGGACATTATAGACAGCCATATAGAACAGTACTATTCAATTGGAAATTTGAAGGAGCTGTATCCTGATTACTTTGCATGACTGCGTGAGCTCATAGGAATTGGAAGAATATATGATAGCATTAGAAACAAAGAATTTTAATTTGAAGCAGATCAGTTCTTCGGGGCAGTGTTTCCGTATGAGGCCGAAGGAAGAAAAAGGGGAATCTGGTTATGAGATTATAGCCGGCGATCACTGCCTTTTTGCACAACAGGAAGCGGATCTATGTAAGTTCCACTGTTCCGGAGAAGAATTTGAACAATTCTGGTATTCTTATTTCGATCTCGGGACAGACTATGAATCTTACATAGAAAACATCGATCCTCTGGATGAATATTTAACGAACGCTGCACATCGGGGACATGGAATTCGCATCCTGAGGCAGGATTTGTGGGAGATGATCGTCACATTTCTGATTTCTCAGCAGAACAATATCGTGAGAATCCGGCACTGTATCGACAACATCTGTAAATGTTACGGAAAAGAAATGAAGACAGCAGACAGTGGTGAAACTTATTATGCGTTTCCAGAGCCGGAACCCCTGGCGGCGGCCACGGACGAGGAACTGAAAACATGTAATCTCGGATACCGCAGCAAATATATCATCCGCACAGCGAACAGCATCACATCCGGCGAGGTGAATCTAGACGGTCTCCTTTCGATGGATTATCAGCAGGCGAGAACTGAACTTCTGAAGCTGTATGGCATCGGAGAGAAGGTTGCGGACTGTATCTGCCTGTTTGCACTCCACAAGCTTAAGGCCTTTCCGGTGGATACACATATCCGGCAGGCGATTGAAAAACATTATCCTAACGGCTTTCCGGCAGAGAGGTACCGGGGCTTTGAAGGTGTCTTGCAGCAATACATCTTCTATTATGAGCTAACAGATGCATAAGAATATGTGCAGTCAGGGAATATTAAAATCTGACTGCATTTTTATTGACAAAAAACAGTGAAGGTTATAATATAATAAATAAACATAGTAAACCTATATGAAAACTAGGAGGATTAAAATGAAAGTTAGTTACTTAGATGTTCTAGCCTTACTTGCAGCTGTTCTGCTGATCGGTGTGCTTATATTCCTGAACAAGAAAAAGGTGGATTTCGGCCTGAGAACTATTCTGGCCCTGGGATTTGGAATTGTCCTCGGAGTCGTTTTCCAGGGGCACACTTCTTATGTGGCACCGATAGGAACAATTTACGCGAACATGATTTCCGCATTTGTCGTTCCACTGCTGGTATGCAGTGTGATTACGAGTATTACGAATCTGGAAAATATTAATAAACTGAAGACGATTGGACTGAAAAGTGTTCTGCTGCTCGTCTCGACGACATTCATAGCGTCTACAATTACGCTGCTTGTCTCACTGCCGCTGGGTATTGGAAAGGGCGCGGATATTGTTCTTCCGGATAATTACAAACCCAAAGAGGTTCCTGAGATTACCCAGGTTATCACTGACTTGTTTCCACAGAATTTTTTCAGCCAGGCAGCGTCCAATACAATTGTGCCTGTGATCATCTTCTCATTGATGATCGGAGTCGCAGTCGTTATGCTGTCGGAAAAAGACCCGGAGTCTGTAAAACCCTTTAAAGCTTTTATAGAATCAACTTCCAAGATTATTAATAAAGTGATTTCATATATTATAGATTTTACTCCTTATGCAGTGCTTGCCCTTGTTGCAAATGCAGTGTCGAATAGCGGTCCGAAGAAACTGCTTCCCCTGCTTCCGGTTCTGGTAGTGGCCTACGTTTTGTGTATCATTCAGACATTTGGCGTTAACAGTGTACTAATCGGGGCGCTTGCAAAATTGAATCCATTTAGGTTTTTTAAACATATCTGGCCGGCCCAGGTGATTGCATTTACAATTCAAAGCAGCGTAGGATCCATTCCCACAACGGAAAAATGCCTGAAGAAGGGCGGGGTTTCGGATAACATCTCTTCTTTTGTCGTTCCTCTTGGCGCGAATATAGGAATGCCGGGCTGTGCGGGAATCTGGCCGACCCTGCTGGCTGTTTTTGCAATTCATGGATTGGGAATCGACTACTCAATCGGACAATATATTATCCTGATTCTGATCACAACCCTGGTGAGCATCGGGACGGTAGGCGTGCCCGGAACGGCTACAATTACGGCGACGGCAGTATTCGCGGCTGCCGGTCTTCCAATTGAGATCATCGTACTGATGACACCGATCAGTTCAATTGTGGACATGGCCCGCACGGCGACAAACGTCAGCGCATCAGCGACTACAGCTCTGATTGTTGCGAAGAAAGAGGGAGAACTCGATATGGATCAGTATAATGGAAGAAAATCAGATAAAAAGGGATCATATGTGAAAGGACAGGTCTGATTTTTGACAAATGATCACTCTAATTAAACTTGATAATAATCTTGATCTTGTGCTATGATCTACCCATAGATATATTCAAAACTGTTTATCCAATATAGATGGAGGTCAAAACATGGACCGGACAAAAACAAGAGAAGTAAAGATAGGGAATCGCGTGATCGGAGGCGGCAATCCCGTCCTGATTCAGTCGATGACGAATACAAAGACAGAAGATGTGGCGGCTACGGTTACCCAGATTGAGCAGCTTACGGATATAGGTTGTGATATCATCCGCTGTGCTGTTCCGAATATGAGGGCGGCCGAGGCGATTAAAAGTATAAAGAAACAGATCACCATACCACTGGTGGCCGACATTCATTTTGATTATAAACTTGCGATTAAGGCAATTGAAAATGGTGCGGATAAGATCCGGATCAATCCTGGAAACATTGGAAGCCGAGATCGAATCAAAGCCGTTGTTGATGTGGCAAAAGAACGGAACATTCCGGTACGCGTCGGAGTAAACAGTGGATCACTGGAGAAGGATCTCGTTTTAAAGTATCATGGAGTTACTGCCGAAGGACTGGTGGAGAGTGCCCTCGATAAGGTAAATATAATCGAAAATATGGGCTATGAAAACCTGGTAATCAGTATAAAATCTTCGAATGTACTGATGTGTGCAAAAGCTCACGAACTTATCTCACAGAGAACCGACCATCCTCTTCATGTGGGAATTACCGAGGCGGGTACGGTTTACTCTGGAAACATAAAATCTTCCGTGGGACTCGGGATCATATTATATCAGGGGATCGGAGATACGATCCGTGTATCTTTAACGGGAGACCCGAGAGAAGAAGTGAAGACGGCAAAGCATATCTTAAAGGATCTGGGTCTGCGAAAGGGCGGCATCGAGGTGATCTCATGTCCTACCTGCGGGAGAACACAGATTGATCTGATTAAGCTGGCCGATCAGGTGGAAACTATGGTCTCTGATATTCCCCTTGACTTGAAAGTTGCCGTGATGGGATGCGTGGTGAATGGTCCCGGAGAGGCGAAAGAGGCAGATATTGGGATCGCTGGCGGTGACGGTGTGGGGCTCTTGATTAAAAAAGGTGAAGTGGTCAGAAAAGTAAAGGAATCCGAGATTTTGTCCTGCCTGAGAGAAGAGCTTTTAAATTGGGAGAAATAATCAATTATGAATAAAAATTTTATGGATGTTTTTCCGGGAATGAAAGTGAGCGGTGAGCTGGCAGATCTGCTGGGATCTGTCGAGGTCGCAAGAGTCGGTCTCACAAAAGATAAAAAGCTGCTTCGGGTCTATCTGCTGAGCAGCCAGTGGATCCATAAGAAATACATCTTTGCCCTGGAGCATGAGATTAAGAATCAGTTCTTTTCAGGCACGCCAGTTGAGATTAAGATTATCGAAAAGTTTCATCTTTCCAGACAATATACACCGAAAAATCTTCTGAAGGTTTATCAGAACAGTATTTTAACCGAACTTCGGGAATATAGTATTTTCATCTGCAATCTGTTTCAGACGGCTACGATCGAGTTTCCCGAGACGGATGTGATGAATCTTTCACTAGTTGATTCTGTGATTGCACGCGAGCGGGAAGAAGAATTACTGCAGATCCTGGAGAAGATCTTTTGTGAACGCTGCGGACTTGATCTGAAGATACATACGAATTATAAGAAGCCGGAGATGAGCAAAGCCAGAAAGAAAAGTGAGATCAGACTTGCGCAGCAGGTAAAAAATGTTGTTGCGCACACTCAGGTCGGCGAAGAGATAGAGACAACGAAGACGATCCATAGGAAGAAGGATCACAGACAGCATTCCGGCAGAGTAAACCGCCCGTCTGTTCCGGATATGGTTTATGGAAGAGAGTTTGACGAGGACTGTGTGGATATTGTCTCAATTGAAGATGAGATTGGGGATGTTGTAATCCACGGGCAGGTACAGGCTTTTGATATGAGAGAGATCAGGAATGAGCGCACGATTCTTATTTTCCAGGTCACGGATTTCACGGATACGATTACGGTGAAGATCTTCGTGAAGAATGAACAGGTGCCAGAGTTAAAGCCCGAATTAAAAGAAGGCTCTTTCCTGAAGATAAAAGGGAAGACAGCAGTCGATACCTTCGATCGGGATCTTACAATCTCATCTGTGTGGGGAATCAGAAAGATCCGGGATTTCCGCCGGGGCAGAAGCGATCACGCTGCGGTGAAGCGGGTGGAGTTGCACTGTCATACGAAGATGAGCGATATGGACGGAATCACGGATGCTTCGGTACTTGTGAAAAGAGCTTATGAGTGGGGACATCCTGCTATCGCTATTACAGATCATGGAGTCGTGCAGTCATTTCCAGAGGCAAACCATGCGATGGAAGATATCGATGCGGATTATCGAAAAAAATATCAGGAAGAACACCCCGAAGTCACGAAGGAAGAACTGAAAAACATCAGTGCTCCCTTTAAAGTTATTTATGGGATGGAGGCTTATCTGGTCGATGATCAGAAAGGGATTGTTGTGAACAGTAAAGGACAGTCCCTGGATCAGAGCTATGTCGTATTCGATCTTGAGACGACAGGATTTTCTCCTGTTGTAGACCGCATTATAGAGATTGGCGCAGTACGTGTGGAGAAAGGTCAGATTACGGATCGTTTTTCGACGTTTCTCAATCCACAGATTCCGATTCCCTTTAAGATTGAAAAACTGACCGGAATCAATGACGATATGGTGATGAGTGCACCGTTTATTGAAGATGTGCTGTCGGAATTTTTAAAGTTCTGTGAGGGGTCAGTCATGGTCGCGCATAACGCAGGGTTTGATATGAGCTTTATCGAACAGAATTGTGAGCGGCAGGGAATAAAACAGGAATTCACATCGGTGGATACGGTTGCTATGGCACGTTTCTTGCTCCCCGGACTTAACCGCTTTAAACTGGATACTGTGGCGAAGGCACTGGGAGTGTCCCTGGACAATCACCATCGTGCGGTGGATGATGCCGCATGTACGGCTGAGATCTTTGTGCGTTTTGTAAAGATGTTAAAAGACCGGGGGATCGAAGATTTGGATGCTCTCAATGAGAAGGGAAGCTTCTCGGAACATATGATTCGCAAGATGCCGACTTACCATGCGATTATTCTGGCAACGGGGGAGACAGGGCGTGTAAACTTGTATCGCCTTGTGTCCGAGAGTCATCTGAACTACTATAACCGCAGGCCGAGGCTTGCAAAAAGTCTGTATATGAAATATCGGGACGGGCTGATGATCGGAACTGCATGCGAAGCAGGAGAACTTTATCAGGCGATTCTGCGGGGAGCACCGGAGCAGGAGATCACAAGACTCGTGGAATTCTACGATTATCTCGAGATCCAGCCGATCGGAAATAATGCCTTTATGATCCGAAAGGAGGATGTGTCGGCCGTAAGCAGCGAGGAAGACCTGAAAGAAATTAACCGTAAAATTGTAAAACTGGGTGAAAAGTTCCATAAACCTGTGGTGGCGACCTGTGATGTGCATTTTATCGATCCTCAGGATGAGGTATACCGGAGAATCATCATGTCGGGTAAAGGGTTTGACGATGCCGATAATCAGGCTCCACTGTATTTTCGGACTACAGATGAGATGTTGGAGGAGTTCTCTTATCTCGGGTCCGGGAAGGCGGAAGAGGTAGTGGTCACAAATCCCAGAAAGATCGCGGAGATGGTGGATAAGATCTCCCCTATACGGGCCGGAAAATTCCCTCCTGTCATAGAGAATTCAGACACAGATCTCCGCAATATCTGCTATAACCGTGCACATGAGCTTTATGGAGAAAAATTACCCGAGATTGTGGAAACGCGCCTTGAAAAAGAGCTGAACTCCATCATTTCAAATGGGTATGCAGTCATGTATATCATTGCACAGAAGCTTGTATGGAAATCCAATGAGGATGGCTATCTGGTGGGCTCACGTGGCTCGGTTGGATCGTCTTTTGTGGCTACAATGGCTGGAATTACCGAGGTAAATCCTCTAAGCCCTCATTATCTGTGTGAAAAATGCAAATATGTGGATTTCGATTCCGATGAAGTGAAAGCCTATGCGGGCAAGTCTGGATGTGATATGCCAGACAAAAAGTGCCCGAAATGTGGAGCACCCCTCCAGAAGCTCGGATTTGATATTCCATTTGAGACGTTTCTTGGATTTAAGGGAAACAAAGAGCCGGATATCGACCTTAATTTTTCCGGTGAATATCAGAGTAAGGCTCATAAATATACGGAAGTCATCTTCGGAGCCGGACAGACCTTTCGCGCGGGTACGATCGGGACACTGGCGGAGAAGACGGCTTTCGGTTATGTGAAGAATTATTATGAAGAGCGCGGTGTTCACAAGAGAAATTGTGAGATTGACCGGATTGTAAGTGGGTGTACCGGGATCCGGCGCACGACAGGGCAGCATCCCGGAGGTATTATTGTTCTTCCTTTCGGTGAGGACATTAATTCATTTACTCCGGTTCAGCATCCGGCAAATGACAACAATACGGATATTGTGACAACGCATTTTGACTATCACTCCATCGATTCCAATCTGCTGAAGCTGGATATTCTGGGGCACGATGATCCCACGATGATTCGTATGCTGGAAGATCTGACCGGGTTCGATGCACAGCAGGTGCCGCTGGATGAACCGCATGTGATGTCGCTGTTTGAGAGTACAAAAGCTCTTGGTATCACACCGGATGATATCGGAGGCTGTCCGCTCGGGTGCCTTGGAATTCCGGAGTTTGGTACGGATTTTGTCATTCAGATGCTTCTGGACACCAAACCGAAGTCATTTTCTGATTTAATTCGTATATCCGGACTGTCACATGGAACGGATGTATGGCTGGGAAATGCGCAGACCTTAGTCGAAGAAGGAAAAGCGACTATTTCCACTGCAATCTGTACTCGTGACGATATCATGATCTATCTGATTGGAAAGGGGCTGGACAGCGAAGAATCATTTACCATCATGGAATTTGTGCGAAAGGGCAGAGGATTAAAGCCTGAGTGGGAAAAGGAGATGAAAGAGCATGATGTTCCGGACTGGTATATCTGGTCCTGCAAGAAAATTAAATATATGTTTCCGAAGGCACATGCGGCGGCGTATGTTATGATGGCATATCGGATTGCCTATTATAAAATCTTTTATCCGCTGGCCTACTATGCGGCCTATTTCTCCATCCGTGCATCAGCATTTTCCTATGAGCTGATGTGTCTGGGACAGGATCGGCTGGAGTACTATATGCATGATTATGAGAGAAGAAAAGACACCTTAAGCAAAAAAGAGCAGGATACATACAAAGATATGAAGATTGTCCGGGAAATGTATGCGAGAGGATTTGAGTTTGAAAAAGTGGATCTCTATACGGCACAGGCGCATCGTTTTCAGATTGTAAATGATAAGCTGATGCCGGCCCTGGATACTATTGACGGACTGGGAGACAAAGCGGCCGATGCGGTTGTCCTTGCAGCCCGTGACGGAGCATTTCTGTCCAGGGACGATTTTAGAAATAGGACAAAAGTGAGCAAGAATGTTGTGGATCTGATGGAAGATATGGGGATCTTCGGTGATCTTCCGGAGTCAAACCAGATTTCACTGTTTGATTTTGCAAAGATCGGCTGATCCAAATCCATGCTGAGAATATCAGGATCAGCCGGTCTGAATGTAATCATTCTGAAGTTTTAGGATGGATCATGAACTGAGCAGCTCTGAAAATGCTTCAATCAGCCGGTTGTTTTCTTCATGAGTCATAAAGCAGAACCGAACGAAAGTGTTGTCAAGGAAAGGAAACGTGGAGCAGTTGCGGATCATAAGACCCTTTCGAATACAGTGGTCAAACAGGGCGTCGGCGTCGACACCCTGTTTTTTTATGCGCATCAGCATAAAATTGGCAGATGGCTCATAGACCTTGACGGTATCCCAACTGGACAACAGATTGTAGAGGCGGCTGCGTTCCGAACTGATTAGATTTCGTGTTTCTCTTACGTAATTGTGGTCAGAGAACATCAGCCTGCCGGCAATCTCGGCGAGAGAATTGATGGACCAGGGATTCTGCCTGGTGTTGATCTCCTTGATCAGATCCTGATTTCCGGTTACGGCATATCCAAGGCGAAGACCCGGTGCCGAGAAAAACTTGGAAGTGCCTCTTAAGATGACCAGGTTCGAATAGAAATTAGTCAGGGGTATGGCACTGATCTGGTCTTCTTCTCTCGTGAACTCCACATAGGTTTCGTCCACCATCACAAAGATTCCATGCTGAAGACAGGCATCCAGAATCTGCCGCATCTGTGAAGCGTTGATGGCGGTTGAGGTTGGGTTGTTTGGATTACAGAGAATCAGCAGGTCCAGTCCATCGTGAAGGCTTCCGCAGAAATCAGTGATATCCATGTGAAAGTTCTCTCTTTCCCTGAGCGGATAGTAAAGTGTTGTGCCTCCGCCTAAGGTGATTTCGCGTTCATATTCTGAATATGTCGGACCCAGAATAAGCGCCTTTTTGGGGTGGCGGGTCTGAATAAACAGGGAAATTAATTCCGTGGATCCATTTCCCACGATGATGTTTTCAGGCTGAGAACTTACATACTCGCCGATACTCTTTCTCAGAGCCTTATATTCCCGGTCCGGGTAAGTGGTGATGGCATCCAGGTGATCACTGAGAGATGATTTCAGATTATTTGATATTCCCAGCGGGTTTACATTTGCCGAGAAACTGACAATCTGTTCCCTTTTGATACCATAAATCTGTTCGATCTTCTCCAGGTCACTTCCGTGAAAGTGATCTTTGTGTTTTAACATATTTTTTCCTCCATAGAAGCACAGCGTTGCAACGAGGTTTCTTGTAGTGTATACTAGAACTAATCCGACTAAAAAATATCATTGGAACTTCAGGTTCCTTTGTGTATAGTATAATGATAAATATTAGAAAGTTCAAGAGTTAAAGGCATGGTGAAAAGACATTGAAGAGAAGAATAGAACAGCTTATGAACGGCCGTTTTGAATACGAAGTACCGGCATTTATTACCTCTGAATCTGAGATTTCTATTAAAGCACCAGAGGGTAAGAATCAAAATGGAGAATTTAGCATAGGGGCAGAAGACGGCAGCCGTGTGAAAGGTGTGGCCACGACAAGCAGCCGCAGAATTGTCCTGGCTAAAGACAGATTTTCAGGGAGTACCTGTAAGATCGTCTATGGAATTGACACACAGGGGCTGGTGTCCGGCGATAAGATTATCGGTGATATTGTGCTGTCCGGCAATATAGGAGAGCTTATCATTCCTGTAACGGTAAACATTACAGAGGAAGAAATTCTGGCGTCGAAGACAGAGATCCGGACACTCGCTGATTTTACACATCTAGCCATGAAAGATCCCCGTGAGGCTTTCAGACTGTTTACAAATGAGTATTTTATAAGTTTACTAAAAGGTAAGGACAGAAAATATACGGCCCTTTACCGGGGAATGTCGCAAAATCCGGTGACATATCAGCATATGGAGGAATTTCTGATTGCGGCTGAAAAAAAAGAGCCTGTGATACTGTCTCTTGACCGGGATAAAAAAGGTATTTATCAGCTAAGCCATTCGCAGAAAAACTCACTTTTTGTCTATAAAAGTACGTGGGGATATGTACGCATGGAGGTTGAAGCTGTCGGGGACTTTCTGGAGGTTGAAAAGAAAGTCGTAACTTCAGATGACTTTATCGGAAAAGTTTACAGACTGGAATATGTGATAAAAAGGGACAAGCTTGGAAAAGGAAAAAGATTTGGAAAGATTGTCATTCATAATCTTCATCAGAACCTGGAATTTGAAATCGAGGCATGCCCCGATCAGGGGCGGCGGCTTTTTCCGACAAGGCTTAAAGAGCACAAAACGATGGAATTGATGCAGAATTACTTAAAGCTACAGCTACACAAGATGGATTACAGAACCTGGCTTGACAAATCGCTCGCTTCCCTTAAAGAACTCGCAAATGCGGACTGTATGGATGCCATGCTGGTTTTTTATGAAGCGTATCTGTATTACAGCAATGAAGATTTAAAAAAGGCAATGGAGGTCCTGTGGAGATTCAGGGAGGGGGGCAAATCACTTGAAACTCCACGTGAGCAGGGGATCTATTGCTTTCTGGCTAAGAAACTGGGCCTGCTGGAGCCGGAAAAGCAGTACATATATCCGCAGATCAGAGCGTACGTGCAGGAAAAACCGGATGACTATTATCTGATGAAGATACTGATGGACGAGGACGAGGCATATCAATATGCCCCTCTGCAGCAGCTGCATATGCTGGAACATACCTATGAATGTGGATGCAGAAGTCCTCTTTTGTATCTGTCTGCATGGCAGCTGCTAGAGCATCAGGAGGGACTGCTACGAAGATTTTCTCCATTTATGATACAGGTTTTAAACTTTGCTCAAAAGCAGAATGCGTTAAATGATTCCCTTCTGAAGCGGGCGGCATTTTTATCCGATAATCTGAAAGATTTTCACAGTTTTGTCTATCATCTTCTGTGTACCGGGTATGAAAGCTTTCCAAGCGATGAAGTTCTGGAGGCAATCTGCAGGCTGGTAATGAAAGGAACACCTGCGAAAAAAGAGTACTTTAAGTGGTATAGTCTGGCTGTTGAACGTGAACTTCGAATTACCCGGCTGTATGAATATTATATTGAGTCAATGGATGAGGGATATCGGAAAGTCCTTCCTCAGGTGATCCGCATGTATTTTGTGTATAACAATACGTTAAGTGATCGGAAGAAGGCCTTTATCTATGCAAATATCATTCGCAACAGAAAACAGGATCAGACAACTTACCTGAGCTACAGAGCCGACATGGATAAGTTTGCCAGGAATAAGGTTCTGCAGGGAAAGATTAATGAGAACTATGCCGTCATTTACCAGGAATTTCTGACCGAAGTTGATAGTATGCTGATCGCGGAGGCTTTACTTGGTGTGATATTCATGCACAAAGTAAGCGTCCGGGATAAGAATATCCGCAATGTAATCGTTTGTCATAAAGCTCTTGCGAAGGAACAGGTATATCCGGTATCAGAACAGTGTGCCTATGTTAATATCTACAGTCCCGATGCCGAGATTATGCTGGAGGACGGAAAACTTCGAAGATATGGGATGACAATTCCCTTTACAGTGAAAAAACTGATGAATGAACAGGAGTTGGCACAAGTGTGCCAGGAATATGGGTTTGAACATCCCGGATTACTGATGTATTTATGCGGGGAACAGCCTTCGCAGATGGATGTGAATAGTAAGACTTGGCCGAATTATCAGCTTATCACGAAATCTTCCGCGTTTACCTGCGAATACAAAGGTATCGTCCGAAGGAAAATATTGGAATATCTGAAGGCGAATCCGGAAGCGAAGATGTTGAAAACGTGTCTGAGTGGTGATGAAATTCAGGAATATGCAAAGATCAGCAGACCGGATACGATTGCGATTCTGGTGCACCATGAGATGTATGAACAGGCATTTTCCATTGTCACAAAGTGGGGTACAGAAGGTGTGGACACCACGGTGTTACTGATTCTTGCCACAGAGATGATTTTATCTGTAAATGCCGCAGAAGACGAAGAACTGATTTATCTGGCTGATTATGTCATGAGGCAGAATAAATATAATGAAACTGTTCTGGAATATCTCTGCAGGTATTATGCGGGCTCTGTAGAACGGATGACGAATCTCTGGAAAAAGGCAAATGGATTTGGAATTGAAAGTTATAAGCTTGATGAACGAATCCTCGTGTTTTCCATGTATGTCAGAAAATTCCCGGATATGCAGGAAAAAATACTTAAAGGTTATATTATGCATCAGGGAAAGCAGAAGGTCATAGCAGCTTATCTTACCTATGTCGCACATGCCTACTTTATGGCGGATGAAAATATTGATTCCGGATTATTCATTTATCTGGAAAAGATATATGAGAAAGATTGGGAGATGGATACCATATGCCACCTGGCTCTGCTCAAATATTACTCAGCGTGTGTACATCTGACAAAGGAACAGGAAAAACTGATCGGGCATCTATTAGCTGAATGTAATCAGAAAGGGCTGAGGTTTGCGTTTTTTAAGAAACTGCCATCTCATCTGACAGAGCCCTATCAGTTGGAAGATAAAGTCTTTATAGAGGAACGGTTCCATAAACAAAGCAAGGTGATTTTGAATTATTCTATTCGGCAGAACGATAAGGAATCGATTACATACAAAAGCGAACCTATGCGTGAGATGTATCAGGGTATTTTTACAAAAGAATTTCTGCTGTTTTATGGTGAGATTCTGGACTATTACTTAAGCGTCCAGAAAGATGGGGTGATCACGACCACGTCCCGCAGGCAGATTGTCATACATGATGTTGAGTCCGGCGGGAGAACCCGCTATAAATTGTTGAATCAGATTCTGGCTTTTCGGGCACTGGGTAATACAGATGCCATGAATGCTGCTCTTAAGACTTATATGGAGCAGGAAGCATTTGCCACATCTGCATTTGGATTGATGAATTGACAGATGAACTCGGAGGTGAAAGATGGAACAGAAAAATTTGATAATCGGATTTGAGTTTAACCCGAAGGAATCCCAGATCTGTTATTATGATCACGCTGCCGGCGATGCGATATCGGCGGAGGTGAAGGTGGGAAGCAGTCAATATGTTTTCCCGACGGCAATTTGTAAATGTCTCGGGAAAGATGAGTGGCATTTTGGGCTGGAGGCACAGCATTTTGCGGAACATCAAAATGGTGTTCTGATTGATGGTCTCTATGAGCTGTGCCTGAATGGAAAATCTGTCATTATAGACGGACAGGAATATGGATCAGGGGTGCTGCTGTCCATCTTTCTGATCAATGTGATAAAGATGCTGGGTGTCACTCAGCCGTCAAAGCAGATTACAGGGATGATGATAACAGTTCCAACGCTGAATCGAACTTTTGTGCAGACCATAAGGGAAGCATATGAGCGGATTGGAATTCAAAAGACAAGGTGTTTCCTGCAGGATTACGATGAGAGTTTCTACTATTATGCCCTTTACCAGAAGAAGGACTTGTGGAGCAGGAATGTAGCATTGTTCTCGTTTGACGGGGATGAAGTGACGTTTTCCTCTCTGAAAATGGATTACAGGACAAAACCGGCGACCGTTTCGGTGATGCCGAAGAAGACGAAGAGACTGTCACAGGATCCTGAGACAAGAGATGACGATTTTTGCTATCTGATCAACAAATCTTTTGGAAATGATATTTATTCGAGTGTATTTATGATCGGAGACGGACTAGACAAGAACTGGGCGGTGCGCTCGATTGCTTTACTATGCAAAAACAGAAGACATGTATTTTATGGGAATAATCTGTATGCGAAAGGTGCCTGTTTTTCCGCCTATGAAAAAGTGGAAGAGCGCAGACTTAAGGATTATCTGTTCATAGGAAACGCATTGGTACGTTATAATATAGGAATGGATATGATCATCAATGGGTCACCGGCTTACTATGCCATGATCGGCGCGGGTGTGAACTGGTATGAGGCAGTAAAGAACTGCGAATTAATTTTGGATCAGACTGACGAGCTGGTCTTCGTCGTCAGTGATATGAAAGACGGAAGACGTACACGCTATACAATGCCGCTTCCGGGACTTCCAAAGAGACCGAATAAGACAACCAGACTTTCTGTCCATCTGGAATATGACTCTCCAAGCAGATGTAAGATTCAGGTGAAGGATATGGGACTTGGAGATATGTATCCGGCCAGCGGGAAAGTCTGGAATGAAAGTATGGAGGGTTGAGTATGGGCTACATATTGTGTCAGGTACCGAGGGCCAAGACCCCTTATTACATAGAAAACATAAGTATGAATGTATATTCTATAGAAGAGTTGTGCTATTATATGTACCACAATATTTATCTCCTGGATGAAAGCATCATAGGTGAGAACCTGTGCTTCTGGCTTCGGGATGAACTGGAACTGAAGAAACTATGCCAGAAACTGCTTTCACTTCTTCATGACAACACGAGTATCGGTGAATTTATACTTCCAATCTTCAAGGAGATCAATTATCTTACCTATGCTGAGTTCAAAGAAGTGAGCAAGAAACTAAAAACGCTCGAGGAACAGCCGGAAGGTGTGAGGATGAAACTGAAAGGCGATTATCTCTTTAATCATGAAAAGTATATCAATGCGATACGCGTCTATACCGAGGCTCTGCAGAGAACAAAAAGTGATAATCTGGGACTTCAGTTTGACGGAAGTATCTACAATAATATGGGATGCACATATGCAAGACTTTTTCAGACAGCAGAGGCTTATGAGTGCTTTGAGCATTCTTATGACATTCTTCACTCCGGTCATGCCCTTCAAAGTTATCTTCTCTCCGCGTATTTTAATAAGGGGAAAGAACTGTACGAGCAACTCTGTGAAGAAGAGGGCGTCGATCAAAAAACAAAGAGTGCGATGAATGCCCAGATTCAGAAAGCACAGGAAGTCGTACTTCCGAAAAACCTGGATCCGCTACTTGATAACTGGGCTTTAAGCTATCATAAGAGCACAGGGCTGTAACCTTTTGGGCAGGAAAACAGGAGATTCAAAGAAAAACGACAATATAATGCAAAAAAGAGCAGAAAAAGATAAAAAGTTTGAAAAATGTCACTTAGATTTAAGGTTCGTGTGATAGAATAGTAGATAGAAAGATCCACATCAAAACATTTTCAATATGTTTTAAAGCAGAATCTAAACGGCACATCTAAAAACATTTTAAAGAGGACCTTTAGAAATCATCATTGATCTCTAAAGGCCCTCTGTCAGTTCAATATTCAAAAAGTGTTAAACCGTGCGCCTCACTTCGAACGGACATCATGAACGATACCCTCACAGTTAACTCGGCCCAGGTACCCTCACGGCACACGAAAGATTCTACTTAGTGCTGCTGCATTCCTGCCCTGACACGGTTCATAGATTTCCGTTGCGTAAGACCCAGACGTCATTGCCACTTATGAAGGCCGGCTCCACAATGGGAAGTCCTCGGTTCGGCATCACCCCTGCTATAGCGGATTGCAGGTATAGGGCACCGCTGTCTCCCCGGCTGCACGGATTTAATGATTATAACCTCTTTCGATCATTTTGTCAATGATATGAGTGAAAATTTTGACTTGTTTGGATAACAAAAATAAGTTATACTACATGATAGACGCAATAGAATAATTAGTACTTAGGGCAGCGATTGTCCTTTATTTTAAGAAAGGTGAGATGGCATGAGCTATACTGCTCTATATCGGAAGTTCCGCCCGGATACATTTGAGGATGTCAAAGGACAGGACCATATTGTAACCACATTAAAGAATCAGATTAAAGCGGACCGTGTCGGCCATGCCTATTTGTTTTGCGGAACGAGGGGAACCGGAAAAACCACTGTGGCCAAAATTTTGGCAAAGGTGGT
>DHNM01000048.1:5521-5742 GCA_002409525.1 Eubacterium sp. UBA5416 | reverse complement strand
GCCAAAATTTTGGCAAAGGTGGTAAACTGCGAACATCCTGTAGACGGGAACCCCTGTAATGAATGTGAATCCTGTAAAGCCATCAGCGCAGGTGCCTCTACAAATGTGATTGAGATCGATGCCGCTTCCAATAACGGTGTGGATAACATCCGGGAGATCCGGGAAGAGGTGGCATATCGTCCCGCGAACGGGAAGTATAAAGTGTATATCATCGATGAAGT
>DHNM01000048.1:4849-5330 GCA_002409525.1 Eubacterium sp. UBA5416 | reverse complement strand
CCACGGGGGCGTTTAATGCACTGTTAAAGACTCTGGAGGAGCCCCCGTCCTATGTGATTTTTATACTCGCAACCACAGAGGTGAATAAAATTCCGGTGACAATTCTTTCTCGCTGTCAGCAATACGATTTCAGACGTATCACCATTGCTACCATAACGAGCCGGCTTACGGATCTGATGAAAGACGAAAAGGTTGACGTGGAGGAGCGTGCTCTGCGCTATGTGGCAAGAGCTGCGGATGGTTCCATGAGAGATGCCTTAAGTTTACTGGATCAGTGCATCGCCTTTTATCTTGGAGAAACACTGACCTATGACAAAGTTCTCGAAGTTCTGGGAACCGTAGATACTGAAGTGTTCAGTCAGCTGCTCAGAAAGGTGATCAGCCGGGATGTGACAGGCAGTATCCATATTCTGGAACAATTGGTTAACAGCGGAAAAGAGATGGGTCAGTTTGTAAATGATTTTACCTGGTATATGAGAAA
>DHNM01000048.1:3986-4675 GCA_002409525.1 Eubacterium sp. UBA5416 | reverse complement strand
GTGAAGACTTCTGATAATCTGGAAGATGTATTGGATGTGTCTGCTGACAATCTGAAGCTGATGGAAGAAGAGAGCAGAATGATTGATGTGGACACACTGATGAGATATATCCGTATCTTTTCAGATTTATCCAGTCAGGTCAGGTATGCTTCACAGAAGCGTGTATTGGTGGAAATTGCACTGATCAAACTGTGCAGGCCGCAGATGGAGACCAATCTCGACTCACTGACAGACCGTATCCGCATATTGGAAGAAAAGTTTGAAAAAGGAATTCCCGTAAACGAGGCACACACTGAGACACTGCCGGGAAATCAGAAAGGCGAGTCAAAAGAGCCCGGAGAAGAGAAGGTAAAACCCGCGAAAGCGGCACCGGAGGATTTAAAAAAAGTACGGGCGCAGTGGAAGTCGATCGCGGGAGCGGTGGAGAGCCCGCTGCTTCGTCAGTATCTTTCAAAGGCAGTTCCGAAATATAACGGTGAGACTGGCGAGAACAAACTGTACATCGAGTTTCAAGATAAGAATGCTCAGATGTATCTTGAAAATGAAGAGGCAAAAGAAGAGATTGAGTCAATTATAGAAGAGCGGATTGGAAAGTCGGTGGAAGTAGAGCCGGTGATCGCCAGGAACCACGACCATGAAAATCTGGCGGAAATTGATCTTGACACCATATTAAAAGAAAAGATTCATAT
>DHNM01000048.1:3457-3723 GCA_002409525.1 Eubacterium sp. UBA5416 | reverse complement strand
AAGCAGGCCCAGAAGATGCAGCGCCAGATGGAGGAAAACCAGAAATCCCTTGAGGAGAAAGAATTTAAGGCATCAGCGGGAGGCGGCGCTGTGGAGGTCACTATTTCCGGGAAGAAGGAAATCAAAAATATAAAACTTTCAGAAGAAGTGGTTGATCCTGATGACATCGAGATGCTAGAAGATCTTATCACAGCTGCAGTAAATGAAGCCATCCGTCAGGAAGAAGACGAATCAGCGAAGATCATGTCCAAGATGACAGGTGGATT
>DHNM01000048.1:3036-3219 GCA_002409525.1 Eubacterium sp. UBA5416 | reverse complement strand
AATAAGCTGATTGAACAATTGTCAAGACTTCCCGGTATCGGGACTAAGTCAGCACAGCGCCTGGCATTTCACATTATCCATATGCCGAAAGATCAGGTGCAGCAGCTGACAGATTGTGTCCTTGCAGCGCGTGAAAATGTTCAGTATTGCAAAGAATGCTGTACACTTACGGATCGGGAAATC
>DHNM01000048.1:2566-2777 GCA_002409525.1 Eubacterium sp. UBA5416 | reverse complement strand
GGCAGATCATGGTGGTAGAAAATACCAGTGATCTTGCGGCATATGAGAAGACCGGAAAGTTCGAAGGCGTATATCATGTGCTGCATGGTGCTATATCACCAATGCTTGGCATCGGACCGGATGACATTAAATTAAAGGAGCTCATGAAGAGACTGCAAAAGGATGTGTATGAGGTGATTATCGCCACCAATTCCAGTCTGGAAGGTGAGAC
>DHNM01000048.1:2144-2347 GCA_002409525.1 Eubacterium sp. UBA5416 | reverse complement strand
CGACAGCAATGTATATCAGCAAGTTAATCAAACCTACCGGAATCAAAGTGACGAGGATCGCGAGCGGGGTTCCGGTAGGGGGAGACCTGGAATATATTGACGAGGTGACTTTACTTCGGGCGCTGGAAGGACGAGTGCAGCTTTAGGTTAGGGAAACAGGGATTATGGAGGAGGATACAAATGAAATTTTTTATCGACACAGC
>DHNM01000048.1:1430-1960 GCA_002409525.1 Eubacterium sp. UBA5416 | reverse complement strand
AAATTTTTTATCGACACAGCAAATGTAGAAGATATCAGAAAAGCAAATGATATGGGTGTAATCTGCGGTGTAACCACAAATCCATCGCTGATTGCGAAAGAGGGCAGAGATTTCAAAGAAGTGATCAGACAGATCACATCGATTGTGGACGGGCCAGTCAGCGGCGAGGTGAAAGCTACCACTACGGATGCAGCGGGAATGATCAAAGAAGGGCGTGAAATCGCTGCAATTCACCCGAATATGGTCGTGAAGATCCCGATTACTATCGAAGGCCTAAAGGCATGTAAAGTTTTAAGCGCTGAGAATATCAAGGTGAATGTGACCCTGATCTTCTCGTCAAATCAAGCACTTTTAGCGGCAAGGGCAGGAGCCGCTTTCGTATCCCCGTTTCTGGGACGTCTGGACGATATTAATGTCAGAGGTGTTGATCTAATTAAAGAAATCAGTAAGATGTTCCAGGCAGCCGGAATTGACACACAGATTATCGCGGCCAGTATCCGCAACCCGATTCATGTTACGGACTGTGCACT
>DHNM01000048.1:955-1258 GCA_002409525.1 Eubacterium sp. UBA5416 | reverse complement strand
GCCACGGTTCCCTACAAAGTAATCGAGCAGATGACCAAACATCCGCTGACTGACGCCGGAATTAAAAAATTCCAGGACGATTATAAAGCAGTGTTCGGCGAATAATGAAAGGAGAAATACATGAATACACGAGAGCTTCAGAAGACGGCGAATGAGGTCCGAAAGGGAATCATCACAGCTGTACATGGCGGTAAAGCGGGTCACCCGGGCGGATCATTGTCTGCAGCTGATATATTAACCTGTTTATACTTTGGAGAACTGCAGAACATTGATCCGAAGAATCCGAAAAAGCCGGATCGTGAC
>DHNM01000048.1:507-796 GCA_002409525.1 Eubacterium sp. UBA5416 | reverse complement strand
CGGATCGTGACCGCTTTGTTTTGTCAAAAGGACATGCATCACCGGGACTGTATTCCGTTTTGGCGGAAAGAGGATATCTTCCGAAAGAGGATCTGCCCACATTCCGCCACACGGGCTCTTACCTGCAGGGGCACCCGGATGTCAATCATATTCCCGGTGTGGATATGACTACCGGCTCTCTTGGACAGGGTGTATCCGCGGCAGTGGGAATGGCACTTTCAGGAAAAATATTCCATGATCATTACAGAGTGTATACGCTTTTAGGTGACGGCGAGTTACAGGAAGGTGA
>DHNM01000048.1:0-360 GCA_002409525.1 Eubacterium sp. UBA5416 | reverse complement strand
TTACAGGAAGGTGAAGTGTGGGAGGCGGCCATGTTTGCCGGCTCCAAAAAACTTGACAACCTGGTTGCCATCATAGACAATAACGGTCTTCAGATCGATGGAAATGTAGCGGATATCTGCTCTCCTTATCCTATCGATAAAAAGTTTGAAGCATTTAACTTCCATGTCATCAGACTGGAAGACGGCAATGACATAGATCAGATCCGTGCGGCGTTTGACGAGGCAAAAACCGTAAAAGGCAGGCCGGTGGCAATTGTCGCAAAGACCTTGAAGGGAAAAGGTGTGTCCTTTATGGAAGGGGAAGTGAGCTGGCATGGCAAAGCACCGAATGATGAACAATATGAAGTGGCCATGAAAGAC
>DHNM01000013.1:35984-52979 GCA_002409525.1 Eubacterium sp. UBA5416 | reverse complement strand
TACTTAAGGGGTATCATATCATATCATCGCGGAACCTCTTAGAAATTTTGAAAATTTAAATGATACTGAAGAAAAACAAAGAGTAAAAAAGCTGCTTGATATTGTCGGAATGCCGGAAGATGCCTTATACAAATATCCTCATGAGTTCTCCGGAGGGCAGCGTCAGAGAATCGGAGTCGCCAGAGCGGTGGCAACGAACCCGAAACTTATTATAGCTGATGAACCCGTTTCGGCTCTGGATTTGTCTGTGCAGGCTCAGGTCCTAAACTTTATGAAACAGATCCAGCAGGAGTATGGACTGAGTTATCTGTTTATTTCCCATGACCTGGGTGTTGTCAAACATATGTGTGATAATATCGCAATTATGCACCGTGGTCGTTTTGTGGAAATCGGAACCCGAGAAGATATCTATTCAGATCCAAGACATATCTATACGAAACGTCTGCTTTCTGCAATTCCAAAGATTGATGTGAAACACCGGGAAGAGCATAAAGAATATCGACGAAGCGTGGAGAAGGAATTCATGGAGAACCAGAAGGACTATTACGATGAGAGCGGAAGAGTCTATGACTTGAAGGAAATAACCCCGACTCATATGGTAGGACTTAGAACGGGAGGTGAAAGCTAATGTGGAAAACAATATTACGGCGTGTCCTTCTCATGATTCCTCAGGTGATTATTTTAAGCATACTGATTTTTCTTCTGGCAAAAATGATGCCCGGTGATCCGTTTACCGGAATGATTGACCCGACAATCGGAGCTGAACGAATCGAGGAGCTTCGCGAACAGGCGGGACTCAACGATCCCTGGCCGCAGCAATATGTCCGCTGGGTAAAGAATGCACTGCACGGTGATTTTGGAAAAAGCTATACCTATAAATACGCAGTGACGGATGTTATCGGCGACAGAATCGGAAATACAATTCGGCTTTCTCTGTTCACTGTGATACTTACATATCTGCTGGCGATTCCCTTAGGTTTATATGCCGGAAGATATCAGAATTCAAAGTTTGATAAGGCTGTTGTTATCTATAATTTTGTAAGTTTTGCGATACCCACTTTTGTCCTTGCGTTACTGACTGTTTATCTGTTTGGCTACAAATTGCGCATCTTCCCGACGAGTGGAAGCGTTTCGATTCATGAGACAAAAGGAACTATGGGTTATTTCATGAGTCAGATGCACCATCTGATATTGCCGGCAATTGTGCAGGCGCTGCTTGGAACCGCCACCACCATACAATATCTGCGAAGTGAAGTGATTGATGCCAAACAGATGGATTATGTGCGGACGGCGAGGTCAAAGGGAGTGCCGACGGGAAAAGTTTTCAACCGACATATTTTCCGAAACGCATCACTTCCGATTGCTTCTAATGCCGGATATGAAATTACAGGACTAATCGGAGGATCAGTCGTTATAGAAAGGATCTTTAATTATCCGGGAATTGGAAATCTGTTCATCAGCAGTATCACAGAACGTGATTATTCTGTTATCACTGCGCTGACGCTCTTGTTTGGTCTTGCAACATTACTTGGAACGCTGCTGTCCGATATTATTATGAGTATTGTGGATCCAAGAATCAGGATTCAGTAGGGAGGGGATGAATCAATATGTTTACTAAAAAGAAGAAAAAGAACAACCCGGCGGAAGCTGCGTCCATCCCGCCTATGGGAATCCGAATGATAGCAAGAGAATTTAGAAAAGATAAACTGGCGATTTTTTCACTGGTTGTACTGATAGCAATTATACTGTTTGCAGTGATTGGATCTCTGGTTTTAGATCAGGATGTAGTTACAAAAGTGGATATCCTTGAAAGATATACGAAACCCGGAGAAGTGAATATGGATGGTCACAAGTATATTCTGGGTGCAGATGAAGGAGGCCGCGATATCCTGGGGCTGCTGATTTATGGAACAAGAAACTCAATCTTCATCGGTTTTGCAATCACGGTTATTACTTCGATTATCGGAGTCAGTGTGGGACTGATCTCGGGATATTACGGAGGCGTGATTGACAATATTTTAATGCGTATCGTTGATTTTGTCATGATCCTTCCGATTATGCTGATTATCATTGTACTGGTAACGATTGTACCGCGATATGATGCGATGAGTCTTGTATGGATTATGTCTGTATTTTACTGGGTGGGAAAAGCCAGGCTGTTTCGAGCCAAAACCTTATCTGAGTCAAGGCGGGACTATATCAGTGCATCAAAGACCTTAGGTACATCCGACTTTAAGATTATTTTCCGGGAACTGCTCCCTAATGTCAGTTCACTGATTATAACAAATTTAACGATGAATTTTGCGGCGAATATCGGTATTGAAACAAGTCTTACTTTCCTGGGATTTGGTCTTCCGGCAAAGACACCAAGTCTTGGAACGCTGACAGCTTATGCAAACAATTCAGAGACGCTGTCGAATCGTCCATGGATCTGGATACCTGCATCAGTGCTGATTCTGGTTCTGATGTTAAGTATAAATTATGTGGGGCAGGCTTTTAAGCGCTCCGCTGACGCACGTCAACGACTAGGATAATTAAAGGAGGAGAAAAGGTATGAGAAGAAGAAAACTTTTCGGATTGGCTATTGCAGCCGGTCTGACATTATCCCTTGCCGCATGTGGGAGTAATGGCGGCAGACAGGACGACGGGATCAAGGACGGAAGTAACAAAGAAGGCAGTAAAAAAGAAAGCAGTAAATCTTCAAAAGATGAAAACACAGCAGATACTGATTTTGACACAATGGTTTCAAATACGGATGATCCCATTGACGGTCAGACGCTCGAAATCGCTCAGGTCAGTGACACTGATTTTACCGGCATTTTTAACGGGGCTTTCAGTACGATTACGTTGGATGATTACTTTTTTCAGCCGGCAGACGAACCACTCTTTACTTATGATGAAAATCTTCGTATAAAGGATGGCGCGGCAGGTTTTGCGTATGATCAGGAAAAGAAGGAGATCACCATTACACTGCAGGATGGAATCAAATGGTGTGATGGGGAAGATGTGACTTCGGATGACTTGATATTTCCATATGAAGTGATTGGTGATGCGCAGTACGATGGTGTGAGATATACATCCAGTATCAAAAATATCGTAGGAATGGAAGAATACCATGATGGAAAAAGCGATACAATTTCCGGAATTCAAAAAGTAGATGACAAACAGATTGTGATTACCTATAAAGATTTCTCGCCGTCTATGCTGCAGGGTGGGGGATCTGTAATCGGGTATGCACTGCCGAAACATGTGTATGAAGGCATGCCGGTGACAGAGATGGAGGCATCCGACGCCGCACGTAAGAATCCGATTACTTTTGGACCCTATTATATCAGTAAGGTGGTTCCGGGAGAATCGGTGGAATATCTGCCGAATGAATATTATTACGGAGGTAAACCAAATCTTGACAAAATCATCATGAAGAAAGTTCCCGCTGCTTCCTCGATTGCCTCCATGAAGGCAAAAGAGTATGATATTTACCAGGGTATGGGGACTTCTGAATACAAGTCATGGAAGGATCTTGATGGCTACGAAAATGTCGGTCAGGTGGATACATCCTATAGTTATATTGCATTTAAACTTGGTAAGTACAAAGACGGAAAAAACGTCTATGATCCGAATTCAAAGATGGCTGATAAGCAGCTTCGGCAGGCAATCGCTTATGCCGTTGACAATGAGGCGATTGCGAAAAAATTGTATGAAGGCCTGCAGATAAAAGCAAACTCTATGATTATACCGGGATTTAAGGCTCTTCATAATTCAGAGTTCAAGGGATATGCTCAGGATATAGACAAAGCAAACAAGCTTCTGGATGACGCGGGATATAAGGATATCGACGGAGACGGAGTTCGTGAAGATAAAGACGGAAAACCATTTAAAATCAGCTTCGCTTTCCGTGACGGACCGGATCCGGCACAGGCCCTGGCAGAATATTATATCCAATGCTGGAAAGAAGTCGGATTGGATGTTGAGTTGACGACAGGCCGCCTGATTGAGGTTAATTCTTTCTACGACATGCTTAAAAATGATGATGATTCCATCGATATGTTTCAGGCAGGATGGTCAACGGGATTCGATCCGAATCAGTCTTCACTTTATGGAGAGGATGCCGCGTTCAATTATACCCGTTTTGTATCCGATGAAAACACAGAACTTCTGAATAAAATGTCCTCCGAGGAAGCAATGGATGAGAAAAAAGCAAAAGAGATCTACAATGACTGGGATCAGTATGTGTTTGATGAGGCATTTGTTTTCCCGACAACTTATCGATATGAGATTCAGCCTGTTTCTACCCGTGTGACTGGATACGACATTGCAAATGATGTTGATCGATATTACTATGCAACAGTCGGGGTTACAAAAGAAGAGAGATAAAAAACCGAACTCAGCTTCTTGACAGTATGGCATGGTCATGTTAGATTATCAGTATCAGTTAAAGAAAGAGGTGAAAGCATGATTCAGATTTCCTGCAGATAAATAGAACTAAAAACGCATGTCATAAGAAGGACACAATCCTTAGGTTTTGGGTCTGTGATATGTACTGCAGGAAATGTACATGTTTTTACTTTACGCCTACAGATCAGTTTATTCTGTTTTGTGGACGAAGCCTCACGGCGCAGAGAGTATGCTTGTATACTTTCTGCGCTGTTTGTATATGTGAGGAGAAATTATGGCACTGATCAATGTACAAGATTTAACATTTTATTATGAGGGAAGCGATGATTTGATTTTTGATCGCGTTTCCTTTCAGATCGATACGGACTGGAAACTGGGATTTATCGGGAGAAACGGAAGAGGAAAGACAACATTCTTAAAACTCTTACTTGGGAAATATGAATATCGGGGCACAATCAGCTCCGGTGAAGTCTTTGATTATTTCCCTTATCCGGTAAATGACAAAACAAGAAATACAATCGATATCATCGAAGATACGGATCCTATGTATGAACTTTGGAAGATCTGCAGGGAATTGAATCTGCTGGAAGTTGATCCCGATATTCTTTATCGACCGTTTGATACGTTAAGTAACGGAGAGCAGACGAAGACTCTGCTTGCGGTTCTGTTTGCAAGGCAGAATCATTTTCTGCTGATTGATGAGCCCACTAATCATCTGGATATGGAGAGCCGGGTAAAACTTATGGAATACCTTAATCAGAAAAAAGGATTCATTCTGGTCTCCCATGACCGGGCCTTTCTGGACGGATGTATCGATCATGTTTTGTCGATTAATAAGAACAATATTACAGTTACAAAAGGAAATTTCACTACCTGGTGGGAAGATAAAGAGCGCAGCGACCGCTTCGAACTGGAACAGAACGAGCGGCTTAAAAAGGACATCCGAAAGCTGGAGAAAGGTTCCAGGACAGCCGGCGAATGGGCGGGAAAAGTTGAAAAGTCCAAAAGAGGGGCAGCGGATAAAGGCTACGTCGGGCATAAGGCCGCAAAGATGATGAAACGCTCAAAGATTCTGGAACATCGCGCAGATCAGGCATTGGAGGAGAAATCTTCCCTTCTTAAAAATGTGGAGACAGTGGACGATCTGAAACTTTGTCCGCTTAAGCTTCACAAGGACATTCTCATTCGGATGGAAGATATCCAGATTTTTTCTGATAATTCTAAACCTGTATTGGATAACTTTCATATGGAAGTGAAGAATGGTGAGCGTGTGGCTCTGCAGGGTAGAAATGGATGCGGAAAATCAAGCATTTTAAAAATGATTATGGGAATGAACACAGATTTCCAGGGGCAGATGGAACTGGCATCGGGAATAATTATATCCTATGTTCCACAGGATACATCCGGGATATCGGGGACATTACATGAGTTTTCCGAGTCAAACGGACTGGATGAGACGATATTTCTGACGGTTCTTCGAAAACTTGGATTTGAGAGAACACAGTTTGAAAAGCAAATCGGGGATTTCAGTGAAGGGCAGAAGAAAAAGGTTCTAATCGCGAAGTCTTTAAGCCAGCAGGCACATCTATATATCTGGGATGAACCGTTGAATTATATTGATGTTTTCTCGAGGATGCAAATTGAACAGCTGATTCTTGAGTTTGTGCCGACCATGCTTATAGTAGAACATGACAGCCGTTTTATTGAACATGTGGCGACAAAGGTGATACGACTATAGCTGATGGAAGAATTTTAGATGGAGATGAGTAATTGAGAGAACGAAAAGAGGTACTGGATTATGGCATGACATTTCCGGGAGCATATCAGGATACACCCTTTCATGACGATAACTGGGTGCTGGTCCGATACAGGCCAAATAAGAGGGCATTTGTCTGGACATATGAACGTTTCGGAAATATCTGGGTAAATGTGAAAGTGGATCCACAATGGAGGGATTTCTGGAGAAATGCCTATGAGTCTGTGATTCCCGCTTATCATCAGAACAAAGAGCACTGGAATTCCATCATACTTGACGGAAGTATTCCGGATGAGGAAATTAAACGCATGATTGCCGAGAGCTATGATCTGGTTGTGAAGAAAAGATAGAAATAGTCGGATTTATTTGCTTTAAATTGTTCTACGAAGAAACTGAACATAAGATGAAGATGGTAGACTTGAATGATGCTTTAAAATATAGGATACTAGTGATATTAAATGCAACGGACAATCAGCTGGGAGGATAAGGTATGTTGGAGAGGAAAGATCTGGAAGCTATCAGAGAGATTGTAAATGATTCTATCGCAGCCAAGACGCCGGGAATTGTGAATGCAGCAATAGAAGCCAAGACGCCGGATATTGTGAATGCAGCAATAGAAGCCAAGACGCCGGATATTGTAAATTCTGCAATAGAAGCCAAGACCCCGGGAATTGTGAAAGCAGCAATAGAAGCCAAGACCCCGGATATTGTGAATGCAGCAATAGAAGCCAAGACGCCGGATATTGTAAATTCTGCAATAGAATCTAAGGGGCCTGAAATCGTATCGCCTATTGTGGAGAGAGAGGATAGAAGATTGGCACATATGCTGTTAAGTGAGATGGAACGAAATGATGCCAAATATGAAATGAAGTTCAAAGCAATACAAGAACACTTAAAAAAATTAAATGATATGTACTGGATATCAAGAAACGAATCCGATACGATTCATATGCTGATTAAAAGGCTTGATGAGTATGAAAAAAGGTTGTCTGTTCTTGAAATTAAAACGGCGTGATTATGCTTTAATAAAATAAAAGAATTGGAGATATCCTGGCAGTTTATCCCCAATTCTTTTAGCCTAATTCAGTGAATGAAGGACTGCCTGTAATTCATTTAGAGAGTTAATTGTGTAGTCTGGATGGACATCAGAGATATTATCTATATGATCATGATTAAACCAGATGGTCCGAATCCCTGCGTTAATTCCACCCTGAATATCGGAGGTTAAGCTGTCGCCTACGATGATACATCTGTCCTTGCAAAACTCAGGAATCTTTGCAAAGCAACAGTCAAAATATTCCCTCCTTGGTTTGTTGAATCCGATAACTTCTGAGATAAATATATCCTGGCAGTAGTTGCGAAGGCCTGCGCTTTTTATTCGGCCTCTCTGAACACTTGCCGTTCCATTTGTAACTATGTAAAGGTGGTATTGATTATGAAGATCCCGTAGCAGCTCTTCGGCTCCATCCAGAAAGTAATGCCCGATTCCGAGATCCTTTTCGTAGATTTCTTCTGCCTGATCGGCAGAACTTTCAATTCCAAACTCTTGAAATAGTAAACTGTAACGACGTGTTTTGACTTCGTCACGAGTGATTTTCCCCTGTTCAAGAAGTTTCCACTGAGCAAGATTTATTTCACTATACCTGCTCATCATCTGCTTTGTCGGGTTGATATGAAGTTCACGGAAAGTCTTGGTCAGCGCTATTTCTTCAGCCTTGTCAAAATCTAGGATTGTGTTATCTAAATCAAATAAAATAGTGTCGATCATTGTTATACTCCTTTGTAAAACAATATTTTTCATTTAGTTTTGAATTAGTTATAGGTTCTATTATAACTTTTCTTTGAAATATACACAAGCAGTCTGTGTATCATTAGCGCCAAGATATTGGTAACTCCGGAAGAAGCTGCAAATGATATTATTTCCTCCTACTGATCCTTAATTGTGGAAAGGATAGCGCATATATGGTATTATGTAAAGAAATAAAGAAACCTTTGTCACTGAAGTTCAAATGATTTTACGGAGGAATATATGGATATCAAGCGATGCAGCTGGGCTGAAAAATCAGAACTGGAACAGGAATATCATGATCACAAATGGGGAAGACCTGTACATGATGATCATGAACTATTTAAAATGATGATTCTGGAAGGGCAGCAGGCAGGGCTTAGCTGGTCTACAATTCTAAAAAAGATGGATGCGCTCTGCGAGGCCTATGATGACTTCAAACCGGAAGCGCTGGCGTTTTATGATGGAGAAAAAGTTAAAGAGCTGCTTTCAAATCCTGGAATTATCAGAAATCGGCTGAAGGTAAATGCTGCCATTAATAATGCAAAGATGTATTTTAAACTTTGTGATAAATATGGCTCGCTGGATCATTTCCTGTGGTCATATGTGGATGGGCATCCGATTGTGAATCAATGGGAAACGATGGATGAAGTGCCGGCAAATACGCCGCTTTCCGATGAAATCAGCAGACAGTTGAAAAAAGAGGGATTTAAGTTTATCGGAACTACCATCGTTTACTCGCTCATGCAGTCGATCGGTATGGTCAATGACCATCTTGTTTCTTGCAGCTTTCGATTTCCTGAACTTAAATATAGCAGCTGATGAGGGATGTCCGCATATTTGGATGATGAAAAAATTACGAAAGGATGTTGGATAGTATGAAGAAAATGATATACCTTGCAGGAGGATGTTTTTGGGGAACTGAGAAGTATTTTGCATGTATCCCAGGTGTGATATCGACAGAAGTGGGATACGCAAATGGGCATACCAAGGCACCGACATATGAAGAAGTCTGCACAAATAATACAGGGTACGCGGAGACGGTAAAGGTGGAATACGATGATGAAAAAGTAAGTCTGCCTTTTATCCTGAACATGTATTATGATGTGATTGATCCGGTGAGTATGAATCGACAGGGAAATGATATCGGAACTCAGTACAGGACAGGAATCTTTTATGTGGATGCAGCAGATGAACCGGTGACTAAAGAGTCGGTGAATGAGCTGCAAAAGAATTATAAAGAGAAAATCGCTGTTAAAGTGGAGCCGTTAAAGGAATATTACAAGGCAGAGGAATATCACCAGAATTACCTCGATAAAAATCCAACAGGATATTGCCATATCGGTGCGGATAAATTTGAAAAGGCACGAAAGGCCATAGATCGGACAGAAGAATGAGGATTGGATTCGCCTTCTTGATGGACGAAAAGCACAGGTACTATTAAAGCAAGAAAACGGCCGGAAAAAATGCCCCGGCCGATACTTTTCGACTAATTGATTCGCAACTTACTCTTCAAATGAAAGATTCCCAGGATATTTCGAATATGTTTTACTAATATCGAATTCTGTTGTAGGAATATCAAGTCCTACTTCTTCGAAATTGGTATTATCCAGCCATACCTGCCCTTTCCCGTCCAGTAGAATTCCAATATTAATTACTCCGCTGTTTTCAGAAATATCCATAACACATGAGTAATAATTCCATTCTTTAGTTCCGGTGATTGGACGGTCTTGCATATTATCTAGTTTTAAAGTATCTCCAAGAGAAGAATCAATTCGCAGCCACAGACCGGACCAGCCTTCAACTTTTTTTGCCTTCACAAATCCAGAGAAGCGAACTCTTTTACCGATAAAACTTCCGGCACTGAATTGCTGCATGATAACAGCATATTCATCGGGCTCAAAATCATCAGTATTTGATACTATTGTTGCAGATTTTGTTCCGGTATTACAGATTTTTCGATCAATGTATATATCGTATTTTTCAGGTGCTGTCCCAGTCATAATCCAGTTTTTGATTTTTGATTTTTCGTTCATAGTGATTCCTCCGACTTTTAAATTTTTTATTGCTGATCTGTATCTTCCAGGGGGCAGATGGTAGATGCTTTTAAATGCTCGGGTAAACGATGCTTGTGATTCGAAACAAAAGATTAAAGCAATATCAAGGATTGGAAGGTCTGTGTTTAATAGGAGTGCCGCAGCTTTTGCAAGTCTGCGTCGCTTAATATATTCATAGATATTAAAGCCTGTTTCTGCCTTAAAAACTCTGTGAAAGTAAGATTTTGAAAATCCGGAAATGTCTATAAGTTCATCAAGTGATAAATCTCTGCATAAATTCTTTTCAATGTAATTAATTATGGACTGGATTTCTTCTTTATGTGTCATTCCGTTGTATTCCCCCTCTCTTATGTTTTACATTGTATCATAACATTGATCTGGGGTTTTGATCATTCTTGCTATTATAGGTGTTACAGAAGGAGGACTTCGAAGAATGGGACTGTTGTTTATTTGATGAAATACGATTGCTATAATAAGACTTACTAAATCATACTTGACTAAATAAAACTAAAATGCTATATTAACTTGTAATGGAATGGAGGTATTGAAATGTTTATTGGTAGAGAACGTGAATTGAACACTCTTAATAAATTGTATAATTCTGAAAAGTTCGAGTTTGCAGTAATCTATGGACGACGACGAGTCGGGAAAACTGCGCTGATCAACCAATTTATTAAGGATAAAAGTACAATTTATTTTATGGGTGTAGAGAGCAATGCGAAACAGAATCTGGAGAACTTAAGTCATAATATTATGGATTATAAAACTGGGTTCCATACAGAAACAGTTTTTCCATCTTTTCAGGCGGCATTAGAATATGCTTTTGAACTTGCAAAAGATCAGCGTCTGATCTTAGCCGTTGATGAATATCCATATGCAGCCCGCTCATCTACAAGCCTCGCCTCCACACTTCAGCTTTTAATTGATAAGTACAAAGATACTTCTAAGTTAATGTTGATTCTCTGTGGGTCTTCTATGTCTTATATGGAGGATCATGTGCTTGCATACAAAGCTCCGCTTTATGGCAGACGAACAGCGCAGATAAAAGTACTTCCTTTCGATTTTGGAGACACCTGTCAATATTTTAAGAATTTCACAGATGAAGATAAGGCCTTGATTTACGGCATCGCAGGCGGTACACCTCAATACCTATTGCAAATGGATGATCGGCTAAGTATCGAGGAAAATATTAAGAATACATTCCTGAATCCGACATCATCTTTATTTGAGGAACCTGAAAATCTGTTAAAACAGGAAGTACGGGAACCGGCACTTTACAATGCCATCATTACAGCTGTTGCAACAGGCGCTTCCCGTATGTCAGAGATTTCGAGCAAGGTAGGAGAGAATACCAGCGTTTGTACGGTTTATCTGAAAAATCTCATGGAACTTGGACTTGTACAGAGGGAAACACCTTACGGGGAAAAGATGTCCCGGAGGTCAATTTATGTAATCGATGATAATATGTTTCGATTCTGGTATCGTTTTGTGCCGGAAAATAATTCTATTATTAATCGTGGCGCTGCCGACCTTGCCTTTAAGAGAATTGAGCCTCATCTTTCAGATTATATGGGAAAAGTTTTCGAAGACGTATCTAAACAATATTTATGGAAGCTGCTTTTGAGTGGAAATTCGCCGGTCGAATTCAGAGATATTGGACGATGGTGGGGAACCGATCCATCCACACATACTCAGACAGAGATTGATATTATGGGTGAGCAGGATAAAAGCACTGCACTTTTTGGGGAGTGCAAATGGACGAATGAAAAGGTGGATTTGTCAGTGTTAAAAACGCTTATCAAACGAAGCCAGTTGTTTCATTACAAAAAAGTTCAACTTTATCTTTTTGCAAAAAGAGGGTTCACTATGGGGTGCGTTGGTACTGCAAAAGAGATGGGGAATGTTACCCTCGTAACTTACGAACAAATCTTAAGGTTTATGACAGATTGATAGCTGTCTGTCAAATTGGAGAAATAAAAATGATCAGACAAGCAGTGATGACTGACTTAACAGCGATAGTGCCAGACAATTCATGTACTCTCAAGGAAACAAGACACAATGGGGAGATAACTACCCTGGAGATAGCTTATTAGTTCATGATATAGAAAATGGAGATATGTATGTGCATGAGACAGATGGAAAAATCCATGGTGTTTTTACGTTTATCATTGGGAAAGATCCAACTTATCAGAAGATCGAACAAGGAGCATGGCTATCCAACAGCAGCTATGGGACGATTCACAGAGTTGCAAATGACGGGGCTGAAAAGGAAATTATGCGAAAAACTGTCTCTTACTGCGAGAACAAAATGACGCACCTTCGAATTGATACCCATGGGGACAACAGGATCATGCAGAATCTGATAGATCCATGGTAATGAATGACTTAAGCATATAATAGAATTTTATGGGAATTCTATCAATAAGATAATTTATATGAATACTGAAACCGGGAACGATTTTTCTTCCCGGTTTTAAATTTATTTTTGACAAACTTATATATTTCTGCTAATCTAATTAAGCGGCTACTTAATTAAATCTACTGAAAGGAGTTTGTTTTGGATTCAATCGAAATAATTCATGTCATTACGGAACCTACAAGATTTCGTCTGCTTCAACTTCTGTATGAGCATCAATATTGTGTACGTGCTTTGTCCGGAAAGTTAAATATTTCAGAATCGGCTGTATCGCAGCACATGAGAGTCCTTAAAAAGTACCAGATTGTATATGGTGTGAAAATAGGTTATCAGATGCATTATCGAGTCGACAGAGAACTGGTTTCCGGTCTTTTTCAGGAGCTGCTGGATTCGATCTCACAATATCCCAAAGAAGTGGAGCTGACCAAAGATTGTTCGTGTGATTTTATCCGGGATTGTTTCAGAAGAGATTCTAAAATATTGGAAAAACAAGGATATGGAAAATGATTATTTAGTGAAAAAGAAGCCTTTTCATGCGTTACTGATCTTTGCGCTGCCTATTATTATAGGGAATCTGTTTCAACAGACCTATACGATGGCAGATTCAGCGATCGTCGGAAGATACGTGAGCGAGGGGGCACTGGCAGCTGTTGGGGCTTCGAACTCCCTTACAAATATCTTTATTTGTATCGCATTGGGAGGTGGAATCGGTGCGTCTGTAATTGTGAGTCAGTATTTTGGCGCAAAAGATTATATACACATGAAAACAGCTGTATATACATCTCTTATTTCGTTTTTAGTTATCAGTATACTTCTGGGCGGATTCGGACTTTTGTTCAGTAAGAAGATTATGATTCTTTTGAACACACCCGCAGATGTTCTCGATATGGCGGTTGTCTACTTAAATATATATTTTCTGGGACTGCCATTTTTATTTATGTATAATGTAATGTCTTCGATGTTTAATGCTCTTGGAAAGTCAAGAATACCCCTCTATTTTTTGATATTTTCATCTGTTTTTAATATTTGGCTGGATTATGTTAGTGTGACAGGTTTTCACATGGGTGTCGCAGGTGTAGCCTGGGCTACTTTAATTGCACAGGGTATTTCGGCAGTGTTGTCATTTCTGGTATTTATGCATGATATTAATAAGCTTGATGGCGGGCAGTCAAAGATCTTCGATAAATCAGAGATGGTAAATATGACAAGGGTTGCGCTGCCTTCAATTCTGCAGCAGTCTACGGTTTCCATCGGAATGATGCTGGTGCAGTCGGTTGTGAATAGTTTCGGGTCTCAGGCTTTGGCAGGCTTTTCTGCTGCAATGAGAATTGAGGCAATCTGTGTAGTTCCCATGAATGGGATCGGGAGTGCTATCTCATCCTACACAGCTCAGAACATCGGCGCCGGAAAAAAAGAACGTGTCGTAAAAGGTTATCATTCGGCTAACTGGATGGTGCTTATTTCCGCAGTGATTATCTGCGCGGTTCTGGAATTGTTTAATACTCAGATTATATCTGTATTTTTAGGAAACGATCAGACAGCCGTCGCATTGGATACAGGAAAAAGTTATCTGGCATTTATGGGATGGTTTTTCGTCCTGCTCGGACTTAAGATGGCTGTGGGCGGACTCCTCCGAGGAGCAGGGGATATGAAGATGTTTACGATTGGAAATCTGGTGAATTTATTTATTCGTGTGTCTCTGTCGATGATCTTAGCACCGAAATATGGAATCTCTATGATATGGATCGCAGTTCCGATTGGATGGTTTACAAACGGAGTTATCTCTTATGTAGAGTATCGTACAGGAAAATGGAAAAATATCTATGCTGCGAGGGCGTGATAATAAAAAATGCTTTTTGATACTATTGTAAAACGAATGCTTTCATGATAGACTGAATGTGTAGTAATTGATTATGCTTTCTTGGATAAATCAACATGAAAGTCAGGTTGACGAAAGATGAAAGAGGTGTAAAATTATGAAAGATTTAAAATTATATTTTAAACATTCCTGCCCGTACTGCCAGAAGGTTCTCCATTACATGGATGAGAATGATGTAAAGGGCGTACAGCTGATGGATATTAAGGCGGATCCGAAAAACCAGGAGGATTTGGTAAAGCTTGGAGGAAAAGACATGGTCCCCATGCTTTTGATTGACGGGAAACCGATGTATGAGTCCGATGACATCGTACTGTATATGAAAGATACGCTTTAAGATATCAGCATATCGTGATGTTGGGGTCCCAGGGTCCTGCTTTTTCATGTAAGCATGAAACGCAGGACCTTTTTCTTGCTTGTTTTTTCTTTTTCTGGTATTTATCAGAGGAATCGTGTATAATTTAATGATAGACAAAAGGAGGTAATGAGTATGGTACTTTGGATTATACTAGCAGTTGTAGTGATTGTAGTGATCTGGTTTGTAAGTGCTTATAACGGATTTATCAAACTGAGGAATAAGACGGAGGAGGCATTTTCGGCGATGGATGTGTCTCTGAAGAAGAGATACGATCTGATTCCGAATTATGTAGAGACAGTAAAAGGGTATGCAAAGCATGAGTCAAAGACGCTTGAGAATGTCATTGCTGCCAGGAATGCGGCTGTGAACTCAAAGACAGCGGAAGATCGGATTGAAAATGATAATATCCTGAATGATACATTGAAATCTCTGTTTGCGGTATCAGAGGCTTATCCGGATCTGAAGGCAAATCAGAATTTTATACAACTTCAGGATCAGCTGCAGAGGATCGAGGAAGAAATCGCTGGATCCAGACGGTATTATAACGGGGTGGTCAATCGCTTTAACACGAAGACAGAGACATTTCCGGGAAATATCGTTGCGGGAATTTTTAACTTTAAGAGAAAACCCCTTTATGAGGTGAATGATGAGGAGCAGAGAGAAAACGTCGAAGTAAAGTTCTAACCGGGAAAAGGAGTATTCATGAAAACAATAAAAAGGATATTTTCGAGTACCTGGGCCTGGGTCATCATTTTCTGGGCAATTGCGTATATTTTTGGAAGTTTCGGCAGTTTCTCTTCCGGAGAGAAAATCGAGAGGGATACTGCGTTAGACACACAGCGTTTTGATACAGATATTGTAGTTGGAGAAGATCAAAGTTACGATGTGACTGAGCATATCGTTGTGGATTTTAAGGATTCCAGACATGGCATCTTTCGTTATGTTCCCTATAAGGGAAATGTCATCTCATTTGACAGGGACGGGAAAGAACACTCGGTTCCCTATTATGCCAGCATTACAGATGCAGACGCCAATGATGTGCTGGAGACTTCCACGGAATCAGGCTCCTGGGTGGGACGTCTGGGGGATGAAGATGATGATATGTTCGGAGAGTGGGAATATGAGATCTCTTACAGGTTTACACCCAGATTTCAGACAAAATCTTACAATAATGCCTATTACAATGTTTTTCCTAACCAGTGGCAGAATCCAATTCCGAAAGGAAGCAGTTTCACCGTCATATTTCCAAAGAGCTTTGATCACAGCATTTTGAAGTTTTATTATGGACAGCAGGGTGAGAGCAAAGATGCCGCAGAGATCCTGGATATTTCCTGGGACGGTGATCAGGTGAGTGGTACCCTCCGCCGGGATTTAAAATTTGGTGAGGGAGTTACGTTCTATGCGCCCATGCAGGCGGGATATTTTTCGAAAACGCGTAACATGGATTTTCTTTCCACGTCACTGCTGATACCGGGAATTGTTATCTGTCTGGCTATTGCAGTGCTATATCTGTTATTTGGAAGGGACGAGAAGATTATTCCTTCCATTCAGTATCAGCCCCCGGAAGGTCTGGACAGTGCGTCAGTTGGATATATTATCGACGGTCAGGTTGACAATGAAGATGTAATTTCACTAATTGTCTACTGGGCTGATAAGGGATATCTGAGGATCGAAGAGAAGAAAAAAAAGAATCTTCTTTTGATTAAACTGAAAGATCTGCCGGAAGATGCACCCGCTTATCAGACTACGGTATTCAGTAAATTATTTGAAAAGAGCGATCAGACCAACATCAGCAGACTGAAATATAAATTTCAGGGTACCATGGATATTGCAAAAGATCAGATTAAGGATGAGTTTGGTGATTCTTCGAATAAGGGTGTCTTTACAAGGTCATCGAAAGTTTCAAGAATTGCAGCTATGATTTTCTGCACATTTCCTTTAGGATGGTTCATGCTGCAAACGAGTTATTATTCTATGCTTGGAACCGTACGGTTTATAGCATATATCGTATTCTGGATTCTTCTGTTTGCAGGAATGTTTGTGATCTGTACCGGAGTTGACAAATGGTATGCTAAGTCATCGATGAAAAGAAAGAGGAGCGTGAATGTCGGGATTTTGATGTGTGCCATACCGATGGCAGTCTATGCCGGTGATTATATTTCACGTGCGATGAATCATGAGATCTTTAACTATACGTGGCAGCTGGTATTTGTATTTGGAATGACTGCCGCCGGTATCTGGCTGACTGTCTTCATGAAGAAAAGAACTTCACAGTCTACAGAATGGATGGGAAGGATTGCGGGACTTCGCGATTTTATAGAAACAGCGGAACTGGATCGCATGAATGAACT
>DHNM01000013.1:35094-35819 GCA_002409525.1 Eubacterium sp. UBA5416 | reverse complement strand
CTGGATCGCATGAATGAACTGGCCGGAGATAATCCGGAATGGTTCTACCATATCATTCCCTATGCATATGTATTCGGGCTGTCTGATGTATTTGCTGAAAAGCTGAAAGACCTTTCACTGCCTGCTCCCGAGTGGTATGTACCTCGCAGAAATTATACATTTTTTGACTATTATACGTTCAATATGTTGATGACGAGATCTTTAAGTGATGTGACGACAACACTTACAGTGCCTAAGCCCAGCAGCAGCTCCGGCAGCTCTGGAGGTTCCGGTGGAGGCTTCAGCGGTTCCTCCGGTGGCGGAGGTTTCTCTGGCGGCGGCTTTGGCGGCGGAGGCGGCGGAAGCTGGTAACGCGGTAAATATGTCAGTATTTTTTTAAAGGTGAACAGTATTTGAAGGTAAAACTTCAGATGCTGTTTTTCTTTGATTTGAATATGACGGATAAAAATGAATTCTTGTGGAAAACAACCTACATGCTATGTGTAATGGGTGGAAATATATAAATATGCTAAATACTAGAATGATATGTCGAAATATTTAAAAAACTGTTGAACTGGAATGAATATTATGTTATTATCAATTTATAGAAAATAATACCAAATTTTAGACAAGGAGGCTCCTATGAATTTTTATAATTCGGATTTTGATTATAATAATGAATTTATTGAAAACTGGAATGAGAAAGTAAAAAGGATTAAAAGCAGTTGTATTGTGATTGCGATCGT
>DHNM01000013.1:0-34943 GCA_002409525.1 Eubacterium sp. UBA5416 | reverse complement strand
GATTGCGATCGTGCTGTTAATAGCCGGTATTTTGTGTTTTGCTTTTCCTATGAAAGTGTATACATTTATACAATATCTTGTGGCAGTCACATTAATTGTAACCGGTATTTTTCATATCGTTAATTATGTGAACACCACCTATTATTTTAGAGACTCCATGCAGATTATTGTTGGAGTTTTGAATATCCTGATGGGTGTTTTGATACTTTTCATGCCGGTGATCATGACGTCCACCGCATTAACCTTTCTATTGGCGTTCCTGCTTCTGATTACCGGAGCTGAGACGTTATCCTTTGCAGGAAGAATGAGATATTATCGTATTATGAATACCGGTGTTATGACATTCGGCGGAATTGTCAGTATTATAATATCTGTTCTGTTCCTGCTGATGCCATTTTTTGCATCGCTGGTTTTAAATTACATTATAGCGGCATATCTGGCAGTAAGCGGTATTCTTCTTCTTACAGAAGCGTTATCGATGAAAAAGGTAGAGTAATCACATAAGATGTTCCAGACGTAGAAAAACAATCCCGGACTTTTAACCGGGATTGTTTTTTGCCCATATGACAGTTGCTTATTGATATATTTTGAATTATACTATGTATAACTATATTAAGAGACAGAGGTGGTGTGCTTGGGAAAAGAGACAGTATTGATTACCGGTGCTTCAGGGGGCATAGGAAAGGAATTTGCACTTGTATTCGCAAAGAACGGATATGATCTTGTCCTTGTTGCACGAAACGAAAAACGTCTGGAGTTTCTCAGAAAAAAACTTGAATCTGACTATAACATCTGTGTTACAGTTCTGGTGCAGGATATGACTGAAGACAATGCTGCGTTGATTCTTTCAGATAAGATTAATAAGTCAGGAATTTCGGTGAATATATTAGTCAATAATGCAGGTTTTGGAGACAACAATCAGTTTTTGGATTCCAACTGGGAAAAGCAAAAACATATGGTCCGGCTGAATATTCTCGCTTTGATACAGATGACTTATGTGTTCGGAGGACAGATGAGAAAACGGGGGCATGGGAGAATCCTGAATATGGCTTCAGCTGCTGCGTTTACTGCCGGGCCTGGTATGTCCGTTTACTATGCATCCAAGGCATTTGTTTTATCTTTTTCAGAAGCAGTAAGTGAAGAACTGAAAGGCACAGGTGTGACTGTAACCGCCGTATGTCCGGGCCCGACAAGCACCGGGTTCGAGGAATCAGCGGGTATGCACGGATCTCGTATGTTTCACGCGGTGAAACCACAGAGCGCAAAGCATGTTGCAGTGGACGGCTTTCGGGCATGTATGTCCAAAAGGCCTGCCTTGTACCATGGAAAGATAACAAAGATAGGCAGTGTCGGGGCAAGGCTTCTTCCGAGAAGCCTGATGAGAAAAATAGCGAAAGAGATTAATAAGGTTCCTGGGGGGAATTCATGAGGAGGGAAAGACTATCGATATCATATTTAGATTTTTTCAGATGAGAATGGTGACGAACATTGTAGCAGGGATCATTCTGTTTTATGTTCTGAGAAGATTTCTTAACTGGATTTTAGAGTTGAGAAGTATCAGTGAAGTAAAAAAAGCAAATAAGAAAATCAATTTTCTGTTAAAACCCTATGTCTCCGGAGGGGCATTTCCGCCCCCGGAAACTTACCATGCGATTAAAGAAACGGTTGCCGCTGATTATCACGTTTCGACCGAAGAGCTGAACAGGTTTTCCGACTGTATTACTCAGTTTATTGAAGAAATATTCGAGGATGCTTATATTCCTGCGGATAAAAAGATGGAATATACAGATAATTTACGTGTGCAGCTTGAAGCATTTGAAGAGTTATCATCCGGCGAACAAAGCTCAAAGACTGCAGTTGCTTCTATAGAAGGAGACGGCATCTTTGACAGTAACAATCAGTTTAATATTTGTATCCTTGTTTCAGGATTTTTGGTAGCGTTTTTTGGATTTCTGAGTGGCACTTATAATATTTTTCAGTCATTTGGTGTCTTTCTCGGCGTCAGTTTTGCGCTCGTCATTTTTACCGATCTCTGCCTGAAAAAGAAAAGATATCGTGAAATTCCGAGATGGTGGAGAAACGCCAAACAGAAGATGGCAGTCTCCTGGGAAGCCATCATGGATAAACACAGGAGAACCAAAAAAGAGCGCGAACAGGATGAGGTTATGAAACTGAAAAAACAGCTGAACGAAGAACAAAGCAGGCTTAATAAGTGGTCGACTGAGCTGATGCTGAAACAAAGTCATCTGGAAGAGAAGGAAAAGGATCTGAGAACAGGAGCGATGGACCGGTCGGTTCCCGACAGTGATCAGGAAAATTCTGATAAGGATCAGACAGATCACGGCAAAAGTCAGGAAGTTTTCAATCAGGGTAATGATACTTCCGGCGGAAGCAGGAGATATCTTTTTAAAACAAGGCTTGATACAAAAAGACTCATCTTAAGACCATGGGAGCAAGGGGATGCCGAAGAGTTATATCGATATGCAAAAGATGACAGAATAGGACCGCCTGCAGGATGGCCTGTACATACCGGAGTAGAAAACAGCAGGAAAATCATCAGTGATGTGCTTTCTGAGGCGGGCACTTATGCGATAGTTTTAAAGGAGACAAATCTAGTGGTCGGAAGCATCGGACTGAAGATCGGACCGAACAGCAGCCTAGGCATTCCGGATACGGAGGCGGAAATCGGTTATTGGATCGGGGTTTTGTACTGGGGACAGGGACTGATTCCCGAGTCGGTTTGTGAACTGATGCGTTATGCGTTTGAAGAACTGGGTCTGGAAAAACTGTGGTGCGGATACTATGAGGGAAATACAAAGTCCAAGCGGGTACAGGAAAAATGTGGATTTCATTATCATCATACAAATGTGGACGTTCCTGTAGAACTGATGAATGAAAACAGGACAGAGCATATTTCCTGTATAAGCAGGAAAGAATGGGAAAAAAATAATTTAGCTGATGATAAAAAATAATTCTGCTTCTTGACAGAATTATAAGAAAATGGTAAGCTAAAGATAGTTAGGAACTGCTAACTAATTGGCAGGAAGAAAGGTGATGGTTTTCATGGCGACAGCGTTAATTTGTCTGGTGCTGATTATTATAGCGGTGTTTGGAATCAGGAGTTATAGGAAAAGGCTGACATCCGGGTGCTGCAGTCCCTCCGATGAGACAGCGGTAAAAAAAGTAAAGGTGAAAGATAAAGATATTTCGCATTATCCTTATCACAAGATTCTGAAGGTGGATGGCATGACCTGCGCGAATTGTGCGAACCGCGTGGAGAACGGTCTGAATCAGCTTGGAGATGTATTCGCCCGTGTTGACCTTTCGCATGAGAGAGCAGATGTCTATATGAAACAGGATATCAATGAAGATACACTCAGAGAAGCTGTTATCAATGCCGGCTACAGAGTGTATCAGGTAACACAGGGATAACCGTAAAAATTAATCGATAAAAAATGACAAAAAGCTATGTTCATAATTCGATCAGAAATGATTGTATTCTAAAACATAGCTTTTTTTTCAATAGACATTGAGTTATTGATCAAAATAGTTTATGATAGAAAGTGTAGAAATTAGTAGTACCTATAAATCACAAGAAGGAGAAAAATGTATGGAAAAGTTTTTCAAATTGAAAGAGAACGGCACTACGATCTCTACGGAGATCCTCGCGGGGTTGACAACTTTCTTCGCCATGGCGTACATCTTGTTTGTCAATCCATCGTTACTTTCACAGACGGGAATTCCCTATGGAGGTGTATTCCTTGCTACAATCTTTGCCGCTGCAATTGGAACTTTGGTGATGGCTTTGTTTGCAAATGTTCCCTACGCGCAGGCACCCGGTATGGGGCTGAATGCATTCTTTACTTACACAGTCTGTTTCGGACTTGGATTCAGCTGGCAGGAGGCTCTGGCCATGGTATTTATCTGCGGAATCGTCAACATTATCATTACAGTGACGAAGATACGTAAAGAGATTATCCGCGCAATACCGGAAAGCCTGCAAAATGCGATCAGCGGCGGGATCGGTGTGTTTATAGCTTATTGCGGCATAAAAAACGCAAACCTTTTGAACTTTACCGCAGACCCCGGTACATATACGCAGACAGAAACCGGAACTGTGATTACCGATGCCAGTATTGTTCCGGCTCTTTCCGATTTTAACAATGCAGCTGTGATTCTGGCGGTGATTTCACTGATTATTACCGTGGTTCTAGTCTTAAAAAATGTTCCCGGCGCTATTTTTATCGGTATCATAGTCTCAACGATCATCGGTATTCCTCTTGGTGTTACAGATGTCAGCCAGATCGGTGTGGAAAATAACCTCTCTCAATCTTTTTCAGAGCTCGGAGTTACGTTCGGAGCTGCCTTTAGTTCCAAAGGTATGGGCTCTCTGTTCAGTGACGCGGCAAGGATCCCGCTGGTGCTGATGACAATCTTTTCCTTCAGTCTGTCTGATACATTTGATACGCTGGGTACCTTTATCGGAACCGGAAGAAAAACCGGAATATTCAGCGAAGAAGATCAGAAAGCCATGGATAAATCCAGCGGATTTAAGTCGAAGATGGACAAAGCGCTGTTCGCCGATTCTATTGCTACTTCTGTAGGTGCGGTTTTAGGTACTTCAAATACGACGACTTTTGTTGAGAGTGCGGCAGGTATCGGGGCAGGAGGACGCACAGGTCTGACTTCACTTACTACCACGTGTATGTTTCTGCTCAGCATGTTTTTTGCTCCGGTCATCGCCATTGTTCCGGCAGAAGCCACAGCGCCGGCTCTGATTATGGTTGGAATAATGATGCTTTCTTCATTCAAAGATATCGAATGGACAAATCTCGAAGAAGCTGTTCCGGCATTCTTTGCCACAATTTTCATGGGATTGTGTTACAGTATTTCCTATGGTATTGCGACAGGATTTATCTTCTACTGTCTGGTAAAGATACTGAAAAAAGAAGTAAAAGATGTTCATCCGATTCTCTGGATAAGCACCATATTGTTTATTCTTAACTTTATACTGCTTGCATTTATGCAGTGACGCAGCCGGTTTTCAAAGGCATCACAGACAGGAATTAAGGACTGTCTGTGATGCCTTTTTTGTGTACTATATCTAAAACATAGTGAAAATGTATTGTATCATAAAAATAGAGTAGTATCATAATAAATATAAGGGTCAAAGTAATATATAGAGATAGGCAGCCCGAAAAGGGCGAAATTCGAATGTTTGACCTTTCTACAACACCTAAGAAAGGAGATGCAAAGACAATTTTCCCTTATAAGGGGTAACTTTGCTGTGAATGTATGGAACTGATTGTATTATTGATTTTATTTCCGCTGCTGATTTCCGTTTTAGTGTTCTTTATAAAAAATGAAAAAATCAGAAATGCTATAATGAGGTGTGGTGCAGTAGTGACAGCTGTATTGACTTTGGTGACGGCTGTCTTATACTTCAAAGACGGAATTATGATCTCATTTGGTCGTTCTGAAGTCATTGACGTCTGTATGCTGATTGTTGAAATTGGACTGGCGGCATATATTATTCTGACCGGATTTAAAGAGAAAAAATATCTGCTGTCATTGTTTTCATTCGTCCAGATTGTCATGATCGTCTGGTTTGAACTAAGTGAAAAAAGAGAGATCGAGGTACAGAACTATATCGTTCTGGACAAGCTTTCAGGAATCATGATGCTGATTGTCGGAATTATCGGAAGCCTGATCTGTATCTATGCGGTGGGATATATGAAATCTTATCATATTCATCATAAGGAGGTAAAGGAGAGAAAATCCTTTTTCTTTGCGGTGGTGTTTGTATTCTTATCTGCTATGTTTGGGCTTGTTTTGAGCAATAACCTGCTATGGATCTATTTCTGCTGGGAAATCACAACCTTCTGTTCTTATCTGCTGATCGGGTATACACAGACAGATGAGGCAAAGCATAATGCACTTCTCGCACTGGTTATCAATGTCGGCGGAGGCCTTTCCTTTGCCGCTGCGATTGTGATTCTGGGTACAAAACTGCACACGCTGGAGCTGTCGGTTCTCACATCAATGGAGCCGGGATTCTATGTACTGGTATGTGTGTTTCTGCTCTGTATTGCTGCACTTACGAAATCAGCACAGTTTCCGTTTTCGTCCTGGCTTTTAGGCGCCATGGTTGCACCGACACCTTCCTCTGCGCTGCTGCACTCTGCCACGATGGTGAAGGCAGGAGTTTACCTGATCATTCGGCTTTCACCACTGCTTGGTGTTACTGTGGCAGGAAGAGTGATGACATTAATCGGAGCGGTAACCTTCCTTGGATGTTCTCTTCTGGCGATTACACCTCACGATGCCAAGAAGGTGCTGGCTTATTCCACAATTGCGAATCTGGGATTGATTGTGATGTGTGCAAGTGTCGGGACACAGGAATCCTTATGGGCCGCTATTTTACTGCTCATCTTCCATGCTGTTTCGAAATCGCTGATGTTCCTTACCGTTGGATCGATAGAAAATGTAATTGGAAGCAGAAATATCGAAGATATGAATGTTCTGATGCAGGTATCGAAAGGACTTTCTATTTCACTGATCATCGGAATCTGTGGCATGTTCCTCGCACCTTTTGGAATGCTGATTTCAAAATGGGTGGCGATGAAGTCATTTATCGATTCCAAAAACATATTGATCGTGGTAATCCTTGCCTATGGCAGTGCCGCAACCATGTTTTACTGGGGTAAATGGCTTGGTAAACTGAATTGTAACAGGAAACCGAAAGGTTATGAAAAACAGATGGAACTTCGAAACGATGAAAAAGCTCCAATCTTTTTTCTTGCTGTGATTGTCCTGCTTTCGTGTCTGGGCTATCCACTTGCCTCAAAATATGCGATTGTACCGTTTTTGGTCAGCAAATTCGGTACGCCGCCGGTGATTCCGATTGGAACCGGCGATCAGACCCTGATGGTTCTCATGATCTTTATGGTCAGCATGCTGATTCTCGTGCCCATGGGACATGTTCCGACAGGACTCTTCCCGAAGAGAAGAGAAACCCCAATCTATATGGCAGGCGAGAATTCCGGCGATGATCAGCATTTCATAGGTTCTTTTGGAATCGAGAGAAAAAGCGATCTCAGTAACTGGTATATGGAAGAAGTACTGAATGTTAAAAAGATTACGTTTTGGTGTAATACTGCCTCAGCTGTATTGATTTGTGCCGGCATTATCTTGTTGATTGGGAGGTGGGGAATGTGATGTCAGTCATAAAAGTTATTTTGATTATTATTCTCACACCGCTGGCAGGCGGTCTTTTGGTAGGCTTTGACCGGGTTATCTCTGCGAGAATGCAGGGAAGACAGGGCCCTCCGATTTTACAGCCGTTTTATGATGTGCTGAAATTAATTTCGAAGGAGACAATAGAGGTAAACAGGTTTCATCGTTTCTATGTATATCTGTCGCTTATGTTTATTATACTTACGGCAGTTGTTATGTTTTCAGGTGGGGATATCCTGCTTGCAATCTTTATCCTTTCACTGGGAGCAATGTTTTTCACACTTGGAGGATATGCCTCATGGTCTCCATATAGCGTTGTGGGAGCTGAGAGAGAGCTTCTGCAGATGATGGCTTACGAACCCATGATGTTTATTGTGGCAGCCGGACTATATTATGTGAGTAATTCATTTTTTGTCAGCGATATCATAAGTCAGAGCAAACCGGCGATCGTATACCTTCCGGTTGTTTTTGTCGGATTTATATATATTCTGCCTTTTAAGCTTCGTAAATCACCATTTGATCTGAGCGTAAGTGAAGAAGCCAATCAGGAGGTAGTACAGGGTATCTCGACAGAATATTCAGGCCGGGCGCTGGCTGTAATAGAAGTTACACACTGGTACGAGACAATGATTGCACTGGGATTTGTCTTTGTGTTTTTTGCGGCAGACAACAAGATAAGCCACCTAATTGCGGTGCTCATGTGTCTGGTTGTTTATATGTTTGAAATCATCCTTGACAATTCCACCGTGAGGGTGAAGTGGCAGAAAGCATTATCCTCGGCATGGATTGTGTCAGGTATATTGGGAATAGTAAATCTTACAGTACTGTCATTCTTTAACTTTTGAAACCAGCCCGTTTAGGGCGGATAGGAGGCACTATGAGCATAAATAAAAAATCACCCTGGGTTTTACATTATGATGCTACCAGCTGTAATGGCTGTGATATAGAGGTCCTGGCAAGTTTTTCACCCGTTCATGATCTGGAGCGGTTTGGTGTCGTCAATACCGGCGACCCGAGGCACGCGGATATTCTGCTGATCACCGGAAGCGTTAACCGGCAAAGTATACCGGTGGTAAAACAGTTATATGAGCAGATGCCGGATCCCAAAGTTGTCGTGGCAGTCGGTATCTGTGCGACGTCAGGAGGAATCTTTAAGGACTGTTACAATGTCGTCGGCGGAGTCGACAAAGTGCTTCCGGTCGACGTTTATGTACCCGGATGTGCTGCCAGACCGCAGGCAATTATAGACGGAATTCTGAAGGCTGCTTCTATATTGGAAGAGAAAGAGAAAGCATTAAAAGAAAGGTAGGTTCCTTGTGGAAGAACAAAATATCAGACAAATATCACCGGAAGAAATCCTGAAGGAGACGAATAATATTCGAAATAAGGGTTATCGCCTTGTTGCGATTTCATGTACTTATAAGGATGGCATGGAACTGACCTATTCTTTTGACAAAGAGTACGATTTCATAAATCTGAGAATCAATATGGAGGATGATGTGAAGATTGAGAGTATTACACGTATCTATCCCTACGCGTTCCTCTATGAAAATGAAATCAAAGAGCTCTTCGGTGCGAAGATTAAAAATATTGTAGGAGACTTCCATGATCAGTTATATCGAATATCTGTGGATGCTCCGTTTAAGAGCAAGGAGGAAAAATAAATGGCAAAGAGAACAGTGATACCATTTGGCCCTCAGCACCCGGTACTCCCTGAACCAATCCACCTGGATCTGGTGCTGGAGGATGAAAAAGTAATCGAAGCGATTCCCCAGATCGGATATGTACACAGAGGTCTCGAAAAACTGGTTGAAAAAAAGGACTTTAAACAATTCCCCTATGTAGCGGAGAGAATCTGCGGGATCTGTTCCTTCTCACATGGAATGGGTTACTGCATGTCAGTCGAGAGTATTATGGGTATCGAAGTTCCCGAAAGAGGCATTTACCTTCGAACCATCTGGGCGGAAATTGCCCGTATGCAGAGTCATCTTCTGTGGCTTGGCCTGACTGCAGATGCATTTGGATTCGAAAGTCTTTATATGCATACCTGGAGAATTCGCGAGCAGGTACTGGATATCATGGAAATGACGACGGGAGGCAGGCTGATTTTCTCTGTCTGCGATATCGGCGGTGTGAGGAAAGATATGGACGCTGCCATGCTCGACAAAGTTCTTGCAATCTTAACTGATCTTGAAAAAGAACTGCGGGAAGTGACAGAGGTATTTCTGGCTGACGATACAGTCAAACACCGCACGGTCGGTCTAGGAAAACTGTCGAAGAAGCAGGCATATGATCTGGGAGCAATCGGACCGTTTGCAAAGGCGAGCGGCATTAATCACGATATGAGAACACAGGGATATGCGGCATATGGAAAGCTTGATTTTGAGCCGATTATGGCGGAAGAAGGAGACTGTTACGCGCGGATGAAGGTGAGAATTGATGAACTGTTTCAATCGATCGATCTGGTCAGACAGACAGTCGCGGCAATACCTGATGGTGAGATTCTTTCAAAGGTGAAGGGAAATCCAAAGGGAGAGTACTTTACCCGCGTCGAACAGCCAAGAGGAGAGGCACTTTACTATGTAAAGGGTAATGGAACGAAGTTTCTGGATCGTTTCAGAGTCCGGACACCTACATTTGCGAATCTCCCGGCACTTCTGGAAACACTGAAAAACTGCGATCTGGCTGATGTTCCGATCCTGATACTTAGTATTGATCCCTGTATCAGTTGCACGGAGAGATGATGGAAAGGGGTGTAATATGTCAATCTTAAGTATGGCAAAACTGCTGGTCAAGAGTGTCTTTCACGGACCCTATACGGACCGGTATCCGAAAAAGTCAAGAGAAAATTATGAGAGGACAAGGGGCAGTATCGACAATGATATCGATCAATGTATCTTCTGCGGCATGTGTATGAGAAGATGCCCCACATCCGCGATCACTGTGACGAAGAAACCGGAGAAAAAGTGGAGTATCGAGCGGATGCAGTGTATCCAATGCGGTTACTGTGTCAGTGTGTGTCCAAAGAAATGTCTCTCTATGAGAAATCAGTACACAACACCGGATACGCACAAAGTAAGGGATGAGTATACAGATGCACGAGTATCCGATCACTAAGAGAGTGATAGAGATTGCTGAGGAATTCGCGAAGAAGAATCAGGTGGACGAGGTAAAACAGATCAATCTGGTTGTCGGTGATTATTCCGGATATGTGGGAAGTTCGATTGAACTTTATTTCGGTATCATAGCTCAGGATAGTATCTGCCGGGATGCGTCCCTTCATATTGACCGTGTGAAACCGAAATTAAAATGCAGAGCGTGCGGGAAATTATTTGAACGAAAGCCATTTTCCTTTACCTGCCCTCATTGCGGGGGAGACGGGGAACCTACGGAAATCGGTAAGGAATTCTACGTGAAATCTATTGAGGTTTGAAAGGAGCATTTTCAAATGCCTGAAACAAAAGAGATCGATGTGATGGAATCGGTCTATGATAAGAATGAATTGGTTGCAAAAAAGACAAATGAAAAACTGACGAAGAAAGGAATCTTTGCCGTCAATGTGATGGGATCTCCCGGAGCGGGAAAGACTTCTTCGCTTAAGAGAATCACCGAGAAGATCGGTGATGTCACACCTTATGTGATTGAAGGTGATATAGAGTCTGATATCGACACGAAAGCCTTGAACTCACTGGGCATTCAGACAATTCAGATCAATACCGGCGGTGCCTGTCATCTGGATTCCCCACTGATTGAGGATGCCGTGAATGACCTGGATGTTTCGAACGGTGTATTGTTTATCGAGAATATCGGTAATCTGGTGTGTCCTGCCGAATTCGAGATCGGCGAGCATGTGAAGATGCTGATCTCTACAACGACAGAGGGCAGTGACAAGCCGTATAAATATCCCCTGGCTTTTGAAAAAGCGGATATTATTCTGATTAATAAATGTGATCTGATTCCCTATGTTGACTTCGACGAAGAATACTTTATGAAAGGGGTCAGAGCTTTAAATCCCACAGCTCCGGTCTTCAGAGTTTCGGCGAAGAATGATGAGGGATATGAGGAAGTTGTCTCATGGATAAAAAACAGACTGAAATAAACAAACCTGAATTAACAAATAGAATTCATGTTTCGGGGATTGTGCAGGGGGTGGGGTTCCGCCCCCTTACTTTTCGTCTGGCCAAAAAGCATCATATCCGAGGAACCGTCCAGAATATGGGCGGCATGGTTGAGATTATTGCCCAGTCTGCGACGGAGGACTTTGATGAATTTATAAACGATCTTCAGAAGACAAAAAGCGGCGGATGTGAAATCACAAATCTGACCGTTGAGGATATCTCAGATGAAAGTGGGAAACATTATGATGCGTTTAAAATTATTGAAAGCTCAGACAGGCACAGAGTATCGATCATTCCACCGGATTTTGCTGTCTGCGATGCTTGTGCGGCAGAGATGAAGGATCCGGAGAACCGCAGATACCGGCATCCGTTTATCAGCTGCATGCATTGTGGTCCCCGATATACGATCATGGATCGTCTGCCTTACGATCGAGATACTACAGTGATGGAGGATTTTCCCCTGTGTCCGGAGTGCGAGCACGAGTATCATTCTCCCTCCGACCGCAGATTTGACGCGCAGACGATCTCCTGCCATGACTGTGGACCACAGCTACTGTTCGCAAAAACAGGGCGGAAGATGAATCCGGAGTCGAAAAGGGTTTCAAAGCCGGAAATGGATGAAGAAATCAAAAAGGGTGAAGCGGCGTATGAACATGCGGTGAATCTACTCAGAAATGGAAAAATTGCCGCGGTAAAAGGCATCGGCGGTTATCATTTCGTGTGTTCTCCTTTTAAAGAAGAGACGGTGCAGAATCTCAGGCAGTTAAAAGGCCGCGAAGAAAAGCCCTTTGCGGTCATGTTTGCTTCTACCGATCAGATCCGGCAGTACTGCACGGTGACAGAGGAAGAGCAAAGTCTTCTGGAAAGCAGCGCAAGGCCAATCGTTCTTCTCGAATCCTCGAATGAGAAGTTTGCACATTCTACGTATAAAGGCAGTGAATACTGCGGGGCATTCCTGCCGTATACCCCGCTTCAGATGATGCTGATCGAAGATCTGGGACCTCTGATCATGACAAGTGCCAATTTCTCAGACCAGCCGATGATCCGAAGTGACAGGGAAATGTTAAGTCTGGATTCTCCGCTCCTTTCGGGTGTGCTTTACCATAAGCGCAGAATTCTGCGGTCTGTGGATGATTCCGTTACCCGGATTGTGAATCATAAACCGCTGATGATCCGGAGAAGCAGAGGATATGTTCCTTATCCGGTTTTTCTGCCGAAATCCGAACAACTCTCCACAGACAGCACGGATATCTGTATCTTTGCCGCCGGAGGAGACTTAAAAGCCGCGTTCTGTCTTTATGAAGACGGCCGCGCGGTTGTATCACAGTACTTTGGAGACCTCGGGGAAGCCCGGATATTTGCGGAGTATCAGAATTCTGTCGAGGATTTAAGCTCACTTTTGCAGATCAAACCGGATCTGGCAGTCTGCGATCTGCATCCGGGATATCTGTCATCCAGTTACGCAGAGAAGCTTGGAATTCCGGTTCTTGCGTTTCAGCACCATCATGCTCACATTGCGTCGGTGATGGCAGAGCACTATCTGACCGGAAAGGTTCTGGGCATTGCTTTTGACGGCACCGGATATGGCACAGACGGGAACGTCTGGGGGAGCGAATTTATGATCTGCGAAGGAGATCATTTCAAAAGATCCGCTCATCTTAAGTATGTCTCGATGCTGGGAGGGGATTCCTCCATGCGGGACGCAGAGAAGACGGCAACATGTTTTCTGCTGAACTTTGGACTCGAAGAGTTTATTCATGACGACAGATGTGGTATGATAAAGAAAGCGATAGATAATCGTATCAACACGGTGCAGACATCTAGTATGGGAAGACTGTTCGATGCGGTATCGAGCATCCTCGGGATTGCCGATGAGAATACGTATGAGGGGAAATGTGCCATATTCCTGGAGAAGGAGGCTCATATGGCACAGAAGAGGCATCTGCGGGCAAAAAAGATGTCTTTTACGATCCGAAAACTTGAGGATGAGATGATTATGGATCCTGCGCCTGTGCTTCAGACGATTGTAAAAGAGTGGGAGAATAGAACAAATGAGACAGAAGAGGACCTTCGTGCGGCGTTGGCCCTCGGATTTCACGAAGCGCTTGCGGATGTGATTCTGGTGGTCTGTGAAAATATAAGAGAGGCAGAGGGGATTGACCGTATTGCAGTCAGCGGCGGTGTTTTTCAGAATGTACTACTGACCGCTTGCGTGACGAAACTGCTGAAAAAACATCATTTCGAAGTCTTTCGCAATGAGGCTGTTCCGCCCGGCGACGGTTCCATCAGCCTTGGCCAGACATATCTGGCGCTTGCAAAGTTAAGAGAAAATCAGGAGGAATAGATATGTGTGTTGCTGTACCCGGAAAGGTAATGAAGATAAAAGATCATACCGCAAACGTGGATGTACTCGGGAATACGTGCGAGGTCAACGTGCGGCTGGTCGACGCAAAACTCGGTGACTATGTGCTGATCCATGCAGGATGTGCGATCGAGGTGCTGGAAAAGAGTACCGCTGAGGAAATACTGGATTTATATCAGGAATTGGAAGATGAGGTGGATCATGACTTTAGACGAGATGATCAAAGCGCTTGCAGCGTATGACGGTCCCCAGATCAAAATCATGGAAGTCTGTGGAACCCATACGTCCAGTATCTTTAAAAATGGGATCCGCAGTCTGATTTCACCTAAGATTAAGCTGATTTCCGGCCCCGGATGCCCGGTCTGTGTGACCCCTTCTGTATATGTTGATAAACTTGTCAGAATCGCCATGCAGAAAGGACATTGTGTCCTCACCTTTGGTGATATGATGAAAGTGAAAGGCAGCCAGATGTCTCTGACAAACGCCGTCGGACAGGGGGCGCATGTAAAGGTGTTGTATTCGCCGCTGGATGCCATCAAAACCGCAGAAGAACACCCCGAGATCCAATATGTATTCGCCGCTGTCGGATTCGAGACGACGACACCGATCTACGGCGTTCTGTTAGATGAGATCGAGAGCAGAGACATACAGAATCTGAAGCTTCTGACTTCTCTTAAAATCATGGTTCCCGCAATTTCCTATGTGTGTGAAAATGAAGATAAGATTGATGCGTTTCTCGCACCGGGACATGTCAGCGTCATCATAGGCTGTGACATCTATCAGGATCTGGCGGAAAAATACAAGAAACCTTTTGTGGTTGCCGGATTCGAGGGAGAACATCTTCTTGCGGCAATTTACGAGATTGTCATGCAGATGGAGCAGGGGCGGTATGAAATGAAAAACATGTATAAGAATGCTGTCTCAGAAAAAGGAAATCCGGCCGCTCTCTCCGTCATCGGGAAATATTTTGAGTTGAAAGATGATTTCTGGAGAGGCATCGGTGTGATCGAACAGTCGGGGCTTAGGCTCAAAGGCCAATATCAGAAGTATGACGCCGGAAGCAGCTTTGACGAGTATCAGGAGCAGATGCCAAAAGGCTGCAGGTGTTCCGATGTGATTCTGGGGAGAATTACCCCTCCCGAGTGTCCGCTCTTTGCAAAAGTTTGTACGCCCCTGGATGCCGTCGGTCCGTGTATGGTCTCGACAGAGGGGGTCTGTGGAATCTGGTATAAGAATCGAGGTAGAGAATGAAAATTGATTTATCACATGGAAGCGGCGGAAAACAGACCGGCGATCTGATCCATGATATTTTTATCAAAAACTTTGACAATAAAACGCTGAATCAGTTAGAGGATTCCGCAGTTTTATCCGTGTCCGGAAGGATAGCGTATACGACGGATTCTTTCGTGGTAACGCCGATGTTTTTCCGGGGAGGAAATATCGGAAAACTTGCCGTGTGCGGGACGGTCAACGATCTATCCATGATGGGGGCAAAGCCCAGATATCTGACCTGCGGATTTATCATAGAGACTGGAGCGGATCTCGAGCAGCTCGATCAAATCGCACACACGATGAAGGAAGCCGCCACAGAAGCAGGAGCCGATATTGTTGCCGGAGACACGAAGGTGATTGAAGGGGACGGAAATATCTATATCAACACTTCAGGGATCGGTGAGATCTTAAAAGAAGGTGTGAGTATCCACAACTGTCATCCGGGCGATGTGATTCTGCTCAATGGAAACTTAGGGGAACATCATGCCGCCATCATGTCCGGCAGGATGGGAATCGAGAACACGATTTCAAGTGACTGCGCTCCTCTGAATTCACTGGTGGCCGATTTGATTGAACATCATATTGAGGTCCGCTGTATGCGGGATGTGACGAGAGGTGGACTTGCGACCGTGCTAAATGAACTCTCCGAAAGCTCTGACTGCAGAGTTGATATCCGTGAGACTTCAATTCCAGTCAGCCGGGAAGTGACCGGATTCTGCGATATTCTGGGCCTCGATCCGCTCTATATGGCAAATGAAGGCAAGATGATTGCGGTTGTACCCAAAGAACAGTCCAAAGAGGCCCTCGCTGTTATGAGAGAGAACAAATACGGAAAAAATGCCGAGATGATTGGAACCGTCGCAGAAGGCAGCGGTGTCTGCATGACAACAAAACTTCACGGGAGCCGGATTATCGATGTCATGTACGGGGAAGGTCTCCCGCGGATCTGCTAAAGATCTAAATATTTCCAGACAGGAGATTTTCTAATGGAACAGAAAGCCTATACTAAGGTATTATCTTATTTCCGGAATATGATTATTAACGGAGAATTGAAAGATGGCGACCGTCTGCCCCCGGAGAGGGAGATCGCTGAACATCTTTCGGTGAGCCGCCATTCTGTCCGGGAGGCTCTTCGGTTTATGGATATGACGGGACTGATTTCTTCTAGACAGGGTTCCGGGAATTATATCACGAGTGAATTCCAAAAGAGCATCACAGAGACGATGGCGATGATGCTTGTGATGGACCAGATTAATTATAAACAGATCAGTCATGTCCGCTACGCGCTGGAGGAACTTGCATTTACAGAGGCTCTTCCAAAGGCAGGTGAAGACAAAATTGCAAAGATGGAAGAGTGCGTGAACCGACTGGATCAGAGCAACAGTGAGGAAGAGAATGCCGCGCTTGACAAGCAGATTCACTATACCCTCGCCGAAGCTTCCGGCAATACGCTGTTGTTAGATATCCTGGAAGCATGCTCGAAGGTCATCGATGAGTTTATTAAAGATATGCGCTATGAGATTCTGCGGACCGAGGAGAGAAAAGGGATGCTGAATGAATGCCACAGGCAGCTTGTGGAGGCCATGCGTGAAAAGGACGAAGAAAAAGGAAGGCATGCACTGAAGAGACATTTTGAGATGATTGATCGAATTCTGGGTAAGCAGTAAACTTATTCTGAAATTTCAAAGAGATTTCCTGTACTGCATCGGTGAGAGCGAGACATATTTCTTAAAGGTCCGGCAGAAATTGGAATACTCGCCAAACCCCGATTCTTCACAGGCCTGCAGACCGTTTGCGCCATTTGCAAGGGATTCCTTTGCGAGGGCTATTCGCTTGGTAATGATGTAGTGATAGGGCGAGGTTCCCGTGTGTTTCTTGAACTCGTGTCCGAGATAGAAAGGGTCAACACTTAATTCCCGGGCGATCGTTTCAAGGGAGATTGAATCGGATATCTTGTCATTGATGACTTTTAAAGCATCCTCGACCAGCTTTGGAAATGGCAGTGCGTGGGTATTCGATTTTGAGAATTCGTCATTTCCGAGGGCCAGCAGCTGAAGCAGATAACTTAACGCGAGCAGTTCATCACTCGATTTCTTACTCCTCAGAGCATGGATCATATCGGTAATCAGATGAAAGCATTTTTTCGAAGAGTCCCGGTCGAGTTCGGCGATATTGCAGCTGTCGATTCTGGTGTTTTGAAAACAGGCGAGAGGATTATAAGTCCTGAGTGGAAGAGAGTGAATCAGTGCGGGATTGAAGTTTATGGTCATTCTCTCATAGGGGACAGAGAAGTCCGGGAAGACGCGGTGAATCTCATTCGTATTCAAAAACAGAAGGCTTCCCGGGTGAAGCATATATTTTCGGGATGTGACAAACATCTCTGCTTTCCCCGATATAAAAAAGAAAATTTCATAGGTATCATGAAAATGAAAATCAAAAGTAGTACTTTCCGTGGAAATATTATGAGCTGCGGAGAGTGTTATTTTTTTGCTGTCATGCCATATATTCATGATGAGGGATCCTTTCTCGCCCGGGTCTTTTCGGTACCATTGAATTTAATGAAATCATAGCACAAGAAACGCAAAGAATCAAACAAAATCGCGAATGAATTGATGTTCTAATCGTGCTATGATACAAGTATCTGGAGGCTATGCGTTTCATGTCCTCATGAAACGACATGAAATTTTTACAGTCACTTTTGTGACGGAACAGGAGGGTTAATATGAAACTGGGGGCACAGTTATATACACTTCGAGACTTTACACAGACAGAGGCGGATCTGGCGGATTCGCTGAAGAAGGTCGCGGATATCGGTTACACGGAAGTTCAGATATCGGCGATCGGACCGATTGCACCGGAAAGGGTAAAGGAATTATGCGATGAGAATTCACTGAAGATTGTGCTGACACACACGAATCAGGAACGGATCATGAATGATACGGATGCTGTGATCCAAGAGCACGAGATCATGGGGTGCGACTATATCGGAATCGGTTCTATGCCGGGAAAATATAAAACAGAAGCATGGTACGATCATTTCCGAAAAGATTATATCGAGGCGGCGAAGAAGATCGCTGCGTCCGGAAAACTACTCATGTACCACAATCATAACTTTGAATTCGGTAAAATTGGCGGGAAGCGTATCATCGAACGTATTCTGGATGATTTTAAGCCGGAGGAACTGGGGATCACACTGGATACCTACTGGCTGCAGGCCGCCGGAGGAGACTGCCTGGAGTGGATCGAGATCTTAAAAGACCGTCTTCCCTGTGTACATCTAAAAGATATGGAGATGTATAACGGTCAGGCGATTATGGCACCGGTACTGGAAGGAAACATGAACTTTAAGGGCATCCTGGATGCACTCGACAAAAACGGCGTTACAAAGCATATCTTAGTGGAGCAGGATACCTGCCGGGAGAGTCCGTTTACCTGTCTGAAGAAGAGCTATGACAATGTTGCGAAACTGGGATACAAATAAATCAGACATGGGAAGGTAAAGGAAATGGATAGGTTAAGAATGGGAATTATCGGGATCGGAAATATGGGAAGTACCCATGCCAAAAATATTGCCGCCGGTAAAATTCCCGAGATGAAACTTACGGCTGTTGCCGATCTGAAGGAATCAAGAAGACAATGGGCGGCAGATGAGCTGCCATCAGAGGTAAAGATTTTCACCACCGGAGAAGAACTGATCAAAAGTCATACCTGTGACGCGGTTGTGATTGCAACACCCCATTACCAGCATCCGACGCTGGCCATACAGGCATTTGATGAAAACCTTCATGTTCTCTGCGAAAAGCCGAGTGGTGTCTATACGAAGCAGGTCCGCGAGATGAATGAGGCTGCGGATAAAAGCGATGTGACCTTTGCTGTCATGTTCAATCAGAGGACGAACCCGCTCTATAAAAAGATGCATGAGATGGTGACCGGAAAAAAATACGGCGAAATCATGCGTGTCAACTGGATTATCACGGACTGGTTCCGCACGCAGATCTACTATGACTCAGGTGAATGGAGAGGTACCTGGAGCGGGGAAGGCGGAGGTGTTCTCTTAAATCAGTGCCCGCATCAGCTTGATATGATTCAGTGGATCTGTGGAATGCCGTCCTCGGTCCGAAGTTTTATGAAAAACGGAAATTGGCATGATATCGAGGTGGAAGATGACGTTACCACATATCTGGAATACCCAAATGGGGCAACTGGGGTATTCATCACCTCTACCGGAGACGCGCCGGGAACAAACCGTTTCGAGGTGACGATGGAAGGTGGAAAGCTTGTCTGCGAAAACGATAAATTAACCTTTTATGAGACCGCTGAAAATGTCCGTGAGTTCTGCCGGACTGCGACCGATGGGTTTCAGAAGCCGGAGGTGACGAAACAGGAGATCGAACTTACTGGTGAAAACCCACAGCATATCGGGGTTATGAAAGCATTCGCGGGACATATCCTGCACGGCACACCACTGGTGGCGAAGGGACAGGAAGGAATCAACGGATTGATGCTTTCAAACGCGATGCATCTGTCCGCATGGCTGGATCAGACAGTCACGCTTCCGATCGATGAGGAATTGTTCCTAAGAGAACTGAATCAGAGGCGGAAATCATCTGTTAAAAAAGTAGCAAAAGATATCACGTTCAATACGGAGGGCAGTTATTAAATATGAAGAGACATATCATACTTACAGGATTTACCGATGAACTGGCAGACAGCTTCGATGAGCAGATCGCCGGGGCCAAGAGAAACGGACTGACACATATCGAAATACGTGCGATTGACGGCAAAAATATCGCCGACTGCAGCAAAGAGGAAGTGAAAGCGGCAAAAGCGAAACTGGACGCCGCAGGTTTAAAGGTTTCCACGATCGGAGCACCGACCGGAAAGATGGATATCAGAGAGCCCTTCGAGGAACATTTTAAACAGTATCAGAAAATGGTAGAATACGCAAAGATCTTTGATACTTCTTACATCCGCATGTTCAGCTTTTTTATGCCGGAAGGTGAAGATAAATACAGCTATGAGGATGAGGTGATGGAGCGTCTCTCGAAACTTGTGGATTATGCTACGAATCAGGATGTGATACTCCTTCATGAAAATGAAAAGAAAATCTTCGGAGACGATGCAAAAGGATGTAAAAAGATCATGGAGCGTTTCTATGGAGATCATTTCAAAGAGATCTTTGACTTTGCCAATTTCGTGGAGTGCGGGCAGGATACACTGGAAGCATATGAACTGCTGAAAGATTATGTTTCCTATGTTCACATCAAAGACGCTCAGTGGGATTCCAGGCTGGTCGTTCCCGCCGGTATGGGGGATGGGAATGTAAAAGAAATCTTAAGAAAGCTGAAAGAAAAAGATTTTGAGGGATTTTTATCTCTGGAACCGCATCTGACCCATTTTTCCGGAATCAAAAAACTGGAGGATGAGGGTACAAAGAATGATCATAAAGAGCGTCTGCTCGCCGACCGGCCGTTTGCCTTCGATATCGCGGTTCACGCACTGAAAGCGATACTCTGGGATCTGGACTGGGCTTAAAGGAGGTCAATTTATATGAAGGTTTGTGTTGTGGGGTGCGGCACAATTTCCAACATGCATCTGCATGCGATCAACAGTATAAAAGATGCCAGACTCGTGGGTGTCTGTGATATCAGGACGGAGCGAGCCATGGCCGCCGCCGAAACGTACGGGGGACATCCATATCAGGTTCTCACGGAAATGTTAGATGCAGAAAAGCCGGATGTTCTTCATATCTGTACACCGCATTATCTGCATGTGCCGATGGCAGGCGAAGCGGCGAAAAGGGGAATCGCCGTGTTTTCCGAAAAACCGCCGGCGGTAAACAGAGAACAGTTTAAGGATTTGGAAGAGTATAGTGAGCATATCCCGATCGGGATTTGTTTTCAGAACCGATACAATGCAACAAGCCGATTTGTAAAAGAGAGAATCAATCAGCATGATACGGGAAGATTCCTGGGCGGAAGAGCATTTGTGACCTGGTGCCGTGACAGGAATTATTATGAGAGCAGCGACTGGAGAGGGGATTTGAGGACAGAGGGCGGAGGAGTGCTGATTAATCAATCCATTCACACGCTGGATCTGCTCATGTATTTCCTCGGAAAGCCTGAATGCGTAAAGGCGGGTATGCAGAATTTTCACCTGGATCAGGTGGTTGATGTCGAGGATACCGTGGAAGCCTATCTGCAATATGAAGATCATGCCTCCTGTCTGCTTTATGCGACAACCGCCTACTGCACTAACTCCCCGATTTACATGGAACTGATCTTTGAGCATATGACGATCAGACTCTGCGATAATGAAGTGGAAGTGTTAGAAGAGGGGAAAAAGGAGATACATTATCAGCCGTTGAAGCAGAAAACTGCGGCAGGCAAAAGTTATTGGGGCAGCGGCCATGAAGCCTGCATCGCTGATTTTTATCATGCACTTAAGACAGATGGGAAAGCTCCGATCGGAGTCCGTGATGTCGAGACCACGATGGATGTGATGTATGACATTTATGAGCAGACGGGGTATGTCAGTGGCAAGAATAAAATAGCTTACTGAATGTAATGATGCTCGAGGGATGAATACCGGAAAGATGGGTTGATAAAACGGTCGGCGGATGGTAATATAGAAACATACTTGGAAAGGAACATATGGACATGGGCATTAAAATCCCTGTTGGAATTGAAAACTTTGCAAAAATGCGTGAGGGTGATTATTATTACGTTGACAAAACTGCATTTATTAAAGAACTTTTAAGCCAGCAGTTTGAGGCAAATCTTGTCACTCGTCCCCGGCGTTTTGGTAAGACACTAACAATGAGTATGCTGGAAGATTTTTTCGATATAAGCCGCGACAGTAAAGCTCATTTTGATGGATTGGAGATCTCAAAAGAAGATGGACTTTGCAAAGAATGGATGAATCATTGGCCGGTTATATTTCTTACATTGAAAAATGTGGAGGGATTAAATTTTGCCTCTGCTTTTGAACGCTTAAAAATCCTTATCGCGGAATTGGCACGAAAGAATCGTTTCCTGATTGAAAGCGATAAGACAGATATTGATGATAAAAGAGATTTAGAGGCGTTGTGCGACCGCTCAGAAAACCGTGAAAGTGTGTCAAATAGTCTCGCTCTGCTCACTCGCATGATGGATGCTTACTATGATAAGCCGCCCATTCTGCTTATCGATGAATATGATGTTCCCCTTGCAAAGGCACATGATGGTGGATATTATGACGAGATGCTTGATGTTATCCGTGCGATGTTAGGTGCCGTTCTAAAAACCAATTCACACTTGAAATTTGCTGTTATTACAGGGTGTCTGAAAATTTCGAAAGAAAGCATATTTACAGGTATTAACAACCTTGCTTCGAATACGATCACTGGGAATAGATTTGACGAGAGCATAGGTTTTACTGAACCGGAAGTACAGTCTCTGCTTTCCGCTGCAGGTCTTTTGGACCACGCTGATGAAGTGCGTATATGGTATGATGGATACCGATTTGGCAGCGTGGATGTCTATTGTCCCTGGGATGTCCTCAATCATGTATCCGCATTGATCGACGATCCAACTGCACAGCCTGACAACTATTGGGCGGATACCAGCCATAATGATGTGATATATAAGCTGTTTGAAAATGAGGAGTTTGACGTAAACAGTAAATTTGAGACGTTATTAAGCGGTGGATCTATTGAAGAGATTATTACAGAAGATCTGACATATGATTCTCTTGAAGTATCTGAAGAGACTCTGTGGAGTCTGCTTTTTATGACCGGATATCTGACACAGGAAAAAGAAGTGACTATTAAAGATCTTCCGTCAGGAGCTGCATTCGATGAGTATCAAATGAAAGAGAAAAAGGCGGTTTTGCGGATACCTAATGAGGAAGTAAAGAGCATTTTTCAAAAATCGGTCGTCGCGTGGTTTAAAAAAGATGTGCAGTCAATTGACAGAACGGAAATATTCAAAGCCTTTTGGTATGGTGATGCAAAAACAGCTTCAAGCAGCATATCGGATTTGCTGTTCAACTCGATCAGCTACCACGATTACAGGGAGAGTTACTATCATGCTTTTGTGTCCGGACTTTTTGCAGGTGCCGGTTACGTTGTAAAATCAAACTATGAATACGGAAATGGCAGACCCGACGTGGTAATCAAGGACAAACGTAAACGTAGAGCTATGCTTTTTGAAATAAAGCATGCGAAAGAAAATGAGACTTTGGAGCACGCCTGCAAGGAGGCCTTAAATCAGATTAAAAATAAAAGATATGCGGAGGCTCTCAATGGATACCATACAGTTATAAGCTATGGAATTGCGTTCAAGGGAAAAGACTGTATCGTTGAGCAGTATGGAAAACAGAATAGAAAAGTTTTGTAAAGATTCCCTGCAGGTAGGTCTTCTGAAGAGCATCTCTGCATCACAAGGTTATTCTGAAACTTCGAACCTTGGTTTCCTCAAAAACCTGTGTTCTCGAATGCTGTACTCTGCATTCATCCGGGATTTCTATCAGAAAAGGTCTCTTTTCTTCCTGCAGTCTCATCAGAATTCGGTCCTAAAGAAAGCAAAAGGAGCATGTTATCACCAGAAGATCTTTGAACCGGATTATCTTTTAGCGAGATGGCGCAAGCAAGGGTAATGTAAAGTCTTCTCTTATATAAAGAAGCCCACCCTTTTCCCGTATTCTTATGAAATACTCACCAGATATCTTTACATAATTATCCTATGATAACATATCGGCAGAGACAGGATATTATAATGAAGATAACTGCTGGGTAAGCAAAGAGAACTTTAAGGGATTTGAAGAGAGTACACTTGGAGCGACCGATTTGTCAAGGGAGCAAGCCATGAACAGTCTGGAACAGCAGATCGCCAGCTGTGAACAGGAAACCGGAAAAACAGATATCTACTCTGAGTAGGAAATCGAAGCATTTAAGCAGGCGATTGCTGAAGCGAAGAATCTGCAAAACGATTCGGCTATTCCGGCAGCAGGGTTTGTGAGGATAGTAAATGATTTACAGGACAACTTGATGTTATTGATGAAGAATATGAGGAGAAAAGAATAAAATGATTTATAACGGGATTTCATGGTATGATCAGAATAACAATACGGTAAATGCACACGGTGCATGCATCCTGCAGGAGGGGGATACCTTCTATCTGTTTGGGGAATATAAGACGGATGACGTCAACAAATATATTGGTTTTTCCTGCTATTCCACAAGGGATTTCACCAACTGGAAATTTGAAGGACTTGCCCTGCCTCCTCAAAAAGACGGTCTTTTAGGAGAAAACCGTGTGGGGGAGAGGGTAAAGGTATTGAAATGCCCCCAAACAGGGAAATATATCATGTTAATGCATACGGATGATTTGAAATACAATGATCCTCATATCGGACTGGCGGTAAGTGACCGGATTGATGGGAAATTTACCTTTAAAGGACCTCTTTATTTTCAGGGAGAACCCATTCATATGTGGGATATGGGGACTTTTGTAGACGATGACTCCACCGCATATCTGTTGACTCACGAAGGAAATATTTACCGTCTCAGTGAGGATTATACAGAGGCGGTGGAACTGGTTGCCAAAAATCTTTCTCCAGGCGGAGAGTCTCCGGCATTGTTTAAGGAAGATGGCATTTATTATCTGATGTTTTCCAACAAGACAGGCTGGGAGAGAAATGATAATTATTATCTGACTGCGACAGACCTTCACGGTCCATGGGAACATAAGGGACTTTTCTGTAAAGAGGGAAGTCTGACCTGTAATACCCAATGCTCCTTTGTTTTTATGTATGAGAGGGAAGACGGGAAACTTCCGGTTTATGTAGGTGACCGCTGGTCGTTCCCAAGACAGGGTTCCGCGGCAACTCTGGTACTGCTTCCGCTGAAAACAAAAAATGGAATGATGGAGATTGAAGAATATCTGAGAGTATGGTCTCCGGATGAATACATAGAACGTTGTTTGCCACCGGAGAATAAACTAGACTTTTATTCAAATACCATTGGTGAATCCTGTAGCATCCCCTTTACCGGTGAGAGAATTATGCTGTTTGGTGAGACATCAAAGCATGGAGGATATGGTGAGGTAGAGATTAAAAGCGAGCAGGGAGAAGTGGTTCACCGGATATTGGTAGATTTCTACAGTCTTGCCGGTGACAGTGGTCTGCGCTATCGCTCTCCACATTTAGTGATGGGTAACTATGTGCTTACCCTGCGGGTGAAGGAGCAGGGCGGGGTATGGATAACGAAAAACGGTACCCGCTACGGAAGTGATGACAGCTGTGTTAAGCTGAAAGGATGGAGAGTAGAGTAATGATGAGGTCAAAATTAAGCATGGGGGAACAATGGACCGATGTACCGGTGGATAACCGGATTTTCGGGAATTTTATTGAGTCTGGCTTTGGTCGGCAGGTAGCCGGCTTGTGGAGTGAGATGTTATTTAACCGGGCTTTTCGAGAGGTTTAGCCATATAAGAATGCCACATGGGCATGGCTGGGGTTGGATCAGGAGCATTATAGAAAAGATGCACCTTTTTGGCATAGCGGATATGAGGAGTACGATTGGGAGTGATTGGCAAACCTTCTGTCAGGCATTCCTGTGGAAACTATACCTATAAAGGTACAACTGGGGTAAAAGGTAAGGAGGATGGTTTTGACACGAGATCAAAAAATTGAAAAAAAAATTATCATGTTTCCAAATGACTTAATCTGCGAATGCAAAACTGCAGAAATTACAGCATTTAACTTTTTGCTGCAAAGTCATGACAGCTTCGAACTTTTTCTTTTTCTGGAAGGAGAAATGGTCTTTTATACAGAGGACAGTGTCAGGAAAATAAAGCGGGGAGATCTTGTGTGTATTCCTCCATACACCTTTCACCGGGGAGAATTGCAGACTCCGGAATTGTATACCCGGATTGTAATCAACATCAATCCGGAGCTTTTGCTGGAATATTCAACGGATAAAACGAATCTTGCAGCTTTTTTTCATCAGAATGCAGCAGAACGCCTGTTTTATTATCATTTAACGGAAGAAGAGATTTCTCAATATCAGTCGTATGCTTTTTTACTGGAAAAGGTGTTACGGTTTGAAAATTTTGGAGATGATGTTTTGGCGGAAGCGTATATTAAACAGATTCTTGTGATGCTGAATAGAATGCCGGGTATACCGATGCTGCCAGAATATCTGGGGAAAACCGCAAAATTAGTTTCAGATACCTTTTCGTATATTGAAGAGCACATTACTGAGAAGATTAGATTAAATGATATTGCCGATTATCTGCATTATGATCGCAGCTATATCAGCAAAAGCTTTAAAAAGATTATTGGGGTTTCAGTACAACAGTATATTATCATAAAGAGAGTCGCAATGGCACAACAATTTCTGAGAAAAGGATATGCGCCACATGATGTATGCTTTATGACCGGATTTAACAACTATTCTCATTTTTCCAGAACATTCTTAAATCATGTGGGATATTCACCAAAGCAATATCAATTGAATAGCAAATAAGGATTAAAAAGTTACACATCAGGATGCTTTTTCGTAAAAGCGAAGCATGAGATGTGTTTCTTTTTGTGCAAAGATATGTGTAAAAAATAAGATATAATAAATAGATGTACGATATAGACAAAGCATGAGACGAAAAACAACTCATGACGCAAAAAAAAGTCCTTAATCCGTGTATTTTTTGCATAGATAAATGTGATATACTACTTAAGAAGGTAAAAAACGCAACATGAAGCAGGGAGGAAATCAGTGATGGGAAAAATGGATGGCATGAATTATGCGCCCAAGGGAAAACCAAATCCTGTCGTGCAGCCAGGTGAGTTTCACATTCCAGCGATAGCATTAGATCACGGTCAAATATATGGCATGTGCGATGGGCTGATTGAGGCAGGGGCAACGTTAAAATGGGTATATGATCTGGACGAGGAAAAGGTCCGGCATTTTATCAGGCGTTTTCCAGGAACAAAAACAGCGGTAAGGGAAAAGGAGATTTTAGATGATCCGTAAATTAAGCTGGTTTGCGGTTTGGCAGTTACCAGTCTGCGTTGTGCACTGGGATTAAGTGTCATGGCTGCCGGGAAAGATTATTTTACCGATAAAGCACCGCTTACCACATTAGAGCAGCTTAGCGAAGCTAAAAAAATGGTACAAGAAACCGGGAAGAAATATAGCGAACGAATCCATGTCGAGGCAGCTGTTTTTGCTGAACAATTGATTAAGCAGGGAGCTATTGGTGTCCCGATTCATGTTGAAGGATTCGGATCTCACCGGATTGGCGATATAAAGAGTATTATTATGCAGTGCACCGATGCAAAGATCAGTGCACCCTGGGATGTAAAGGCAGAAATCAGTACCGGAAATGGCTTTCCCCAAAGCAGAAGGAAATGTCAAGCTTAATGAAAAAATCAATGAATCCTATAAAGCAATTCCTGATTTGGATTATGAAGGTCATACCGGAGAAATCGATGATATATTAAGTGCGCTGGAAAATGGAACAGTCCCTTTGATTACCGGGAAAGACGGTAAAACATGCAACTCACTTTTATCAAAAAGATACTGTGATTGAAAATTTTGATAACAATAGGAAATTATTCCAGACAGTAAATGGAAAAAGATGGGGGAGTAGGTAAAGATGGAAAAACAAAGAAAAAAGAAATTGAGTCTTATCATCAAAGACAACTGGCAACTATACGTTTTGATTTTGCCGGCAGTCATTTACTTTATTGTGTTTAATTATCTTCCGATGTACGGAATACAGATTGCATTTCGGGATTATAAGGCGGTAAGCGGAATACAGGGGAGCCCTTGGGTTGGATTGAAACATTTTCAGAACTTTTTTGACGCATATTACTTTAAAAGGCTCTTATCCAATACACTTTTGCTGAATTTATACTCGCTTTTATGCAGCTTTCCGATTCCTCTGATTCTTGCGATTTTACTAAATCAGATTAAGAATCCGGCAAGAAAGAAGTTTATTCAGACAAGCATTTATGTGCCTTACTTTATTTCTACGGTAGTATTAGCTGGAATGCTTTACATATTCCTTTCTCCTACCAATGGTATATTTAATACCCTGAGACAAACGTTAGGGATGAAACCGGTTGACTTTATGTCAAGCGCCAGTGCATTTCGTCCGATTTATATTATTTCCGGAATCTGGCAGTCTGCAGGCTGGGGAACCATTCTCTATATCGCCTCCCTGGCGGGAGTGGATACCTCACTTTATGAAGCAGCAGAGATTGACGGAGCAAGCATACTGCAAAAAATCAGATACATTGATATACCAAGTCTGCTTCCGGTAGCAGGCATGGTGTTTATCATGGACTGTGGAAAGCTGCTCAGCAGTAACACAGATAAGGCACTGGTTCTCCAGACACCGGGTAATATTCCTACCTCTGATATCATTGGAGTCTATGTATATAATGTAGGTCTTGGAAGTGGACAGTTTTCTTATACAGCAGCCATTGGCATTTTTATCAACATTATAAACTTTGTGTTGATCCTGTCGGTTAACAAGTTGTCCAAAAAAGTGTCAAATGTAAGTATGTTCTAGGAGGGTGAAAATGGAAAAAGAAGTTAAACGCAAAAGAAAGAGCAGCGCAAGTAATAAAGCTTTTCATATATTTAATGCAATATTTTGGATCATTGTTATGTTCATCATTTTGTATCCGTTGTATCTGGTAGTGATTGCATCCATATCCAATCCGGATGCGATCTACCGGGGTGAGGTTATCTGGCGGCCGATTGAATTTTCGATCAGAGGATATAAGGCGGTATTTGCCTATAAAGAGTTGATTTCATCCTATGGTAACTCTATCTTCTATACCGTCACCAGCGTGATTATCAGTATCTGGGTCACCATGTCGGCCGGATATGCTTTGTCACGACCTACGTTTCCGGGAAAGAAGATATTTAACTTTATGTTTATTTTTACCATGTTTTTTGGTGGCGGATTGATTCCTACATTTTTGGTTATGCGTGATTTGGGTCTATACAATACAAGGGCAATCATGATTCTGATGGGCTGTGTCAGTGTATGGAATGTGATGGTAGCCAGGACTTATATCCAGAACAGCATCCCTCATGAACTATATGAAGCAGCGGTGCTGGACGGAGCAAGCCATTTTGATTATTTCTTTAAATGCGTAATCCCGCTTAGCAAGTCGATTATCGCAGTTTTGGTAGTTTATTATGGTGTATCCAAATGGAACGATTATTTCACTGGACTGGTGTATCTGAAGGGCCGTGAGCTTTTGCCTCTGCAAACTGTACTGAGGGAGATTCTTGCAACGCTCCAGCTGGACAAATCAGGTGATTATATGATGAGTGTGACAGAGAATGCCGCTTCACTGACTGAGGCAATGCGTACAGCCAATGTGGCAAAATACTGTATCATCGTAATTGCTACAGGCCCGGTTGTGCTGCTGTATGCATTACTTCAGAAATACTTTGAAAAAGGTGTAATGATTGGTTCCTTAAAAGGTTAAAGAAGGAGGAAGAAAGGATGAAAAAGAAGTTTTTATCAGGATTTATGGCAGTGATGGTTGCAGGTTTTGTTCTTGCAGGCTGTGGTAGCGGAGGGAATACCGAAACCACAAAGGGAGCAGGGACTACAGCAGCGGCAGAAGAGAGCGATAATTTTAATGCAGAGGGATTTCCGATTGTTAAGGAGCCGATAACATTGAAAGTAGTACTTGGCATCAGAAATCAGGATTCGTTGATGCCTCCAAATGATATGCCGCTTGTTCAGGAGCTGGAAAAGAAAACAGGAATTCACATTGAGTGGGACGTGATAAAGGCTGCTGATTGGTCGACAAAAATCAATCTGATGTTTTCATCGGGAGAGTATCCGGATATCTTTATTACACCTAATACAGGAATGAACGTGGAGGAATATGGAGTGTCTCAGGGAATTCTGCTTCCGGTGGACGAACTGACTGAAAAATATATGCCAACTTATACTGAACGTATAAAAGCGGAAGATTCAGATCCGACCCTCAGTCTTGTTGCATCGGATGGTAAAAAATACAGCATCGGATATCTGGTAGGTCAAAATATTAATGCGGATCAACATTTTTTTATTAATCAGGAGTGGCTTGATAATCTTGGTTTGCCTATGCCACAGACTTTTGATGAATTAACAGACACTCTACGTGCATTTAAGACCGGAGATCCAAATGGTAACGGTCAGCCGGATGAGATTCCTTTATGCATTACTATTGATAGTGGTAATTCGTGTGTTCGTAATATGCTCCCTATGTTTGGCGTGCCGGCTGGCGGAAAATGGTTATATATAGATGAGGATAAGCAAATTCAGTTTGCTCCTACACAACAGGGCTTTAGAGACTGCCTTACATGGCTCCACATGCTGTATCAGGAAGGTGTTTTAGATCCGGAGGTACTATCTCAGGATGATAATACGGTCAACGTAAAAAAGACAGAGGGAAATATAGGCTTTACGGTGGAATGGCGGTTGATGGCAATGGGTTGGGATGAAGGTATTACAAAAACGCACACACTTTATATGCCAACTGCCCCGGAAGGGGTAGAACCTCAGATTGCAAGATATCTTGAGGTTGCCGGTAATGGGGCATTTGTTACCTCTTCGAATCAGCATATTCCTGAGAGCATGCGTTGGCTTGACAACTTGTTGGAGACATCCGCCATGTTCTCCATGTACTATGGGGAAGAGGGAAAAGCTTGGGAGTACGATGCTGAAAATGGAAAGGTGAACACACTGATTACTGATACCAGTCAGCTCAGGGATTGTCTGGACTGTAATGCCCTGTTCTTTGCCCCAACGAAATATATATCCGAGACATTTAATATGTCACCACAACGTATACAAAAAACAGAATACTGCCAGAGGTATGATGCGGCAGGAGTTATTCAGAAGTACGCAAACAGATATCTTGATATGGCACCTCTCTCTTCAGAACAGCGTGAAGAGCTTAGTCTGATTCAAACTGATATCAATAATGCAGTAAAAGAGTCCATTCCACAGTTTATCGCAGAAGGAGTTACAGATAAAAGCTGGGATGCATATATAAAAAGGTTTGATAATATGAAGGTTGATAAGCTTGTATCAACATATCAGGAAGGTATTGAACAACTTGATATTGATTAGTTCTGCTGGGAAGAGGTGCCATTTGAGGAAGGGTGTTTTCCAGTAAGCCAAAAGAGCATCAGGAAGTAGAGCAGGAAAGAAAGCGGATACTTCGGGGAAAAGACGGGCACGGGGATTATCAAGACCGCTGGTCTGTTCAATAGTAAGGCAGAATAAATGCATAAATCAGTGCTTGAAAGGAAAATAAAATGATTTATCATGTATCAAAAAAGGGTTCGGATCAGAAGGATGGTAGCAAATAAACAGAGTCCGGATTTGGAGTCTTGAAAATGGAATGTTTCAATATCCAATGGGTGTTTGATTTGATAATATGAGCCAGGATTTTCATAGCCTGGCCCATATCTTTGTTTTGTTAGGCCATGGGCCTGTTTTGCAAGTGGAGTTTTTCGCTGTTCCGAAAAATGGAACTTGCAAAACAAAAAAACCACATAATAGAAGCGGAAATGTGCCCAGATCATGTTCATATGCTCGTGGAAATTCCACCAAGTATAAGTGTTTCAAGTTTCGAAGGATATCTAAAGGGGAAGAGTACACTTATGATATTCGAAAGGCATGCAAATTTAAAGTATAAATATGGAAACAGACATTTTTGGTGCAGAGGATATTACGTAGATACTGTAAATGCGAAAAAGATACAAGAGTATATTCGAAATCAATTACAAGAAGATTTGGAATATGATCAGATGACATTAAAAGAGTATATAGACCCGTTTACGGGTGAGCCAGTAAAAAAGAACAAATAAATGGAGCCCCAAGGGGACTCTGTAAATAAATGATGTTGCGGCTGGCGAACTAATTCAATGAGTCTTTAGACTCCAGAGCCGGTAACAAGCCCTTATAGGGCGTGAGCAAACCACCGGCTAAGCCGGTGGTTCTGATTTGCCCGGCATTTGTCAAGACAAGACTTGAAATAATAGAAATAATTTTAAGGAGAAATAATAATATGGAGAAACATTCAAACCCTGGCAATGTAAATGAACTTAAATGGGAGAGAGAGCTTAAGGCGTCCTTATATTCTATGGCAGGTCAGTTGCAAAAAACAATTAAGCCTTGGCGTGTCCCAAATCGCGTTTTTCGAGTTGAGGATTATGGTGCGATAGCGAACAGTGATAAATTATGTACGGAAGCTATTCAGGCTGCTATAGACGATTGTTCTAATTCTGGTGGTGGATATGTTAGATTCAGCTTTGGAGATTACTTAACAGGAACGTTAGTTTTAAAGAGTAATGTAATGTTAGAAATTGAGAGTAGGAGTCGAATTTTAGGAAGTCCTAACCTCGTTGATTATCCAGAGCACATTGCTAAAAAACCGACGGTAATGGAAAGTTGGATGAATATGAAGTATTCCCTGATTTTTGCTGAAGAAGTAGAAAACATTGGATTTTGCGGTGGGGGCATTATCGACGGGCAAGGAGGAAGTGCAAATTTCACAGGACGAGAATCTATTGGACCAATTACCGAACGCCCATTTTTAATCCGTGTTTTAGAATGTAAAAATGTTGCTGTTTACGATATTACCTTACAAAATTCAGGTAGCTGGATGCAGGATTATATAAATTGTGACAATGTATACGTGAGCAATATTAAAGTTAAGAACTGGGGAAACTGGAATAATGATGGGATTGATTTAGATGGCTGTCGCAATGTGGTTGTACGTGATAGCAGCTTTAGCTGTATTGATGATGCGCTATGCTTAAAGGGCGCTGGACTACGTGATGGAGAGAACATCCTGATTGAAAATTGCACGGTAATAACTCAATGCAATGGTTTAAAGTTTGGGACGGATACGCAAGCTGGTGTTCGCGATGTGCTGGTCAGAAATGTAACATTGGGAGGACCTGCAGATATAGTTACACCATCTTGGACATGGCGTATTGATACTAAAGACAGAGATAGCGCGCTATATGCCAGTACAGGTATTAGTTGGATGTCGGTTGATGGTGGTAAAGTTGAAAACTTGTTGGTAGAAGACAGTGAAATACATCATGTCTATTGCCCGGTATTTCTAAGAATTAATGACCGGGGACGAACAAGACCTGAACTTCCAAAACCGGGTGTAGGTGAATTACGTAAACTTATTTTTAAAAACATCAAAGGAACAGATTGCTTTAATCGTCCAAGTATTATCCAGGGACATCCTGATGAGCCTGTTACAGATGTTGTCTTTCGTGATTTTGAGATCAGCACCTTTGGGGATGTCTCAAAAGAACAAATTGATGATAAATATCCGGCCTATATGAAGGATGCTTATCCTGATGCACAAGGTTATCCACTTTATTTACCGGCAAGTGGTTTTTGGATGGACAACTTCAAAGATATCCATTTCATTAATGTTGATGTAAAACCAACCCGTGAGGATGTTCGTGATTTTAAATATATAGTAGAGCACAAGTAAGAATCAAAGACACTAATGTTGAAGCAAAGAAAAGTGGGGAAATGTAAAATGATTGTTAGCGTAAATTTATTGTAGGGTGAGGGTAATATTTAAGGGAATGCCAGTCTGTGTTATAATATAAAAGGCGAGTAACCAAATATATATAGCAAAGAGAGGTATTCCCTATGATTAACAGTATACAACATTTTGAAGCGTTTGGCATTAAAAAACTGGAAAAAGCTTTAAAAGATTTTTATAAGAACCCAAAGAATTTCGCACCGTTCGTAGATGTGATTGAAGAGACGGTCCTGGGACTGGGGAGATCCTGCAGGAAGCCATGAATGACATGGATCAGATGCTGATAGAGTGGTAAAAAATCTGTATATTGAGGCAGATGAAGACCATGTGCCCCTGCAGTTTCACGAGAAAAAGGGAGATCTGAAGAGAAATAAAAACCATCGGAAAGATAACTGCACCATCGTAAAGCTGATCTATGTCCATGAGGGAGTCGTACCGGAAGCCCCCGGGAGCAAGAGAAATCATCTGATCTAGGTTCACTACTTCAGTGGAATCTATGATGGAGCAGAGAACAGCCGCCTCTGGAACGAGGTCTATGCCTATCCGGACAGTCATTATGACCTGGACCGGGTAAAACATATCTGTCTGAACGGAGATGGAGGAGCCTGGATTTCAGCAGGAAAAAAGCAGATTGCAGGGACCTCGTATGTGCTGGATGAGTTTCATATCAGCGAATATCTGCTGAAGATGACAGGACATATGCTGGACAGCACACAGGATGCCAGAGACGAACTGTGTGAAGCGATACGGAATGGAACAAAGGCAGACTTTCGGTCCGTTGTAGAGAGGATTGACAACTGTACAGACAGCGAAGCAGCGCATAAGAGGATCGCAGAGAGTGCGGGATACATCCTGAGAAACTGGATGCCGGCCAAGGTGCGTCTGAGATAAAGATGGGGTAAAAGGCTGCAGTGCGGAAGGTCATGTCAGCCATATCCTGTTAGACCGCATGAGCTCAAGGCCTATGGGATGGAGCCGGGAAGGAGCGGACAAGATCGCTCATCTGAGAGCATACCAGGCCAATCACGGGGATATGCTGGACCTTGTGCGTATGGAGAAGGAGGATCTGTCAAAAGCGGCTGGAGCCATAAACCACAGTCTGCCATCGAAATATTCCATGCTGGCAGACTTTAACCCGAACATCTGGGGGTTATAAACTGGAGGGCTATAAAACAGAGCGATCCGTAAACCCGGTAGCTATGCACTGATTATGTACCACGTAAATAGAAACTTGCAAAAATAAAGAAAAGGACTATAGTGGAGTGAGAAAAGTCAAGTCTTTGATATTTGACACAATTCGGGCAGTCTCTGCCACTACAAATTCTACAGTAAATTTACACTATCAAAATGATTAACGCACTGGAATAAAG
>DHNM01000030.1 GCA_002409525.1 Eubacterium sp. UBA5416 | reverse complement strand
GAACTGCTTTACTTTGTCAATGATATTACTCCTGAGCACGACCATAAATTACAGACTCTGCTCTCGGTTATCGACAATAAGATGGAACAACCTATCAACGGGGACAACAGGAAGATCTTGATCTTTACCGCTTTCTCCGACACATCGGAATACCTCTACGAACATGTCAGCACCCACGTAAAACAACAATACGGTCTCAATACGGCGTTGGTCTCCGGCTCCGTGGAAGGGCGTTCCACCTGTCCCCGTCTGCGGAACGACATAAACACCGTGCTCACCTGCTTCTCCCCCATCTCCAAACAGAAAGAACTGGTGATGCCGGAGAATCACCATGTGATCGATCTCCTGATAGCCACCGACTGTATTTCCGAGGGACAGAACATGCAGGACTGTGACTACCTGATCAACTACGACATCCACTGGAACCCGGTGCGCATTATCCAGCGTTTCGGGCGGATCGATCGTATCGGAAGCCGCAACGAGGTGATCCAGCTGGTCAACTTCTGGCCCGACCTCTCGCTCGATGATTATATCAACCTGAAAGCAAGGGTAGAAACACGCATGAAGATCTCAGTGATGACCGCCACGGGCGACGATAACCCCATCAGCGAGGAGGAGAAAGGCGATCTGGAATACCGCAAGCAGCAACTCCGGCGGTTGATGGATGAGGTGGTCGATATTGAAGAGATGAGCAGCGGCATCTCAATCATGGATCTCGGGTTGAATGAGTTCCGGCTCGATCTGCTCGAATACATGAAGTCCAGCCCCGACATCCAACATGCTCCCTTCGGACTGCATGCCATTGTGGAAGCCCGTGACGATGCACCCGAAGGCGTCTTTTACATCCTGAAGAACATCAGCAACGGTGTGAACATCGATAACCAGAACCGGTTGCATCCATTCTACATGGTCTACATCTCATCCAAAGAAGAGGTGATCTGCAATCATCTCTCACCGAAGAAGCTGCTGGACTTGATGCGTCACCTCTGCAAGGGAGGGTCTGAGCCGATCCTGGATCTGTGTCGTAAATTTAACCTGGAGACACGCGATGGCCGGAAGATGGATCAATATTCCCGCCTGCTTGAATCAGCCATAGGATCCATTATGCAGGTAAAAACCGAAAAGGAGATTGAAAGCTTCTTCACGGCTGCCGACAGCATACCTACAGGCGCAGCCATCAAGGGACTGCATGACTTTGAACTGATCTGCTTTCTGGTTGTAAAACAAAAATCATCCCGATCATGATTCAGTTCCCCTCATCCACCCGCAAGGATATCCGGCTCCCCAAAGAGAGCTTTTATACCCATGCCACGCTGACTCCCGCCATAAAAAGGGCGATGGTCGATGATATTGAGCAGATCGTATGGAGCCATACCCTCACAGCCGAAACCCTCAACGTGAACGCGAGCGATAAGGTGCGGCAGATCGACGTGCTGACCGTCACCCTCAAAAAACGGGAATACAACGAGAAGATCTTTGAGATGATTGAGAAAGCCATCCCCCGGCATATCCTCTTTATCCTCAGGTTTAAAAACGAATGCCGCTTGCTGATTCACTACAAGGAAGTCTATGAGAACGTGAAGGGGAAATTCCGGATCGTGGAATCATACACCACCGACTGGCAACTCTGGGAGGAGATTTCCTTGTCCATCACCGGCCTCGATCTGGAACGCATTTACCACAACTTTGTCTACCAGATAGCCGGCAATAAATTGACAAAAGAGCCCGGCAGAGAACTTGCTAAGGCGATAGAACAAAATCAGGAAGCGGAAAAGATCAGAAACAGAATTGCCCGGCTGGAAGACAAAATGCGAAAGGAGGTACAGTTCAATCTCCAACTGCAAATATCAACGGAAATAAAAGAACTGAAGAAAAAGTTGACAGCATTTTTTAACTAAGTCCTTATGAAACTTGTACCGCAAATAGATGATTACTTCACACTGTCTAATTTCAAGCGAATTACCGATGCTTTTTTAGGGGAATTTCAAAGATATACACCCGTCGATGATCAAAAAATAAAAGAGATCACTCATGTCGGAAAACTGTTGATGCATTTTGGACCTCAGGCTAATATCGAGGAAGTTAGGGAAAAACCTGATTTTATCATTTCAATAGACAATCAGAGAATTGGCCTCGAACATACGGAGCTTCTCAATGATAATTACAAACAATCAGAAGGAACGATTGAAACTATCATTAATGAGTCTGAAAAATTACTTTTAGAAGAGCCCAATCTACCTGCACAATTGATTACAGTTCAACTTAATCAGTTTATCTCAATGAAAGCCAATGACAAAAAAGGGTTAATACATGAAATTATTGATATTGTAAAGCAGTATATAACAAGTGGTAGCGTTATTGAAAACCAGATTATTGATAATATTGATAGTATGGAACACGATCGATTCGCTTTGAATGTCAATCAAGGCGGATGGTGGCAAGACTATGTTACAAAAGAACTTTTAGAAAAAGCCATCTCTAAAAAAGAATCCAAAATAGCGAATTATATTGTAAATACCGGTTTATCTCAATGGTTATTAGTTGTTATTGGTGGTAAATATCAGAGTTCTTACGTCATCAAAGAACAATTTGATTTTAAGATAAAGACAAATTTCGAAAAGGTCTATATTCTGGAAGATTTGTACACCAAATTATATGAAATCAAGTAATTGAAGCAAGATAAATTTTGCTGTAACCAACATATCGAAGGGACCGTTTTAGTAACAATGATTTTTCAAAATTTATGTACACAAATTTTTTGTAGAGTACAGAATACTGGCTAATACTGTACTCAAATAGTTTTGTGTACAGATTTTAGAGACAAGATAATTAGACAACAATTTAACAGTAATATTTGTAAAGAAATTGCGTACATTACACAATTAATGCTATTTTTGTAGTCAAACTGCAAATTTTCTTTGTTATGCAATACAATACAGAAGATGCCGTCAAATATCACTACGGAGCATTTCCGCCAAAGGAGATTGATTACTCCTTCTTTATTGGTGAACTGTTAAGTGCCACCGATGCACTGGCTCGTTACGACCAGATGCTGAAAAATATGCATAACAATGAGATTCTGTTGGCTCCGTTGCGCAACAGAGAAGCGCTGCTCTCCTCGCGAATCGAAGGGACCATCAGCACAATGGATGAGATCATGCAGTATGAAGCGGATGATGACGGAACCACTTCGGTACAGGCAAAATCGGATGTGATTGAGATTGTGCTTTACCAACGTGCATTGAAGAACGCGCAGCAGGTTTTGGATTCCGGTTACCAACTCACGGTGAACTTCATCAAACAGCTCCACCAGCAATTGCTTTATGCGGGCAGGGGTGCCAGCAAATCACCCGGCGAGTTCAAAACAATCCAGAATTACCTTGCCGATAAAACACGGAGGAAAGTTGAATATGTTCCCATCAGTCCCGAACATTTGCAGGAAGGTTTGGATAAATTGATGCGCTTTATATCGGACAGTTCACTCCCGTCCCTCGTGAAAACGGCTATTATCCATCTCGAGTTTGAAGCCCTGCACCCGTTTCAGGATGGAAATGGACGGATAGGAAGGATGTTAATCACGTTGCATCTGTGGATGGAAAAGATATTGTCGCAACCCTACTTTTACATCAGTGATTATTTTGATCAGAACAAAGAACTTTATATTAAAGCCATGAGAAACGTATCCAAGACAGGAGACTGGAACGAGTGGATCCGTTTTTTTCTGGAAGCAGTGAATGCTCAGGCAATATCTAACCTGGAGATATCGGAAGAGATACACAACCTGTATGAGGAGATGAAGTCGGAGTTTGTCACACTTTTGGCTTCAAAATGGAACACGGAGATTTTGGATTTTATTTTCACCAATCCGGTTTTCCGTAACAATAAATTCATCAGGAATACAGGAATTCCCACTGCTACAGCAGGTAACATCATCAAAAGATTACTGGATGCAGGTTACCTGGTTCAAAAAGAAGAGCCGTCCGGCAGGAGGGCAGCCCTTTATTCATTCGAACCTCTGATGCGTCTGGTAAGGGTGTAAAAGAATCAAACATGCAATTAACACAATAGAGATACAATTTATTATCTGCAATGGAAAAATTAACACAAGAAACCGTGAACTTCACGGAGAAAAATATAGACAGGATAGCCGCTCTTTTCCCGAGCGCCATTACCGAAACAAAAGATGCCGACGGCAAACTGAAACG
>DHNM01000029.1:8787-27601 GCA_002409525.1 Eubacterium sp. UBA5416 | reverse complement strand
ATTGGCGGTGTGTATCTGACCGGATGTGGAGGGGGTTCCAAGGATTCCGGGAATGCATCGTCAGGTGGAGGCAACAAAAAAGGGGCGTATGATTTGACTCTTTACAGTATTAATACCACGGACCCGGATTTTGATGACTGGTTAAAGAATGTAGAAGATGCAACCGGTCTCAAAATTAATGTGATCGCTGCACCGACAGACTCTGACACTCGTCAGCAGAAAATTACAACCGTTTTGTCCACAGGAGACTCAAGTGTCGATGTCATTGAAATAAATGATGAGATGAGTGCTTCTTTTAAAGATTCGGGATGGCTGGAAGGCTTAAATGATTCGGTTATGACAGATGATATCAGAGGACAGTTCCCGCAGGGTTATCTGAAAGATATGATTACAGATAAAAGCGGAAACATTATAGGTGTTCCTGGGTATATTGGCTATCTTGCTTTCTGGGTAAATCAACAGATCATGGATGAGGTTGGTATCACATCAATTGACACAAAAGAAGATTTTATGGAATATATGAAAGCTCCTTCCGGAAATGGAAGATACGGATATGGCGGATCCTGGGAAAAGACATACTCTCATAATGAGATTGCTCAATTTGTAAATATGTTCGGGGGAGATTACCTGGATTGGACAAACCCTAAAAATAAAGAGGCAGTACAATTTTTACACGACATGGTGGCGGACAAAGAAACTCCAATTGATCAGATCGCCGATAAGTATGAGCAAATGAATCCAAAAGCGAACGACGGGAAATACGGATCATGGTTTATGTGGGGATTAGGAACAGATTATGAGAAAGCAGACATGCTTGGAGCAGACAAGATTCATATGGCGATGATACCGGATTTCAGCGGAGAGGGAAAGCGGAGTATTTTTACAGACTCCTGGAGTTATGTATTGAATAAAGCTTCAAAGAATAAAGATGCTTCATTGAAATTTCTGAAGTATATGACAGAAGAAGGCGGAATGGAGGCTTCTTATAAAGCGTTTGACCGCTACCCCGCCCGGGCAGATGTGGCGGAAAAAGTAGTACCGGATTCAGATCCGGCAAAGGAGATATATAGCCGGTATGCATCAGAATGTGATGTAAAAGGCCGTCCGATGCTGCCACAGACCATGGAATTCATCACTGACACGGGGACAATCTTTCAGTCATGCATGAAGGATGAGATAACGGTGGACGAGTTCTGCAGCAAGGCCGGAGAGATGGTAGATAAGTACAGCAAATAATGAAAAGGAGGCATCTAGGTGAATACAAAAAAGAAGTCGACAAAATGGATTGTTCCATGGATTCTGATCCTTCCTGTAGTCCTGATTCGTGGATTTACAACATTATATCCGATAATAGCGACACTGAAAAACAGTCTGTTTGATATCAAGGTTTTATCCGGCGTGAAGAAATTCGTTGGTTTCAGCAATTATGTTAATGTATTTAAAGATCCGAAAATCATTACATCCATCAGTTTTACCGTGATGTTTGTTGTGATCTCGATGATTTTTCATGTCGTTTTAGGGGTGGGCCTGGCTTTGATCTTGAACATGAAATTCAAGGGGCAGCGTTTTCTCCGAACGATCGTGCTGATTCCATGGGCAATGCCGGCCGTTGTTGTAGGTATGGCCGCAAAGTGGGGATTTAATAACGATTACGGTCTGGTAAATGACTTTATCAGGAGATTTGTACCTGCATTTCAATATAACTGGCTGATTAATACGGGGTCTGCAAGGGCTGCGGTTATTATCATGGATTTGTGGAAGGATCTTCCGTTTTTTGCTATTCTCGTATTATCCGGACTTCAGTTTATATCCGGAGATATCTATGAAGCCGCAAAAGTGGACGGTGCGAATGGAGTACAGAGCTTTTTCAGAATTACACTTCCGCTTATTACTAAGAATGTGATGACCTTGTGTATTCCTTTTACTTTGTGGAGACTTACTACATTTGATCTTGTATATTCGATGACATCAGGCGGACCGGGGGAGGATACATCACTGATTGCTTACCGCATTACCACCGAAGCCTTTACCAATCTGAATGTCGGATACGCATCAACTCTTGCAGTATTGCTATTTATTGTCATGGCTGTTTTTAGTTTTATTAATATGAGGGTCATGAATAAGATGGATAACTAGGAAGGAGAACTGTATGAACGATTCAAAGAAATATAAAATTTACAGAGGTCTTGCTGCTGTGGGAAGATGGGTTCTCTTTGCATTCGTAGCCTTTCTGATCCTTTTTCCTGTGTACTGGATATTTATTTCGTCCATAACACCTCCGGGGGAGCTTTTTAAGATGCCGATCGATTATCTTCCGGATTATCCAACGCTTGACAGTTATAAATTTCTTGTCGAAAATGTCGGACTTGTTTCAAAAATAGGTAACACAGTTCTGATCATTGGTGTTACACTGCTAATAGGTACAGTGATATGTGTGATGGCAGCATATGCTTTCTCCAGGTTTCATTCGAAGGCAATCAATCTTATGTTTGGTTTTATTCTTGCTACAATGCTGATTCCTGAAGTTGTGACCGCAAGACCATTATATGAGTTTATGCAGAAAGTGGGACTGTATGATACATATCCCGGCCTGATCATTCTCTATATCAGTGCTGTTATTCCCTTTACCGTTTTGATATTGAGAAATTTTGTAGGAGAAATACCAATTTCTCTTGAAGAAGCCGCAGCCATAGACGGGGCAACATTTTCACAGAGACTTTTTCGGATTGTACTTCCGCTGATGAAATCGGCAATTGCAACGGTATGTATCATCAATTTTATAACCTGTTTAAATAATTTCTTCACGCCATTATACTATTCAAATGGAATACAAGTTCTATCGGTCTCTATTGTACAGCTCCCGTTACGCGATAATATGTATGGTGTACCCTGGGATCTGGTGAGTGCGATGGGATGGATTATCCTGCTGCCAATCATTCTATTTGTGGCTATATTTGAGAAACAGATTATGGATGGAATTATGGCCGGCGGAGTAAAAGCCTAAAAATGAAAGGAAGGTAATATATGATGTATGATATAACCGGCGGAGCTCTTGGATCTCTGCCATTGGCAAAACATGTAAAAAGCAGATCCATTAACGCGGAAAATCCACATGGTGAAAAAGGAAAGGGCGGAATGGCGGCAGGTCCTCTCGGGCCATCCAGAAAAGGGAGCCCCTGCCTTCACGATATAGAAAGCGGTAAGGCTGTTACATTGGCGGAAATTGAAGGTCCGGGTGTCATTAACCATATATGGATTACCGTGACGCATAAAACGACAGAAGCGGACTGTTTTGTCTTAAGAGACCTGGTGCTTCGCATGTACTGGGACGATGAGGAAGAGCCATCCGTAGAATGCCCGCTTGGCGATTTCTTCTGCTGTGGATTCGGAAGAGAATGTGACGTGAATTCCCTGCCGATTGTAGTAGTGCCAAGTCGGGGGCTGAATAGTTATTTCCAGATGCCATTTCGAAGAAAAGCCAGGATTACTCTTGAAAATCAGCATGCCAATGCAATTCCGGCTTTCTTCTATCAGGTTGATTATGCGCTTCACGAAGAACTACCTAAAGATATATCTTACTTTCATGCTCAGTGGAGAAGACAGAAGATTACAGAGCTCCAGAAAGACTATGTGATTTTAGATCAGGTAAAGGGAAAAGGACATTATGTCGGTATATACCTGGCACTGACCACACTGGAACGTTACTGGTGGGGCGAGGGTGAAATTAAATTCTATATGGACGGCGACGAAGAATATCCCACGATCTGTGGAACGGGCACTGAAGATTACTTCGGAGGTTCCTGGAGTTTCGCAAAACAGATAGACGGAAAGACAGTAGAACAAAACTACTGTACACCATATCTGGGATATCCATACTATTCAAATCATGATGAGGAGATTCATAATCTCTATCACAATGATGACTGTATGCCCATGCGGGGCTTTTATCGCTGGCATATTCAGGATCCGATCTGTTTTGAGGAAGATCTGAAGGTGACAATACAACAGATTGGAGTTGGATACAGGGGATTGTTCGAACGACAGGATGACGTTGCAAGCGTTGCATACTGGTATCAGTCGGAACCTCATCATGGATTTCCACCATTACCGAAAAAAGAAGACAGGTGGCCTCGATAAAGAAAAGGTGTGATTTGTGAAAAAACAGATAGTTGTAGTTTTACTTAGCTTTTGTGTCTCACTATTATTTTCAGGATGTAATATTGGAAATAGTGCTGTATCGGAAACACAAGGTGATTCCGATAAAAACAAAGACAATATTACTTTAATGCATGTAAATGCCGATAAAGCCGGAGTGCAGGAATATATTGAGAATGCTGAGAAAAAGTTGAATATGAAAATCAATCTGATTTCACCTCCTGCAAATGCTTATAATCGGCAGGCGGAGATTTCCACTCTCCTTTCTTCCGGGGATCCAAGTGTGGATGTCATTACGATCAATGATGAGATGATCAGTGAATTTAAACATAAAGGGTATCTGGAAGCCATAGATGATACAGTTATGACACAGGAGATTATAGATTGTTATCCGAGTGAATATATGAATAAAATGGTTATGAAAGATTCCCGGGTATACTCCGTCCCTTATACTCTTGATATTATGGCATTATGGGCCAATGCGGATGTTATAAAGAAGGCGGGAATAGACCGGATATCGGACCGAAAAGATTTCGAAAAGCTTCTAAATGCAAGTTTTGAGAATGGAGTATATGGATATGGAGGCTCTTGGGAAGCAACTTATGCATATAATGAAATTCTTCAGTTTATTAACATGTTTGGAGGTGATTATCAGAACTGGTCAAATACTTCTACCAGAGAGGCGATGCGGTTTCTACATGATATATATAAGAACCACAGAATAGCAGAGGGTGTTTTGTTCGATCAATATGAGCAGATGGAACAAAAGTTCATGAACGGTGACTATGGGACTATATTTATGTACAGCGGAATTACCAATACCTTCTTGAAGGCAGGCATGTATGGTGAGGATAAAATTCATGTTGTGCCGCTTCCCAGGTTCGAAGAAAAAGCAACAAATGTTGGAAGCTGGCAATATGTACTGAACAAAGGATCAAAAAATAAAGATGCGGCAAAAAAATTCCTCGCCTACGCGGCAGGTAGAGAGGGAAGTATCGATTATTCTAACGCTATGAAACAGCTTCCCGCCCGGCTGGATATCATAGAAGATGGGGGGCTTGACATACCTGACATCGATATCTGGAAAGACTATGTGAAAGATGTGAAGTTAAAAGCCCGGCCACTGTCAGATGATCCTATGATGAAGATTGAGAAAATAGGACTTCTGTTCCAGAAATATGTTACAGACGAAATTACACTGGATGAGTTTTGTGACAGGGCGGGAGAGATTGTAGAATAACCAGCTGCTCATAATCAGAGGAGCGGCTATCGAACTCAGACACATCGTCAAGTACATGCTGCAGTCCCATAATCAGGTTCTGAGAAATAGAAATATATTTTCCGTTGAAGTTTGTTCTTTCATGGAAGCTCCTTCCGTTTATTCTAAGATGTCGTGTTTAATCCCAGTATCCCTTGTGGACTTCAGCTGCTTCGACTTCTAATTCCGGAAATGGTCCGACTACCCGGATATCTTTCTGGCCTTTGCTGAAAACATCACGGCAGGGAAGGTCAAAGGTTGGATTCTGTTCATTGCTTCCTGTTAGTTCTAACAGTCGGCGTTCTGTCATGGCGTATGCGACAGTTCCGATACCGGCCCAGTATATTGCACCGGAACACATGGCGCATGGTTCAGCTGTTGTGTACAAAGTGCAGCCTTTTAGAAATTCTCTGGAATATTCGTGAGATGCACGGGCGGCCAGTGTAGCCTCTGCATGTCCGGTGCAGATTTTTTCAGTGATTTCAATATTCTCCTGTTCCATCACGATATTTCCCTCATGATCAACCAGAATAGAACCAAATGGAGTGTTTCCGTGGGTTCTGGAGTCCCGTGAAACCTGAATTGCTCTTTTCAAATACTCTCCATGACTTTTGCGATTGCTCATCTTTTAATCCTCCTAAAATAAGTAATAGGTAATACCTTATTCGTATAGTAACATATATAAATAGAAGGGACAAATTATTTTTTAAATATCAAATCCTTATGGAACAAGAGAGAAAGAGATTGAGAAGCAAACCCGATTGTGATAGGATAATTTTATTGTTTTATATTATTATTGATGTTGGGGTCAAAAGTAATTCGACCCCTGTGATACACGTATTGTTACGCACTTTGTGCTCCACAATCCTACAAATCATGAAAGAAAGGTAGATAAAATTGGCTAGTATACGAGACGTTGCAGATAGGGCAGGGGTTGGCAAAAGAAGCAGCTAATTAATGAAGAACGCCGGGAATTGCAGCAAAGTCCATTTCTGGTCACTATGAGGAGGACACAAACTATGAGCACAAAAGGAATCAGAGATTTCAGACCTAAGATTCATTTTACGCCGCCGAATATGTGGATGAATGATCCAAATGGGATGGTTTATGTGGATGGAAACTATCATTTGTTTTATCAGAAGTATCCTTATTCTACAGGACATGGGCCAATGCACTGGGGACATGCCGTTACAAAAGATCTGTTACATTGGGAGCACAAACCGATTGCACTTTACCCGGATGAACTGGGTATGGTTTTTTCAGGAAGCTGTGCGTATGACAGGGAAAATACGTCAGGTTTCGGAACAGCAGAGCATGCACCGATTGTAGCTATCTATACCAGTCATAATGGCGATACTGGATTAGAGCAACAGAGCATTGCCTATAGTATTGATGGCGGTAATCATTTTGAAAAATCATATTTGAATCCGGTGATAAAGAACCCGGGACTTTCAGATTTTAGAGATCCGAAAGTTTTTTGGAATGCCAGACACGGGTGCTGGAGCCTGGTGCTGGCTGCATATGATCGTGTTCAGTTTTATTCTTCGGAAGATATGAAACAGTGGACGAAGACCGGAGAATTCGGCTTGAAAGAAAACCATGCATCCGGGGTATTCGAGTGTCCGGATCTGTTCCCTGTAGCGGTTGACGGCAAAGTGTTGTGGGTGCTTCTGGTCAGCATGACGACAACCGTGGAGGATGGGAGGAGCCGGACACAGTACTTTGTCGGTGAATTTGACGGGGATACTTTCACTTGTACATATCCGGCAGGGGAACCTCTCTGGCTTGATTTTGGTTTTGATAACTATGCGGGTGTAACTTTTCAGAATCTTGAAGAACCTCTCTTAATTGGCTGGGCACAAAACTGGGAATATTCTGATCGTGTTCCTACAGACGACTTTTGCAGTCAGATGACTCTGGCCAGAAAACTGTCATTAAGAAAAATAGGTGATAATTACCGGTTATGTGGAAAACCTGAAGGAATCAGACAGTTTCAGAGGCAGGCGTATCCGATAGAAAATTCGGGCCGGATAAGATCAGAAACCTTTGGGATCAAGATCCACGGCAAAGGTGACGCGAAACTGAATTTATCGAATTCCAGAGGACAGAAGTTACTGATTGAAATACAAGATGATTCTGTGATCGTGGACAGGGGAATGGCCGGAGCAAAGGAATTTGATGAGACCTTTATGACAGAGCAGTATTCCAGGGCGTCAGTACACAGATTTATAACAGGAGAATATGATATAGAATTCATCTTTGATGTGTCACTCTTAGAACTTTTTGCTGACGGCGGGCTGGAAATGTGTACTATGGAACTATATCCCGATTCTCCGTATGACAGGGTTTCATGGGAAGGAGATCTACAGGTCGAGTATTATCAAATATTGGGATAAGATATAAACAGGCAAAAAAACAGGAGGGGAAGGGAATTATGTTTTATGATTCTCTGCTCCTCCTGATATATATTGTTTATCCCTTTACTGACCCGATCATAACACCTTTTACAAAGTATTTCTGCACGAACGGGTATAGGCACATAACCGGCACAGTTGATACCAAAATCAGGGAATATTTCAATAGTTCTGCCATTCCCTGTTTCGCTGCGGCGATTTCCGGGTCAAGAATCATCGTGGCATCTATACTGTTTGCAATCAGAATCTCTCTCAGCACCAGTTGAAGGGGAAATAGTTTCCGGTCATCCAGATACAGAAAAGCATTAAAGTATGCGTTCCAATGGCCAATTGCATAGAAAAGAACCAAAACTGCAATGATTGATTTTGACAGAGGAACGACCATCTTGAAGAAATAGTTTGCATCACTGCAGCCGTCTATTTCAGCAGCTTCATATAATTCATCCGGAATGCTGTTTTGTATAAAGGTTTTCGTGATCATCAGATTATAGACCGACACCGCTCCGGGCAGGATCATTGCCCAGATTGTATTTAACATGTTGATATCCTTGATTAATATATAGGTAGGGATCATTCCCCCGCTAAACAGCATGGTAAATGTAAACAGGAACAAAAAGAAGTTCCGCCCCGGCAGTTTGCGGCTGGATAACGGGTAAGCCGCAAACATAGTCATTATAACATTGATGGTCGTTCCGCATACGGTAAATATAATGGTGTTCAGGTAGCCACTCAGAACATCTTTGTTTTTAAATACAGCCTCGTATCCTTCCAGGCTGAGATCCACCGGCCACAGGATCACCTTTCCGGTGCTTACCGCTGTGGGCGAAGAAAATGAGGACGACACAATATAAATTAATGGATACCCGATCACAATCAACACCAGAACGAGGATGATATGGATCACTGCATAGTAAATTTTATCATCCCGACCCATCTTGATTCTTTTTCCTCTATTTTTAATTTTATCCATATCTAACTCTCCTTTTGTGTGCCGGATCATTAACTAGAATAGAGAATTCCCGCTGGTTTTCTTACTGATTATATTTACAATCAGTATCATGACCAGGTTGATAAGGGAATTAAAAAGTCCAATCGCAGTCGCATATGAGAAATCCGTCACCGTGGTCCCCAGGCCGATTTTATATACATAGGTTGATATCACTTCACTCGCTGAAATATTCATATCATTTTGCATCAGTAATACCTTTTCGAAACCGACATTCATGATATTCCCGCAATTCATAATCAGTAAAATAGAAGCTGTGGGCATAATAGAAGGCAGATCAATATGGACGACTCTTTGAAACCGTGATGCCCCATCAATTTTAGCCGCCTCATGAAGTGACTGATCCGTATTTGCAAGTGCCGCAATATAAATAATAGAGTTATAACCCATTGACTGCCAGATTCCTGACCAGACATAGAGGTGAGGAAATGCTTTGGGCGAAGCCATGAGATCTGGTATTGTTTTTCCTCCTATTTTTTCTAAAAGGTTTGCAATCAGACCAACGCGTGGATTTACAACCTGCATCAAAATGCTGACTAGTACGACTGTAGATATAAAATAGGGCAGATAAGTGATCGTCTGCGCAAATTTTTTATATCCCGGAGATTCAATAGAATTCAAAATCAGTGCCAGTACAATCGGGATCGGAAATGAGACCAGCAGTGAATAAATTGAAACTCTTAGTGTGTTTTTAATAACTGTTCCAAACATATAGGAAGAGAAAAATTTTCGGAACTGATCCAGGCCGACCCATGGGCTTCCCCAGATTCCGTCAACGGAATTGTATTTTTTGAAAGCCAGCTGCAGACCACTCATAGGTACGTAGCAAAATACAATTAAATAGATAAGCGGCGGCAGAAGAAATAGATATAACTGCCAGCTTGAAAAGATTCTCTTCCATGTATTATTTTTCTTTCTCACAAATACATCCCCCCTCTGATCACATCATGCCCGCCCGAATGATTTTTCCGGGCGGGCATAGTGTCTACTGTTTTTGCATCCTGTCATACGCCTTCTGAGAGATTTCGACGAATTTGTCCAGTCCTATATTTTGAATTTCCTTCACATAGTTATCCCAGTCAGATAAAGGTCTGGTTCCGGTAATAAATGCAACCACTGCCTCATCACGATAGGTGTTTAATGAATTTAAAATTTCAGCGATCTCATCTGCCTCTTCTTTGGTATAAATAATCCTGTAAACAACATCATCAGGTACTTTATCCATATATTCCTTTGATGCTTCTGCAGACATCAGCTGGGCGTTATATGGATCATCCGGTGTTACCTGCCCACAGGTTAAATCATATTGTCTAAGTGTGGGCCCGACTTCTCCAATTTCCTGATTCTGAGTCGTTCCCCAGATATTATCAGTGATTTTAAAGATAGGATCGTAACCCTGATCTTCATACATTCCTTTTTCACCGGGTTCAGCTTTTACCCAGCTCTTTCCTTCTGTACCCCAGCGTCCCTGCATCGCCATGTCTGTGGAATACATATAATCAAACAGAACTGCCGCTGCAGTCGGGTTTTTACAGTCTTTGGTGATATATCCCACGTAATTAGGTAATGAAGAATGTCTGTCACTCGTAAGCTGAACACCGTCCGGTCCAATCAGCGGTGCCAGATGTGTAATGTCCTTTTTCCTCTCCTCGGATGCCGCGTATAGCGACATAGACCCCGCACAGACAGAACCAATCACAACGCCGCTTGGATCGCCAATGATTTGTTTTAACTGATTTTGATCCTGCGTAAATGTAAGCGGGGAAAGAAGCCCTTCCGAACATAGTTTGTTTAAATATTCCAGTCCGTCACGGAATTCAGGCTGTATATAAGATACCGTCAGTTTTCCATCCTTATCTTTAACGATATAATCAAAATAGTCATTCAGATACAAGAAAGAATACATCAGTGTCTTCCATACACCCTGGACCCAGCCGTCGGTACTTCCCACCAATGGTATTTCATCTGCTTTACCATTTCCATTTGGATCTTTTTCTTTAAATGCCTTGAGAACCTGGTAATATTCATCCGTTGTCGTCGGTTTTTCCAGTCCCAATTTATCGAGCCAAGTCTTATTGATCCAGATTCGATGATCATAATCATTTCCGATCTCTTCGATAATATTTGGATAAGAATAGATATTTCCATCCGGAGACTTGAAATATTTCGTGTTTTCTTTTCCTTCGTCGGTACCCAGATAGTCTTTAAAATATTTGGAACATTGATCAATATAGTCATTCAAAGGTAAGAAATATCCCTGTGCTCCGTAGGTATAAACCTCTATACTCGACAGATTATAAAGAATCGTGTCAGGTAATTCCGTTCCTGAGGAAAGCATAACTGACAGTTTCTGTTTTGCATCTGAAGCAGGAAGGTATTCAAACTGCAGATCCACATTAACAGCATCCTCAAGTTTCGTTATGTAGTCATTTGTATCAAGGTCTTCAATATTTGTGTCCTTCGGAATCAACATGGTTAGCTTTGTCTTGTCTTTCATCTTTAAGTGATCACCACTCGTATCCACAAGACTCATATCCGGTTTTGCCTTTGCCTTGGAACTTCCGCTTTTTGACTTTGAATTATCACCATTATCTTTTTTTCCTCCGCAGCCGGGCATGGAAATTAGCATTGCAGCGGCTAAGACATAGGCCATAATAGCATAAAGTTTTCGTTTCATAAAAATCCCCCCGTTTAACCTTTTTTAAATAATTCCGGAACTTTTTGATCAATTGAAATTTCGTGTGTCATTTGGATATATGTAATCTATATATTAAATTGTAGTTTCTATCATAGCGCATTATGCTAAAATAAAAAATTATATTTCTGTGTATATTGTAAATGTTGTGTTTAATTCTGGGTGCTGTTTATGATGCTCAACACAGTGGTTATAATTTTATTAGACTACATAAATCACAAAAAAAAGTAATCGCCCCGACCAAAGGATTCGATTACTTTTATGTAAACCTATAATTTGGGACTAACCGTCTATCGGCAGTGCCTTTATAGATATAAAGAATATAGTCAAATGAATTTTTTATAGGCTTCAGTCTTTTAAGTGTTGATGTTTAAAAGGCTGAGGTCTTTTGCATAATATGAAATAGGACCTGCCGTATAGACTTTGAAATATAGGATTTATACAATGATAGAAATAAAAGAATATAATATGTGAATATATATGTACAAATAATTATCTGAATATTACAATTATATGTAATAAAGTTAAAACAGGGTACATGTTCTTTAAATTGGGGTGTGTTTATAATCGAGAAGACTATTTATAATGGTAATAAATCAAAGTAAGGAGGATGGGAAATGAAAAAGTGGAAGCAGGAATTCAATCACAGCTGGCCGCTTTATGTAATGGTAATTCCAAGCTTTATTTTGGCAGTTGTTTTCTGCTATGCACCTATGGGCGGATTAGTTATGGCTTTTCAGGATTACAAGCCATGGCTTGGAATTCTGGGTTCTGAAAGCGTAGGATTAGACAACTTTAAACGGATTTTTGAATTCAGGGAATCCTATCAGGCAATTATCAACACAGTGATTATAGCTGTCAGTAAGATCATACTTGAACTGGTTGTACCGATTTTCATGGCGCTGCTGCTGAATGAGGTAAAGAATGTGGGACTGAAGAAAGGCATCCAGACACTGGTGTACCTTCCTCATTTTCTCTCCTGGGTAACTGTAGCCGGCATGCTTCAGGATATTCTGGGGCTGGATGGGATTGTCAACAACTTTATTCAACGGCTCGGTGTAAAGCCGATTTTCTTTCTGGGTGAGGCAGGCATGTTTCGGCAGATTGTAGTAATCTCGGACCTTTGGAAGGGATTTGGATTTGGCATGATTGTATATCTGGCCGCGATCTCGAATATTGATCAGGGGCTTTATGAAGCGGCAGAGATTGATGGCGCGAGCCGTTTACAGCAGGCTCTGCATATTACCCTGCCCGGTATTGTACCTATGATTATTGTTATGGCAACACTTAGTCTTGGAAATGTGCTGAATGCAGGTTTTGATCAGATATTCAACCTGTATTCGCCTCTTACTTATAGCACCGGCGATATTATTGACACTTACGTGTATCGGCAGTCTTTGGTAAATGGGCAATACAGCTTTGGAACAGCAGTTGGACTTTTTAAGTCTGTCATCGGATTGCTGTTAACGGTCATCTCATATAAAATTGCCTATAAATTTGCTGGTTACAAGATCTTTTAGGAGGGAGAAGACGATGAGACATACATCCTTAAGCAGAAAAATATTTACAGTTTGCAATACGATATTTCTTGTTACAGCAGCACTTCTGTGTCTGCTGCCACTGGTCAATCTGCTGGCTCTTTCTCTTAGCGGGAAAAGTGCGGCTAACAGCGGAATTGTTACGTTTTGGCCTGTGGATTTTACGCTCAAAGCTTATATGAAGACCTTTCAAAACAATAACTTCATACGTTCTATGGTGATCTCGCTTCTCAGGACGGTGGTTGGTACGCTGGTTAGTATGCTTGCTATAACGACAGCTGGTTATGCTCTATCAAAAGATTTCAAAGGCAGAACGGTTCTGATGTGGTTTTTTGTATTTACCATGCTGTTTGGAGGGGGACTGATTCCTTCTTACCTGGTAAATACTTCTCTGGGGTTAAAGAATAATTTTCTTGTCTATATTCTTCCGGGGGCATTCGGCTGTTACAATCTGATTCTTATTATGAACTTCTTCAAGTCGATTCCCAAAGCGCTGGAGGAAGCGGCATTAATCGACGGGGCAGGATTTTTTACCGTGTTCTGGAAGATCTTTCTTCCCTTGTCTAAGGCGGGTCTCGCCACGGTTGCACTTTTTATTATGGTTGGAAACTGGAATGAATGGTTTACAGGAATCTTGTATATGTCAGATACTAAAAACTATCCGCTGGCTTCATTTCTTCAAGTGATCGTAGTTCAGGGAAACCAGCAGGATCTGGCACTAGATCCGACCGCAGCAAAAGCTATGTCAGAGCGGACCATTAAGGCGGCACAGGTATTCATTGGTGCGCTGCCGATATTGATGGTATATCCGTTTTTACAAAAATATTTTGTAACGGGAATCGTCATGGGTGCGGTAAAAGAATAGCTTTTTTGTAATTAATGAATTTAGAACGAGGAGGTATGATATGAAAAGCAAAAAACAATTTTCCAGGGAAGCAGCTTCATTCGTGTTGATATTCGGTCTGGTACTTACAGGCTGTGGATCTAAAAAGGACAGGGATAGCAGCAGGGAAGCGGCTGTAATGAATGAGGAAGGCAGGTACGATCCTGCAATTACAATTACCATTGCAAAGCAGCTGGACGAGAATGCGGGAAGATATGGAGACGGTGAAGATATTAATAAGAACCCCATGACGGAGCTTGCAGAGGAAAAGCTAGGTATTAAGATGGATACCGCACTTCTGGGCGGAGATGCAGACAACTATGATACAAAGCTGCGTCTTGCTCTTACCGGTTCTGAGAAACTTCCGGATGTATTTCCGGTATATGGAACGCAGATGATAGCAGATATGATTGAATCCGGTCGTGTGAAAGCAATTGATGATGATATTGAAAAGTATATGCCCGATCGTCTGAAAGAAATCTATGATAAATATCCGCAATCTTTCTATCCGGTCACTAAGGACGGAAAGACCTATGGGATTGCCTGTGCGCCGGCATTGACTGAAGGGGAAGTAATGATCGTTCGACAGGACTGGCTGGATAAGCTGAATCTTAAGGCTCCCACAAATATGGATGAGTTTGAGTCTGTAATAAAAGCCTTTACAGAAAAAGACCCTGACGGCAACGGAAAGAAGGATACGTATGGATTCGCTTATACAGGTAATGGACTCTACAACAGCGGATGGGTGGCGGATCCTGTATCACTGTTCTCTGCAAATACCGGAAAACATATTCCCGGCAGCTGGGAGGAGGATGAAAGCGGTAAACTAACCTATGGTTCGATTGATGAGGGAAACAAGAAATCATTAGAGCGTCTGGCAGACTGGCATGCAAATGGATGGACATTTCAGGAAGCGGCCGCAACTGGTGCGTGGGATGCAATGAATCAATTTACAGAGGGAAAAGCCGGCATCTTTATCGGCCGTCCGTGGGCTGTTGATTCTGTCAGAGATGTTACGTCAGTAGCACCGGATGCGGTAATCAAAACATACCCGAATATTCTGCAGGATAACGGGGAGCCGACCTATCAGACTGCAGAGACCAACGATGGCTGGCTAATGTTCAACAAGGATTTTAGTAATATGGAAGCATTTTTCACCTACTATGACTGGATGTATGATGCGGCATTCGGTACCGGTGATTTTCAATACGGTTATCTGGAAAACTACGATTACGACGTTGTCGGAGATAAAGTTGTATTTGATTCCACATTGTTTGATCCACCCGTAACGGATCCGTTTATGCCCGGTAAATCAACAGTGCTTAAAAATGCGCCTGCGATTGATACTATGCAGGATTATGCAGATGCAAAAGAAGGGAAAGAAGCAAAGTCCAGCACGCAGATGAGGGCGGCGGCAGCTTTTGAGACTGCACCGGATACAGCAGAGGGATATGTAGTAGCACATGAACACAGGGATGAACAGCTTCCAAATTTATTTAACGGTGAACCCACTGATACGATGAAGAAGAATTGGGAACAGCTTCAGACCATGGAGAAGCAGGTGTACACAAATATCATCTATGGCAAAGAATCACCTGATGCTTTCGATGATTTTGTCAGGGACTGGAAGGCTCAGGGCGGTGATGAAATCACCAAAGAGGTTAATGAATGGTATAAATCTGTGAAATAAACATTCGTGGCAGCCACAATATGGTAAAGGTAAGATGAATTTGCTATAATATTCTTGTTGGAAATTGATGCATAGCAGTACTACTTACAAAAATGAGGTTGCCTATGAGAAAAATAAAGTCTATCTTTAATGTGTTTATTCTGTTTTTAATCATGATTATGGTCGGATTTGCTATTTTATATGGGTACAGTACTTCCAGCCTGAAGGAATCACAGCTGCAGACAGCAAGTATTCAGATGGAGTATTCCAAGACACTTCTCAATCAGAAAATCAAAGAAATCGAAATTGAAGCGGACGGAATTCTCAACAGTGACGATTTGAAAACACTGCATCTCACACTGATGTCAGAGTATGACGCTTATCAATATGTCACGGATGTCAATCAGATGAAAGCATATTTAAAAGGGCGTCAGAAGAGCAATGTGGGTATGGCACAGTTTATTCTATACTGGCCAAAATCTCAGCGCATCATAACAACTACATCGAGAGACAACGTTGAAGATTCTATGCTTCAATCATCAAAAGATAATCATTGGTTTATTTATAAGAATGAAGTTTATTTTGCTAGAAAATATGAGACTGACTGGGATGATACAGATGATGAACCATACCTGATTATACGGATGGATCGTGATTATCTATATAATCTAAAGGCTATGGCTTCCGGTATGAAACAGGGAGAAACCCTGCTTCTTTATTCCGGGAGCAGGAGTCTTTACTCAGTAAGTGAGCCCGAGAAGGGATTAATTCGAGCCATGAGTGAAGAGGGAGATCAGTCATCCGATGAAATCTCCATTGATCGGAACAAGTATCAGCTTGTCCGTTCAGGGCCTTTGAGGAATGGCCTGGAGCTAGTCTCTTACTACCCGCTAAAGGCCATGATGCAGCCGGTAACAAATATGACCCGGATAACAGGTGGACTTTTGAGTGTAGTACTTCTGATCGGCCTGGTATTTATACTGTTATATTACAACAATATCGTGCTTGCTCTTAGGACTCTTACGGGAAAATTAAAGCAGGTGGAAGGGGGAGATTTTACGGCCAGGATTACCGAATTGCCAGACAATGAATTCGCCTACGTTTATGGCCAGTTTAATCGTATGGTTGTCAGAATCAGACAGCTAATCGAGTCTACTATTACGGAACAGCAGCTTCGAAATCAGGCAGAGCTTCGGCAGCTTCAGCTGCAGATTAATCCGCATTTTCTCTACAACAGCCTGTCCTATATTGTTACTGTGGCGGATAATCCCAAAGCAGTTACAGAGATGGCAGTTCATTTGTCTGATTATTACAGGTATTCTACTAAGAACAAATCCATAGTAACAATAAAGGAAGAAATATCCTATGCCAGAGCGTATCTTTCGATTATGGCTATGCGCAAGGATATAGAGTATTCGATAGAAGTTTCCCCTGATATATATGTAAGGAAGATAATACCACTGATTCTTCAGCCGATTATTGAGAATGCCATTGAGCATGCCATTGAGGAGCGTGAAGATGCTAAGCATATCTATGTAAAGATCTTTGAAATCAGAAATAGTGACCTTCGTTTTGAAATTTCCGATGATGGATACGGGATGACGGAGAAGGAGATTACTTCACTTATGGTCAGACTTTCAAAAAAAGAGAGGGATGAAGATGATAGTGTGGGGTTATGGAATGTTAATCAAAGGCTGATTAATTACTATGACGAGTCCGCTGGACTTCGGTTTGAAAAGAGTATCTGGGGCGGACTAAAGGTATACTTTACTATTTTACCGGAGGAAATGGAGAATGAAAGTGTTGATTGTAGATGACGAACCATATATGATAACATATATCAAAAAATTAGTGAAATGGGATGTCTATGGATTTGATCAGATACTGACAGCAAAAGGTGGCTCCCTGGCGAGAGATCTTTTAAATGAACACCAGCCAGAGCTTTTGGTCACAGATATAAAGATGCCAAAGATATCAGGACTCGATCTATCAAAAATCATTGAGGAGAATCATTATCTGACAAAGGTAATTATTATATCCGGATACAGCGAGTTTGAATATGCACAGCAGGCTGTACGCTACGGAGTGTCAGAGTATCTGGTGAAACCTGTACTTAAGGAAGGTTTTGAGGAAGCCTTAGAGCATGTTTTGAAAAAGAATTTTGAGCAGCGGTCGGGGAACGATAACGGGAACAGAGAAAAGGCATATAACTGCAGAGATGCTATTTCCTGTGTAAAAGAGTATATTAATATGAATTACAACAAGAATCTGTCACTGGAGACCCTCGGAGAGGTCGCTCATTTACATCCTGCCTATTTGTCAAGAATTTTTAAAGAAACGACACATGAAAATCTTTCTAACTATATTACTGCTGTCAGAATGGATAAGGCGGCACAACTCCTGGAACATACGGAGCTTCGAATTCATGAAGTTATGGAGCATGTGGGCTATCAGAAAAGTCAGTATTTTTCCAGGATATTCAAAGACAGGTATGGACTGCCTCCTAAGGAGTATAGAAGGAGTCAGAACAATAAAACCAGCAATAAAAAGCATTTGGTATAAAGTCTGCCAATACAAAATTTAACCAGTTGTCAGGTTTCCGTTTTTTGACATACTCCAAAGACGGAAGCCTTTTTGTATTATAGAGAATTTGGGGACAACTCCCGGTCAATATCGGTTACATTATATATATCTAAAAATTTTACATGCTACATCTAAAAAAAGTCCTATTTATAGAGTCTGTGTTTTTATAAAATATATAATAAGAGCAATAGAATGGGAGAAGATTGATGAAATATACGAATCCAGTTGTACGGGGCTTTCACCCGGATCCGAGTATATGCAAAGTTGGTGAAGATTACTATCTGGTCAACAGTTCTTTCGAATACTTTCCGGGAATTCCTGTTTATCACAGCAGAGATTTAGTAAACTGGAAGCAGATAGGCAATTGCATTACCAGAAACTCACAGATTTCCCTGCAGGGAGCTAAGGATTCAGGCGGAATATGGGCACCGACAATCAGGCATTATGATGGAAAGTTCTATGTTACTTCAACCTTGGATGGGTGTGGAAATTTTATTGTTTCTACAGACGATATTCAAGGAGAGTGGTCGGACCCTGTGTGGGTTCCTATGAGCGGAATTGATCCATCTTTGTATTTTGAAAACAGGAGAACTTATTACTGTACGAATCAGAC
>DHNM01000029.1:7716-8612 GCA_002409525.1 Eubacterium sp. UBA5416 | reverse complement strand
CTGCATCCGGGTCAGGAAGAAATCACCATGGCTGAGATCGATATAGCTACAGGCAGACTGCTAAGTGAGATTAAAACCATATGGAAAGGGACAAAAGGCGGATTCCTGGAAGCTCCTCACATTTATCATATCGGGCACTGGTACTACATGATGACTGCAGAGGGCGGAACGAATTTCAATCACATGATTACCATAGCAAGAAACAGAAAACTCTGGGGCGATTACGAGAGCTGTCCATATAATCCCATACTCACAAACAGGCATGATACATCGAAAGAAATCCAATGCACCGGGCATGGGGATCTAATCGAAGACAATCATGGAAACTGGTGGATGCTGCATCTGGGAATCCGCCTATCCAGAAGAACCATGTCTCATCTTGGAAGAGAGACATTCCTTACCCCTGTAGAATGGAAAGAGGATTGGCCTGTTATCGGAAACGATGGAAAAGCAAAGTTAATAGAAAAAGGCCCCCTATGGGAGAAACAAAGGGAGAAAGAGTGTTTTGCACCTGATTTTGGAGAAGAAAACTGGGAGCCAGATTGGATATTTTTAAGAAACCCGGATTTCTCCAATTATATCAGAGGCAATGGTACTCTTACAATTCGGCCATCAGCTAAGTTAGAGGAAAGCCAGAGCAGCCCTTCCTTTACAGCGATAAGACAATGTGATTTTTCCTGTAAAGTAGAGGCAAATTTACAATTTTCTCCTGTATTGGATGGAGATGAGGCGGGGATACTGATTTATTTATCTTCGGAATTTTATTATCGCTTTTCAAAAAAGAAAATCGATGAGGAGAATTACCTTGTGGTAGAGAAAAAAGCCGAAGATTTTATACAAAGGTCCTGTATGGTGAAGATAAAAGGAGAAAGATTACGGCTGATCATAGAAGCGGA
>DHNM01000029.1:7226-7472 GCA_002409525.1 Eubacterium sp. UBA5416 | reverse complement strand
GGGAGAGCGTCTACACGCTTTCTTTCCTGTGAAATAGCAGGAAAATGCTTTACAGGAACAGTAATTGGACTGTATGCTTTATGTGAAGAACCGTCATCTGCAGAAGCAGTATTTGATAATTTTTATATGGAATGATACCAGGGTCAAAAGGTCCTGCTTTTTCATGCTTGCATGAAAAAGCATGGCTTTGGGACCCGAACAAACATGAGAAAGCAACCCGATTAGGGTGTATTTCGAATGTTTGTA
>DHNM01000029.1:3441-7034 GCA_002409525.1 Eubacterium sp. UBA5416 | reverse complement strand
TCCGTGTATCATAAGGGGTCAAAAGATATTCCCCTGCATTATAAAATAGGAAGAGCTATCAAAAACTGCAGAACTTTAACGTAAAAATAATATTTCAATGGAGGTTAGAGGTGGATAAAATTATATTTTCAAATGATCCGTATGGGATGAACTGGTTGCGGGATGATTATTCTTATGCAGAGGTTCAATGTCCCGCGGATCTTACATATGAGGTAAAAAACCATCAGGAAGGGGATCTGTATTTTACAGAGTTTACATTTACAAACCAAAGTAGTAAGCCCTTTTTTACGAATGTAGATAGTATAGGCATCCGTTTTCCACTTGAAGACAAGTATGAAAGCAGTGATATCTGCATCCCTTACCGATGCAACACCCACCTATTCTGTGGTGGGAATGTAAGTTATATCTGTGCTCTCAGGATGGGAGGGGAGGCACCCCATCTTGGAATGGTATTGACCGGGGGAAGTCTGGATTGCTACAGTGTGGAGAGAGATCTGGAAAAGCGGAGTAATGACAGAGGTTGTTTTATCTTACATCCTTCACCCATGGAACTAAATCCGAAAGAGACCGCAAGGCTGACCTGGGTCATCTTTCCTCATGGTGGAAAAGAAGATTTCAGGAAAAAAGCCGGAGAGCTTACCAGGTTTATTGATGTAGAGGCAAATCATTATGTCCTGTTTCCGAAAGAAACCTGTGAAATAAGGGTTACTTCTTCTTTTGAAGCACAAGAGATTCAAATCGGAGATAAAAAGATGCAAAACATCAGGGATACCTGTGTTTACGAATTCACGGCAGAGGAATGTGGAGAACAAGTGATCCCAGTCCGGGCAGATGGAATTCATACCTGGTGTCGGATCTATGTTCAGGAGCCTCCTTTGCTGCTTGCTGAGAAAAGGACGCTTTTCATATCTCGAAATCAGCAATATCAAGGCAAGTGCAAGGGACTTGATGGCGCTTACCTTATCTATGATAACGAAGAAAAACATCTATATTATGGACGGACCAATGATGATAATGCAGGTCGTGAACGGGTAGGCATGGGACTTCTTATTGCAAAATATCTGCAGAGGAAAGATGTTCCGGAAGATATAAGAGCAGAATTGGAATCAAGTTTCAAACTCTATCTTAAGTTTGTCCGTCGCGAACTTGTCAAATGCGAAACTGGTGAGGTATGCAACGATTTTGGGATGGATAACAATTATAAGCGATTATACAATTTTACCTGGTATAGTACACTCTTCGCGGAAAGCTATCAACTCTTTGGGAAAAAGGAAGATTTATGTTTAGCTTTCCGTATTATGAGGGCTTACTATCAGCGGGAAGGAGATAAATTCTATCCGATTGAACATCCAATCCTGTTATTGAATAACGCACTGAAAAAGGCAGGTATGGAAGAAGAAAGACAGCAGCTCATACAGTATACGAGGCACCATGCAGATTACCTGCTTGAAAAAGACGTGCATTATCCGGGTTCTGAAGTCAACTATGAGCAGAGTATCGTTGCTCCGGCTGTATGTGTGCTTCTGCAGGCATATATCCTGACGCAGGAAGAAAAGTATCTAGAGGGTGGAAGACGACAACTTACGGTTTTGGAACAGTTTAACGGGATTCAGCCGGATTATCATCTCTATGAGGTTGCGATTCGCCATTGGGATGGATTCTGGTTTGGAAAAAGAAAATTATACGGAGACACCTTTCCTCATTACTGGAGTGCTCTGACTGGGAATGCATTTGCCCTTTATGCGCAGATTACAAAGGATGAGACTTATCAGAAAAAAGCTCAGGATTCCTTCCGGGGAGTGCTGCCGTTATTCTTTCGAGATGGAACGGCTTCCTGTGCCTACGTATATCCACATCGCGTAAATGGAGTACGGGCGGAATTTTACGATCCATATGCAAATGATCAGGATTGGGGATTGTATTTTAATCTCAGGTATTTAAGCAAACTATAATTGTAGAGAAAGGAGAGAGATGCAAGGATTATTTATTCGTTTTCCGGGATGGAAACGAAAGGCGTTGACATTAAGTTATGATGACGGTGTTGAACAGGATAAAAGGCTGATTTCTGTTATGAGAAAGAATGGACTGAAGGGAACATTTAATCTTAATAGTGGTTTGTATGTCAGGGAGGGGACTGAATTCACACCACGTACAATTCACAGGCGTATGACTCGAGATGAGGCTGTGAAGGTATATAATGGAAGTGATATTGAGGTAGCGGTACATGGTTTTACTCATGCGCCCTATGATCTGACACCTATTAATTTATGTCTGCAGGAAATTGTGAAAGACAGGACGAATCTGGAAAGACAGTTCCACGGACTGGTACGCGGTATGGCTTATCCGGGAGGAAATTTTAATGATGAGGTAGTGGATATCTTACATAAAGCAGGAATTGTTTATGGCAGAACCGTTCAATCCAGTGGGAAATTTGACCTACCGAGAGATTGGCTCCGGCTAAAACCGACATGTCACCATAATGATGACCGATTAAGAGAATTGGCTGAGAGGTTTATAAAAGGAGAAGCAGCATGGGGATCCTGGCTTTTTTATTTGTGGGGACATAGCTATGAGTTTGAAGAACAGGATAATTGGGACATAATAGAGGATTTTGCCGCTTATATGGGTGGAAGAGATGACCTATGGTATGCTACCAATATTGAAATTTATAACTACGTCAATTGCTTTAAACAGTTAGTTTTCAGTATGGACCGGGATCAGGCTTTTAATCCAACTGCCAGAAAACTCTATTTCGAGGTAGATGGAGTAGAGATGGAAATAGGACCAGGGGAGACAAAACTTTTTCACACTCAAGAGATTTCACTTAGAAGATATGATTGAAAGGGAGGTCAAAACATGGCTAGAAAAGAAATAGAGATAATGACTGGATGGGAGTTTGCATTAGAGGAAAAAGGTGAAAAACATTTTTCAGAAGTTGAGCTTCCTCATGACTGGGCGATCACTGCTCCGTTCAAAAAAAACATGGAGCAGGGAGAAGCACAGGGATTTCGGGACCGCTGGGGGATTGGCTGGTATCGAAAAAATCTTGAGTTAAGTAAAAAAAAGGACGGGTATTGTTATTATCTGGATTTTGGGGGAATCTATGAGGACAGCACCATATGGGTCAATGGTCACATGGCAGGAGGGCAAAAATACGGATATAGTCCTTTCCGGCTGGATGTTACCGATTATGTACATACAGGAACCAATGAGATACTGATACGCGTAGATAATACAAAAAAGCCCGTGGATCGCTGGTATAGTGGTGCCGGGATTTACCGGACAGTAAAGTGGATTGAGACAGAAAAATACCATTTGGACGAGCGAAAAATCAGAGTCAGCACCGCGATAGATAATAATTCAGGTGTCATCACTGTGGATCCCGGAATACAAGGGAGTATGCGCCTGAGCGCTGAACATGATGGTAATATGTATCAGACTGAGAGAAAAGAAGAAATCATAACCTTGCGAATTCCTGACGCAAAGTTCTGGTCCGCAGAGGAACCAAATCTGTATCATCTGAAACTGGAACTTATGGATGGGGAAAGGTGTGCAGATCAGATTACGATGCATGTGGGAATCCGTGAGTTTGA
>DHNM01000029.1:907-3129 GCA_002409525.1 Eubacterium sp. UBA5416 | reverse complement strand
GTATACGTGCGGCTCATCATATGTATGCAGAGGAGTTCCTGGATTTGTGTGATGAGCTTGGATTTTATGTCTATGAAGAATGCTTTGACAAGTGGACCGGGGGCCTTTACGGCAGGTACTTTGAAACAGAGTGGAAAAAAGACCTGACAACAATGGTAGAAAGAGACCGGAACAGAACATGTGTATTCATCTGGGGGCTTGGAAACGAAGTGGAAAATCAGGCTCAGGACTCTATGATCCGTCTGTTGAAAATGTTGAAAGGACAGGTCGTGTCATTGGACAATACAAGACCGGTAACCTATGCAATGAATCCCCATTTTAAGAGGGAGAGTAACGTGGATTTATCCGGGGTGAAGGATATCCAGAAGTTTGTGGACGAGACAGATGATATGGAAATCTATGATATGGAAGAACGCCTGGATTGTATTGCCGGGATTGCAGATGTAGTAGATATTATCTCCTGTAATTACCAGGAACAGTGGTATGATAAAATTCATGAAAGATTTCCGGATAAATTGATTTTGGGAACGGAGATTTATCAGTTCTTCAAAGGGCATGAGAATCAGATGCAGAATTTTATCTGTGAAAACCCCTCTCTTGTCCCATTGGAAAAGAAATATGTGATGGGTGGTTTCATATGGACGGGCTTCGACTATCTTGGAGAATCCATGGGGTATCCGGCAAAAGGATGGGGGGGCTCTCTGATCCGCACCAATGGTAATCGCAGACCCTCCTATTACATCATGCAGAGCTACTGGAGCAAAAAACCGATGGTATACTTTGCTGTGATGGATTACAGTCTAAAAGATGAGGGAGTAAAAGAACACTGGGATATTCCGATTTATGCGGAGCATTGGCATTTTCCACAGTTTCACAGGGCAGTCATTCCCTATATGATTGCCAGCAACTGTGAGGAGGTCAGATTGTTTGTTAATGAAAAAGAGTTCTATCTGCCCAACCCATCTCAGTGTGCCAACCGATTGATTACAGGATTTATTCCCTATGTGCCGGGAAGAGTTAAAGTAGTGGGATATATACAGGGAGAGGAGGTATGCAGCAGGGAAGTTGTCACCCCGGATGCTCCTGTAGAACTAAGATTTACAGAAGGTGAATATGTATCGGCTGACTGTGGTCAGCAGAGACTACTGACAGTCCGGGCATGTGACGAGCATGGAAATCCATACTTTCGTGAAGAGTCTCTCGTAAACTTTGAAATCGAAGGAAATGGAGAAATTCTGGCGGTGGATAATGGGAATCTGATGGGAAATGAGCCCTACGATGAGACTTTTATTCATATGTATCACGGTCAGGCAAGTGTCCTCGTCAAATGCGGGGATATTCCGGGAATCATCAGGGTATCTGCACACGCATCAGGTATGAAAAGTGGTTCTTTACGGTGTGGTTTGAATACTGATAAGTAATAATGCAACGGGAGGGAAAATGATAGAATTTAAAGCGAAAAGAAAAGACTTAGTTCCTGTATGGATTGGAAAAGATGAGACAGAGGCAGTCCGTATTGCAGTAGAGAATCTGAAGGTCGATTTGCAAAAGGTTTTGGAAACAGAGACATTGTTATCAAAAGTGTCTGATGCAAAAATTGTCGTGGGAACCATCGGTGTCTCTCATGAGATAGAGAGATACTTCGATCTACATAAACTCCAGGATGAAACAGGAGAATATCGAAAAGAAGCCTATATTCTGACGGTGACCGATGGGCGTCTGGTAATTGCGGGAACGGACAGACGGGGAACAATATACGGAATATACGAGTTCTGTGAATGGATGGGTGTTTCCCCCTGGTATTTCTGGGCAGATGTTCCGGTTCGAAAGCGAGAGTGCATTCATCTTCCAGAAGGATATGAAAAGATTGATTACCCATCCGTGGAATATAGAGGGATCTTTATCAATGACGAAGAAGAACTTGAGCACTGGGCGAAACTTCACATGGACGAGAATACCATAGGAACACATACGTATGAAAAAATATTTGAGCTGCTTCTCCGGCTGAAAGGGAATTATATCTGGCCGGCGATGCATGTCAATTCCTTTAATATAAAGAAAGAAAACGGAGCACTGGCAGACCGGATGGGTATTGTAGTGGGAACCTCTCACTGCGACATGCTGATGCGCAGCAACAACCGGGAATGGCTGCCGTGGCTTTCGAGAAAAGGATATCAGGATGTAAAGTATGACTACTCCATAGAGGGAAGAAACAGAGAAAT
>DHNM01000029.1:0-665 GCA_002409525.1 Eubacterium sp. UBA5416 | reverse complement strand
GAGACGAGCATGCTCGATGGAAAGACAGACGAGGAGCTTCGGAGACAGAAAATCGAACTACTGGAGACTATTATATCAAATCAGGATCAGATTCTGGAGGAGGAGCTCACCGAGACACCACTTAGATTATTTATTCCGTATAAAGAGGTATTGGAATTATACGATCACGGACTCAAAATTCCGGAAGACTTTACCATGATCTGGGCAAATGACAACTACGGATATATCCGGCGTTATCCCTCCAAAGAGGAACAAAAACGGCCGGGGGGACATGGAATTTACTATCACAATTCTTACTGGTCACCACCGGGAAGATCGTATCTTTTCCTTTGCTCTATTCCTCTGGCCCATACAAAGTATGAGCTGATGAAAGCTTATCGGGAAGGAATTCAGAAGTTGTGGATCCTCAATGTGGGTGCATTGAAGCCTCTGGAGATGGAGGTGGAGTTTTTCCTGCGCCTTGCCTGGGAGGCGGGGAGAACAGATGGAAGAACCGCGGACACGGATCGTTATGTGAGTCAGTGGATTGACAGAAACTTTTCAGGAGACCATGGGCAGAAGCTGGGGCCCATGATCAATCAGTTTTCTCAGATTGCAAATGTCAGAAAGCTTGAGATGATGGAGGACGATGTTTTTTCCCAGACGGCTTATGGGGATGAGGCCGT
>DHNM01000004.1 GCA_002409525.1 Eubacterium sp. UBA5416 | reverse complement strand
GCTTCCCATAGTCTTGTCCTTTCAATTCCCTGCCGCCAAAAGGAAGCAGGGAAACAATGTTTATGCAATAATGGTAATTCTCTTCTTTAAGTCTTCTGGGATCTGCTCTGCAAAGTAATATTTAATACTCTTCATAGCTTCATTCTTCCAGAGACCACCTTCTGCTTCTACAATCTTAAAAGCTGGCTGTCCATCCTGATCTTTAATTCGGAAAACGAACTGACTGGAAGGCTGTTCAACCTCCAGGAAGGTCCGATAAGGGACAAGAGTCACTGGGTTCGGAACAATAACATCGGCTTTTGAAGCAATTCCTTGATGGATCGTTGTCTTCTGGCTTACTCCATCGTCACCATAGTTTGCCGTTGCATTAGATTCCACGTTGCCGGCAACCTGTAAAATAATATTCATATCTCCAGCCATTTCGAAATTAGCCTGTGTTTCAATTAAGAAGCGCTCCTGATCGTACCAACGGTCAAATTCAAATCCAGGTACCTGTGCATTACACTGAAAAAGATATTCTCTTGTACGGTCTTCTGTAAGTCCGGAGTATAATTTGACTTCTGTAGGCCTTACAACGTGAAGAATCATGTCTTCTCGAAGCTCTTTACTGCAGCTTTTAATGTAATCAACCATAGCAGAAAGTGTAGTGGATCCGATGGGTACTGCCATTGGTTCTTCATCATAGAGCTTGAGATCTTTGTTACAATAAGTCTTTCCAGCGATGTCTATTATTTGCGGCTCCATAGCTTCTTCTTTTAATGACGCTATATACTGCATTGCTTCTTTAATCATCTTTCTTATCCTCCTATGCTTGTTTTCTGTCCTTCAAATTAATAACACTGTCATGGGATGCCTCATAGATTTCGCCAGTAGATGGATCCACTTTCTTAACACCTTCCGTCCGATCCGCGTCTACATCCTCGATTGACATCTGCCCAGGTATCTGACTCCCGATTTCTACAGCTTCCACTTCTCCGGTCTTAATATCGCGTCCCATACTTATCGCAGTAACGGCACCCAGTGCCGGTGCAAGTGTGGCTTTTGCCTGTACTCCTGTAGTGACAAAGTTTCTATCATCATTTGGCTTAAATTCGATTATAACTGTGATTTTGCGCTTCGCAGTGGCATCCGTATTGGGGTCCTGAATGTTCTCGGTTATTTTCTTTAATTCGTGATTGATTTGTGTTGTAAAAGCTCCTCCTGCGAAGTTTTCCATATCGATATGTTTCATAAAGCTCCTTTCCGCCTGCCGGCACTCGTGATCCAGCAGGCATATGTTTATTTTCCATGATATATAAATGATCTAAATAGATCGCTTACGAGTCTAAATTAACTAAAGAATGCGTCTTCCATACTCATCTGTTTCCCTTGGCTAATTTCCGGTTGTGCCTGATCAGATTGCTTCTGTACTTCCTGGGATTCTGATTCCTTGTATTCCTGATCTTCTACTACATCATCCTGTGGTTCATTGTCGACGTAATCAGGCTGCCCATCATCTTTGATCACTGCCATATCTTTCTCAATCGCATTCTGCAAATCAATGCTCATAATTCCCCACTTGGAAATCAGCTGTCGGAGCATCGTCTTCATTGCCATGCTGTCGAAGTCTTTAAACCAAAACGAGGAGTACTTCCATAGGTCCTTTGTGGGTATTTTCCCCTCTTCCAACAATTCAAGTGATTTTCCTCCGCCGTTTTTACGGAAAGCAAAAGAATATTTTTCTGCATGTGCCATCATCTTTCTTTTTGACCAGTACATAGTCTTTCGGAATCCATTTGCATATTCGAACATTGCGTAGTATCCAATGGAGGGAGTTTCTTCCCGAACCACATCGTCCTCAATGAGATCGACTTCAATCTCCTCTTCCAGTGGATCATACCGGATCAGTTCGCCATCTTTAATCGGTAATACATTTAATTTCTTGTAATAACCGGAACGCTCTGCCAGCTGAAGATATCCTTTATAACCTAATTGGAACTGAGCTTCTTTGCATCCCTTCTTTCGGTTATCGAAGGGAACCATGTAATACTGTCCAAGTTGAGGGGATGGGGAAAGGTTCAGGGCCTGTCCCAAAAGTGCTGCAGAGAGGATGCTTGGGTTTGTACACTCCTGCAATGCCGGAGTTGTCTGTACCGCCGAAATAATGCTTGAAATAAATCGAGCGCTGTCTTTGCCACCTACAATGCTTCTAATCTGATTTTTTACCGCGTCTCTTGTCAGGAATGCTGCCATTCCTGTTTGTTTCTGTCCTCGTGCTAAACTGTTCTGTACTGCCATGTCTTATTCCACCTTCCCAAATTTGATGTTGCTATCTAACATGTATTGACGGATCCCCATCAGTTGTTCTCTTGTGCCCCATGCTCTGAAATCAATGCTCATAATTGGATCAGATTCCTGATGCGCTGCTTCTACTGTGGGTTTTTCTTCTGCCTTCGGAGTTTCAACAGCTGTTTGCTGGTTCTTTTTCGCTTCAACCTTCTGTGCTGCTTCTTTCTGTCTCAGTTCTTCCTGACGCTTCTGTTCCTCAGCTCTGGCCTTCTGCTCTGCTTCATAAGCAAGCTTCCGTTTCTGCATTTCTGCCAGCCTCTGGCCTTCCTGGATCGCTTTCGAAAGGTCCAAAGTTCTCTTATATAATTCCTTCGCCTCAAAGCTAAATTCTGGAAGCTTACGGATTGTTTCAAGTTCATTGCCGATCTGAAACATCCGGGACTTCATCTGTTCCTCAATTTTCGAAAGTGATACGGTTTTATTCAGCCATTTATTATCGAAAATCATATCCAGAGTTACGAAAGGTTGGAAACCAATTGACGAAAACAGATCTTGAATATCTTTTTGTTTCTGCTTTCTTTCCTGATCGTCAACTTCCCTGATCTGCGAGTCAATAAGAGCAATGGGTTCATCAATCAGCTTGATGATTTCCTTCACCTGTCTCTCAAACTTGTTGTACGGCTCCATGCAAAGCTTTTTGACTTTCTTTCGTTCATCCTCAAATGCTGTTCTCAGCTTGTTCAACTTCGCCCGATCAACTTTTGCATCCTTAATATTGTCGGCTGTAAATGCAAGGGACTTATATTCCTGCATCGTTGCAGTAATTTCCTGTTTCAGTTCTTCATTGTTCCACTGTATTTCTTTCACGAATCCGTCTTCCTGTGGGCTCATAATTCTCAGTTCCATATAATCCTCCTAAATTTCTGGTAATATCAGTGGCGGTTTCCTGCCGCTCTCCACATAGTTCCAAAATCTCTGCTCCGCTTCCAGAAGCATGTCCAGATCATCGGTAACCTCTTGCCGTTCGATAAAGTAATGCCGGACCGATGTCTGTCGATCCGCAGCGCCCCAGTCTGTTTTTAGATGGGCCCGCAGGACTACAAATTGATAACCTGTAACAAGTAGGTAATGTAAAACCTGTATGTAGTAGTTATCCGGGATCCGGTTTTTCCATTTGTCGAACATTCTTCCGTTCCTGATGTTGCTGGTTTTAATCTCTAAAATACCCCGGCGGCCATCCTGATCGGTAAGTTCTCCGTCCAGTGAAGCCTGCATAAAGGGATGTTTGTTACTTCTCAATATTCTGTTCTCATGATACTCAACTGTATATTCCGGATAATCTAATGCAAAGAGTTTCCGGATCAGCGGTTCGGCCATGGTGCCGTATTTTACATAGGGCTTGTCCGAAATATCTTCCGGAGTCCACTGCCCTGTCTTTTCCTCATACAATTCTGTGTTTGTCTTGTATGGAGTAAGGCCCAGGACAGCAGCGGCATCGGATCCACCGATTCCATAGGTACGGGCTTTCAGCCAGGCATCATGGTCTTTTGTATCGATTATGGTGTATATTTCTTTCATAAGACCCTATTCTCCGTTGTCAAATGCTTCATTGTGTTTTATAATATAGGTGGGTTTTCTAATCTTTAGGCCCTGAGGGTTGCTGCTCTCAGGACCTTTTTCTATGTCTTTCAAAGCATTTGCTATTGTAAGTTTCCAACGCTGTTCTTCATAGCGAGGTATTTCATGTACTTCATCTGATATGTGCTGCATGATGACTGCGATTTTTTCTTCTCTTGTCATACATCTTTCTCCCTTCCTCAATGATTGCCAGGGTTATAAGGTAAATCATTAAGTAAACCCACAGGCTGTTACATATCGCCTCGATCATCTCCACACCCGAAGAAAACATCCCGCAGAACACTACAAAGCTAAGTGCCACTGACAGAATCGATGCCCGTATGTACATCATGATCTCCTTCATGTTTTCTCCTCCCCGCAGATACTGCTTTCTTTCTTTTTTTTTCTTGCAATGCCTTTGATCTGTAATATTCAGATGCAATGGCTGAGACATTTTTCAAAATCTCTTTGACTTCTTCATTCGTTGTATTCTTGCAGTAAGTATCGTCAATCCTGATCGTTGCATTTCCGGATTTGATTTCACGTATGATCGTTGCTCTCACCTCCCTCTTTTATTGATATGAACTACTGTTTGTACGACTTTCCTGAATCGATTGACTTATTCTTCCTTTTCCTTATACTGTAACTTGTAAGGTTACTCCTTTGCAAAAAAAATACTCATAGGATCTTTAATATGAAGATTATCGATCATAATCTGGATTTCGTCGCTTCCAAAAACGCCATTTTTCATTTTTACATAAAATGTTTTTGGTGTAATTCCAATCATCTCGGCTACTCTTTTTTGGGAAACCCCATTTCTCGCAATCTCTCCCTTGAGTGCGTATGTCCTGATCATCACATCACCTCCTTTGTAACTTATCAGGTTACTTACATCATAACACTTTATAGTAACTTGTCAAGATATTTTTCTTGATTTCATAACCTTTTTGTGCTATTATCAAGTTACAGTAATTTTAGGAGGAAAGTAGATGACTATCGGCGATAGAATAAAAGATTTAAGGGTCAGATCTGGTATTAGTCAAGTCAATTTTGCAGATAAAATAGATGTTTCAAAGCAGACTTTATATAAATACGAGAATAACATTATTACAAATATTCCTTCAGACAAGATAGAAAAGATCGCATCATTATTACATGTATCTCCTGCTTATTTAATGGGATGGCAAAACTCTGAGAATCCTGTAGATACACATTCATCTGTTGAATCAGAAATAATGAAAAACGTTCACATGATGAATATTAAAGGGAAAAAGAAGCTGTATGATTATTCTCAAGTTCTTGTTGGAAACCCAGACTATGTAGAAAACAGTACGCCCATTCTTAATGCTGCACATGCAAGAACTGATATAAAGCAGACCGCTGAGGGACAGGCTCATGATGATGCAATTATGAAGGATTCAAAGGAATGGGAGTAGCATAAAATGGGAGGATGATAGTAGTGACATATGACGATCTGCTAATTGAAGCAGAAACAGAAAGAATTATCGTAAAGGAAAAAGCTTTGAATGATAATGATGGACGAATATATGGGAATCGCGTAGCTATTCGTAAAAACATTTCATCTTCGGTTGAAAAATCTTGTGTCCTGGCTGAAGAGTTAGGACATTATTACACGACTTCAGGAGATATAGTAAGTCAAGATGAAACTGGTAACAAAAAGCAGGAATATAAAGCTAGGCTCTGGGGATACAATAAAAAAGTTGGATTACAAGGTTTAATACAATCTTTTAATCACGGTTGTCAGTCATGGGAAGAAACAGCAGAATTTTTGGATGTGACCGAAGAATACCTTACTGAGGTAATAAATTGTTATCGTAGCAAATATGGAGTTTGTACTACAGTAGACAACTATATTATATGCTTCGAACCGTATTATGGTATTGCAAAGATTGATTATAATTAATTAGAATGTTGTGGCTGAAAAGCTTAACATATACATATAAAGGGAAAGAGAGGAAAAAAATATGAAATGTCCTAAATGTGGAAGTGAAAATGTGTCCATTGAAATGGTACAAACAGGTGGCAAAACAAAGAAACATGGTAATGGAATAGGTGGGCATATGAACAATGCAGCAAGAGGTCTAGCCGCAGTTAGTACACTTGGTATGTCAAATCTTGTATGGAAAAAGTCCAAAGGCAAGGAAAAATCAAAATTCAAAAATGAAAAAATATGTTTATGTCAGAACTGCGGTAACTCGTGGCCTATCAAGTAGTTAGCGAAATCAGTTGATAATTAAAATGCCCAGTGGTTTGATTCACTGGGTATTTTTAAAATATATATTTTGAATGAAAGGAATACATGAAAAAATATTGTATGTATCTACGAAAGTCCAGAGCGGACATGGATGCGGAGATGCGTGGAGAGGGCGAAACTCTTGCACGGCACAAAAAAATTCTTCTTGACTTGGCAAAGAGAATGAAGATATCTGTATCTGAAATTTATGAAGAAATCGTTTCCGGAGATACTATTGCTGCACGCCCACAGATGCAGAAACTACTATCGGATGTGGAGCAGGGAAAATGGACCGGTGTGCTAGTGGTAGAGGTGGAACGATTAGCAAGGGGCGATACTATGGATCAAGGTCTTGTATCGCAGACCTTTCAGTTGTCAAACACTAAAATTATTACACTTGCAAAAACATACGATCCAACAAATGAGTTTGATGAAGAATATTTTGAGTTTGGATTGTTTATGAGCCGGCGAGAATACAAAACCATAAACCGCAGACTGCAACGAGGCAAGATCGCAGCGTTTCAGGAAGGTAAATATATAGCTGGTACTGCTCCTCTGGGCTATGATAAAGTAAAATGTAAAGATGGCAGTGGCAATACATTACAAATTAACGATCAGGCAGATATTGTACGCCTGATTTATGATCTGTACACCAAAGGGGAACTACAGGAAAATGGAACATATCGCAGATTAGGGATGTACCGCATCGCAAAGAAACTGGATAAATTAGGCATAAAACCTCAAGTGAGTGATTCCTGGTCATCTTCCACCATCAAAGATATCCTGACTAATCCAACGTATACAGGCAAGATCCGCTGGCAGTGGCGACCTTACAAGAAAAATATGCGAAATGGAAAAGTAGTTATTACAAGGCCAAAGGACAAAGAGTGCCCAGTTGTGGATGGACTACACGAACCGATCATAGATCAGGAAACATTTGACGAGGCTCAAAGAATACTTGAATCTCGTTCTAATTATCCGATTGTAAGCAACAAGACAATTAAGAACCCACTAACAGGGCTCGTATTTTGCGGCAAATGCGGCAAATTAATGACAAGGGTATACAGCAACACCAAAGCAGGATATTATTCGCTCATGTGCCCATCTCGTGGCTGTGACAACGTATCTGCTCCAATCTACCTTATTGAGAATAAGATTATTGAGGGCTTAGCTGAGCAATTAGAGGATTATAAAGCTGATATTATACCTGGCGCTACTAATCCAGAAGATGGAACGGACCATGAGAAGATAATTGAACAGATAAAATCGGAATTGGTCGACCGCAGAAAACAGTTAGAAAAAACATATGACCTGTTGGAAAAAGAGATCTATGATACAGAGACATTCTTAAAACGAAATGATATACTGGAAAAGAATATTTCCGATCTAGAACAGGCTCTTGCCTCCGAACAGGAACGGATGGAACAAGAACAATATCTGCAAAAAGCAAACAGTAATTTTGTTCCGAGAATACAGGAGATAGTTAAGACATACATGGACATAGAAGACCCGATGACGAAAAACGCAATGTTGAAACAGGTAATTGACCATATAGATTATATAAAAGAAAAGCCTGCGCAGAAAGGCAAAAGAGACGCTGCTGATGTCGTGATAACCGTATATCCAAAACTACCTAAAAAGTAGCCTTTATCTTATATGGGGATATACTTACGGACCGCCTATGGCCGTAGCCCCGATCGACAAAGTACGGGAGGTTCTGGACTATGCCGTGACGGAAATTCCAAGATATAAGATCTATATGGGTGTCCCAAACTACGGATATGACTGGACACTTCCCTATCGAAGGGGTGAATCGAGAGCCAGGGTGATTGGAAATGTCGAAGCTGTCGATCTCGCCGTTCGAAACAGAGCTGACATTCTTTACGACGAAACAGCGCAGTCACCTCACTTTACGTATATCTCAGATGGTGTACAGCATGAAGTCTGGTTTGAGGACGTCAGAAGTATGAAGAAAAAATATGAGACGTCGGCAGAATACCAGTTTTACGGAATCGGATATTGGAATCTCATGAGGCCATTCCGTGCAAACTGGCTGCTTCTTCATCATTTGGTAAATCAGACATAAAAAGGGCGTGTGGCTCCTCGCACCATTTGTTATACCCACGGATTGCTTACGCGCTTTGCGCTTCCGCAATCCTAACAACATGCGAAGTCCGCCCTATCGGGCTTCCTTCTTATGTTGTCTCGGCCGCCTAGGTCATTCCTTTTTTCATGCAAGCATGAAAAAGGATGACTTTTGCGGCCTGGGTATAACAAAAGAGCGGTACCATGCATTAGACTGCATTGGTCCGCTCTTTAAAAATGAGGGGGGAGATAGTGAGTGGTTAATCAACTATCCGAATACCATTATATCGACAATGTGTGATGAAAATATGTCCACTTTATAAAAGTATTATAAAATTCAACAGCTTTCGGCAATTTCGTATAACAACCGCTCCGATTCTTCCCATGAAAGGCATGGATCTGTGATGGACTTGCCATAGATATGATGCCCGTTTCCTATTTTCTGATTTCCCGGTTCTATATAACTCTCAATCATCAAACCTTTCACGAATCTCTTTATGTCAGCGGAATGCCCTCTGCTGTGCAAAACCTCTTTTGCAATACGGGTCTGCTCTTCATAATGTTTGTCAGAATTTGAATGATTGGTGTCTACAATTACCGCAGGATTCTTCAGGGCTGTCTGCTGATATTTCTGTAACAGCAGCCGGAGATCCTCATAATGGTAATTTGGAATTGCATTGCCATGTTTATTTACGGCGCCTCGAAGAATTGTATGTGCCAGCGGATTCCCCTCTGTCTTCACTTCCCAGTTTCGGTAAATGAATGTATGGTGTCCCTGTGCCGCAGTCGCGGAATTCAACATCACAGAAAGATCTCCGCTGGTCGGATTCTTCATGCCGACCGGGATATCGAGTCCCGATACCGTGAGACGATGTTCCTGATTCTCCACAGAACGTGCCCCAACCGCCACATAAGAAAGCAGATCTGATACATAACTCCAGTTTGACGGGTACAGCATCTCGTCTGCCGGTGTCAGAGAGCTCTCCTCAATTGCCCTGATCAGGATCTTTCTCATAGCAATCAATCCGTGAAGAAGATCGGGTGCTTTCTCCGGATCTGGCTGGTGTACAATTCCTTTGTATCCCTGGCCGGTTGTCCGCGGTTTATTTGTATAGATACGTGGTATAATGATCAGCCTGTCCTTTACCTTTTCCTGTACCGGAACGAGCCGGCTGATATAGTCACAGACCGAATCCTCATTGTCTGCGGAGCACGGACCTATAATCACCAGAAACTTGTCTGACTCACCGGTAATTACCTTCGCGATCTCTTTATCTCTCTCTTTTTTTATCCTGACTGACTTACTGCTCAAAGGATATTCTTCACGAATCTGCTCCGGTGACGGCAATTCCTCTACAAATTTAAAGCTCATGGGTGTATCTCCTTTTATCGTGTATTTCTGATACTCTACTTGCGCGGATGTGCTTTGGTATAAACATCGCGCATCTTGTAAATCCCCATATTTAAATACATCTGTGTAGTGGAAATGTCCGAATGCCCCAACATCTCCTGAACACTTTTTAAATCCGCTCCATTCTGCAATAAATGAATGGCAAATGAATGCCGTAATGTATGCGGTGTAATGTCTGCCACAATCCCAGCTTTATCCACATAACCCTTTAATACCTTCCAAAAACCCTGACGGCTAATCGGTTTTCCTGAACAGTTCACAAAGAGATATTCCTCATCATGAGCACCCAGGAGCACTCCCCTTGCCTCTTTTACATAATTTTCCACTGCATGCTTCGCAGTATTTCCAAATGGCACGATCCGATCTTTATCATGCTCTCTGCAGGTAATATAGCAAAGACGCATATTGACATCTGACATCTTCAGATGAATCAGCTCGCTGACCCGTATTCCGGTTGCGTATAAAAGCTCCAGCATTGCCTTATCCCGAACGCCTTTTGGCCTGCTTGTATCTGGCTGTGAAAGCAGCAAGTCCACCTCTTCCACAGTCATGATTTCCGGAGCTTTCTTCTCGACTTTCGGAGGTTTCAGCCCTTCCGAAGGATCAATCTTTATCTTATGATCTTTCACCTGATATTGAAAGAAAGCACGCATCGTGGCCACACTTCTTGAAATCGTTGAAGCCGCGAGTTTCTGCCTCTCCAGGTAAAGCATATATGAGTTCAGATTCGTATTCGTAACCTGATCCACTGAATCAATCCCCTGCTGATTCAGCCAGGCAAACATCTTTCTCAAATCTCGCTCGTAGGAAACTTCTGTATTATGAGAAACCTTTTTCACGTTATGTAAATATTGTATAAAATCCTGAATTGCATTTATCACTACATTCACCTCAAATATCATTTTTAAGATAAAAGCAATTCACCCTTCAAAAACATTTTAAGATACCGGGGATCGAAAACTTGAAATCCGTGGTATCGAATAATGCCATTATATACACATAATTTTCAAAATGCAAATGCCGATTCACTGTATACTGCTCCCTCATTCGTGTTATAGTCCAAAAACGGACAAGATATCGAAGCCTTTTATCTTATGTCTACTATATCTTGTTATAATATTTTTGAAATTAAATTCTTAAAGAAATTGACTACTGCCGGATTCACATAACATTCAACCAAAATTCCCACGGCGATTAAAAGTAAAATTAAGACGCAGCTGAGAAGATATCTGCCATATTCTTTCATTCCCCCCACGCTTTTCCTACTGCTTTTTTCAGACATGAGAAATGCCTGATTAAAAAGGATCGCCATCCCGGGAAGATAGCAGACCAATGGAAGGAGAAGAGATCCAAACAGTTTAAGCATTCCCATGATTCCAAGTTGAAGCAGCGCGGCAGAACAGAGCAGTCCCGCGAGAAATCCATACCAGATCAGTCCCAGATAGACCGCCGCCATGCCGCAGGCCGTAAATCCCAGAATCATGAGAAGTACCGGCGCTCTGAGTCTTACCCCGGTCAGATAACGAAAATAGTTTTTTATGCTTCCGTTGATCTTCATCCAGTTTCCCGCATTTAAGATATTTAGTCCGGTAATGGCACCCGGACGAATGCTCCAGGCCACATTCCCAAATATAATTCCCCCGAGGAAGCCTCCCAGGAACATAAACAAGAAGATATTCCCATAGGGCATCCTTGTAAATTTATAAAAATACTGTTTCAAATATCCTTTTTGCATAGAAATGCCCCCTTCTATTCAATGTATGATTTTAACTCATAACTTATGAACAGAAAGGGGTATTCATTCTCCCGGGTATCAGATGATTTCATCAAAAAGTTCTCTGACGGTCGGATAGATCTTCCTGAACTGTGTGTATCTCCGATTGTACTTTTCGACCAGCTCTTCTTCCGGTTCTATGGTATCCACAACCTTTACAAGCTGATCACAGGCATCCTGTACGGAATCATATTCACCACATGCCACTGCGGCGAGTATTGCGCCGCCAAGACCCGGTCCTTCTTCAGATTCCAGCACGTCCACTTTGATCCCGAGAACATTTGCAATAATCTTCTTCCACAGCGGGCTTTTTGCACCGCCGCCGCAGATCTTTGTACGGCCGATCTCGATTCCGAGAGATTTCGCAATTTCAAAGGAATCGCGAATAGCAAATGCAACGCCTTCCAGCACAGCCTGTGTCATATCTTCTCTGGTGGTATCCATTGTCATTCCGATAAAAGTTCCCCGTGCATTCGGATTGTTATGTGGAGAACGTTCACCCATCAGATAAGGCAGGAAAAAGACATGGTTTTCACCCAGATTTCCGATCTTTTTCTGCTCTTTTCCGTAGTTATTTGTTCCGATAATATCGTCCATCCACCATTTGTTGCAGGATGCTGCACTGAGCATACATCCCATCAGATGATAATATCCATCTGCATGGACAAAAGAATGAAGCCCGTTGTACTGATCCACACGGAATTTCTTACTTGGAATAAAGATCGTTCCGCTGGTTCCAAGAGAAATGTTGCATTTCCCCTCGCCGACGGTTCCAGTGCCCACGGCAGCGGCAGCATTGTCCCCTGCCCCGGCCACAATTCTTACCGTCTCCGGAAATCCTAATTCATCTGCAAGCTGGGGCTTGATATTACCCACAATCTCATAGCTCTCATACAATTTTGGAAGCATCTCTTCTTTTATATGACAGATGTCAATCATTTCCTTTGACCAGCATTTATGCTCGACGTCAAGAAGCAGCATTCCGGATGCATCCGAGTAATCCGTAGAGTGTACGCCGGATAGCCGAAAGGCAATATAGTCTTTTGGAAGCATGATTTTAGAAATCTTTTTAAAATTCTCCGGTTCTTCTTCACGCATCCACAAGATTTTCGGAGCGGTAAACCCGGCAAATGCAATGTTTGCGGTATACTGAGAAAGCTTTTCTTTCCCGATTGTCTGATTCAGATAGTCTGTCTGCTTCTGGCTGCGCCCATCGTTCCACAATATTGCAGGGCGGATCACCCGACCGTCGCTGTCCAGTGTCACCAGCCCATGCATCTGACCCCCGAAACTAATCCCCCCGATCCGGGAGCAATCACAGTTTCTGGTCAGTTCCCTAAGGCCTTCCAAAACCGCATCCCACCAGTCTTCCGGATTCTGTTCAGACCAGCCCGGATGTGGGAAAAACAGCGGATATTCTTTGGAAACGATATTTCTGATCGCTCCACTGCCCTCCATCAGGAGGAGCTTTACCGCAGATGTCCCCAAATCAACACCTATATAATACATATCTGATCTCCCTTAAGCGAAAGGATTTTCTGTCGGATATCTCACACCTGCTGGCTGATTATAACCGATCTCATCTACATCTACGCCTATATATTTGAAGACTTCGAACAAAGCTTTTCCGAAGTGTCCAAATGCTACAGCACCATGATGAGGGAAGTTTTTCTCAATCAGCACATGACGGTAGAATCTGCCCATCTCCGGAATTGCAAAGATACCAATCCCTCCAAAAGATTTTGTTGCAACAGGCAGTACCTCTCCATGAGCCACATAAGCGCGAAGCTTGTTATCCGCAGTACTCTGCAGACGATAGAACGTAATATCTCCCGGGATGATATCTCCCTCAATAGTTCCCTGTGTTACTTCTTCTGGCAGACTTCTCGCCATAATCAGCTGATATTTCATATTGCAGGTAACCAGTTTTCCGGAACAGGTATTGCCGCAGTGGAATCCCATAAAAGTATCTTTCTGTGTATATGGGAACTGGTCCCTGATACTTTCGTTGTAAATGTCAGCAGGAACTGAATTATTGATATCGAGGAGTGTAACAGCGTCATCGGATACACAGGTTCCGATAAATTCACTGAGTGCTCCGTAGATATCGGTTTCGCATGCTACCGGAATTCCTCTTCCGGTCAGACGGCTGTTTACATAGCAGGGTACAAACCCAAACTGTGTCTGGAATGCGGGCCAGCATTTCCCGGCAATTGTCACATACCTGCGGTATCCCTTGTGCTCTTCAATCCAGTCTAGAAGTGTAATCTCATACTGAGCAAGTTTTGGAAGAATCTCCGGTTTGTTGTTGCCTGCTCCCAGCTCCTTTTCCATGTCTTTTACCACATCCGGGATACGAGGATCGTCTGCATGATGATTGAATGCCTCAAACAAATCAAGTTCCGAGTTCTCCTCGATCTCAACACCAAGATTCATCAGCTGTTTGATCGGTGCGTTACATGCCATAAAGTTAAGAGGACGCGGTCCAAAGCTGATAATCTTAAGGTCTTTCAGGCCGACAATCGCCCGTGCGATGGGCACAAATTCATGAATCATATCTGCACACTCTTCTGCAGTTCCCACCGGATATTCAGGAATATAAGCTTTGATATTGCGAAGTTTGAGATTATAACTTGCATTTAACATCCCGCAGTATGCATCACCCCGGCCCTGAATCAGGTCATCTCCGCTCTCTTCCGCAGCCGCGACAAACATTGACGGTCCGTCAAAATGCTTTGCAAGCAGAGTCTCAGAGATCTCCGGTCCGAAGTTTCCAAGATAGACAACTAAAGCGTTGCAGCCGTTCGACTTAACATCTTCGAGTGCCTGTACCATATGAATCTCGCTCTCAACGATACAAACCGGACATTCGTAGATATCCGCTTCTTCGTATTTTTTCTTATAAGCATCCACCAGTGCTTTTCTTCTGTTTACAGAAAGACTTTCCGGAAAGCAGTCTCTGCTGACTGCCACAATACCTATCTTTACTTTAGGTGTATTGATCATGATATGTACCTCCATATAATCCGCCCGTTTCGGGCTGTTTTGAATTAACTTTCAGACTTCGGGATTTGTTCCCTTAAGTCCGACAAATGCTCCGTCTTTTCCAAGTCCGCTCTCAGCGTGTGCGATCAGCCACTTGTTTTTCGCTGTCATCAGGCGGTCTTCGGGCATCTCTCCCCTAAGCTCCGGCTTATCTGTATTTGTCCCTTTCGGAAGGATAATAGCAGTCTGGAATCCCTCTTGCGCCAGATTGCAGGGTGTATAGTGAAGTGTCGTGCCATAAATCTCAACAGCAGTCCCGGCCGGAACTTCAAACGCCTCCAGCTTCGCGGTATCATAAGTGAAATCCTCTTCGATATCCTGTTCACTTCCAAGAATCAGGACACAGCCCTGTACCGGGATATCCACTTCACTGTCTCTGTGATATTCCACTGCATTTAACTTATGATTGCTCCCGTTACAGTATCCAATCTGAATCGGCATTCCTCCGTAGACGCTGTTGCAAATGGTGTTAAATTCAGCACTTGCCTCCAGTGTGTCGACACTTGCCACATATTCGACGTCCTTTGTCAGTGGAGTGTCCGCCAGACGCTTTAATAAATCCGGCGTATCAATCGGAAGAACTCTTCCGTATTTTCGAAATGCCGGATCTGTCAGGTTCTTAATCAGCATGATTTGCTCCTTTCGGTTTTCTATAAACTTATCATAACTCATAGACAGAGAAAAATCAATAATTCTTGCCTGTTTTCATCATCTGAGATATACTAATGATACCAAGTGATGCCAAAGATCAAAGGTATTACTATGGGATCCTAACAACGCGAAAGGAGCAGTCATATGGATTACCAGCAGGATTACGTGATGCGCCTGATCAAACAGATGATGCAGGCGGTCTCTAATATTGTTTTTAAGAAGACAGACACAGATAAAGAAACCGATTCCATTCAGACAGATACCACTGAAAGTGACCGCGAAATTGATCTGCTTGCCCTTGCGGACAGCGGACAGATCAATGAGGCGGAAAATCTGCTCTATGAGACTCTGGACACCACAGATATGTCACAGCTACGGAAGGCTTTCGCCTTTTATGAGCATATCAATGAATATCAAAACGACTTTCTCGAGGAGCATAATTACTCCAGGGAAGAAGTATTAGACGGAATCAAAAATGTCTCAGAGGAATTTGGAATATCCGGTTTGGTCGATGCATTGTTATAATTAGTTACCGGAAGCAATTCCGCCATCGCCAAAGTAATTAATTCCCATGGATTTTTTCACAGCAGACAAGGTCTTCGCCGCTGTCCGTTCTGCTTCAATACTGCCCTCGTGCAGCATCTGATAAACGGCAGCGGAATTTTTTGCATATTCTTTTCTGCGGTCTCTGATTGGTTTTAGTTCTTCCTGAAGCACATTGTTCAGGAATTTCTTCACTTTAACATCTCCAAGACCGCCTTTTTGATAATGTGCTTTCAATTCATTTAAGTTTTGATACTGCGGAAGATAACGTGTGAAATGCTCGTCTTTTGCAAATGCATCCAGATAGGTAAACACGGTATTCCCCTCGATCTTTCCCGGATCTTCCACGCGGATATGGTCCGGGTCGGTAAACATACTCATAATTTTCTTTTTGATATCTTCTGGCTCATCTGCGAGATAGATACAATTTCCAAGAGATTTACTCATCTTTGCATTGCCGTCAACTCCCGGAAGACGAAGACAGGCTTTATTGTCCGGCAGAAGAATCTCCGGCTCCACAAGGGTCTTACCATAAACGGAATTGAACTTGTGTACGATTTCCTTCGCCTGCTCAAGCATCGGTTCCTGGTCTTCACCTACCGGAACGGTCGTTGCGTTAAAAGCTGTGATATCGGCGGCCTGACTGATCGGATAGGTGAAGAATCCTACCGGGATGCTTGTCTCAAAGTCTCTCGCCTTGATCTCCGCCTTAACGGTAGGATTTCTCTGAAGACGTGATACCGTCACAAGATTCATATAATAAAAAGACAGTTCACAAAGCTCGGGAATCTGTGACTGGATAAATATGGTCGACTTTTCCGGATCCAGACCAACTGCCAGATAATCAAGGGCAACCTCCAGGATATTCTGTCTCACTTTTTCCGGATTATCCGCATTATCCGTCAGTGCCTGTGCATCTGCAATCATGATAAAGATTTTATCAAATTCTCCGGAATTCTGTAGCTCGACTCTCCGTCTTAAAGACCCCACATAATGTCCGATGTGAAGCTTTCCTGTAGGTCTGTCTGCTGTTAATATAACTTTTTTATTCATGATAATTTATTTCCTCCGTCAATCATAAATCGTATTTTGTTCTTTCCGGTGGAGTACCACCGCTGAGAAGGGATTCAGTTCCATGGTCAGATTTCCCGCCTTAATCTCCTTTGTCTGAAGCTTAGTGGAAAAACCGATGGCATTTGTCTCAAATATTTCGTCCATTGAGGTGTCGCAAGTTCGGTATATTCCTGCTTCCCACACCGGAATTGTCACATTCGCCTGCTCTGCCCGGTTATTTACAGCAATCACGATCTGCTCTGACAGATCAAATCTCGCATAAGCAATAATGTTATAGTCTTTATAGATAAACTTGAGGCTCCCTTTGGTCAGCACCGGATATTTCTTGTGAATGTAAATGATATTCTTATAAAACCGTATAAGTTCATGGTCTTCTTTGCCCCACGGATACGTCCTGCGGTTATCCGGATCCGTAAATCCGTGCACACCGGCTTCGTCACCATAATAGATCGTGGGTGCACCGGGCCAGGTCATCTGCACCACGACTGCCTCTCGCAGCACTGCCTTATTAGTGTTTTGCCCGGCAGCATCGCTTCCCTTTTCGGCAAGTCTTCCGACCAGATGACTGGTTCTCGTCAAAAATCTTGAATGGTCATGATTATCAAGCTCGTTCATCGCACATTCCAACGATTGTCTCTGAAACTGTGCTGAATGATGATCCATCGCACTGATAAATGCATCTGCATTTCCCAGCAAATCCTCCCGAAATTCATCGCTGTGTTTTTCCATACCGGTTAAAAACCATGAGACCGGTTCCATGAATGCATCGTAGTTCATCACTGTATCCCACTGATTCCCCAAAAGCCAGGGTCTTGCGTCTCCATAATGTTCAGCCAGTACAATCGCGTTCGGATTGGCCTTTTTTACTGTATTTCGAAATTCTCTCCAAAATTCATGATTAAATTCGAAAGAGTGCCCCAGATCGGACGCCACATCAAGTCTCCAGCCATCTGCATTAAAAGGCGGTGAGACCCACTTGGCTGCAATTCGCATAATATCTTTCATCAGTGCGGGAGATTCTTCGTAGTTCAGCTTTGGAAGTGTATTGTGTCCCCACCAGCCGTCATAGAACTCATTATATGGCCACTCGTGCTCATTATAGAATTTAAAGAATTCATGATATGGACTGTCTTTTGAGACAAACGCCCCCTTTGCATACCCTTCCCGCTCCTCATAGATTCGCTCCCGATCCATCCACTTGTTATAGGATCCGCAGTGATTAAACACACCGTCAAGAATCACTTTCATGCCCTGCTTATGGATCTCTCGGACCAGCTTTGTAAACAGCTGATTTCCCGCCTCGAGGTTTTTGCGGTTTGTCACCCGGTTGATATAACAGGAAGCATGTGTATTGTCCCTGTCATCGCCTTTTAAAAGCTCTCCCTCATCATCCACTATCTTTCCAAAGTGTGGATCAACATAGTCATAATCCTGAATATCATACTTGTGATTGGAAGGCGAGACAAAGATCGGGTTCAGATAGACAACCTCTACTCCAAGATCTTTCAGATAATCCAGTTTATCAATTACGCCCTGCAGATCTCCGCCATAGAAATTACTGACATCCATCGTATCAGGAGTCTTTGACCAGTCGTCGACTTTTCTGACTCTGCGATCAATATAATAATACTCATCGTTTTGAACATCATTGGAGGGATCTCCATTGCAGAAACGATCTACAAAAATCTGATAAGTCACGGCTCCTTTTGCCCAGTTCGGGGTCTTATAGCCGGGAATAATGCAGAAAGAATAGTCCTCCTGCAGTTCCTTTGACACTCCGAGTTCATTATAGTAGCAGTGGATTTTTCCACTGTTGATTTCAAAATAGTAATAGATTGGTTCGTCACTGACAGTCAGCTTATATTCGTAGAAGTCAAACCCATTCTTTGTCACAGAAACTTTCATCGGTTCCCTTAACCTTCCACTGATCAGGTAGACCGTATCTACGTTGTTCTTTACTGTTCGAAAGCGTATCGTCACCTCATCTCCGGTCTCAGGTTCATATGGAGTTCGATACTGCTTTGTCTCATCGCTGTACAATCCATGTTTATTAAACATTCCTCTCATCCGTGAGATATACTGCTGCTTTTTATCAATCTCCATATCCTATGACCTCCCGCACTTTCATGATACTACAGACTGCTCTGCGCTTTTTGACCCCTGTATCATCTATCATACCCTAATTTAAAGAATCAGACAACAGCTTTTTGATTTGAAAAAAGGACAGTGCCGAAAGCACTGTCCTTTTGGAGAAGGTATTTCTTCTTATGGGGTGTAGCAAAAAACTATATAATGTATTGGGGGGTTTTACAGTTATTATAGTACCATAACTCAGACAAAAAGTCTCAACAAATCTCACAAATTCCGATGTCGATTTTTGTCTATTTTTATTTTATCAACCCTCTACAGGTTTTGGCTCTTCTGAAAAAATTGCCTCAAACTCCTGACGATTCAGCTTTTCTTTCGTCATCAGCTGTTTTGCGGACTCATGGAGCACATAAGAATGCTCTGAGATAATCTGTTTTGCCTTTTCGTGGCACTCTTCAATAATCGCATGAACTTCCCTGTCAATCGTTGACTGCACAGCTTCACTGAAGTTCTTCGTATGACCCCAGTCTCTGCCGATAAATACTTCGTCCGAATCCTCTTCGCTGTAATCCACCAGCCCAAGTTTGCTTGACATACCGTATTTCATCACCATGTCTTTCGCTGTTTTTGTTGCCTGTTTGATATCCTGAGAAGCTCCGGTCGTGATATCATCAAAGATTATTTCCTCTGCCACACGGCCGCCGAGAGAAACTGTGATATACTGCAGCATCTTTCCTCTTGTGTTAAATATCTCATCATTTTCAGGCTGCGGCATCGTATACCCTGCTGCGCCCTGTCCGGTTGGAATGATCGAAATCGTATAGACCGGATCCATATCAGGAAGTACATGAAACAGGATCGCATGTCCCGTCTCGTGATAAGCGGTAATTTTCTTTTCTTTCTCAGAAATCACACGGCTCCTCTTCTCAGTTCCGATACCGACCTTCACAAACGCAGCTTTAATATCCTCCTGTTTTAAAAATACTCTGCCTTCTTTGGCCGACTTAATTGCAGCCTCATTTAAGAGATTCTCAAGTTCCGCGCCGGTAAATCCGGCAGTCGTCTGAGCAATCTGTCTTAAATCAACATCTTCAGCAAGAGGTTTCCCCTTGGAATGAACCTTTAAAATCTCTTCTCTCCCATCGACATCGGGTGCACCGACAACAACCCTGCGGTCAAAACGCCCGGGTCTTAAGATCGCCGGGTCCAGGATATCTACACGGTTTGTCGCCGCCATGACAATAATTCCCTCATTGATGCCGAATCCATCCATTTCTACCAGCAGCTGGTTCAGTGTCTGTTCACGCTCATCGTGTCCTCCGCCCATTCCGGTGCCGCGACGCCTTGCAACCGCATCAATCTCATCGATAAAGATAATACAGGGGGCATTTTTCTTTCCCTCTTCGAATAAATCTCTCACACGTGAAGCACCGACACCTACGAACATCTCGACAAAATCAGAACCTGATATGCTGAAGAACGGCACGCCTGCTTCACCGGCTACAGCCTTGGCAAGCAAAGTCTTACCAGTGCCCGGAGGGCCCACAAGCAATACGCCTTTTGGAATTCTGGCGCCTACTTTCGTATATTTCTCCGGTTTTTTTAAAAAGTCTACAATCTCTTCAAGGTCTTCTTTTTCTTCTTTTAGTCCTGCCACATCGTTAAATGTTGTTTTCGGATCATTCTTTGAAGAAACTTTCGCATTGCTCTTTCCAAAGTCCATCATCTTGCCATTGCCTCCGCCGCCGGACCCCTGCATCATCCGGCTCATCATCATCATGACAAAAAACACCATAACCACACTGATCAGGATCGGAAGCAGGATGCTTAAGAAGCTGCTGTCTCTCGGGACATCCTTCAGACTGTAATTTGTAAAATCGGCATCCTTCAGCTGCTTTTCCACTTCGCTGATATCACTGAAAACATACGTAGAAGTTCCGTCATCGTCTGTTGTATAGTACAGACTCCCTGTCGGAACTTCCCTGTTCTGGGCAATCTCAATCTGCTGAATATGCCCTTTCTTTAAATCCGCTGTAAATGTACTCTCTGATACTGTCTGACCTCTCTTAATCAGCCCCGGAAGATAGCCCAATATGACGATCAGGAGTAACGCCAATATCAAATATCCCCCATATCCTTTGGTTTGTCTTTTCAAAATATATACCAAGCCTTTCCTTTAGTCTTCAAAATCCACCACACCTACATAAGGTAGATTTCTGTATTTTTGTGCATAGTCCAGTCCATAACCCACAACAAAGTCATCCGGAATCTCGAAACAGCAGTACTGTGTCTGTACATCTACAGCGCGCCTGTCCGGCTTATCGAGCAGAGTACATAACTTAAGACTTGCCGGATGTCTCTTTTCCAGAATAGCCATGAGGTAAGACAAGGTTCGTCCGGAATCAATGATATCCTCGACAATCAGTACATCCTTTCCTTCTAATGGTTCGTCCAGATCTTTCACAATCCTGACTACCCCACTGGAGTTCATCTCATTACCATAGCTTGATACAGACATAAAATCAAGGGTAACAGGAACGGTAATTCGTTTGGACAACTCACACATGAAAAACACTCCGCCCTTCAGTACACAGATCATATGCAGCTTCCTGCCGGTATAGTCCCGGCTGATCTGCTCCCCCACTTCACGAATCCGGGCATCTATCTTTTCCTCGCTAATCAATTCCCGAATCTTTTCACTCATTTGTATTTCCTCCCGTTACTTGAACTTCTAATATTTGCTTTGTGTTCTCATCAATCTTTGTGGATTCACCAATCCGATATCCGACAACCCAGAGTACTTCGCTTCCGGATGCAAACAGCAGAAGCTGGTCCCTCTCCTGCCTTGGGATTTTACAGTCAATCAGATAGTCTTTCAACTTCTTATGACCGCCCGAGGCATTTATCATGATATAATCACCGCTTCTTCTGGTACGAAAAACGGCATCTGACTTTATTTTACCATAATCAAACCATTTCGTATATGTTTTTTGCGGAATTAATTGCCCAGTATAGTTAAGAAGCCTCGCTTTTACGCAAAGTCTCCCCCACTCTATGTGCTGATGCAGAGGAATTCTAAAAATCTCACCGACACGGACGTCATTCCCCGGGAACCTCGTCGTAAGGTCTATATTGCGATAATTCCGAACAGCAGTTATGCCATGAGGCAGATCAATTTTCTTTCCCACAGGGTCATTCCAAAGATCCAGCACACGTTTCACATGTTCCCTCGTGATATTTTTCTTCTCCCCACAAAGTGTTTCCATGGCCCGCATCACAGCCGTCCTCTGCAATACACGATCCTCTTCAAAGAAGCCTTCTTTGATTTCGGCTTTTATGATTTTGTCTGATCCGGGCACACCCGGATCCCGGATAAACTCCATATTTTCAGCGATCATCCTCTTCGTCTGCCTCTCAATATAATTTAATACTTCCAAAATGTCAAATGAGACAGCCGAGATGTGAGAAGGGGTTTTTTTATTCACATGTTCCGTCAAATAGGACAGCACATGATGGCGGATTCGATTTCTTGTATAATCATCCGCAGCATTTGTACTGTCCTCACAATATTTAATCTTATTCTCATGTAAGTAATCTTCAATTTCATTTCGATTTACGCATAAAAGCGGCCGGATCACATTTTCACGCTCCGGGCGGATTGCTGCCAGACCGCCCAGGGATGTCCCCCGGGCCAGGTGAAACAGAAAAGTCTCGGCAAGATCATTCTGGTGATGAGCGAGCGCAAGTTTTGTGGCTCCATGGTGATCCATACAGTCCGCATAAGCCTCCCTGCGCACTATTCTTCCCATCTCTTCCGTTCCAATATGTTTCGCATTTGCCAGTTCCTGTACCCGGTAAGAATACTCATAGAAGGGAATATTAAGAGAAAGGCATAAACCTTTTGCATATCCGGCATCCCTTTTAGCTTCTTCTCCTCTTATATTATGGTTTACATGAACTGCCTGAATCTTGCAGCCTGTCTCTTCTTTCAGCCGATTCAGCAATACAAGCAGACATACAGAGTCTGCGCCCCCTGAAAGGCCAACCAGGCAGGTATCCCCGGGGATGAGCATATTATATTCTTTTATAAATCTTAAAACACGAGCCTCGATCATATTTTTACCTGTTTTCTATTTTTCCCAGACTCCGGCAACAAGCACGGTCATGTCATCTTTCGCTTTGTACCCGCAGTATGCCATCACACGTTCCAGGATTCCACGCCCAATCTCCTTTGGAGTGGTACTATGTATCTGCATAATAATTTCTTTCATAGTGTCCTCTTCTTCAGAAAGAGGAAGGGCATCCAAAACTCCATCCGTTACCATAATCAGGTAATCACCATTATACATTTTTTTTGAACTCGTGTCAAAATCCAGCTGCTGCACCAGACCGGCCGCGATACTTGTGGATGTAATGGTCTCCACCCACTGATCTCTTTTGATGAATGTAGTGGCAGCACCTGCTTTTAAAAAATCGCATACCCCACTGTAAAGATCCAGGGAGCAAAGATCAACTGTTGAGAACATCCCGTCACTTCTCTGAAGTACCAGGGCTGAATTAATCATTTTCGCCGCAGCTTCTTTCGAGAATCCGGAAGTGATAAACTGTTCCATCAAATCTACGACAGCCTCACTCTCCTTATTGGCATCAAGCCCTGATCCCATTCCATCCGATAGACACATAACAAAACGACCGCTGTCATCGGTACAGGTGTAATTATCGCCGGAAATACTCTCATTTTCTTTCGTTACTTTTGCAACTCCATATAAAACGCGGAAATTTACATCCTCGATAAACAGTACTGTATTGTATTCGCCGTTGATAATCGTATGTCCTTCTTTTACGGCCCGAAGGCTTGTCCCACAGATCTTCGATAGAATATTGGCGATCTCGTGCAGTGTGACACACTGTCCCGCACGCGCACGCATGGTGACAAATATCTGAATCTTGTCTTCCGGTTTTTCCAGCATCCACATCTTCTTGACAATCACATGCTGTTTTCTAAGTGCCTTTGTCACCTGTTCCTCCAGGTTATCCGGCACTGTACTGATACTGTAGATATCTTCGGCAGTCTTTTGCATGATGTTCGCAACCTCACCCAGCTGTTCCGCAACTGCGAGGCGATTCTCAATCAGCTTATTATTCCAGACCAGCGCCTGCCTCGAGTGGAAAAAAAGCTGTTTTAGCCGCTCCAGATAATGAGCGCCATCGATACAGTGAATCATCCAGTCACCCTGCGCACGCGTAATCTGATCAGGATCTCCCTCTTCCAGAGTCCCGATCAAATCGCAGGCCTGCTGATAATTGAGATGGTAACACAGCCTCCAGCAGGAATCAAACTTACTGCAGCCTTCACAAAGTTCTCCCTGCAGTTGATTTAAAATCTCATCTTTTTCCTGGCTCGATAAGTGATCTTTCCGATATGGCATACTATAGAATGTATTGGCCAGCTTCTGGAAAGAATGTGCGTATTGCTCCATCTGTTCTTTCTGAGGATGTTTGTCATAAATCTCAGATTCCACCCTGCTTTTTCTTGTTCTTAAAACAGTGAATGCCATGTCTCGTACAACCAGCAGGCCGCCGATCGAGAGCATGGCAATTATCCAACCCGGCATATATACTCCTCCTCTTCACCCTGTACTAAAGGAATATTATAACCGTTCACCTGTAAAAAAAATGTCAAAAGAACATAGAAATCAAAAAAACTTTTCGTCAAAAACCGCTTCTTTTTTGACCTTTTGTTTTCTACTCTGACTCTTTAAAGATAATCTCATTATCCTTAATCAGACCCAGTTTTTCCTTCGCAGATTTTTCAAGGTACTCATCACTTTGCATATAATTCGAAAGGTCGTTTATATCGTCAGTCCTCTTATTCTCCTTCTTTATCTGCTTTTCAAGCTTCGCAGTTCTCTCCTCATTCGCATCAATTTTCACTTTCAGCGAATGCCCTTCAAATAGTAAAACTGCCAATAATACTGTCACGACAAAAGAAATACAGCGCATAGCGGCTTTATTCTTCCTGCTTCTTGCGCTTTCGCGTTTTTTTCTGCCTGCCTTTTTTGTTTTCTTCATCTGCCTCACCCTTATTATTCCTCCGGAAATGCCTCCCCAGGCCTTTTTTCCCGGAACTGATCTTACGTTTTACAAACATTTTACCTTGAAACAGACTAGATTTCAACCTTTTCATCATTTTTCTTACAATCTTCAGCGGTATTTCAAGTACTCTCAAGACTTTTTTAGACAAGAATGTAAAGAATCTTACAAAATACGGGCTGATGCTGAAATAGCACGCCAGACTTCCGACCAGAATTCCCGCTGCGAGATACCCTCTTAAGATGCCGCTGTTCTCCTTGAAGAATCTGCTGAAGAGAAAAAGAGCGCAGAATATCCAGTAGATCAGATCTTCAAACGCTATAAAAGCAGTGCTGTGTCTGATCACATTTCTGCAAATCGTCAAAATGTCGTAGGTAATCACCAGCAGGGCGCCGTACCAGATCGATTTTGTAAACAGCAGAAGTTCTCTGCCCATATATGCACTCATATGTTTTACCCGAATAGATGCTTAATAAGGGATCCGTCTTTCTCTTTCGGGCCCTTAGAACTATATACAAGGCTTTCCACTTCTCCATCCAGATCTACTTCGCCCTCCGACAGCTGCAGCCGTCCGACATGTAAATTTTTTCCTTTTATGATCAGCCTCCCCTCGGTGGTATCCAGCAGGATTTCATTTTCATCAAAAGAAAACACGTCCACCACACCGCTTATGGTTCCGCTGCTTTTGTTTGTAAGCTTTATCTGATGCAGTCCGCCGGAATGTTCATCCATATAAAAAAGCCTCCATATAACTTCTCTCTTATTATATGGGGGCTTTCACCTAACTATTACAATGATACACGGATTGTTAAAGGTACCTGTACATTTCCTGAGCATCCTCCCTGCGAACAGTTTCCTGTACACGCAGAATCTCAGCCTTTACCGATTTGCTTCCGAACCGAATCTCCAGAATATCACCCGGCTTAACCTTCACAGATGCTTTTGCAGGCCTGTCATTTACCAGAACACGTCCTGCATTACATGCTTCGTTCGCAACGGTCCTGCGTTTAATCAGTCTGGATACTTTTAAAAATTTGTCTAGTCTCATATATATTTAATTTAATATATCTTTTAAAGCTTTACCAGCTTTAAACTTCGGAGATTTGGAGGCTTTGATCGTCATCGTCTCACCAGTCTGAGGATTCCTTCCCTCTCTCTCGCCACGCTCGGATACTTCGAACGTTCCAAAGCCAACCAGTTGTACCTTACCGCCTTTTTTTAATTCATCCGCTACCACATCTGTAAAAGCTTTTAAAGCAGCTTCTGCGTCTTTTTTGGATAACTTTGTCTGTTCAGCGATAGCTGCAACTAATTCTGTTTTATTCATGAGTGATTCCTCCTGTACTTTCTTCTAATTTTACTCTACAATTATTTATATACTTTGTGTTCTCATTTGTCAAGGAATTTACCGTATTTCTTAGCTTTTAAGGGTTTTCTCCCCTATTTTCGGTCATTCCAGCATCTGTGTGATAAGCTCTTTGACCTCTTTTCCCAGAGCCTTCGCTTTTTCATCAGCATCACGAAGAGAAGTCCCCTTCACTCCATAGTAGATTTTAACCTTGGGCTCGGTCCCTGACGGTCTCACGCAAACCCACGCATCGTCGCTCAATTCAAAATACAGAACATTGGAAGCCGGAAGATTCGTGGGTTTTACGACACCTGTTCCCACATTAACTATCTTGTCCTCTTCGTAATCCCGAAATGTGTGTACTTTGTAATTTCCCAGCTTCTTGGGCGGATTTTTTCTAAGAGTGGACATAATTGACTGGATCTTATCGAGCCCCTCGATTCCCTCGAGGGTGATCGATGAAATCTCATCTTTATAATAACCATATCTCTCGTAAAGTTCCGTCATGGCATCCCAGAGGGTCATATTCCTGGTCTTGTAATAAGCCGCCGCCTCGCAGAGAGCCATAGTTGCAACGATAGCATCTTTATCACGGGCATACGTACCGATCAGGCATCCATAGGACTCTTCAAAGCCGAATAAATAACTTCCTTTACCACTCTTCTCGAATCCCAGAATCTGCTGTCCTATATACTTAAATCCTGTCAAAACTTCGATCAGTCTCACATGATAATAATCAGCAATCGCATTCGCCATATTCGTTGTCACAATGGTCTTGATCAGAGCACCGTCATCCGGAAGTCCTTTTAATTCTTTTCTCTGTCCGATTTCATAATCTGCAAGCAGACAGCCTGACATATTACCGGTAAGCGTATGATATTCACCCTTTTTATCGCGAACGCGAACACCCAGACGGTCCGCATCCGGATCTGTTGCCAGAACCAGATCTGCTCCCACCTCTTTTGCCAGTTTAAGCCCCAGATCAAATGCCTCATCTGTTTCAGGGTTGGGGTAACTCACTGTCGGAAAATCCCCGTCCGGAAGTTCCTGCTCTTTCACAACATAGACATTTTTAAATCCGAGTTCCTTTAGCACACGGCGTGCGGGTATATTACCGGTTCCATGAAGCGGCGTATACACAATTTTAAGATCCTTTGCCGCCTCTTTGATGGCATCCATATGCAGAATCTGGCTTTTCAGCTCCTCGATATACGCATCGTCAATCTCAGATCCAATTACCTGATATAATCCAGCCTGTTCAGCCTCTTTTTTACTCATGGTCTTTACATTACTGAAGTCAGTCACTTTCTTGACTTCCGCCATAATCCCCGTATCATGCGGGGGGGTGATCTGCGCACCGTCCTGCCAGTATACCTTATATCCATTATATTTTGACGGATTATGGCTGGCGGTGATATTGATTCCGGCAATACATCCCAGTTTACGCACCGCAAAAGAAAGCTCCGGGGTCGGACGCAGCGATTCAAAGATGTATGCCCTAATTCCATTTGCAGCGAGACACAGTGCTGCCTCCCGGGCAAATTCCGGTGACATATGTCGGGAATCATAGGCAATTGCAACTCCGTTTGACTCTTCGTCTACAGAGGCAATATAATTTGCCAGACCCTGTGTTGTCTTGCGGATTACATAAATATTCATCCGATTTGTCCCCGCTCCGATGATCCCGCGCAGACCTGCCGTTCCAAATTCCAGATCTCTGTAAAAACGCTCTTTTATTTCATTCTCGTCATCGGCGATGGAACGCAGTTCATCTTTTGTCTTCTCATCAAAGTACGGGTTGTTTATCCACGACTCATAAATCTCCTTATAATCCATAGTGATACCGTTACTGAAAACTTATAAAAAGTTAAATCCTATGTTTGTGCAGTAAGGTTATTGGCAAATCTTGTTTTCTTTTTATAATGTTACTTGTTTATCAGTAATGTTCTCCTTTCTTATTTTGCTCATATCCTCTAGACATGAAGCGCTGTAACCTGCGCTTTCTACCAGAAGATTATATACCAAAACAGAGAAAAAAGAAACGCCTAGAATGCATTTTTCAAAAAATACTGCCACTTGTCGAATTGTGCCTGGAGCTGATCTAGTTTTTCTAAATTTTTACCGGAAATCCAGACTTTATTGTTATTTGAATAATGATTGACCAGTTTCCAGAATTTCCATGGATAGGAAAGTCTCAGCTTCAGATCACAAAGTTCCGAATCTGACAGAGGTCTGACTTTCTGATAAGTTTCCAACATTCCCACACCGAATGCGATATCCCAGTTGTGCTTTTCCAGTATTTTTCTCATAAAGTGATATAGGTCTGCAGTCTGGATGTCATAACTCCACTTATCAAAATTGGTCACGATGGTTCTGTTTTTTGAAAACAGCACATTATGCTGATTGTAATCACCGTGACAGATGCTTCCGGCCTTCAGATTCTGTTCCCTCAGGCTTTCATAATCTGAGCGCTTTAATTCGTCCACCATCTGCTCACCGCATTCCAGAAAAGGCTCTACACTGGAAAGCAGGTTCATTTCAAATGAATTCTTTTTTCTGCGTTTCAGAATAAATTTTCTGGTTTTTCTTATTTCTGCATTATGCCGGGTACATTCATGAATCAGTGTTTCCCTCGTATACTCTTCTTTTACTTCAAGGTGCATCACTTTATGTATAGATGCCAGTGTTTCCACTGCCCGTTCAATATCTGAAATTGAACGGGTGTCGCATTCTCTGCCGGAATACCAGGTTCGGACCACATATGCGTGATCTTCTCTGTCATAAGATAAAAGATTCCCTTCAAGATTCCTCAAAAGACAGTCCAGATAAGGGAACCCCGAAGCTTTCACCTGCTCCATCAGCGCGTACTGCTGACCAAGCTTGCTCTCGGTACTGCTGCATTCCTTAATGCTAATCCACCCTTCTTCTGTTTCATAAAGCATGACGCCTCTGCCTTTGCAGGATGTCTTTGCTGTCAATCCGTACTGTTCCAATATCCATAAACCACGATCGTACACGCATGCTCCCCCTTTTCATCATAGAAGATTCCTTGTCTTTCTATCGTATGCAAAGGTGTATGTGATCATGCTACCAGCTGTATCAGTCAGCTGATTTGTCTTCCTCCACGAGCGTATTTGCATAAAAAAGCAGATAATCACGCTGATTTTTCTCCGGATATTTCAAAACCTGTTCCAGTACCGTGTTGAGCATCTGACCGATTCTCGGACCGGGTTTCGTACCCATGGAGATCAGGTCCTGACCGGTGAGTTTTAAATCTTTGAGCGAATAGCACTGTCCTGCCTTCATCACTTCTGCAAAGCATTGTCTTACACCCGTGATCCTCTGCAGTTTCTCCTTTCGGTAATATCCGCTCTGTGCCATAGTGTCAGCATACTGGACGTCTAGCAGCTTTTCAAAAAGATCCGGACCAGTCTTATTGAGCATAACTCTCACATTTTCCTGCGTGGGTGTCATCCGGTAATCATGCCATTTGATCAGACTGGTCACCTGGTAAATTGTATCATTGTCCAGTTTCAGTCTCTGCATAACCTTACGTGAGATCTCCATGCCGGCCTGAGCATGTCCTTTAAAATGATCGATTCCATCCGCGTCCGTGACACGGCAGGAGGGTTTTCCCATGTCGTGAAACAACATCGTAAGTCGAAGGACCTTATCGGCAGGCACATATTTCAGGCTTTCAATCGTATGGCCGCCCACATGATAACAGTGATGCGGGTTATTTTGAGGCGTGCTCATCATCGCGTCAAATTCCGGCAGAATCACCCTTGTAATTTCCAGCTCATACATATGCTCCATGTACTCGGGATGTCCGGATGTCAAAAGCTTGATTAATTCTGTGGCAATCCGCTCCGCACTGATCTTCTTTAGGGTGTGAGCCATCCCGCGAATTGCATTGTACGTGTTCTGCTCAATCCCGAAATCCAGCTGAGCAGCAAACCGCAGAGCCCGAAGAATCCGCAGCGCATCCTCACCGAAGCGTTCGACAGGATCCCCGACGCAGCGAATACAGCTTCTCTGCAGGTCCAAAAGTCCCCCATAGAGATCGACAAGTCCCTCTTTGTCATTATATGCCATTGCGTTGATCGTAAAATCTCTGCGTTTTAAATCCTCATCGAGTGAGGCAGTAAATGTAACATCTTTCGGATGCCTTCCGTCTTCATAATCACCATCGATACGATAAGTCGTCACTTCATGTGCATTTCCGCCAAAAAGCACCGTCACGGTTCCATGCTGCAGACCAGTATCAATGGTCCGGTTAAAAATCTCCTTTACCTGCCAGGGTGTCGCAGAAGTAGTAATATCCCAGTCGTCCGGTTTTCGGTTCAATATATAGTCACGGACACAACCGCCCACGGCATAAGCTTCATACCCTTTTGCCTGAAGACTGCTAATAATCGCATCCACACTTGCCGGTAATTTTAATTTCAATTCCAATCTCCTCCAAATAAAGTAAAGTCACTTATCAATTCTCTGTTATTTTACCTTATTTTCCGGATAATATCAAACACAATCTGTTATCGAATATTCGCTTCTGCCCTCTTGACAAACTTCTCTTGATATCTTACACTTAAGTTATCATATATAAATCGATGTTGAAGAGGAACAGTACGTACACGGCAATCCGCAGAGAGGGATTCATCCGCTGAAAGATCCCGTTTGAAATGTATGGAACCCACCTTGGAGTTGTCTGTGAAAGCAGAACGCAGCTGCTGCGTTAAAGCGTAGAAAAGAGAGTTGTTAGATGAAATCAACAGCTAATCAGGGTGGTACCGCCGAAGGATGTCTATCGGTCCCTTTTGGGATTCGATGGATTTTTTTATGCTTTAAATTCCGTCCGAATTCGGAAATCACTGTTGTTTTATCTTAACGAAAAGGAGATTTTATGTCAAAGAACAAGAAACTTGTGGAAGCGATCACTTCCATGGAAGACGATTTCGCAAAGTGGTACACGGATGTTGTGCTGAAAGCGGAACTTATGGATTATACCAGTGTAAAGGGCTGTATGGTCATCAAACCTGCTGGTTATGCACTCTGGGAAAATATTCAGCATGAAGTTGACCGTCGTTTTAAAGAAACCGGCGTGGAGAATGTATATCTGCCTATCTTCATCCCGGAAAGTCTTCTCGAAAAAGAGAAGGATCATGTGGAGGGATTCGCGCCGGAAGTTGCCTGGGTAACACAGGGCGGTCTGGAACCGCTTCAGGAGCGTTTATGCGTGAGACCTACTTCGGAGACGTTATTCTGTGATTTTTATTCAAAAGAAATACATTCACACAGAGATCTTCCGATGGTATACAATCAGTGGTGCTCGGTTGTGCGCTGGGAAAAGACAACGAGACCATTTCTCCGTTCCAGAGAATTTTTATGGCAGGAAGGTCACTCGGCTCATGCTACCGCGGAAGAAGCTAAGGCAAGAACCATTCAGATGTTAAATATCTATGCTGATTTCTGCGAACAGATACTTGCGATTCCTGTGATCAAGGGTCAGAAGACTGAGAAAGAAAAGTTCTCCGGTGCCAAGTCCACTTATACCATTGAAGCTATGATGCACGACGGACAGGCCCTTCAGTCTGCAACCAGTCACTACTTCGGAGACGGCTTCGCGCGTGCATATGACATTCAGTATACAGATAAAGAAAACAAACTACAGTATGTACATCAGACATCTTTTGGACTGTCAACCCGTATCATCGGTGCTGTCATCATGGTTCACGGCGACAACAGCGGATTAAAACTTCCGCCGAGAATCGCTCCGACCCAGGTTATGGTTATTCCAATCCGTCAGGACGCTGAGGGCGTGATGGAAAAATCCCGTAAAGTAGAGAGTGTACTCAAAGAAGCAGGCATTCGTGTGAAAGTTGACGACTCCGACAAGAGTCCGGGATGGAAATTCTCCGAACAGGAAATGCGCGGTGTTCCACTGCGTATCGAACTTGGACCGAAAGATATTGAGAAGAACCAGGCTGTCTTAGTACGCCGTGACACCAGAGAAAAAACTATAGTTTCCTTCGATGAGATTCCAAAAAAGGCGGGAGAACTTCTGGATACCATTCAAAATGATATGTACAACAGAGCATTAGAGCATCTCAACTCTCATATTTATGATGCAGAGAGCTATCCGGAATTCCAGACTACAATCGAGCGTAAGCCGGGCTTTGTCCGTGCAATGTGGTGTGGAGACCAGGCATGCGAAGACAAGATCAGAGAAGATACCGGAGCCACCAGCCGCTGTATTCCATTCGACCAGGAACACCTCAGTGAAACCTGTGTCTGCTGCGGAAAGCCCGCAAAAAAGATGGTATACTGGGGACGTGCCTACTAAAAGCGCTTTCCTGCCGGCCCGGTAATTGTAACTTGAAAGCAGTCGAAAAAAGCACTATCAGAGTCAGTAAAAATCTTCTGATAGTGCTTATTCTTATAAAACCATCGAAACCAAATGAGTTAAACTGTAATCGTAATCTTTCTGTTCGTCGGCTCGTATTGTCGGAAGCTTACTCCCGCGGCCTGAAACATCATCTTAGAAGCTACGACTTCGGGTGTCCTGTCATACTTGTCACAGCCATAGATCACAGTCTTAATCCCGGACTGGATGATTGCCTTGGCGCATTCATTACAGGGAAAAAGAGATACATACATCTTCGCCCCCTCCAGGCTTCCGCCCCGGTAATTTAAGATGGCATTTAATTCACTGTGAGTTACATAGTAATACTTACTCCTGAGCGGATCACCGTCATCCCTTCCCCACGGAAACTCATCGTCGGAACAGCCTGTCGGCAGCCCGTTGTATCCCATAGAAAGGATCTTATTGTCCGGACTGACAATGCAGGCGCCTACCTGTGAGTGCGGATCCTTCGAGCGCATACCCGCAAGCTTCGCGACTGCCATAAAGTATTCGTCCCATGAGATATAATCTTTTCTTTTTTCACTCATAAAAACCTCCCAGACACGATTTCTTTACTTGGTGCCAAAGATTCGATCGCCTGCATCTCCAAGACCCGGTACAATATAGCCGTGATCGTTTAGCTTTTCATCGAGCGCGCCGATATAAATATCGACATCCGGCTGTTCTTTCTGCAGTCTCTTAACGCCTTCCGGAGCAGCGATGATGCACATAAAGTGAATCTTCTTCGCGCCTTTCTCTTTCAGCATAGAGATTGCCGCTGTAGCCGATCCTCCTGTTGCAAGCATCGGATCGATCACATATACCTCACGGCTTGCGATGTCGGACGGAAGCTTACAGTAGTATTCCACCGGATCCAGTGTCTCCGGATCCCGATATAAACCAATATGTCCAACCTTGGCAGCCGGGATCATAGCCAGCATACCCTCTACCATACCGAGACCTGCACGCAGAATGGGAACTACCGCCATTTTCTTTCCGGCAAGTTCTTTTGCTGTGGTTTTTCCTATTGGAGTTTCAATATTTATATCTACTAATGGTAATTCTCTGGTCGCCTCAAACGACATCAGCATCGCTATCTCGCCAATCATTTCCCGGAACTCTTTAGAGCTTGTCTCACTTCTCCGGATAATTCCGATCTTATGCTGAATTAAAGGGTGATCCATCACTACGATTTTTGCCATTTTTTAATTTCTCCTTTTAACTTATGTATTTCTTATCATACTACAGTATCTGCCAGATTTCCCTGATTATACCTATTTATTCTCGATTTTTCCAATTCTTCTCTTGTGGCGTTCTTCATCTGAAAACGGTGTATTCAGGAATGTATCAACAATCTTTACCGCGAGACCGAATCCGACCACACGTCCGCCCATGGCCAGTACATTGGCATCGTTGTGTAACCTTGTCAATTCTGCACAATAACAATCCGTGCAGAGTGCCGCACGGATTCCCGGAATCCTGTTGGCCGTAATGGAGACTCCAATACCGGTTCCACAGATCAATATTCCCTTATCGCATTCACCACAGACAATTGCATGTGACGCTTTTTTCGCATAATCCGGATAATCAACCGATTCGGTACCATAACAGCCGAAATCTTTATACTCCAGCTTTTTCTCATCCAGATACTTCTTCACTTCCTGCATCAGTTCAAAACCACCATGATCACATCCAAGTGCTATCATTTTTGCATTTCCTCCTCGTTTAATTGTATCACAATCTCGGAAATCAGGCTTTCGAGATTTTCGTAACATTCTCCATAGGATGCCAGCGGCTCACCATAAAGCGTCCTGACGTCCTCGCACTCCCCGGCAAATTCCGCTATCGTATAGACATTCGAAACATGCTCATAATTCCCCCAGATCTTATCCTTCTGGGCATCTTCCATTGTGAGCATCAGCACTCTGTCATCAATATCTTCCTGTGTGAGTACAACTGCCGCGTGATCTTTTGTATTATAGCCATTGCTGATAAGCACAGCCTCTGCTTTCTGATTCATGGGTTCCGGAAACAAGACTATCAGTCCTCTGGAGAGGATCTCAAGTTTTCCCATCAAAACCTTGCTCTTCATAATCGCCTTGGCCATGGGAGCCCGTGTGGTATCGTCGGAATCCACAAATATTAACTTGTCATATTGCTTCAATCAACGTCACCTCAACTACACCTTAATAATTTTGTGCCCCGCCGCCTTAAGCAGACGATTCATAATAGCCTGTCCCATTCGCGGGGTATCAAACGCCTCGGAGTATATATACTCTACACTGTCATCGTCAAACTCTCTTAAAATCTGATACAGATGCAGGGCAATCGTCTCCTCACTCGAACGGGTTCCGATACACTTTACATCCCCGGCCGGATATCTCTGCCTCGTCTCTTCTGTGCAGATCACACCAACCTTTTTCCGGTCCTGTAGGGCTTTTGCGACGAGGGTATTGATCTGGTCCGCCACTTTGTCTTCGGGTCCTTCTATGATAGTCAGATCGCCCTTTGGAGCATAATGCTTATATCTCATCCCCGGAGCTTTTGGCCTTACTCTGCTGTCGGGTGAAAGAATTCCCGGATCTACGCAGACCTCACCTAACACTTCCTCCAGCATCTTCCGATTAATATAACCCGGACGCAGAATCGTCGGAATATCAACCGTAAAATCCACAATCGTGGATTCCAGACCTATATCTGTCAATCCTCCGTCTATAACCATATCGATGGTCTCTGACAAATCGTCGATCACATGACACGCCAGAGTCGGACTCGGACGGCCGGAAGTGTTGGCACTTGGAGCCGCAATATATCCACCGGAACGTCTGATCAGTTCCCTCGCGATCCGGTTGACCGGCATTCTTACCGCAACACTTTTTAATCCCCCTGTTGTCTCAAGAGGTACACAGCCCGCCTTATTAAATATCATCGTAAGTGGACCGGGCCAGTACTTCTCTGCCAGAAGCCTCGCTTTCGGAGGGACCTCAGAAACAATCTTCTCCAGATGTTCCATATCTGCGATATGAACAATCAGCGGATTATCCGATGGTCTTCCCTTCGCCGCATAAATCTTTTTAGAAGCGGACGGATCCAGTGCATTTCCACCCAGTCCGTATACGGTCTCCGTGGGAAATGCAACCAGGCCTCCATTTTTAAGAATCTCTCCCGCCTTGTCAAGCGCCGGTATATCCAGCTGATCCTCTGTCATCCTAGCAATTTCTGCATTCATCAGTACTCTTCTTTCTAGCTGTGAGTCATTTTTTTCTTAAGACATTATACCATGTTCATTTCTAAATGAAAAGACCCAGATTCAGGTGATAGTTTTTTGTGATTTCCCGGATTTTTTGTCAGTTTTTATATATTCCAGGATTCCTCTGCATATAGAATCTGCAAGCTTGTTCTGATAATCTTTCGACTTTAGCAGTTTTGCCTCATCAGGATTACTAAGAAAGCCGCATTCCACGATTGCAGCAGGGGCATCTGTTTTCTTCAGCAGATAATAACTGGTATTGCCCTTTGCCAATCGGTGATTTTCAGGATCCACATCTTCTACGAGAGAATTCTGAAGACCTTCGGCCAGTTTCTTTCCTTCTGCAGAATGTGTGAAGTAGAAAACCTGTGCCCCTTTAACCTCCGGTGACGTATAACTGTTCTGATGGACACTCACCACACAATCTGGTTTTTTCGCATGGATCAGATCAACACGGTTTTGTAAATCCTGCACCTTTTTATTCTTGCTCCCGGAATCATATAATCCTTCATCTGAATTCCTCGTAAGGATTACATAAACTTTCTTTTTCTCCAGTTTTTTCTTAAGGAGCAGGGTGATCTGCAGATTAATGTCCTTTTCCTTTTCACCGTTCACTCCGATTTTTCCCGGATCAGAGCCGCCATGCCCCGCATCTAAGACAACTACAGCCTGATCGGCTTTACGCTGGCTGACAACGCGTGCACCCTCTTTTGAAATCTGATAGGCACCGGCAATCAGCAATAATGCCATAACAAGTTCCATCCATGATTTCTTCACGGCAAAAAAATCCCCCCTGACATCTTTTTAATAATCTATGCCAAGAGAGTTCTTTTAAGTAGAATTGATCATACTTTATTTTTTGCGGCGTTTCTTAGAATTATCTCCGGAGTTACTGCCGCCTTTCTTCTTTGTGGTGTCGTTTTTGTCGTTTTTGTTGTTTTTGTTGTTTTTGTCATTTTTGTCGATTTTGTCCTTCTTCCCGGTATCCGCGGCTTTATTCTTTTCCGAGGATGCACGATGATCTGACTCACTGTCATCAGTATCGTCGTCATCGATGATATCATCGATATCGTCCAATTCGTCAACCCTGGTTTTCAGATCAGACACAGGCTCTGACTGTGTGCTGACAATCTGATTAACGGATTTACAGGCTTCCATAAAGCGCCGCTGTACCTGATTCATGAGTCCTACCATCTCATTGAGCTCTTCTTGTACTGCCTGATACTGCTTTTCTCCCTCTGCAACTTTGTCATCAACTTCCTTCTGGAAGGTTTCCAGATATTGATTTGCCGCTTCGTGAGACTGTTCCAGCATCTGACTGCTCTTCTCTTCTGCGTCTTTTATAATGTTTTGAGATTTGATCTGCGCATCATAGACAAGCTTTCCTATCGTATCATAATTATCAATATAGGACTGGTACTTTTCCTTAATATCGCGATGCAGCGATTCACTCTCCTGTTTAGCCTCATCAAGTTTGCCCGTCAGTTCCTTTATATTTTTCTCTTTCTCTTTAATGGAAGCCAAAAGCCGTGTTTTCTCGGTATACGCCTCATCCTTTATCTTCGTGATGCCTTCCGCAACATCTGCTTTATCGTAACCCCCCATTAATGTGGTTTTAAATAAATCTCCGTTTTTATCCATGATTTATATTCCTCCTTATGTATTTTTCAAGCAAATTTAAGCTTTGTATCAGCTGTTGTATCTGTTAATGATATCCCACACTGTATTTCGCTCCATACCAAGCCGCCATTCGGCGACACCGGCAAGTCCATACTTTTGAATTGCCTTCATTTTTTCCTCTATAGACTGTTCGTCTTCCACCCAAATCGTATATCTGGCTGAATCATCTTCAGAAATAGCTACATTTTGTCCTGACTTATCATCCCATTTCTTAGTCATCTGATGTTCCTGCATATACCGGTCCGCTCCGTCCATGCCAAGTATCTCACTACTTGGAAGATCCTGACCGAATGTCTCAGTCCAGACCCTGGTATAGAACGGTATCGCATTAATCACCTTGTTCGCCGGGACCTCGGCCAGTGTATGTTTTATGCCATTCTCCACAAACGGGAGTGATGATACAGATCCGGCTTTTTCATCTCCTGAGAAATGTTCATCATAACCCATGATAACCACATAGTCCACAATTTTCCCCTGTGTCCCACGCTTGTAATATTTATTATAATTCTGTGGAACCGGATTATCAACCGAAACCACAAGATTTCTCTGATGGGCTTCAAGCGTAAGCTCCCTTAAAAACTGCAGGAAATGCGGGATACTATCCTTGGAAAGCTGCTCGAAATCTACATTTATCCCGTCCATGCCACTGGCGTCGGCCGCGTCCATCAGCTGGCCTATGATTCTTCCCCTCTTTCCTGAGTCCTTTAACACATCTGTTGTTGATACGCTCTCATTGAAATTATCAATCAGCCCCCAGACTTCTATTCCCATCTGATGGGCCTGATCTACATAGTCTCTGCTCGCAAGTGAAGAGAGTGTCCCTTCATTGTCCCAAACTGAAAACCAGGTGGGCGATATCGCAGTAAGCCCTGATGTCTGGGAGACAGTCGCCTGCAGTGTCTGATTTGCATCCTGAGATGTCACCTGATGGAATCCCAGGTTCAGTTTATAGTCTTTTGTAATCGACGGAAATTCTCCGCTTGTGTCTGCAGTGTGATCTTTCACTTTCTCGGGATCTGAGATCGTCTTATTCTCAATATATCCGATGAGCCCTTTCTCTGTACACACTTTCGTCCAGTGATCAAGTACCTCCAGACAGATGAGTTTTTCACCCTCCGGCACTTTATCAAGAATACTGCTTCTGATACCGCCTTTTTCTCTCACAGCAGTATCCTTTGTGACTGTCACCTGTTCCAGTCCCGACCATTTGGTGCGGATTACGGCCCTTGCGGGCTTCTCATATATCCTGACATCCATGTCTGTATACTCTTTGATATAATTAACAGCCAGATAATATGTATCTCCTTCTTTAATCAGCGCCGGTGCACCTTTTTCTGTGACATCCGAAGAGGAGAGCGCACGAATTCCCGAAGGATCTGTCAACAGCATCTGCTGATTTACCTCATCCAGGTAAAAGTTTGTATCCAGGAGGCTTTCAACCTCATCATAACTCATATATACTTCTCCATCGCGGTAAAGTCCGACAGAATCAGAGACTGTATTATTTATAATCAAAGCCGCCTGTTTCTCGTCTTCAAGTCCATAATAGGTGTTTAGATCTGCTAATTTACTGGTAGGAGTATAGCGGCTGATAATAAAGCTTGCCACACCCACAATTAACACTGCCAGAATTAAGCCGATTACGATCAAAACCGGCGTTATTCTTTTTTTCATAAATGATTTCCTCTCTTGCTCCTCAATCCTGCAAACTATGATACCATTGCTCTGTATTGCCTTGCAATTCTGCAGACATTCAAAATTTGCTCTGATATCATATACCCAGTATACAAGAACCGCTACTTTTGAGCAAGTGGTAATTTGTACAAGACGACAAAAATCGACAGTGGCATTATGCGCAAGGGACCCTTACATCTATCTCCACTGTCGGTTTTTTATTTCATTCCTTTACATAGATAAAATCAATCTGTCTGATCTCTCCTTTCTCTTCTATATAATCCCGCATATACGTGCCGTGTTCTTCTACCGCGCAGGCATATGCAATCTCCTCCGGACTGCTTTCATCCCCCATAAGATAAAGTGAAATGTCATTATGCTGTAACTTTTTAAGTTCGGCTCTCAAATCAGTTGTTTTAAATGCATAGTTCACCTTCTCATACACCTTCTCCCTGCTTTGGCGCATGTTCCATGATATATAAAGAATTGCATACATGCGCCTTGTCATTCAGTAAATTCCAAGAACGAAGGTAACAGATACATGGTTTATTTTAAAAATGAGTTTTTTCTGGAAAATTTTAGATGATACTTTGATATCCTATCAGAAAAATCGAATTGGCGAATCGCCTAAATAAGTATGATATGTAATAAAAAAATCTGGATTAATGATCAAGGGGCCCGGCTTCACTTCCTCTCTTACCACGTATCCATTATATTCTGTTCCTATATTCTATTATAATCATATATCTGGTTTTTTCAAG
>DHNM01000035.1 GCA_002409525.1 Eubacterium sp. UBA5416 | reverse complement strand
TACGGTATGATAGCGGCAGGCATTGTGGGAGTATGGTGTCTGTTCTGGAGTAATCATTTTTACAATAAGGCACTTGGTGATCTGAAAAGAAAGGATAAGCCAAAAAGTAAGTGGACAAGCAGTATTCTGGAAGAAAGTAAGAATAAGCCTCTTGAAGATCCAGATTCTTATATTCGTGTAAAACTAACTGATGCCAGGCAGGCAGGGACCCGTGTCGGACGTCTGCAACAATGGGTCAATATTTCGTTATGTATCTGCGGCCTGTTGTTTGCGCTGGCCGGATACACGGTGATGCAGTATCATTATGAAACTTATGTCTTATGGCGGCATGGGCTGCTTGCGGGAGCCATAGCATGCGGGATTTTGATGATAAAATTCTGCCAGAATCAACCGGATAAAGAAGATCTTCTGGTTGACAGCTGGAGAAATTATTTTGAAAATATCAGAGGCCGGGCACGAGAAAGAGCCCAGCCGGAGGCCTTCCCAGTTACATTGCAGGAACGGGAAAATATCAAGAAAAAGAAAGAAAAACGCCAGGAACAGTCAAATGCCAATACGGAGGAACAGATTACACAGATTGAAAAGGGAATCCGTGAGGCTGCCGCATCAGACAGCAGGTTTGCAGGAGTGCTGACTCCCGAAGAGGAGAAGCTGTTTCGGGAGGTGATCCGCGAATATATGAACTGATATAGGGCAATGATCTGTCTTGACTGGAAGGCCTGAGTTTGATAAACTAAACTTATATTAGCTTGATATTTTAAATCCACATATAAAGGAGATACAGAACATGGAAAGCAAGTGTAAGTTTGATTATTCTAAGGCAGCAAAGTTTATCCGCGATGAGGAATCTGTATCATTTGAACAGATTACAACCAGTGCAAAAGAAGTTCTGACATCGAAAAGCGGACAGGGAAATGACTTCCTTGGCTGGATTGACCTTCCGGTGAATTATGACAAACAGGAATTTGCCCGTATCAAAAAGTCGGCGAAAAAAATCCAGGAGGATTCCGATGTGCTGCTTGTTATAGGAATCGGTGGCTCTTATCTCGGAGCCAGGGCGGCAGTGGATTTTTTGAGACATGGATTCTATAACAATATAACCAAAGAGCAGCGGGGAACTCCTGAAATCTACTATGTGGGTAACAGCATCAGCAGCAGTTATATTCAGGGGCTGATTGATGTGGTCAGAGATAGAGATTTTTCTGTAAATATCATTTCAAAATCCGGTACTACAACAGAACCGGCAATCTCTTTCCGTATTTTTAAAGAAATTCTGGAGAAAAAATATGGGAGAGAAGAAGCAGCAAAAAGAATATATGCCACCACAGACAAGGCAAAGGGAGCATTAAAAAGTTTATCCGACGAAGAAGGTTATGAGACTTTTGTAGTTCCGGATGACGTTGGGGGACGATTCTCCGTGCTGACCGCAGTAGGTCTGCTTCCGATTGCAGTAAGTGGTGCCAATATAGATCAATTGATGGCGGGGGCAGCAAGTGAACGAAAGATGGCACTTGAGCTGCCCTATGAAGAAAATGATGTATTGAAATATGCGGCAGTCCGCAATATCCTTCATAGAAAGGGTAAATCTGTGGAGATACTGGCTAATTATGAACCGAGTCTCCATTATCTGGCTGAATGGTGGAAACAGCTCTTTGGTGAGAGCGAGGGAAAAGATCAGAAAGGCATCTTCCCTGCATCTGTAGATTTGACTACAGATCTCCACTCCATGGGACAGTTCATTCAGGACGGTTCCAGAATTATGTTTGAAACAGTGTTAAATATTGAGCAGTCTAAAGTTTCATTGGAGTTGAAAGAAGAACCCGTAGATCTGGACGGACTCAATTATCTGGCCGGAAAGACCGTAGACTTTGTCAATAAGAGTGCCATGAATGGAACCATTCTGGCTCATACAGACGGAAACGTACCGAACCTGAGAATTGATATTCCGGAGCAGAACGAGTTTTATCTGGGACAACTCTTTTATTTCTTCGAGTTTGCATGTGGTGTCAGTGGCTATATATCCGGTGTGAATCCATTCAATCAGCCCGGTGTAGAAAGCTACAAAAAGAATATGTTCGCTCTTCTCGGCAAACCGGGGTATGAAAAGGAACGAAAAGAACTGCAAAAAAGGCTTTGATAACGCGTTAGATTCATAAGCGGGGCTGCTGTACTTAAGGCGGCAGCCCTTTTACCTAATATTTACGAGATTGCGCGCTCACGTGTACGCAGCAATCTGTGTATTCTGTGTTTCCTTATATTTCTACTCTTCTATTACCTGAATTTCCAGGTAGTCAAAATCAATCTTCTCGATAAACTGATCCTGGCCAAATCTGGTTTTGGATAACTTTTGAAAATCTGAAATATTACTGTCAAGCCAGATCGGCTTACTTAAGTCCCAATTATCACACATCTCATAGACAGCATTCAATACTTTATGAGTTCTCGTGTCATCTGTATCATTGCAGATTGTCTGATCTTTTTTCATCTTATTGTCTTTTATAATCTTTCCCCATATTCGAAACATGTTGTTATATCCTTTCTGTAGTTGCTGCGGATTTTGAGACCCTGTTTTTTAATATTAGCATGAAAAGCAGTATTTTGAAACCCCGGCTGTTACACCTTCACGAAATCTTAATACATTTCCGAGGAAAATGTAAAGAAATCTCTGATATCCTTATCTGGTACAACGAGTGGTTTTAAGCTATACTCATGTTTGTAGGATTGAGTAAGCATGAAATGCAGAGCAATCCATAGAATCATAAAACAATGTAGAGGTCAAAAGAAATTTGATCCCTTATGATACACGAATTGTTTCGCACTACGTGCTCCCACAATTCTAAAACATTCGAATTCCGCCCTAATCGGGCTGCATTCTCATGTTTTACGGGTCCCAAAGCCATGCTTTTTCATGCAAGCATGAAACGCAAGGCCTTTTGACCCTGGTATCATAAAACTAAATGAGGTGAAGATAAGATGAATATACTTGTATGTGATGACGATAAAGAAATCGTGGATGCAATAGAGATTTACCTGAGCCAGGAGGGATATCATGTTCTGAAAGCTTATGATGGAATTTCCGCGGTACAGATACTGAAGAAGGAGGATGTACATCTTCTCATCATTGATGTCATGATGCCGAAGATGGATGGAATACATGCCACTTTAAAAGTACGCGAAAAAAGCTCGATTCCGATTATCATTCTGTCTGCAAAATCAGAGGATGTGGATAAGATTCTCGGACTGAATATCGGTGCAGATGACTATATTACGAAGCCCTTTAATCCGCTGGAGCTTGTTGCAAGGGTGAAATCGCACCTGCGGCGTTATACGAAACTGGGAAATATCGCAGTGGAAGAGGATGAGAATGTTTACCAGGCAGGCGGAATTGTAATCAACGATGATCTAAAACAGGTCAGTGTGGACGGGGAGGATGTAAAACTAACGCCTATTGAATATAATATTCTTTTACTGCTGGTCAAAAATCCCGGCCGCGTTTTCTCTATTGAGCAGATTTATGAACAGATTTGGAACGAGGAGCCAATCGGTGCGGATAACACAGTTGCGGTCCACATCCGTCATATCCGTGAGAAAATCGAAATCAATCCGAAGGAACCCCGCTATCTTAAAGTTGTGTGGGGAGTCGGATATAAGATCGAGAAACGATAGAAGGGAGCTTTTATGCGAGAAACGAATACAGAAAAAACCAGGGGGCAAAACGGATTCTTCGGAATTCCCGCCAAGATAGTTGTTGTTGTTTTACAGGTGTTGTGTATCTTTGTATTTGCTCTATCAGCCGCAGTTATACTTCTGCTGCTGCATAGTGGATGGACTCCAAATGATATAGGGTCTGAGAAGCATTTTTACGAGACCAGGACGGCCGGGGAGAGGATGGACGAATATCTGGCGAGGGTAGGGAACATAAGTCGCCTGTCTGAGCGTTTTGAAAAAGACGGGAAAATAGACCAGGATATGGTGATCGATATTATGCATGATGAAATCTGGGAAGCCCGTGCTCAGATGCCGGATGAAAAGAGTTTCAATCCGGAGACGTCATATACACTGGGACAGATTCAAAAGCTGAATAAGGCCGGGACTGCGGAGAAATTAAATGAACTTTCATGGACATATAATGATGATTTATACGGTATTAATTCTGAGTCAGCGGAAACAAAAGCTGCGATAAAGAAAATCGAGGAACTGTCAGGTGAAGATATTGATTCATTTTCCGATGAATTTATCAACATGTTTACGAAAGGAAAGGCGTTGGAGGAAAAAGAAGGACAGAAGACGATGGCAGGGGAGACACTGGCGGAGTATGCTGCGAAAAACAGAGAAACAGTCTCGCTGCAGGAACTTTATAGTACACTTTCTACATCCATGGACCTTTATACGGACACACTGAATGAGTTGGAGAGTACATCATCCTACAATAATTCAAATTTCAGATTCTATTTAAGGAGTGGCAACGGGCATGTCTATACAAATGTTGAAGACTGGAAAGAACTGAAGGATGTTTCGAAAATTGATCCCGGAAAAGACGAATATATACGTTACAACAGACAACAGGGTATTATCGTGAAACAGGGAAAAGAATATCCGGACAACGATGCCGGTGATTTTCTAAGTCACAGTCTCTCGGAGAACCCTGTCCTGGATACGGATGAAACGGTGTATCTGGGGATGAATAAGGAATTTCCGGAACACGATGAACTGTATCAGACGGCAAAAGCTTTAGACAGCTATATGCCGTATGCACAGGTGTTTCTTATACTGGGGATAGTGTCAGCATTTCTATGGGTTATCTTAATTGTGATTGGGACTCTTCAGATGGGGAGAAATCCTTATGATCACGAGATTCGACTGTATTGGCAGGACAGAATTCCAACGGAGGTCGGACTGATCATCGGAGCCTTTGGCATGGCTGGCCTGGTCATGGGTCCGGCTCTTCTCATCGACCAGATGGCACAGTATGATCGTTCAGTCTGGGTATATATCTTGTGTGCACTGCTCGCAGTGGTATGCTATGTGATATTTATTCTGATTTATTCGAGCATTGTGCGTAGAATCAAGGGTCATAATCTATGGGAAAGAAGCCTGGTCAGAAAAATCACGGATTTTGGGAAAGATCTTTACAAAAAAGGAAAAACTTCCACAAGGCTGATCTTCATATTTGTCACATTTATTGCGGTGAATGCCATCCTGATTGTTACACGTTCCTGGTCGTTGTTCCTGTTTTGCATGCTGCTGGATGCTATTGTACTGCTTTATCTCATGAAAAAATCGGCTGAGAGGCTGCAGATCGCAGAGGGCCTGGAGAAAATCGGATCAGGAGATCTAGAGTATAAAGTGGACATGACAAATTTAAGTGGAGATAATCTTAAATTTGCGGAGACAGTCAATCATGTAGGGAACGGACTTTCAGCTGCGGTACAGGATAAGTTAAAGAGTGAGCGTCTGAAGGCAGATCTGATTACAAATGTCTCGCATGATATAAAAACTCCACTGACATCAATCATTAATTATGTCGATCTGTTAAAGAGAGAGAACTTCCAGGATCCAAAGATAAAAGGTTATATTGATATTCTTGACTCAAAATCCTGGAGATTGAAACAATTGACAGAAGATCTGGTTGAGGCATCCAAAGTGAGTTCCGGTAATGTCAGACTTGAATTTATTACGATCAATCTTAACGAGCTGGTACAGCAGATGAACGGGGAATTCGATGAAAAGTTTAGTGAACGCAATCTGACTGTGATACCGACACTTACCAGAGATGATTTATGTATATCGGCTGACAGCCGCCATATATGGAGAGTTCTGGAAAATCTGTACAGCAATGTGGTAAAATATGCGATGCCGGGTACCAGAGTATATGTGGAAACGAAGAGAAAAGAGAAGAAGATTATATTCTCCATGAAAAATATTTCTGAAAGTCCGCTGAACTTTAAGGCAGATGAACTGACGGAACGATTTATCAGGGGGGATGTATCGCGAAAGACGGAAGGCAGTGGACTGGGTTTATCCATCGCCTCGAATCTGACCCGCCTTTTGCATGGTACTTTTAACATTTATCTGGATGGTGATCTTTTTAAAGTCACGCTGACATTTGACGAAATAAAAAATGATAAGTGAGTCTGCAGGTGCCATTATAAAGAGAGTGTGGAAAACAGGTTGTTGATATCAATCATTCCATAGCCCCAGATCCTGTTCGGATATTCCATAGATTCATTACGTTGTGCGGTACGCTGAAGCATGTCGGTGATATCGTTTCCGGTGATTTGGGAATAGTTTCCTCTGACCACTGCCCATTCTAACATCATAGCTACGATTCCGGATACCTGAGCAGCAGCCACTCCTGTTCCGGTGTAGGAGGTGTATCCTCCGATAAGATCTGCACAGGTGAGCTCAAAACCAGGTGCGGCAATCGTCGGTTTATCCCGGCCGGTTCTGGTGTAGCCTCTTCCTGATTCAATCAGAATGCTGTCGCTGTTCTGATTATATGCCGTCACAGTCATAATGTGTCTTGCATTACCGGGGGAGGTAACCGTTGTATCGGGTGAAGATTGTAGAAAATAAGTGTTATCCGAGATCAGATTTCCTGAGGGCAGCCATGCGTGATAGGAAAAATCCTCATTATTGATATTTTGAATCCGGAAAATCCATACTCCTTCTATTGGATTTTGTATGCGGATGAGTATACACTGGTTTCCGCTCTCCTGTTCCATGAGAATATTGTTGATCCACAGCTGGCTGGAGGATCTTGTAAAACTGTAGGGGACGCATTCCTGTACTCTGGGATAATTGATCTGTGTTGTCTCTCCGGTGGGAGAGACAACCTCAACAGTCAGAGTTGCAGGAATATTCGGCCATATCTCCATGGAAAACATATGGTCTTCGCTGCCGACCCGCAGTTCAAATTCTTCAGAATAAGGAGCATCAGTTATGTTGCCATAGTAATGACGCCTTGCGTTCCCCTCATTTCCGGCCGCACAGGATACCCCTATCCATGGATTTTGTACCAGATAATCGAGATAGGTGCTCATGGAACCTTCACCGTCATGCCCGTTCAGAGAATTTCCCATTGCAAAACAGATGGATATAGGACGGTTTAAATAATCTGAAACTTCTGTCAGATATCGGATTCCGAGAATTAAATCTGTTTCCTGATAACAGGTGACATTTTCCGGAACCATAAATAATTGTCTGATGTTCTGTTTTGCTTCCTTTAACTTGACGACGACAAGGCCAGAGTCCGGGACAACCCCACTGAAGTCATTCACATTGTCGGCATTTCCGGCAATGATACTTGCAACCGCAGTTCCGTGTCCGTTCTCATCGACAGTTGGCACAATACTAAGCGGGTTGTCATTTCTCAAGGCATAATTTATACTGTTTGAGTTAAATTCGGTGCCGTAGTTAAAACCATCGGGGGGCGGGCCGGTTTGAATCGTCTGATCCCAGATCGAGACAATACGGGAAGTACCGTCCCTGTTTAAAAAGGCAGGGTGCTGATAATTGATGCCGGTATCTATAATGCCCGTCAATACACCCTGTCCGAGCAGAGCCAGGTTGGGATTCAGCTGTACACTCTGTATTCCCGATCTTTGAAGGCTGATCAGTGATGCCAGTGAATAGATGGAAGGAAAATTGTAGTAAAAATATCTTCCGATCATGCACATGTCGGCTGTATCACCTCCGTATAAATGAAGAATGGATTCACGTTCGTTCATTGGAGTAATATCACTGTCCGGGGCGCCTGGAGGCAGGGACATATTATTAAAGACCAGATCATAATATTGCTCGTCAAGAATCTTTTCCATGCGATGAACTCCTCTCAAAAACTTATCATTTCAAACAGACCTTGCAGGTCTATAGTTCCATATCCCCAGATATTGTTCGGATAAACTCCGGAATCACTCCTTCCAGCCGATCTTTTTAGCAGGCTGGAGATATCACTCCCCGTAATTTGAGTATAATTTCCCCGAATGATACCCCATTCGAATAACATAGCCATAATTCCGGCCGCATGTGCTGCAGCAGCGCCTGTTCCGGTATAAGAGCCGTATTCACCGGGTAGTGTCGCACATGTCAGTTCGAAACCGGGAGCGGCAACGTCTGGTTTTACGATTCCGGTTCTGGTATACCCTCTGCTTGATTCCAGCAGAATCGTGTCATTGCTTTGGTTGTAAGCTGTTACAGTCAGAACATGTTCTGCGTTTCCCGGCACGGTGATTGTGGTGTCCGGGGAGGACTGAATAAAGTAAGTATCATTTGAGATCAATTCACCTGAAGGAAGCCAGGAATGAAAGGAAAAATTCTCATCATTTATGTTCTGGACTCTGAAGTTCCATACACCCTCATCTGGATTGCTAAGACGAATCAGTATGCACTGACTGCCTGATTCCTGTTCCAGGAGATAATTGTTTACCCAGATAATAGTTTGTGATCTTGCAAAAGTGAAGGGAGTACAGCTGTTGATTCTCGGATAAATGATCTGTGTGGTTTCGCCCAGGGGCGAAATGATTTCAATCGTCAGTGTTGCCGGACTGTTCGGCCAGATTTCCATGGAGAACATACTGTCATTTCCACTTACCTGGAGTTCGAATTCATCCTGATAAGGCGCAGAAGTGATATCGCTGTAATAATGACGCCGGTTGTTGCCTTCATTTCCAGCTGCACAGGACACCCCGATTTTTGGAGTCTGTGTATAATAGTCTAGAAGAAAGCTGGTAGATCCCTCGCCGTCGTGTCCGTTCTGAGAGCTTGCAAGCGCAATACAGATGACAAGTGGACGGTTGAGTGAGATTGCAGTCTGGCGAAGATATTGGGTTGCAAGTAATACGTCAGAGTCCTGATAACAGAGAACCGTATCGGGTACAAGAAACAGATCCTTAAGATTCTGTTTGGCTTCTTTTAATTTAACTACAACGAGATTAGATTCAGGCACCACACCGCTGAATGAATTTTCTGTATTGATACTTCCTGCGGTAATACTTGCAGTCGCCGTACCGTGACCATTCGTGTCGGTGGAAGGTAATACAGACAGAGGATCATTACTCCCCAGGGCAATGTTGATATTATCGGCGGTATATTCAGTACCATAGTTAAATCCCGAGGGAGGCGGTCCGTCCTGAATTGTCTGATCCCAGATACTGGTAATCCGGGTAGTTCCGTCAGTGTTTCGAAAGGCAGGATGCTGATAAAGAATACCAGTGTCTATGAATCCGACCAGTACTCCTTGTCCGAACAGTGCCAGATAAGGATTGGATTGAATACTCTGTACGCCGGATCTTGTAAGGCTGATCAGGGAAGTTGGAGTAAAGATTGTTGGAAAGTTATGATATAGATATCTTCCAACGGAACACATGTCGGTGGAATCGCCTTTATATATATGTAATATGGATTCACGTTCATTGATAGGGGTGATATTTGCACTTAATTCCGGGGAAATGTTAGAATTATTTATGACAAGGTCATAATATTGTTCATCCAATATTTTTTCCATTTCAAAATCTCCTATTATACAAGTATACGGACTCATTGGCTTTACAGTGAAATATCAATGAAGCAGTACACAGGTGCTTTTTGATACTTTATAACACTTTATGCCTGTCGTTTTATAATTATGTGCAAGAAGGTGCCCGCAACAGTTGGTGTCAGCTGTTGCGGGCACCTTTGCTTAAGGACCGACTAATTTGGTTCTGTCTTATTCACTTTTATCAGACTCTGAATCTCCATCATTTTCACTCATATGTGCGATGACATCGTCCTCGGATTGTTCCACATCTTCATCCGGTGGCATATAATTCATAAAAATCTTATTAAAGAAGATTGAATTGATGTATGTTATACCAGAAAATCCAAAAAGAAATACAAACATCAGATAGAAGGAAAATACATTTCCGGATGCATAGAGGCAGATTACAGGTGGTGCTATAATAATAGCCAGCATCAGAATCGTATAGGGCAGATGACGAATTGAAAATAATAAAGAGTTTAAAAATGTATGTTTAATCGTGTTGTAAAATCTGCTCTGTGACGGAAATACATATAAGAACACAAATGCGAAAATCATGATTAAAAAGTAAAATACATATCTGATATTCGTAATCGCGCCTTTCATTACATTGTTTACCAGGTAAATATCCGCACCTAAGAATATACCGATTACCAGCATAATCAGCCAGATGATCGTCGACTGTTTAAAGTTTTCCTTAAAGGATCTGAAATAACTTTTGAAGACATAGGAATCTTCATTTCTCACCATCTTTATTGTCACATAATACATAGCTGTGATATTAGCTCCGATCGTTACAATTGGAATGCACATGACAATAAAGATAAAATTCAGGATCATTAAATCAAACAATCTGCTCATAACCTGGGAAAATTTACTGTCAATACTAAAAATACCGCCCATAGCCTGCCTGCCTCTTTTCTAAAAATTCTTCAAATATGTAATTTATTCAAAAGCCTTAGTCTCAAGTATAACGAAAAACAGGCAAAAAATCAAATAAAAAAAAGCTTTCGTCAATCTGTATACGAATAATAAAATTATTTAGTGAATCTGTCTGATGTTCGGGAGGTAATGTTACAGGATATTCAGATTTGACAAATGACATTGTCAAAGTTTGTGTAAAAGTGGCATGGTGTAAAAGTACGGAATTATGTATACTATGATCAGAAGATAAAAGAGGGCACAAAACCCTGTAATAATTTTTTAGGAGGAAAAGGAAAATGTCAAGCTTATCATTAGAGCACATTTATAAGAAATATCCGAATGGGTTTGAGGCAATCAAAGATTTCAATCTTGATATTGCCGACCAGGAGTTCATTATCTTTGTAGGACCTTCAGGATGCGGTAAATCAACGACTCTTCGAATGATCGCAGGATTGGAGGAAATTTCAGAGGGAACTTTAAAAATCGATGACAAGGTTATGAACGATGTGGAACCCAAGGACAGAGATATTGCCATGGTTTTCCAGAACTACGCGTTGTATCCGCATATGACCGTGTATGACAATATGGCGTTTGGACTGAAACTTAGAAAAGTTCCAAAAGATCAGATTAAGAAACAAGTTACTGAAGCTGCCAAGATTCTGGATCTGGAGAAACTGTTAGACCGTAAACCGAAGGCTCTTTCCGGTGGACAGAGACAGCGTGTTGCTATGGGGCGTGCGATTGTTCGTGATCCTAAAGTCTTCCTTATGGATGAGCCACTGTCAAACCTGGATGCAAAACTTCGTGTTCAGATGCGTACTGAGATTTCCAAACTGCATGAGAGGCTGAAAGCTACGATTATCTATGTAACTCATGATCAGACAGAGGCTATGACCCTTGGTACCAGAATCGTAGTTATGAAAGACGGTGTGGTTCAGCAGGTTGATACACCTCAGAATCTTTACAATGATCCCTGCAACGCTTTTGTTGCTGGATTTATCGGATCTCCGCAGATGAATATGCTTGATGTGAAAATTAAAGTAGAAGGCGAAGATGTGTATGCACTGATCGGAGATCACAAGCTGAAGATCCCGGCTTCCAAATCTAAGGCAGTCATTGACGGCGGATATGATGGAAAGACAGTTATTATGGGAGTTCGTCCTGAGAATGTCAACGATTCACAGATGATGGTAGAGGTTTCAAAGGACAGTGTAATAGAAGCAAAGATCAATGTATACGAGCTGCTTGGTGCTGAGGTTTACCTGTATTTTGATCTTGAAGGTTTCCCGATGACTGCACGCGTTGATCCTCGTACAACAGCCAGAACAGGTGACAGCGTTAAGTTTGCACTGGATATGGAAAAAGTACATCTGTTTGATAAAGAGACAGAACTTGTAATTACCAACTAATGAATATCTTAAGACTGTGCGCCCAAGCAGAGGGCAGCAGTTCACAACACCGCATTGCTGATTCATGTCAGTATATGCGGTGCTTTTTTTATTTTATGTTGATTCTTTTAAAAAAATACGTTATATTTATGTATATGCCAATAGATCTGACCGAAAGCCAGTACAGAAGTTAGGATAAATGGCAGGAAAGGATGTGACTTTTTTGATTACAAGTCAAGTTTTACAGAAAACAATAGATGAACTAAAAAATATTACGAGAATTGATTTGAGTGTATTAAATCCCGACGGAAGCATAGTTGCCACAACATTTGCGGAAACGGAAGTGGATGTTAAGGGCGTTAATTCTTTTGTAAATTCAGCGGCGGACAGCCAGGTGATTTCTAATTATCATTTTTTTAAAGTCAATGATAACCAGAATGTGGAGTATGTTCTGGTTGCAAAAGGAAGCAGCGACGATGCATATATGATAGGGAAAGTTGCCGTAAGCGAGATCCAGAATCTGATCATAGCATATAAAGAACGGCTGGATAAGAATAACTTCATCCAGAATCTTTTGCTGGATAATCTGCTTTTGGTTGATGTCTATAATCGTGCCAAGAAACTTCGGATTGATACAGAAGCCCGGAGAGTGGTTTACATGATTGAGACTAAAAATGAAAAAGATGCCGGCGCTATGGAGACGGTAAAAACACTATTTACTTCTCATCCAAAAGATTTCGTCACTGAGGTTGAGGAACACAGTATCATTGTTGTCAAAGAGCTAAAAGATACAGATACTGATGAGGATCAAAAACAGACGGCTCTTATGTTAGTTGATATGCTGAATGCAGAAGCGATGTCCCAGGTTCGTATATCTTATGGAAATCCGGTATCAGAGATTAAAGATGTATCAAAGTCTTATAAAGAAGCAAAGATGGCTCTCGAAGTAGGAAAAATTTTTTATTCAGAAAAGCATGTTGTACCATATGGCAAACTTGGTATTGGGCGTTTAATATATCAGCTTCCGATTCCCCTTTGTGAAATGTTTATGACGGAAGTTTTCGGTGAGGATCTGCCGGATACCTTCGATGACGAAACTCTGACCACTATCAATAAGTTCTTTGAAAACAATCTGAATGTTTCTGAAACATCGCGTCAGTTATACGTACATCGAAATACCTTAGTTTACCGTCTTGAAAAACTTGAGAGGAGTACAGGATTGGATATTCGTGTGTTCGACGATGCTTTGACCTTTAAGATTGCAATGATGGTCGTGAGCTATATGAAATATATGAAAAACATGGATTGATACCGGAGTTTTAAAGTCAACAGTTATCAAAAGGGTCCTGTCCCGAATGATAGCTGTTTTCTTATGTGCTTAAGTGTAATTATCTATGAGTAAAAAATATCCAGAATATTCAGAATATATAAAAATACAATAGTAAAAGAAAAATAATAAATATTAATCAAATAAATATGTTGACAAACATAAGGATTAGTGTTATTATACAGTTAAGCAAACAGTAAATGACTTGCAACCTTTCAAATTCCTTATAAATAATATGATGACGAGAAAGTCATATGAGATGTAACCGTAAGTGAAGGAGAAAGCGGATCTTTTAAGGAGGTGATTCCATTGGGCCAGATAGATTTTAGAAATCAATACGAGAGTGGCATTGCCGGGCAGTTCCAGATAGAAAACTTTTATCGTATAGGTAGATAGCTTCCCTGGTTGAATGGAATAATAAAAGATAAATGTGAAGTCTGTCGGCACTTGTATTGAATATATGCCAGGATAAGAAGAGGTTTTTGGCTTGTGTAAAAAAACAATTCAAAAGAAGCAAGCGGCCATAAAGATTGAAAGTATGGATATGAGTGGATAATAGATGTATCTCTCTTGTTTGGATAAGAAATGTTTTATACTGATATCGAATATGGACTGCCTGGCTGGAAGTATGATAAACCCGATTATATTGTATGGAAACTCTTACTTATCAACATAGATACTGTAAAAATATTCTAAGCATTTAAAAATAGGTGAAAGGCAAAGTAAATAGATACGAAGCAGGGAAGAAACTTTAAGTATATGCTGAACATTTTAATGTTTGAGAAAGTGTAGTATAAAAAAATTGAATAAAGAAAATCAGTAGACAGCCGTCGTATCGATGCTTTTGGTATGGCGGCTGTCGTTGTGTTGTAAAGAACTTTATTGACAAAGTGAAAGAGTTGTTCCATACTTATATCATTGGGGTTGAGGAGTAGATAAAAATGGACTTAGATTTGAATGATATATTGTGGGAAGATGAAGACATTCTGGTGATCAGAAAACATGCAGGGACACCGGTACAGCATGTGGGCATCGGAAAAATGGATTTGGAACACCTGTTGCTGAATTATCTTGCGATTGGAAATACCGAAAAAAGAAGAACTCCATATCTCGCTGTGATTCATCGGCTGGATCAGCCGGTAGAGGGTATTCTTATGTTCGCAAAGAACCGTGATTCGGCGAAAAAGCTGAATGATCAGATGGTAAAAAATCAGATAAAAAAAGATTATCTTGCAGTTGCTGAAAATGCACCTAAAATATTAGAGGGAACGCTTCGGGATTATTTATTAAAGAAAAAAAGCAGTAATAAATCGGAGGTTGTAACAAAAAATACACCTGGCGCAAAAAGAGCGATACTCAGCTATCAGATGCTGACAGGTGATGACCAAAGCGGAAGGGCACTACTTTCCATTAGTTTGAAGACAGGGCGCCATCATCAGATTCGGGTTCAGATGTCCCATGCAGATATGCCGCTTTGCGGCGATAGAAAATATAATGAGGATTACATAGATGGTGAACAGCTGGCGCTTTGTGCATATAAACTAAAGTTTTTTCATCCGGTGACAAATCAGGAACTGAAATTTCAGATCAATCCGGAAAATGTTATCTTCCGTCCTTTTTTGGAGGAACTGAAAAGACAATAAGAATGATCATAGGGTCAAAGAGAAAAAGCAGAAAAGGAGTATATATAGGGAATGAAGTATTTACGAAGCATAGGAGCAACAGCACTTCTTCTAACGGTTTTTATTTCGGGATGTGGAAACAAAAAAGATGGTGGGCAGGCGGCTGCACCACCGACCGGGAAGCCGACAGTAACAGCAGCTCCTACTCCGACAGAAACTGTCAAGCCAACAGAGGCCGTGAAACCAACAAAGGAGCCGGAAGAAGATATAAAGGTTACGCTTTCAAATTCACAGGAACTGACAGCCGATTATACAACGATAAAAGATCTGCCTGTGGAAAAAGGAACTTATATCGCTGTTGTCGCAAAAGGGTTGAATTCCAGTTACTGGAATAATGTAAAAAAAGGGTCCGAAATGGCCATTAAGAAATTAAATGAAGAGTTAGGATATACGGGTAATGATAAGGTTCGTCTTACTTTTGAGGGACCTGCAAATAACTCGGATGTGGATTCACAGATCAACATTATAGATGCGGTGCTGGCAGATAATCCTACCATTCTCTGTCTTTCGGCGGTAGATATGCAGTCTTGCAATGCACAGCTGGAAACAGCCCAGGAAAATGGGATACCTGTGGTGATTATTGATTCAGGTGTAGAAAACAATCTGATTGCGGCAGCGTGTGCAACGAACAATTACAATGCGGGAGTGGAAGCTGCAAAAAAGATGAGCGATGTAGTCGGTAATTCCGGTGAAGTTGCCGTTATGGCACATCAGGCCACGGCCCAGAGCAGTATTGACCGTGTTAAGGGATTTACAGAGGAAATGACGAATAATCATCCGGATATAAAAATAGTCGAGACTTCTTATGAGAGTGAAGATAAGACTGTAAAAGAAATAGTATCAAAAGTATTAATGGATCATCCAGAGTTATCCGGCTATTTTGGTACGAATGAAAATATGGCAGTCGGGGTGATGGATGCTATGGAAGAGGCAGATAATGACAAGGTAAAGCTGATTGGATTTGATTCCGGAGAAGCACAGCAGGAAGCAGTCAAAAACGGAAAAGAATATGGAATGATATGCCAGAATCCATATGGAATGGGATTTGCGTCTATGGTAGCGGCTGCCCGTCTGGCCGCACATCTTCCTGTAGATACTTATATCAGTTCAGGATTTCAGTGGATTGATAAAAACAGTATCGGTCTGCCGGACAATCGTCAATACCTGTATAAATAAGGCTGATATATTTACCTGTAATAAAAAAAGAGTATGTCTGGGATACAGCAATGTATCAGACATACTTTTTTGATTTCTTAATCTTTACTCTCTTCATTGTAGATATCCTGGATTTCTCTGGATATCTCGGAACGAACATCAGATAAATCTACGGTATAATCAGAGTCACTTAATTCGGATTTATCTTTTGGGTCTGATTCATCAGTGTTATTCTCAGCGATGTTAGATCTGTATCTGCTATTGTCCGAAGGATAATAGGGCTTCGTGTCACCGATAACTTTGGTTTTATCTGTAACACTGCCAGAAGACTGTGAGGGCCGGGCATGAGTTTTTGGCTGATGCGAAGGCTCGGGTCTGGGAGCCTGCTTCTTGATCTTTTGCTTTTTCTTTCTGCTTTTTCTCTTCCTTTTCCATGGCTTTAGCTGAAACGTCAGTCCCAGAACAGCCAGTACGATACTTAGAAAAATGGTGAGAGGGAAACTGTTGAACCCTGAAATCTCAAGAATAGATTTGGCAGAACCTACGGCACCGTATACTGCGGTTATGATACTTACAACAACATGCTCCTTTACAATAGCCAGAAATCCTATCGCAATTCCAAATACTACAAAACCACAGATTGCACTGAACGTCGGCATCGGGAAAAACTGGAACAAGGTGAATATCACAATACCTATGCAGAGAAAAAATATTCCGATACGATAAAGCAGAAAGGAAAGGACAGTGAAAATCAATCCTCCTGCAAGAGCGGAAACCAAACCTGCTGCGGGGTTAAGATTAAAGTGGACCGCAAGCGATATACCGGTTCCGATTCCTAAAAGCAGACCAAAGATACAACTCCAGAATTTTCTTAAACGATAACCGAAAAAACAGTTGAGCAGTGAAAAAATCATGGCTGCCACGACAAGATAAGAGGTGTAGGAGCTAATGTAATCGGTAAAAAATTGTGAGTTTCCGAATAATGTGTTCAGAATGTTCATGATGCTGTCCATCCGTAAATCTCCTTTATGTATAAACTTTTCATGTTTTTACGGGTCCCGAGGTTATGCTTTTTCATGTAAGCATGAAACGCAAGGCCTTTTGACCCTGGTATCATATATGGATAATTCTATAATGTTTTCTATGATTTGGCAAGTGATAAAATAGGAGTTTCCAGAACAAAGGCTTATTCTTACGCATATAGTAAAGTAATACCAGGATTGGAGTATGCGGATGTATATAGAAAAACCACTGCCCTTTTATGCAACTTATCCGCTATATGCCGGGATGGAACAGGAACTTGAACATGAAAAGGATTTGCAGAAGATGAAGACCTACTACTCCAGAAGGTCCGCTGAGATTCAGAAATTAGTGGAAGAGGAATGTGACCAGATGGAGTATGACGGAAGTATAATGTTTGATGAATATCCCGACAAATTAATGATGGGAAATCTCTGTAGAAAAATTGAGGACAGATACCAGAGACAGAAGGATGAGAATTGTGACGAAATGAAAGCGGTGGAAGAGCGGCAGGATTCGGAACTGAGAGATTTGATTGGTGTACTGCTTTTTAATGAAATGTTTTCCAGAAGATGCAGACATCGCAGACAACGCAACTATTACTATTATTAACATTTTGATCGGAGTCAGTGAGAAAAGCATCCTTTATGGTGCTTTTCATATGTTTTCAGATGCTGACTCCGAAGAAACTTTTACAAAACCTTTAATAATCTTAAATTTTCATTTTTCTGTTGCTCTAAGAACAGAAAGCGATTACAATAGATAATAGGTTCATTACATAGTTGACATAAAATCATGAATTTGATGATTTGTTTTTATACAGGGGTTATTGATAAAAGTTTAGGGAGACGTTCTATGAAGAAAGGTGCTATTCGATTTATTGCACTTCTGGCCATTTTTATCGTATCTATGGCGGGATTTTCATATTTTTTTAATAGAGATAAAGAAAAAAACACAAGAGATTTTGAGACATCAACACTGCCGACTGCCTACATTAAGCTGGGTGATTCGCCGGCAAACCGTATGTTTGGTTACAAGAAAAAGATGGACGGGACTACTATGAGGGAAGGCCTCACTCCACTCACAGCGGATAAGAAACTGACTTTGCAGATTAATCCTTATGGGAGAAAAATCAAAGATATCAGTTATGAAGTGACGTCTGCGGATGGTTCGGAGCTGGTGGGAAACGCCAGGGTAAAGGGCCTGGAAGATAAGGACAACTTAAAGGAAGCCTCCTTTCAGATAGACCCGCCTATTCTTATGAATCAGGAATATCTGCTTACTTTTTCCGTCTCCCTTGAGGGAGAATCGGATCCGGTGTATTACTATACAAGAATTGTACAGAGGGCAGGTGTCAATACAGATGTATACCTAGAATTCGTACAGGAATTCTATGAAAAATGCATGAACAAGGATGCTGCAGGTGAATTGACGACCTATTTGGAACCGGATGAAACCGCATCAAACAGTAGTTTTAACAATGTCACGATTCATTCTAATTTTGATCAGCTGACATGGGGAACATTAGATCCGAAGATTGTGAAGAAGGCGGTTCCCGTAATAAAAGAGGCAAATGAAAATACATTAAGTGTAACTCAGGAATATACCATTAGTGCAAAAGATACGGATGATAATACAGAATATTACAGTGTACATGAGTTTTACCGCATGCGCTATACCCAGTCGCGTGTTATTTTACTTGATTTCGAGAGAAGTGCAACTCAGATTTTTGACGCAAATCTTCCGGTGGTTACCAGTACGGGAATCAGTCTCGGGATTGTGAACAAAGATGTGCAGTATCTCAGCAATAAGAGTGCGGATATCGTGGCGTTTGTAGTGAATGGTGACCTCTGGTCTTATAATAGGAGTGCTAACAAATGTACAAAGATCTTTGGCTTCCGCGGCAAAGTGGGTGATATTGATGAGAGAGCCGAGAATATGGAACATGATATTAAGATTGTCCGTGTGTCAGAGACAGGAGATATCTCCTTTGTTGTATACGGGTATATGAACTCTGACATCCACGAAGGAATGGTCGGAAGTGTTGTCTATCACTATAATGCTGAAAAAAATATGTCTCAGGAGGAATTGTTTATTCCCAGCAGCAATTCTTATGAGTCCTTAAAACAGAATCTGTCGATTCTTTCTTACGTGAGCCAGAAGGATCAGCTTTACCTTTATATTGAGGGAAATCTTTACCAGGTTGACGTGACAAACGGCAGCTATAAGATTGTAAAGGATAATATTGCGTCTGACTGTTTTGTGATCTCAAAGAGTCAGGCATCGGTGGCATGGATGGAAGATATGGATGAGAACCATTCGACACACATTACGGCCCTGAGTCTGGAGACGGGGAAAACCTTGTCCATCTCGGCGCCGGAAGGGCAGAAGATTAAGGCATTAGGATTTATCAATGAAGATCTGGTATATGGGGTTGCAAATGATCAGGATATACTAAACGATGCCGCCGGGAATGTAACATTTGCTATGAATAAGCTTTATATACGAAGCTTTGACGATGAGATCATCAAAGAATATCAGCAGGATGGGATCTATGTGTCTCAGGTTAATATTCAAGAGGGGCTTATGGAACTTATACGTGTCCAGAGAGAAGGGGATGCCTTTGTTCCGGTTGCAAATGATCACATTATGAACAATCTAATGGATCATGATAAAACAGTCAGCATAAAGATGGTTGTCAGTGAGAGAAAGGGAACAGAGCTGAACCTTGTATTTACAAATGTTGCTAAGACGAGAAATCTTCTTGTCTTGGGAACGAAGTTCACAGACGAGGGAAACCTGCCGACTCTTACGATAGATGTTCCCAAACAAGACACGGATGAGTACTATGTATATGGAAAAGGACGGCTTTTGGACGTGACATCCAAGGCAGGAAGTGCGATACAGGAAGCGGATCAGAATATGGGTATTGTGCTGAACAGAAAGCAGGAGTATGTATGGGAAAGGGGAAATCAGCCCGACAACAAGAAGCTTGATGTAAGTGCCATTCCGCAGGAACTGCTAACGGCTCCTCTTGATGAAGCTACTATTCAAAACACTCTGGGCGATGCCTATAAGGTGATGAATCTAAGCGGATGCAGTTTATCGAGTGTGCTTTATCAGGTAAGTCGCGGTTATCCGGTTATGGTTAAGACAGGAGACGGGGGAAGTGCTCTGATCGTAGGATATGATCAGTATAATACCTGGCTCTATGATACCACGGCGAACAAAGTGTACGCAAAAGGAATGAATGACAGTACAGCTGAGTTTGCAGCTGCCGGGAATCTCTTTATCAGCTACAGAGACAGCAAATAAAGAAATTTCAAATAAGAAAGAGTTTCGAATAGGAAACTCTTTCTAATTTTTTACCGTGGGATGCTGTCCCGGAGACAGAGCGCTCCGAATCCGACCTGTGGATTTGGGTAGATGCTGAAACCGGGAAGACTCCGGGCTCCGCGTCTAAGGTAGGCTTTTACCTTTTCACCGTACAAAAATGCATCATTGCCACGGATGATTCCCCACTCCATCATGAGAGCGGCACTTCCGGTTACAAAAGGTGTTGCAAAGGAAGTTCCGGTATATTCCCCATAGGGTGTCCCGCCGAGTGAACTTGGAGCGGTAACCCTCACACCGGGAGCTACAATGTCCGGTTTTTCTGTGACAATGATTCTTGTATATCCCCGGCCTGAAAAATCAGCGTAGGTCAGAAGACGGGAATCATATGCGCCAACCGTGATCGCACGGAGTGCAGTGGATGGTATGGTCAGAGTTGTGTCTGCGAACGGAGTGAGAAATCGAGTGCTTGTTCCCACATATCCGCCGCTTGGAAGCCAGAAGTTATAGGGTCCCTGGACAATTCTTCTCGGCTCCAAACGAAAGGTCCAGATTCCGGACGGAATGTAATCCTGATTCAGCCCAGGAATAAAATCAAAAAAGACTTCCTGAGTGATAGCGTACGGGGAAGGCATACCATAGTAGACAAGCAGATCTGTTCCGGGCAGGGAGTATCTCTGTGTTCCGGATACCGGATTGACGGGACCTACGGTGGTTCCGTCTGGATGGATAAGATAAATATCAAAGTCATCCACGTAATATTTCCAGAGTTGTACACTTATATCTGGTTCGTAGTCTCCGACGCTGAACTCGACTTGTGTGGTGGAGTTCAGCTGAAGGATGCCGGCGGTGTGCAGGCCGGCGTTTCCCTCATTTCCACTTCCGATACAGATGACGTTTTGACCGAGATTGGAGACATTGCTGATATAAGTTTCAATGAGAGAATCTCCGTCGTGAGATCCGTAGTTGTTGCCAAAGCTTAAATTTATTGCTATGGGTATCTCCAGAGACAGTGACAGGCGGACACAATAATCGATGCCGCGTATCAGCTGTGTGGTGCTGGGAAAATCATTGGGAGCGGGAGTTCCCAATTTGACCACAACAAGGTCGCTTTGAGTAGCGACACCTGCATAGACACCCTCTGATGCGCGGCCATTTCCTGCCGCGATTCCCATGACTGCTGTCCCGTGCCCCCCGGGATCGGAACTCGGGACAAGTGAAGGATTTCCTGCCAGAGCCTCATTAATCTGCTCTCTTGTGTACTCTGTTCCGATGTTATAACCCTCGGGAGCGGGGCCGGTAGAGATAGTCTGATCCCAAAGGCGCAGGATCCGGGTTGTACCATCTTCATTTCGAAAGTCCTGGTGCGTGTAATCAATGCCGGAATCAATACATGCGACCAGAACGCCATTTCCGAACAGCCCGTTTACATTGTCTTGCTGCATCGGGTTAATGCAGGAGACAGCCCGTCCCTGATAGGCGGAAAATGCAAGATTCTTGGGCTTCTCCATATAGGTGATCTGAGGAAGAAGAGCTACTGTGTCTATAAGATCCCTAGGAATAACCAGGATTGCATAATTGCCGAGCAGCCGGGTGATTACAATGCCCTGCTCTTCCAGAAAACTGATATCACCCTGATAATTTACAATGACCTCCCAGGTATCATACTCTTCTTCGTAACCGATATTTAAGAGATAGGACTTTCGTCTTTCTTCGGATGTAGCATCAAGCGCTAAGTTTAAGAGATTCTCTATTTTCTGATTAGGCATACAAAACTCCTTTTTAGAGTAGTGATTCTAATTAAATAATATGACGAAATAAAAAATATGTGATATGATACAAGGGTCAAAAGGTTCTGCGTTTCATGCTTGCATGAAAAAGCAGAACATTGGGACCCGAACAAACATGAGAATGCAGCCCGAATAGGGCGGAATTCGAATGTTTGTAGGATTGCGCGAGCGCAAAGCGCGG
>DHNM01000017.1 GCA_002409525.1 Eubacterium sp. UBA5416 | reverse complement strand
TCTCAATCAGCACATTAATTATATTTACGCTTTCTAGCAGCTTCAGATTTCTTCTTACGACGAACACTGGGTTTCTCGTAATGCTCCCTTTTGCGAATTTCCTGCTGAATACCTGCTTTTGCACAGCTGCGTTTAAATCTGCGTAAAGCACTATCCAACGACTCGTTATCTTTAACGATTACATTTGACATAGACTCACACCTAACCTCCCTCCAGTTGTAGATTGTGCTTAAATACAACTGTCTGGGTATTTTTTTGCACTAGGTTTATTATACCAGATATTCAAAAAACGTCAACACTTTTCAGGAAAATACTTATTGAATCTGTCCCTCAAGTACCTGTGATGTTCTGGCTATAGCGTCAGGTATCTTATCAGCATTTTTTCCACCGGCCTGTGCCATATTCGGACGGCCGCCTCCGCCTCCGCCTACAACTTTGGAGAGTTCTTTCACTAGCCTGCCCGCGTGAGCACCTTTTTTTATTGCACCGTCAGTTGCCATGGCCAGCAGGCTTACTTTCCCATTCTTAGAAGATGCGAGAACCACCACACCTTCTTCTATTTTTGCTTTCAGCTGATCACCGAGTTCCCGCAGACCATTCATGTCCTGATCGGGTACAGACGATGCAAGCAGTTTGACACCTTTTATTTCCTGTACTTTATCCATGACATTTCCAAGCGCGCTCCGGGCAGCTTTACTCTTCAGAGATTCATTTTCACTGTGTAGTTCCCTGATCTCTCTTTGAATATGAGTAATCTTCTCCCCAACTTCAGTCGGACTGCATTTTAGTTTATCAGACACATCCGAGACAATGAACTCCTGTTCTTTATAGTATGCAATTACTCCGTCACCGGTCAATGCCTCAATCCGGCGGACTCCAGAGGCTGTCCCGGATTCAGAGAGAATCTTAAAAAGCAGGATGTCACCCGTGTTATGAACATGAGTGCCTCCGCAGAGTTCTCTGGAAAAATCCCCCATCGAAACAACACGTACTTTATTTCCGTATTTCTCCCCGAACAGAGCCATTGCACCGGTTTTTTTCGCTTCTTCGATATTCATGATGTCCGTGTGTACAGTAAGCTGTTCCTGGATTTCTTTATTTACCAGGTTCTCCACCTGAGAGATCTCATCCTTCGTCATAGGCGCAAAATGAGCAAAGTCAAATCTCAGCCTTGTCGGGGTAACAAGGGAACCTTTTTGCTCAATATGGCTTCCCAGAACATCTTTAAGAGCTTTTTGCAGAAGGTGAGTTGCACTGTGATTTCTTGCAGTTGCTTTTCTGGCCTGTCCATCAACGGCAAGATTTACAGTTTCACCTTTAGAGACCATTCCGCTCTCCATAAATCCTACATGACCAGACTTCTCTCCGGCAAGATGAATTGTTTCCTCGACCCTGAAAACACCATTCTTCGTGTAGATTGTTCCGCAGTCTCCGACTTGTCCTCCCATTGTAGCATAGAATGGAGTCTCCTCCACAAGAATTGTTCCCTTCTGTCCTTCCATCAGTGCATCCACAATTTCGGCATCTTTGGCACTGGCATCCGTGGTGAGAATCGTCACTTTAGACTTCCATGTCAAATGATCATATCCCACAAATCCGGTTGCCAAAGATGCGGGAATCAAATCATAAACACTGGCTTCCCTGCCCATATAGTTTGATGCCGCGCGGGCATTTCTAGCTCTGTTACGCTGTTCCTCCATTGATTTCCTGAATCCGTCTTCATCAATGTCAAAGCCTTTTTCACCAAGTATTTCACGGGTGAGGTCAATGGGAAAACCATACGTATCATATAATTTAAATGCATCTTCTCCATCTAAAACTTTCAATCCCTGTCTGGCCAGGTTTTCTTCCATATCGTTTAAAATGGAAAGCCCCTGATCAATCGTCTTCTGGAACTGTTTTTCCTCGTTATTCAGAACGTTAAAGATAAAGTCTTTCTTTTCCTCCAGCTCTGGATATCCGTCTTTGCTTCCCTGTATCACTGCGTTACTTAAACCTGCGAGAAACAGCCTTGAGATTCCTAACAGTCTTCCATGCCTGGACGCACGCCGGATCAGTCTTCGAAGCACGTATCCGCGTCCTTCATTCGTCGGCATGATTCCGTCAGAAATCATAAATGTCGCAGAGCGTATATGATCCGTGATCAGACGTATAGAGATGTCTGTATCGTGATTCTCGCCATATGTCACGCCTGCAGAGTCGCAGACCTTGTCACGAAGTGCCCGGATGGTATCAATATCGAAAATAGAATCCACATCCTGAACCGCGACCGCAAGCCGCTCAAGTCCCATACCCGTATCAATATTCTTCTGAATTAAATCCGTATAGTGACCCTGTCCGTCATTATTAAACTGTGAAAACACATTGTTCCATATCTCCATATAACGGTCACAGTCACAGCCTACCGTGCAGTCCGGTTTTCCGCATCCGTATTTTTCTCCGCGATCGTAATAGATTTCAGAACAGGGGCCGCAGGGACCACTTCCATGCTCCCAGAAATTGTCTTCCTTTCCAAAACGGACAATCCTCTCAGGCGAAATTTTGATCTCATCTTTCCATATATCATAAGCCTCGTCATCCTCTTCATACACAGAAGGATATAATCTTTCCGGATCAAGGCCGACCACTTCTGTCAAAAATTCCCAGGACCATCTGATTGCCTCATGTTTAAAATAATCTCCGAATGAAAAGTTGCCGAGCATTTCAAAGAAGGTACCATGGCGCGCCGTCTTTCCCACATTCTCAATATCTCCTGTCCGGATACATTTCTGGCAGGTGGTGACGCGGGTTTTCGGCGGAACCTCCGCACCTGTAAAGTATGGTTTCAGTGGCGCCATACCTGAGTTAATCAACAGCAGACTATTGTCATTATGTGGCACCAAAGAAAAGCTCTTCATTGCCAGATGTCCCTTGCTCTCAAAGAAATTCAAAAACATTCTCCGGAGTTCATTCACACCATATTTTTCCAAGATTGTTCCTCCTATTTTACACAAACCTTTTTATAGTTCTTCTTTCCCTTACGCACAACGAGTCCATCCGTGCCAAATGCATCCAGGGAAACAAGGTGTTTAATGTCCTGTATCTTTTCTCCTTCAATTGAGACACCGCCCTGTTCAATGGCACGTCTTCCCTCGCTTCTTGTCTTCACAAGACCTGCCTTAATCAGAAGACTGATCAAGTCAATATGGTTATCCTCAAAATCCTCAGGGGAGATCTCCTCCGCCGGCATGTGCTTCGAAGAGCCGCCGCCTGCAAAGATCTCTTTTGCACTGGCCTGTGCTTTTTCTGCCTCATCTTTACCGTGAACAAGACTTGTAAGTTCATAAGCCAGAATCTCTTTCGCCCGGTTTAGTTTTGATCCTTCCCAGTGTTCCATGTCATTAATCTGTTCCAGTGGAAGAAATGTCAGCATACGCAGACATTTTAGCACATCATCATCTGCCACATTTCTCCAGTATTGATAAAATTCAAAGGGAGAAGTCTTATCGGGATCAAGCCATACGGCTCCCGACTGAGTCTTGCCCATCTTTTTTCCCTCTGAATTCAACAGCAGAGTTATGGTCATGGCATAGGCATCTTTCCCGAGTTTACGACGAATCAATTCTGTTCCTCCCAGCATGTTGCTCCACTGGTCGTCACCGCCGAACTGCATATTACAGCCGTATCTTGTAAAGAGTTCATAGAAATCATAACTCTGCATAATCATGTAATTGAACTCCAGAAAGCTTAATCCCCTCTCCATTCTCTGCTTGTAGCACTCAGCCGTCAGCATACGGTTTACAGAGAAATGAGGACCCACTTCTCTTAAAAAATCAATATAATTTAAGCTGTTAAGCCATTCAGCATTATTAACAATCAAAGCCTTATCATCTGTAAAATCAATGAAATGGCTGATTTGCTCTTTAAAACGGTCACAGTTATGCTGAATCGTCTCCACCGTCATCATCTGCCGCATATCCGTTCTTCCGGAAGGATCTCCGACCATTCCCGTGCCGCCGCCCAGCAGGGCAATCGGTTTATTTCCTGCCATCTGAAGACGTTTCATCAGACACAGAGCCATAAAATGTCCTACATGCAGACTGTCCGCTGTTGGGTCAAACCCGATATAAAATGTTGCCTTTCCGTTATTCACCAGTTCCCTGATCTCGTCCTCGTCCGTCACCTGTGCAATAAGACCGCGGGCTTTTAACTCTTCATAAATTTCCATAAGTCATTCCTCCTGTTCAAAGTACCAATCAATCCGTACATATCAAAGGGCAAAATTTATTTTGGCCCTTACATCATATTGTTTTTAGAACGAAAAAACTTTCGCCCTAAAAATATAGGACGAAAGCTTTGCTTCCGTGTTACCACCTAAATTCATAACTGCCTCGGGGCAGTTATCTCAGTGAGTACTTTGATGAAATTCACCGGCATACTCTGATGATTATAACGTACATCAGCACGTCGCAGCCTACTTTCCGCAGTAATCAGATTTCAGTGCGCAGCTTAAAGATGTATTCACCGACAGGAATTCGCGCGCCTCTCATCACCCGGCAGCTTTCTGTCCGCTTACCTTTCGGTTACTTGTTCTTGTCACAGCTTTTTCTATAATAGCAAGTATACAAAAGGTTTTCTGACTTGTCAAGACTCATTGTATGGTATCTTCAATCAGATTGTCTCCGTCGGCGGCAGATGTTGCCAGTTTATCACACCTCTCGTTTAAATCATTCCCATCATGTCCCTTAACCCAGTGAAAAGTGACATTGTGAGGCTCTTTTGCTCTTAAAAGTCTTTTCCACAATTCAATATTTTTCACCTTTTCATTCTTGCCTCTCTTCCAGCCTTTTCTAATCCAGTTGTCTATCCAGTGCTTATTAAAAGAGTCGATCACATATTTTGAATCGGAATAGACATCTACATCGCAGGGCTTTGTCAGAGCTTCAAGGCCTATGATAACCGCCATAAGTTCCATTCTGTTATTTGTTGTTTTCTTATACCCTTTCGATAACTCTCTTTCATGAAGATTACCCTTTGTATCTACATACTGCAGTACACATCCATAACCACCCGGTCCGTCCGGATTACCCCTGGCTGCTCCATCTGTATAAATATTAACTTTCATTTATCTGCCTCCTTTTACTGGTTTCCAGACAGCCTTTGTCTCAAATATTTCAGCCTCTTCTCTTGCACCTTTCACAATTTTCTTATCATAACCAAGTTTTTCAAGCAGAGTAATCGCATTACGGCTGTTGGCGCTGCCTGGTTTTAAAAGATAATTGAATTTCACATCATTTTCCAGTACCTCTTCCTCAAAATGATAATTTTCGTACACATCCTTAAGTATCAATGACAATTCAATATCATGAGTTGCCGCAAAGCATACTACATGGGGCAGGTTTAGCGCACTTAAAATTTCGGAGGATGCCGCAATCCGTTCGATTGTATTGGTACCCCTGAGTACTTCATCGATAATACAGAGCAAAGGCTCCACATTATCCGCTTCATCCAGGATCCTTTTCAGAGATTTAATCTCAACGATAAAATAGCTCTCGCCGCCCAGAAGATTGTCATGCAGCGCCATAGATGTCATCACTTTAAATTTAACTGCCCGGTATTTTGACGCCATACAAGTGTGAATTGACTGGGATAAAATAGTATTCACAGCAATCATCTTTAAAAATGTTGATTTTCCCGACGCATTTGAACCCGTAATCAGCACGCCTTTCGAGATGGAAATGCTATTTGTTACCGGATCAGGAATCAGTGGATGATAGAGATCCTGTACCTCAAGACACGCCTGCTTTTCATCGATAAAGACAGGCAGTGACCAGAACGGAAGGAAGACCCTAAAGGATGCCGCAGCGATCGCACTGTCTAAAATTCCAATTGTTTCAATCAGTTCCTCTATTTCCTGTATATGCCCGTCATATTCATTCAAGACACCATAAAACTGTATAAAATCCAGCATAAAAAAGCTATTAATGTAAGTAGCAAGCAGAGAAAGAAAGTCATCCATTCCCTTCGCATTTGTAAGCATACGGGATTTTTTCCTGATCGGCTTCATTGTCAGCGCATCCTTTTGTACCCGCTGCAGATAGCTGTCCAGCTCAGGTATATTCAGTTTCTTCATCTCATCGGCTGCCTTTAGTACCCTGAGAACGCAGGAAAGGCTTTTTAAATACGGATCCATGGCAGCACTGTCTTTGATGTGAACCGAGACATTAACCGCACACATAGCAAGAAAACAGATCACCCCCGCCACAGGTTTCAAAAACAGTATGATAATCGAGGCAAGGGAGCAAAGACACAGAACAATATATTTTCCTCTCTTCTTTCGGTCTGCTTCTCCGATTCGGTAGATATAGTCTGTCAGAGAGAGGTCTTTCATTTTCCCGATTAATGAAAATATCTTCTGCAATGTAATACGTTCTTCATCATGCGTGCCAAAAAAACTGATCAGTCTTTCTCTCTCATTCAAAACCTGCTCGTCAAACACCGGGATCCGAAGCACTGAATAAAGATAATCTTCACCACACGAAGACATGGTGTTATTGATCAGGAAAAAAATATCATCCATATCCAGATCGTTCCAGGTAATATCATCCAGATAAAACTGATCACCCCGCGTGCGGTCACTGTATCTTTTTATACTTGAAAGCTCGTATTCACTATATTCACGGCAGGGAGCTTTTCCCCAGCCTTCCCGGATCTGCTCAAGCAGAAACGCTTTCCTGGCGCGGTTATTCTTTATCATGACACATGCTGCAACGATAAATAAGAAAACTATTGATGCTATTAACATATCTTTTATGACCCTTCTTCTCACATGTCCATTCGACCTTTGGGTATCATTGTATCATATTTCAACGGGGGGTGGAATGGGTTTTTATTCTCTTTTTTCTGGATATTGCAAGAGCCGTCATTAATATACCGCTTACTGCTGTGAGTACTGCCGCCTCACCGACATCTGACTCGTCTCCGGTTTTCACAGGGCCACTCTGTACGGCTGTTTTCACTTTCGGTGCATCCGCTATACCAACAGGCGCTGTTGTCTTCTTAACCGCCTCTTTTGGAGGCTGTGTGTCATCATCCGGAGGCGCCGAAGGCATAGGCGGTATCTCTTCTTTTTTATTTGTCAGGTCTAAATGTTGTTCTTGAATGATGCCCACTTCATATTTGCTTTCATCTTTTATATAACCTTCCGGTGCTTCAATCTCCATTACGTAGTAAAGTCCGGGCGGCAGATCCAGATCAAAGATAAGACTGCCATCCTGATCTGTAGTCCGTTTCTGAAGAAGTGTATCTTTTTTTACCACGATTCGGTCTAATGTGGTAATATCCTGATTTGCATAGATTCCATACACAGCATGAGAAAGCGGCTTGTTCGTATCTTCATCGGTTTTGGTAAGCGAAAGTTTTGTTCTTTGTCTTTCATTTTTACAATCATAAGTCACTGCGGCTTCCTGATCCTCTTCATCTGCCGCCGCTGCTTCCAATATGACCGGCTCGTCTGAGATTAAAAAGCCCTCCTGTGTTTCTATTTCCTGTATTTGATACTTTCCCAGGGGGATATCGTATAGAGAAGCCCTGCCGGCCGAATCTGTTGTAATTTCAATTAATACAGCTCCCTCACAAAGCTCTGTCTCCTGATATCTGGCCAGCATCCTGTTTCCATGCTCATCTGTCTGATGATCAGGGGTATAGATATCTTCCGCAGCCGAAACCCGGAATTTCACCCCCTCTAAAGCATCATCCTCATAGGTAAAATCATCTTCAAACCCATTCACTTTTTCGCCATGCTTTTGTACTTCGATTCTGCCTTTCTGCTGCTCATCCGCCATTTCCACATCAATGATAATGTTCTGAACATTTTCAGCAGATGAATCAGGTTTTTTAACAGTAAAGGCTACTTTTTCATCTGAAAGATAATACCCGTCCGGAGCATGTATTTCTCTTACTTCATAGTTTCCCTCACATAATTTTAAAGGTGTAGTGACCTCTCCGGTTTCATCTGTCTTAAATTCACTGATTTCATGTCCTTCGTATTTCTGAACCACATCCTCATTTGTATTAAGATCTCGTATTTTAAAAGATGCACCGGGCTGGAGAATCGTTTTTCGTGTGCTTTTGTCCAGTTTTCTTATTCTCAGATATGCTTCATATGGCATTTCGGCCCATTTAACATGCAGTTTTACCGGTACTGGTGTCTCCTGGTAAGGTATAATGCCTCCAAGGATCTGGCGGTTTCCCTCCGCCTTTGTTATCATGGATTTCCATCCTTTCTTCAGACTTCCATAAAGATCTCCGCTTTCATAGTCGCCAGGATCGGTAAGTGGTGCCGAGAGATAAAAGGTATCGCCTCCACAAACTTCAGCATGTTCTCCTGTCATTTCTGTTTTCTGTGTCACATTGTGAAGAGTAATATCCTTTGGCAGAGGGATTCGGACCAGATTACGGGGATCTCCCTGTAAGGTAACCTGCTCTGTTTTCTGACTGCTTTTTTCTATGTGGCTATCAAGATCCGACTTTGTAAAGGAAAGCCCGGGATCAGGTACAGAAGGCAGTTTTTCGATATATACGATATATCCCCAGACCCCGGCCTTCTCAAGCTGTTCTCTGGTACATCCCTTCAGACCGTCCCATCCACAATAGGCAAAAGACGCGGCAATATGTGTAAATAAATACCTAAGGTCTTCATCTGCCCGCCCCATATATGTGTCTGTGCAGTCCCCGGGGCCTCCATACCCATAATACAATACCTTCTCGAGTGATTCATTCCCCTCAAGCGGGTTCATTCCCACGACGGTACCAGTCTGGTTGCTTTCCTTTGGCGGCTCCAGGCAATAGACAGGATTTCCGTCCAGATAGTAATAGAACGTAGCCCATCCGCCTCCGATTTCCTTCGGATATGGTATCCTTTTTCCTCTTGTGACAACAGCAGAGCCGGAAGCACCATGGACAGTTAACGTGTTTGGAATAAGTATCGACAAAATCAGAAATGGCAGAATAACAGCCATAACAAAATTCATTCTTCGATGAAATAAAGTCTGTCTTTTCATATGACTTTTCTCCTTGTATGTAATTTTGAGATTTAAAATCAGGCCGAAACAGCCTTGAATTCTAAGATTAGATCAGCGGTAATGCCGGGATGCATTCCGCCAAAAAAGAAATGTCGGGCATGACAAATATAGAAATTCATCTATACTTTACCATACCCGCTTCCTATACGCAACTATTCTTCGAAAATTTATTTTTTTCTCTGATCATCACTCTCAGGATTGTCAATTAGATTCTGATATTCCTCATGGACTCTTTTTCTTGTAGACTCCTGAAGTTGTTTTAACCTATCTTCATAATAAAAATTAATCTCTGCACCGATCAGTAGGATATACATGCAAAAATACATCCACAACATCACAATTACAAGGGTTGTAAGACTTCCGTACATGTTTGAAAATCCCGGAAAATTATCCAGGTAAAAGGAAAATCCGAGTGAAAAAACCGCCCAGGCAACCGACGAAAACATAGCACCCGGGAGCTGGCTTTTAACTGTAGCCTTACGATTTGGTATAAATTTGTACAAAAGAGTAAAAATAACAGTTAGGATCACAACCATAATTAAAGTCCGCATACTTAAGATAAATGAAGTCACTTTCGCAAGTACCGGCAGGTATCTTTCGAGAGACTTTTGTATCGTATTTCCAAATACCATTAATACCAGGGATGCTATCACGGCCAATATAAACACAAGAGTGTAAAAGGCGGAACGCACTCTCCCCATGATATATCCACGTGTTTCCGTGACATGATAAATGCTGTTAAATCCAGTTGTAAGCGCATTAACTCCTTTTCCTGCAGACCAAAGGGTGACCACAAGGGATACCGGCACCACCGAGGTCGACTTTGCATAAACCTCCTCTATAATTCCCTCTGCCAGACTTTGAAATTCAGTGGGAACTGCCTGCATGAGCATGCTGCTCGCCATATCTTTAGAGATACTGGTAAATTGTAAGAGAGTCATAAAAAGTAAAAGCATGGGAATAAGAGACAGCAAAATAAAGTATGCCGCCTGTGCTGCAAACGCTCCTACATTATCTTTATTAAGTCTCTTCATAAAAGTCTGGGCTTCCTTCATGAAATTTTGCATCATTAACTCCTAATAGCCTTTCATCATGTTAAATATTGGCAATCATATCATGGAATTGGACATACGTCAATTTCCCTATAAAAATAGTTTAGTATTTCCTGCCAGTTCTTTCCTGAAGCAGCGAGATGATTCGCTCCATTCTGGCTCATCCCCACTCCATGACCGTACCCGCCACCCTCAAAGTAGTATCCTGTCACCTGATTTTGATCATAGACTGGCGAGCATGTAAAATAAGCGCTTGGCATCAGGTCCATCTGCGTAGTAGTAGTGCCGTCCTGTTTTTTTACAGGTATTCCCTTCGTAGAAAGCACCTGGCGAATCTTATATTCACTGTCTAATGTTTTTTCCCCATCGCTTCCGACAAGTTTCATTTCATCGACTGCGCCTCCGGAACTCTTTTTTAAAATCATAATATCCTTAAGTGTTCCGATTGCGTATTTTTCAATCTGACGGTTCAGATAATCCAGGGGAAGCGTAACATTCCATCGAAACCACGGCTCCGAACTTTCCAACCCGCCGCTGTTCACACATTGAAGATACTTCTCAGGTGACTCCGACCATACTTCGTTCGTGCTTGTCGCTCCGGAGGAAGTAGAGAAAAAATAAGCAGTAATCGGTTTTCCATCACACAGCATCACCTGACCTGCCGTTTCGTTAACCGCCCGGTCTGTAACCTCCTGGCGTGAAATATTATTATACACCTGATATGATACACTGTCATCCACATCCGCATGTTTATCGGATAAAGAAGCATCCAGCATGTGTTTATATGCATATGTACGAGCGCAGACAGACTGCGCCTTTAATGCCTCTACCTCGTAGTTGGAAGGCATCTCGCTTGGGACTACATATTTTAGATAAATTTCGAGATTCAATACATCGATCAGAAGCATCCCTTCTCCAGATCTGTATATTTCAAGTTTTCCCTCATAGGTTGGTGTCCCCTGCCCCCTTTTCATCGATGTCACCGTAAATCCCGCATTTTCATCTTCCGGAAACAGTTTTACCACTCCTTCTCCATCAAAAAGATCACTGCCCGTATCCAGTGAAATTGTATCCCCTGCAGCAAATGTCCTGCTGCCGTCCTCTGTCTTCGTATTACTGTTGCAGACTAACGTCAGGCTTGAATGATAATCACCGGCAAAATCCTGCGTCTTGATCAATACGCGGATGATTTTATCTTCAGCCTGATTCATTGTCTGATCACTTTGGGTATCCGGCTTCACATCTGCCGGCACTTCCCCTTTACTTTGTTCTTTAGAAGGTTTGTTTTCATCTTCAGTCTTGGTGGAGGTTTTATCCGGGCTTTTTTCCGAAGCATCCGATTCAATCTGCTTTTCATAAGCAGCATGATTGTTCTTATGAATTCCATCTGAGTAAATAAGACCGGCCACACATAATAATAGTAATAAGATATTTATATTTTCCCATTTCATTCTCATATTTTTATTATATGTAAATCCGGCCCAGGCGATACCTTTTTAACTTCTTTCCTGTTTATACGGTTTCAAATTTATAAGCTGTCAATGAATCGTATCTGTCCCCCGCCTTTACCACCGGTGAAAGGAAAGCCGGTGTATTGACAGCATTGGGGCAATACTGAGACTCCAGGCAGAATCCACTCAGGTCTTTGTAAACTGCACCTCTTTTCCCCTTCTTGTTTCCAATAGAATTCCCCGTATAAAATTGTACGGCGGGACAGTCCGTATAGGCAAGCATACGGATTCCTGATTTTTCGCTGAATGCCTCAGCCATCTCGCGGATGCCCTCTCCCTGCCTTAATATAAAGTTATGGTCATAACCACCTGTATATCTCAACTGATCAGATTTCGCACGTATGTCTTGTCCAATTTGTTTTCTCTCTGTAAAATCAAAAGGTGTTCCCCTGACAGATATAATCTCACCTGTGGGAATCGAGGAAGAATCAGCCACCGGAGTATATGTATCCGCATAGATCTTCAACAAGTGATCTTCTACGGTAGTCCCACTGTCTGCACCGTTCAGATTGAAATAACTGTGATTTGTCATATTGACTACCGTATCCTGATCGCAAATCCCCTGATAGTGTATTTTGACACAATTGTCATCCGTGAGTGAATATGTGACCGTAAGTTTCAGGCATCCGGGAAATCCCTGATCTTTGTCAGGACTTATCAGCTCAAATGATACTTCCTGATCTGCAGCCTCTGACACCGTCCACATTCTTTTGTCATAACTATCTGGTCCACTGTGTAAATTGTTTCCATTTTCGTTTTGTGTCAGATGATAAGTAATTCCATTCAACTGAAATCTGGCATTTGCAGTGCGGTTTCCGCATCGTCCAATCACAGCTCCAAAACATCCGCTGCCGGAAATATATTCATCAATATCATCATATCCCAATACGACATCCCGTAATGTCTCTTCCCTGTCAGGCACACAAACCCGGACCAGAAGCGCCCCGAAATCCGAGACACTGATACTGGCGCCCCGGTTATTTTTTAGTGTATATAGAGATACTTTCTCACCATCCGGTGTTGTTCCAAAATTTTCTTTTAACATATGTTCTCCTTTGTTCGATTTGAAAACCATGCCTTTTTCATGACTACATGAAAAGAGGAGCCTGCTGTAATAAATACAGTGGCTCCTTTTTTTCATTTGTAACCCCGAAATGCCGTTCCCTATCTTCTGACTCCTAGCTAAAGCCAGGTGGGCCGCCGCAGTAGCTGCTTTTGCCTTCCACTGACATCTGTTTCCAGGGTGGCTTGACATCCACAGAACAATAATAAGCATCCCGTTTAAAGTAATTGTAGGTTCAAAATAATAGGAGCATCGAACATTCCAGGAAATGATTCGATTTTTTCTTTCAAAATATTACTTCTTTTTCTATTGTCAATTATAACGCTGATGTCATGAATATTCAAGAGTGAATTTTAAATAATGATGCAAACCATTCCGCCTTTGCTGTCATTAACTATCTTTTGCATAGATTCCTGAAGTTTTACCTGACTATCTTCGGTAATCTGTGCAACCTTAGTTTTAATACCATCCTCTACTAATTGTTCCACAGACTTTCCAAATATATTCGTATTCCAGATACCATCTTCTTCTTTTGCACTTTCTTTGATGTAGACGATCAGATCATTAGCCTGATCCTCCGATCCCACAATGGGTGCGATTTCAGTCTCAATATTTGCTTTAATCATATGAATTGAGGGACTGGTCGATTTCATTTTGACACCGAACTTATTTCCCTGTTTGATCAAAACCGGATCGTCCATAGTAATTTCATCTTTTTCGGGTATCACAACACCGTAACCGCATCCGCGCACGGATTCAAGGGCATTTTTCACCTTGACATATTCCCGTTTCATCTGAGATAATTCCTGCAGGGTATGCATCAGATCATATTCCCCTTCGATGTCCACCCCTGTCATCTGGCTCATCATCTCATAATAATACTTTTCTTTCATATCAACCCGTACTTTTACGATACCTGTAGACAGATCCAGATTCATCAGCGTCGAATCCTTTACGTAATCGCAGTCCAATGATACAGATGGACGTTTAACATCCCTCACATACCGGATTTTTGAAGTCTTGTCTTTGATCCTTTCCACAAGCTGCTTCTTTAAAGGATTTGTAAGGGATAACAGTTCCACCCATTTAGGTATGTAAAACTCTACCTGACGTACAGGAAATTCATAGAGAATATGTTCCAGAATCTTGACAATATCATCCTTTCGCAGCTGATCGCAATTAACCGGAATACAGTCTGCCTGGTATTTTTGGCTGATTTCGTTTGCCAGATTCCGTGCATCCTCACTGTAAGGCCGAACAGTGTTCAGAATTATGACAAATGGTTTTCCCTGCTTCTTCAGTTCTGATACAGTCTTTTCTTCTGCGCCGACATAGTTTTCTCTCGGTATCTCACCAAATGATCCGTCTGTCGTGACTAAAAGCCCAATCGTCGAATGATCTGAAATCACCTTTTTTGTTCCAACCTCGGCTGCCTGCGCAAAAGGAACAGCCTCCTCAAACCACGGGGTTTTCACCATTCGTTCTTTTTCATTTTCCATGTTTCCGAGTGCATCGGGAACCATAAAGCCCACACAGTCAATCAATCTGAGTTTCACCTTGGTGTCATCACCCAAATCGATATCCATAGCATCTTTCGGAATAAACTTCGGCTCAACAGTTGTGATGAGCTTTCCCGAGCCACTTTGCGGAAGCTGATCCCTGATTTCACCCTGATCTTCTTCCTTTAAGTTTGGAAGTGCCAGAACCTCCAAAAACCTGCGGATAAACGTTGATTTACCGGTCCTTACCGGTCCGACAACCCCCACCAGGAATTGTCCCCTGGTACGGGCTTGTATATCTTTGTAAACAGCAAATGTATCCATACACTTTTGTTCCTGTCCTTTCCCATATATTTCTATAGCCTGATACTGCTACACTATATGACACAACAAACAGAAATATGACTATGATACAAGGGTTAAAAGATTATGCTTTTTCATGCAAGCATGAAAAAGCATAACCTTGGAACCCGAACAAACATGAGAATGAAGCCCGATCAGGGCGGAATTCGAATGTTTGCCGGATTGCGGGAGCACAACGTGCGAAACAATCCGAGTATCATAAAAGTGCAAGAAGCCACAGGGAATTCAGTGCTCTTTTTCATGCCCGCATGAAAAAGGCATAGCTTTGCAACCCTTGCCGCGGGAGCACAACGGCGAAACAATCCGGGTATCATAAAAGTGCAAGAAGCCACAGGGAATTCAGTGCTCTTTTTCATGCCCGCATGAAAAAGGCATAGCTTTGCCGGAAATCAGTACACAATTCTCTGATCTATTGTATTCCTGCCTTTTTAACTGCTGCATCCACCACATGGCTGACCAGCACAGAGGTTGTAACGCTTCCGACTCCTCCCGGAACCGGAGTAATCGCATCAACGACTGATTCCGCCTGAGTAAAATCCACATCACCGCTTAAGTTTCCGTCCGAATCTACATTAATTCCCACATCGATAATAGTCTGCCCCGGGTGCAGACATTCGGCACTAATTACTCCCGGATGTCCCGCTGCAGCAATCACAATATCTGCCTCACGAATGACAGATGGCATATCTTTTGTCTTCGTATGACATATTGTGACCGTTGCATTTTTCGATAACAGCATCATGGCCGCCGGTTTCCCAACTACCATACTTCTCCCTACAATTACTGCCCTCTTGCCGGAGCAGTCGACCTTATAATGGTCCAGAATCTCCATACACGCCTGTGCGGTACAGGGAGGAAATCCGATTGACTTTCCTGTAAAAACACCCGTCATCGAAGAATTCGTCATGCAATCCACGTCTTTCGCCGAATCCAGAGCGTTTTCAACTAATTCCTGATTTATATGTTTCGGAAGAGGGCGAAGCAGTAATACGCCGTGAATCTCATTGTCCTTATTTACTCGATCGATTACACTCAAAAGGTCCTCTTCCGAGACTTCATGAGGCAGTAAAACTTTCTCGCACAACACTCCAAGTGCCTGACAGCGCTTTGTGGCTCCTTTTTCATATGAAATATCACCGGGGTTATCTCCAACGCGTATGATTGCAAGCTTTGGAGCAATTCCCTTTTTCTGCAGTTTTTCTACATTTTTTTTAATCTTATCATTCAGATCTTGATTGACTTCTTTGCCAAGCAGCCTTTTTGCCATTTTGAATCTCCTCATTATCTTATTTCAGCCTGGATTGTACATCATTAAAAATGTCTTCGGCAATTCTTGTGTATTTTTCTAGCATTCGATCACAGCTCCTATTTAGCTGATCTGCATACGACCTGTCTGACATAGACTTTGTGTTGATATAGACATTCAGACTGGCTGCTTTCAGAGCGCCTGAACAACATGCTGCACCTGCACCGGCATCGCTGACTGCCATAACAGATCCTTTTGACGCAAATTCCACCAGCAGCTCTATCGCCTCGCAGGTTTTTTCCATAATCTCTATCGGAACTGTACATGCCTCCCGAAGGGCCTTCTCCATCGCCTCGGCTTTTTTTTGCTTTTGCTCTTCGGTGTCATGTTTCATGGCATAAACCTTAGATAAAGGTTCAAACACTTCTGCATCCCGCTGAATCAACCCGAGCAGATCGCTTTGAATCTTTTCTGCCTGTGCTGTCAGTGCGGCCATATCTGCTTCTACATCTTTATATTTCTTTTTTCCGACCGTCAGACTTCCAACCATATTTCCAAGGGCACAGCCTACGGCCCCGACAAGTGCGGAAGCTCCGCCGCCGCCGGGAACCGGAGCTTTAGACCCCAGGACATCCACAAATTCTCTGCACGACACTTCAGAAAAATCCATTATTCATATCCTCCATAATTATCTTATGTTTCATAGGGTTTAAAATAATCCCACTATTTTCCCGTTTTCATCCACGTCAATATTCTCAGCTGAAGGGTGTTTCGGAAGTCCCGGCATCGTCATGATCTTACCGGTCAGTGCAACGATAAAACCGGCCCCGGCGCAGATCTTTAAATTGCGGACCGTCACTTCAAAGTCTTTGGGGGCACCAAGTCTCGTCTGATCATCGGTCAGAGAATATTGTGTTTTCGCCACGCAGATCGGATATCTTCCGTAACCCAGCCTCTCGAGCTGCTCCACCTGTTTTTTCGCTGCCGAAGTGAACACTACCTTCCTTCCGCCGTAAATCTTCTGTACAATCTGATTCAATTTATCCTCGATACTTCCATCCAAATCATAGGCATAAGCAAATCCGCTGTTATCCTCTTCGCACAGCCTGATAACCTCTTCTGCCAGACGAAGGCCTCCTTCTCCTCCCTTTGCCCAGACCTCAGATAAGACAGCATTTACGCCGATTTTCCTACACTCTTCCTCTATAAGTGCAAGCTCTGCCTTCGTATCCGTCGGAAATGCATTGATTGCAACAACGCACGGAAGATGATATACATTTTTGATATTATCCACATGTTTGACCAGATTGGGAATACCCTTCTTCAGAGCATCCAGGTTTTCAGTTTCCAGATCATTTTTTGATACGCCGCCATTATATTTCAATGCACGTACCGTTGCTACGAGTACAACCGCATTCGGCTTAAGTCCGGCCTTACGGCATTTGATGTCCAAAAACTTTTCCGCGCCCAGATCCGCACCGAATCCAGCCTCTGTGATACAATAATCACCTAACTTTAATCCCATCTTTGTAGCAATCACCGAGTTGCATCCGTGAGCAATATTGGCAAAAGGTCCACCGTGTACAATCGCCGGTGTATGTTCGAGTGTCTGAACAAGATTGGGTTTCAGAGCATCTTTTAATAAAGCACACATAGCTCCTTCGGCATGCAGATCGCCTGCTGTCACCGGTTTTTGTTCTGACATTTTTCCAAACGTATATCCGATGACCAGCCTGGAAAGACGTTCTTTCAAGTCGGTAAGATCTTCTGCAAGACAAAGTGCAGCCATTATTTCCGATGCTACCGTAATATCATAGCCGTCTTCCCTTGGCTCTCCGTTTGCTTTACCGCCCAGTCCGTCAACAATATATCTAAGCTGGCGGTCGTTCATATCTACGCATCTCTTCCAGGTGATATTTTTCGTATCTATGTTCAGCTCATTCCCCTGGTATACATGGTTATCAATCATTGCCGCCAGAAGATTATTAGCTGCACCAATCGCATGAAAATCCCCTGTAAAATGGAGATTGATGTCCTCCATTGGCACAACCTGTGCATATCCTCCGCCGGCAGCACCTCCCTTGATTCCAAAAACCGGTCCGAGAGATGGCTCCCGGAGTGCAACCATCGTATTTTTATCAAGTCTCTGCATAGCATCAGCAAGGCCAACGGTCGTAGTTGTCTTTCCTTCTCCGGCAGGAGTGGGGTTGATTGCCGTCACCAACACCAGCTTACCATTCTTGGCATCGGACTCTTTGAGGAGTTTATAATCAATTTTCGCCTTATAGTTTCCGTATAGTTCCAGGTACTTTTCATCAATACCCGCTTTTGAAGCAATTTTTTGAATCGGTTGCATCTCACACTCTTGTGCGATCTCAATATCTGTCTTAAATCCCATGATATATTTCCCTCCATTTAAATATAAATTTTGTTTTTTCCAATAGGTTATACCACACTTTTTCTCACACCTTTTACCACAGAAGTAAGCGGACTGAAATAAAGAAGGTTTGTAATCAGACAGTAGATCACTGTCATAACGCAAAATTGTATCAGACGAGCGGGCATAATCGCATAAAAATTATATCCATTTATCAGAACCAGCCCGGCAGTGCCAAAGCCCAGTGTGCAAAACATTGCACTAACCGTAATCCCCGCGCTAAGCCCGAGGTGCTTTTTTGTCTTACTTCCCTTTGAGAATAAAGGCCGAAACAGCACCGGAATCATTCCCCAAAGCATCGCAGCGATTGTGATGAGAGGATTCAAAGCATAGCCTTTCATCAGACATCCCAATACATCAGCGGAAAATCCGACCAATGCACCGGCTGCCGGCCCAAACCAAAGACCGGCCAGAATCGTGCAGACACTTCCAAGTGAGATCCTGCCAAATCCAAGTTCTATTACAAATATTCTGGTCAGCACCAGGTGCATCGCAACAAGAACTCCCAGAAAGACAATAGTTTTTAAATTCCATTTTTCATTACTTTTTACATTCATGATATAATCCCCTTCCTTTTGGTTAGATGATATTAGGAAAAAATATTTTGATCCCGGTATCATTAAGTGTTACTACACAAAGGAAATTATATCTCTTTCATGTAGTAGCGGACGCAGCATTACATCGTGGAGTTTATCTGACCCCTTCGTTCTCAGGCAACTTCCCATCCTAGAGACACTTTACGCGCAATGCCTACTCTACAAATATTCATTTTAAATTGTCCAGTGCTTTTAACATGTCAATTGTGACATCCCCGACAACAGCCATATCTTCTCCCTGATTAAAAGCAATCGGAAAATTATCAGAGAAAAGTATCTGGGCAGAAGGCTGAAATTCCTCGTCCCCCTCCCACAGAATTATATGTAGCTGCAAATCGTTCATAAATTCCAATTCGTAAGAGACATCTCCGTCATTTAATCTCCTGGCACCTAATTTTTCCATAATCTCTGTGAATATTTCTGGTTTATTTCCAAACCCGAATGCCAGGCGATTGATACATCTACCGTTAAACTGTTTAGAATACACCTCACCCCATGGTATTTCGCAGTATGTCAGAAATCTTCCCGATGAGGGTGCCGCAACCGCTTCGTTCAAAAACCGGAGTACCAGAATCCGCGCGTTTGCCTTACTTTCCAGTGGATACCATCCGATTTCTTCGCCATCAATATGTTTCACATCAAAATCAGGATGAGTAATCTGATAAGTAATACCCATCAGCCGCAGATAAAAAGAAGAAGTTTTCCTGTCATATGTTAACCCAGTTCTCTTCTCGATATCCTTCGGATCTGTCTCCCGATACACCTTCAGATAATATTCAAAGGGTAGTGCTTCTTTACTGTCTTTTCTATATCCCAGGTCCATCCTAAACTTCCCCTTTCTGTTCTGTACTCTCCAGAGATGGAAAGAGCCTTGAATCTGTATGAGGCAGAAAACATGCGGCGACAAATTCATCCATATATCCAGACACTGTAGATAATTCCAGATACGTCATATTGCGGGCTACCTCATAAGTCTTTTTCTCAGCCTGAGTGGACAAAAGCATTGTATATGCCCCTGTCAGCGAAGAATTCCCGATGTAGTGGAAACGCTCAATGGGAATGTCAGGGAACATCCCGATTTCCACTGCATTTTTCATGTTAATTCCACTTCCGATTCCCCCTGCAACATATACATCATCAATCATTGAGACCTCAAATCCTAAAGTTGAAAGCATCGTTCGTATTGCCGAGAAAATTGCCCCCTTTGCACGTATGAAGTTATCAATATCAACTTCTGTGATCTCAATATCTTTCTCTGCTCCGGCCTCTTCTTCAAAAGCCAGAATATAGCTTCCCATGCCATAATGGTCATGTCTGATGCGTTCTCCCTCTCGGACAAATTTCCCTTTTGGAGAAATGATCTTACATTTGAAAAGCTCATGAATCACATCAATGATTCCCGAGCCACAGATTCCAACCGGCTTTGTATCTTCATCTCCAATTATTTTAAACTGAGGCGTCATTGTGCTCGGATCAATCGTACAGGCCTCTATTGCACCATCTGTCGCTCTCATACCGCAACTGATATCACCACCCTCAAAAGCAGGTCCGGCAGAACAGGCGCAGCTCATCAGAAAATCCGAGTTTCCAAATACCAGCTCACCGTTTGTTCCCAAATCTATGAAAAGTGAATATGTCGGCCGGTTCCAGATCATACTGACAAATGTTCCGGCTGTAATATCTCCTCCTACATAACTTCCAATATTCGGTGAGATAATGATATGTGCATCCGGATGAATATTGATACCAATATCGGAAGCAAATAATGAATTCGTCTTAAAATAGGTCGGAATATACGGCTCTTTTCTTAACGGGTCAGCATTGATTCCCATAAGCAGATGATTCATGGTCGTATTAGAGGCGACCGCCATCCGGTATATGTGATCCGGATCAAACCCTGTTTCACTGCACATCTTCGCGATCAGCGGATTTAATGTCTCAACCACAATAGCCTTCTGAAGTTTTTCCTGTCCTCCGGGTTTCTGTGACTCGATAATCCGATTGATTACGTCTGCCCCGTATCGGATCTGTCCGTTGCCCGTTGATCCCTTTGCAAGCACCTGCCCATTTTCCATATCGATGATAAGGGCAGATACAGTCGTCGTACCGATATCCACTACCAGACCCCCTATGACCACTTCCTCGTCTATACCAGTGATATCATAGACAAAGACGTCTTTTCGTGTCTGGCGTATCACGGCCTTTATCTTAAACTCGTTCTCACGGAACACATCCGGCATTTTTTTCAGGACGGAATAAGGAATTCGAACAATATTTGAATTCAATGTACGTTTTAGTGCCCTCTCAAACCGCTCATTATCCGGCATTGTGTCGTCAAGTGTTGGAGGGTTCATGGAGACTTCCACTACTCTCATTGTATTTACAAGAGGAATCCCTACCTCGCTTACCTTATGTTTTGCCTCTTCGAAAATCCTGATTTCGTCTTCTGAGCTCAAGTCTGCTACCTTCATCCTGCTTCTATATGCCGACGCAATATCAGGAACTCCTATCGTCACTTCATCAGAGATTATGCTCCGACACGCAAGACGTATACCCTCCTCGTATTCCATATCACTAATATGCCTTGTTTTTGTGGAATTCAGACTGCCTGCAAGCAGACGCACACGGCATTTGCCACAGGATCCGTTTCCTGAGCACGGAGCATCAATCGGGATATTTGCTTTTCTGGCCACTTCCAGAAGATTTTCACCGGAAGCAGCAAAACTCACCACACTCTCTCCATTATCAAATTGAAAATTCACTTGATACATGTATACAAAAGCCCCTTTCTTCTTCCTGTCTTTGCGTCAACTATATCATATTGTATGATTTCACACAATGACTTTACCTGCTTCTAAGGCTATGTTTATTTTTTGACATGATTGTCTATATTTTCACGATCATTACTGTAAAAGAGGAGACACATTCAATATATCTCCAGTATATTAAGTATACAAATTAATATACATATTAATATACTGTTTCTTTTAACTATATAATGTGCCCCCAATTATAAATCTTACAGTTCCAGATAGGAATCTGCGTATAAAGTATTATTTTTTAGTATATCACAGGACTTTACTGTCTCCATCAGTCTCTGATCACAGGGATTGACAATTGCTGAGGTAAGTCCCTGCATCATAGCCATAGCAACCATAGCTGAATCCATGATTGGACGTATTTTCTTTGGCATACCATTAGAGTTGTTAGACAAACCGCCCGTTGAATTCAGCCCCATATCAGAAAACATCTTAATGGCTTCCAGAACTTCCATCTGTTTATCCTGCATTCCCTTTACCACAACAAACAATGGATCAAACCAAAGGTCTGTTTCCTCCATACCAAGCTCCATACCATGCTCTAACATCGTCTGGCAGTGTACCATACGTTCATCGTTATCAGCAGCGATCGGCCCGTTGGAGCAGAGAGCGATGACAATAGCATCATTTGCCGCAGCCAGATCGATATAGCTAATACGGTCCCCTGCGTCGGCAGAATTGACGATCGGTTTCCCTTTGGAACGATTATATACGGAAATTCCAGCCTCGATAGCTGCTTTATTCGATGTATCCAGAGCAAGCGGAACATTGTCGAAGTTCTCCTGAATTAACTGAACCGCCCATTTCATGAGTTCCGGACCATTGTTTTCAGCCGGTCCGATATTGACATCAAGATATGTAGCACCTGCGTCTATCTGTTCTTTTGCTCTTTTTAAAATTGCCTCCGGGTTTCGTGTATCAAAAGCCTCACGGATTGCCGGGGAAATACAATGAATCCTTTCACCGATCGTAATAAATTTAGCCATAGTTTTTCTCCTTATTTTTCAATGATTGAATCTTATAACTGATCATTCGCCTGCATATCTTTTAAGAATTTCACCAGCTGCACCGCTTCAAGAGGCGCTACGATAACCTCCCAGCCGGGCAGTTTTGATTCGAGATCGCCCTTTAGCACTGCAACCTTTCCCGGGATAACAAGTTTTCTGGATTTTACCTTATCCTCTACATTTTCCAGAATATATTTGGAGATCGAAGTAGCCGAAAACTTTCCTGCAGCCCAGGAAGTCAAGACAGAAAGTCCGCCCGCGTCGGAAATCACAAGATTTACCGGCACCCCGGAACGTTCCAGCTCTCCGGATACCAGGAAATAAGTAAGAGCGAAATCCACGGTAGTCAGGCAGATGGAATTCTCATCTCCGCCATTGATATGATAGATACCAGGATCTACCTTCATCGGTTTCTGAGGATCTGTAAACAGATTCTGCCTTAATCCATAAAGTGGAAGCGCCAGAGCATAGTCCATCTCATCTACAATCACGATAGAACCATATTTCATGGTAAACGTCGAAGCAAGAGTCTGTTCATATGCTTTATCACCACCGGCAAGTTTTCCCACATTTACAATAGACGGATATCCAAAAGTCCGGTTCGTATCTTTTATGGCGGATCGACGTACCTGAACAGCATTTGCGAATGTCTCTTTTACTGTCTCTGCAGTCACATCGAGAACAAGATTTTTATTTCCCAGTTTCTCCAGTGCTGCTGTTGTATCATATAATTCACTAATGTCTGATCCGGAAACACCCAGAACAACACCGGCCGCCGTTGCAGTCTCATTCATTTCTTTATAATTCGATGCATCAGCACCGTTTAAAACCGGCTTCCCGTCTTTGCAGACTTCAAGGGCTGCCTTTGCAGTCTCTATGTCTTTACAGGAGAGAATCAGACATCTTCCTGTCTCTGCTGCCTTCCGGACCAATCCAACATATTTTTCGGTGGAATCTCCCTCATTAAAGTTTACGTTGACCATCTCTGTGTACATACGTTCACCGATACGTACGTAATCAACCTTTCCAATCGATTCAATTTTCTCATCAACTGAAGTGTCATCCATCCGTGTATCCAGAGACGCAGCATATCTTGTTTTACTGACAAATGTTTTCTCATGTCTGTATAATACGGTCTCACCGCCAAGTGTGTACTCACTATCGCCGGTTCCGACCTTAATCGTCTTCATAGGCGGAGCTGTCGCTTCTGACAATTGCGCAAGAGCGTCCTCCGACATATAAGGGCATGCCGATAATTCCATAGCCCCCTGTGCAACCTTCATGGAAAAAGCCATACATGTCGGGCATCCACATTCCTTGCAGTTTTTCTTTGGTGACATCTTAAATATTTGAATACCTGTTAACGCCATTTTTATCCTCCTGTTTTCGAATCATATTCCGCTTATAATACACGAATTGTTACGCA
>DHNM01000069.1:3032-4399 GCA_002409525.1 Eubacterium sp. UBA5416 | reverse complement strand
TTGTTCGGGTCTCAAGGTGTATGTCTTATTCATGCAAGCATGAACGGCATACACTTTTCGACCCTGGTATCATCACTTTTTCATCATGCGCATGATATTCATCATCTGATCTATTTTGGCAGTTTCCTCGGGGGAGCTGTCTTCTTTTAGTACATCGATGATTGCAGACATTTCTTCTGGTGTGAACTGCATTCCCTTCTTCTTTGAACTGTTGGCGACAGCCATCAGAAAAGATAACATCTCATTTTGTGATTTCTGTCCTCCCTGGTTTGCCAGAGCCTGAAGCATTGCAAGCTTTGAAGGGTCGACGCCGGAAAGCTTTGGGTTATTTGTCCAATTGCTCAAATTTGATACCTGCCTTTCTACATAAACTTCGCCAAATATCATTTTGGCTTATGGTTTTTGTGGTTCGCTATCTGAATCTTCTCCTTTTGTAGGCTTTATAAAGGAGTCCATGATATCATCCACCTCTTTTTCCTGCTCTTTTATATCTGAATCATCTACCGGTGGAGGTTTCATATTTTCATCACTGTTTTTATCACTACTGTTTTCCTCACTGTCTCCTGTACTGAATCCTTGAAACATATCTTTAAAATTCATGTTTGACATATCCATGTTCGACATATCCATGTTTGACATATCCATATTTGACATATCCATATCCTGGAGATTCTGAAACATCTCAAACATAGACATAGCCTGTGAGATGCCATCAAACATTTCTTTCATACTGCCACTTGTATACCGGCCGATATCAGAAAGCATATCTGTGAAGGAGGAATCTGGAATTTCCTGTGACTTCATCTGTACAGAGGATTTTTTTCTTGTGAGGGAAAGAACAGTTTCAAGCTCTTTTGCCTTGACAAGAACGGAAAGGAATCCCTGCATTTTCACAGGAGCATAAGGAATTGAGGCTTTCAGAAGCTGTAGATTATCGTCGCTGATCATCTGGTCAAAAGGGGTCATTTTCTGTTCTTGTGGTTCGTCCATATAACGCATCCCTCACTGGTTTTCAATTTATAATATGTGGGTGGGACACCAAGTATGAATCAGGATTTAGCTCTGACAGGCTGCATTCCATGTTTGTACGGGTCTGGAGATTATGCCTTTTTTATGCTTGCATAAAAAAGAGCACGAGTTTCCTTTGTGGAGTTTTGCAGCAATATGATACCACGGATTGCTCTGCGCTTTGCGCTCCTGCAATCCTGCAAACATGAGAATTCCGCTCTATCGAGCTGCATTCTCATGTTTGTACGGGTCTGGAGATTATGCCTTTTTTATGCTTGCATAAAAAAGAGCACTGGATTCCGTTGTGGAGTACCGCACCCAATATGATACCACGGATTGCTCTGCGCGTTGCGCTCCCG
>DHNM01000069.1:0-2796 GCA_002409525.1 Eubacterium sp. UBA5416 | reverse complement strand
TCCTGCAAACATTCGAATTCCGCTCTATCGAGCTGCATTCTCATGTTTGTACGGGTCTGGAGATTATGCCTTTTTTATGCTTGCATAAAAAAGATCACGAATATCCTTTGTGGTGTACCGCACCCAATATGATACCACGGATTGCTCTGCGCGTTGCGCTCCCGCAATCCTGCAAACATTCGAATTCCGCCCTGTCGGGCTGCATTCTCATGTTTGTACGGGTCTCAAATTCATGCTTTTTTATGCGAGCATAAAACGCATGACCTTTCTACCCTTGGTATCATATTATATAATAAAGGGGGATTGGCTCATGAAAGAACATAAAACCAGACTTATTGTCGATAATAATGCGATTTATGAAATAGATTTGGAATGTGTGAGAAAGAGAGAAGAAAAGAAAAGGAAGAAGAATAACAGACAGAAAAAAAATATGAAGCAAGGCTTTAACAGATAGAAAAAGACCGCCCAGCCATTTGGCAGGCGGCCTTTTGTGGAGTTACAGGCCCTATTAGCAGCCGAATCCACCACAGCAGCACAGAAGAATGATGATCCAGAGGCAGCTGTCGTTTCCGCATCCGTCGCCGAAACCGCCGCCGAATCCGCCTTTTCCTCCACATCCGCCGCAGCAGCACAGAAGAATGATAATCCACAGACAGTTATTACCACCAAATCCCGGTGCATTACCATATCTGTTGTCACAGCCGCAATCGGTGTCACATCCACAACCAGTAGCACTTAAATCACTCATGTTATATCCTCCAGAGAAACTTTATTTACACTTTAGATTATGTGAATGGTGATATTATGGTTACAAACTTTTAAAAAAACTTCTTGATCTTTTATAAAAGACGGGTTTATAATAATTTTTTGTTGAACTAATGACAATGCTTATACTGATAAGGAGGCATCTATGAGTGTTAAATACGTATTCGTGACAGGTGGTGTGGTTTCCGGACTTGGGAAAGGAATTACCGCAGCTTCTCTGGGACGGCTGTTAAAAGCCAGAGGGTATCGGGTGACCATGCAGAAATTTGACCCCTATATCAACATTGATCCGGGAACTATGAATCCAATACAGCACGGAGAGGTATTTGTGACGGACGATGGTACAGAGACAGATCTTGATCTTGGGCATTATGAGCGTTTTATTGATGAAAATCTTGATAAGAATTCTAATGTGACAACCGGAAAGATCTACTGGAGTGTTCTGCAGAAGGAGCGGCGAGGAGATTACGGGGGCGGAACCGTTCAGGTAATCCCCCATATCACAAATGAGATAAAGAGCCGCTTTTACCGCGGAAAAGGTGAGAAAGAGGACTGCATCGCAATTATAGAAGTAGGCGGGACGGTCGGAGATATAGAAAGCCAGCCGTTCTTAGAAGCGATCCGTCAGTTTCAGCATGATGTGGGAAAAGAAAACGCAATCATGATTCATGTGACCCTCATTCCCTACCTCAGAGTATCCGGGGAGATGAAGACAAAGCCTACACAGGCAAGTGTAAAAGAGTTACAGGGTCTTGGAATTCGTCCGGATATTCTTGTTTGCCGGTCTGAATATCCGCTGACACAGGAATTAAAAGACAAAATTGCACTTTTCTGCAATGTTCCAAGCGAACATGTCCTGCAAAATCTGGATGTCGATTATCTATACGAAGTTCCTTTAGCCATGGAAAAGGAAAACCTCGCACAGGTTGTTCTAGACTGTCTGGAACTGCCATGTTCGAAACCTGATTTGTCAGACTGGTGCCAGATGGTAGATAATTTGCGTCATCCTGAGAAAGAGGTCAATATAGCACTGGTCGGAAAGTATATCCAGCTGCATGACGCATATCTATCGGTTGCGGAGGCTTTGAAACATGGTGGAATTGCATCCCGTGCTAATGTGAATATTAACTGGGTCGATTCAGAGCATCTGGATGATGACAATGTCTCGGACGTACTCGGAGGTGCTGATGGAATCCTGGTTCCGGGAGGATTTGGAGACCGTGGGATTGAGGGAAAGATAGCTGCCATAAAATATGCCAGAACACACAATACTCCGTTTCTGGGTATCTGTCTGGGCATGCAGCTTGCAATTGTCGAATTTGCCAGAAACGTTGTGGGATATCATGATGCCCATAGTATCGAGTTGAATCCCGACACTATGCATCCGGTGATTTCTCTGATGCCGGAACAAAACGGTGTTGAAAACCTCGGGGGAACTTTAAGACTTGGCGCTTATCCCTGCGTGCTAAAGGAAGGTACAAAGGCTTACGCGCTGTATCAGACAAAGGAAATTCATGAGAGACACAGGCATAGGTATGAGGTGAATAACGACTATAGAAAGACGCTGGAAGATCATGGGATGGTTTTATCCGGGATGTCTCCGGATGGAAGAATCGTTGAGATGATGGAACTTCCGGATCATTCATTCTTTGTTGGAACGCAGGGACATCCGGAGCTCAAAAGCCGCCCGAACAGACCGCATCCGCTGTTTAAAGGATTCATAAAAGCAGCTGTCGAAAGACACGAACAATAAAAAAAAACTTTACAATGCCTTCGGATTGTTATAATATATTAGAATAAAACCTAAAACCTACAGAAAGAAGGTTATTGTATGACACATAGATTTTCATGTGCCCAAGACTTGAAACTGCCCGGTTTATACGATCCAAAGTTTGAACATGACAATTGCGGGATCGGTGCAGTGGTGAATATCAGAGGGCAGGCAACCCATGAAACAGTTGAAAATGCTTTAAAAATAGTTGAAAATCTGGAACACAGAGCCGGCAAGGACGCCGAGGGAAAAACAGGTGA
>DHNM01000011.1 GCA_002409525.1 Eubacterium sp. UBA5416 | reverse complement strand
TGAAAAATGACTCCGACGAGATTTGAACTCGTGATACCGCCGTGAAAGGGCGATGTCTTAACCGCTTGACCACGGAGCCATGCAATTTGAAGAATATGTTATTTCTCCTCTTTCAACTTAAGTGACCGAGACTTATAATATCATATTCAAGGTTGATTTGCAAGCTTTTTTTACAAAATTCTGTGAAATTCCTTTTACCAATCCTTTTGGATAATCTTCATTATAAAAAGTCGTCCCACTCAAAAACCAGGCGACTCTTCATTCCGAATATATCATTCACCGCTTGACCGGCAAACAAATGTTTTGTATAATAAGTCTAAGGCAGTCGGCAAGGCGGCTCGCAACCCGTTCTGTATCTTAAACTAAGTTCATCAATTAATAAGGAGATCATTATGAAAGAGACTGTTTTAGTATTTAATTTAACCGATAAAGTAAAGAAACTGAAGCTCGAGCAGACGCTTTTCCCCTATCACGTCAGGTTGAAAAAGGTGCTTCTTCCTGACTATAACAAGACTCTTAAAACGATTCTTGGTCTGTCAGATGCACCGGATTGTGAGTCAGAATCTTATGAAGGCGGAGAATTGGATTCCTCAATGCTGATCTTTGCCGGCATTCCGGACAATAAATTGAATCTCATGCTGCAGAGCCTGCGCAAAGCCAATGTGAATATTCCGCATAAAGCAATTCTGACACCAACCAATATTGATTGGACTCCACTGGAGTGTTTTGAAGAGTTAAATCGTGAACATGAAGCGTTACATCCAGATAAGGTCTGAAAGAACGTACATCCGTCAATCTTGGCAGCTTCGTCTATCTCAATTGGCAGAGATACCATAAAACCCCTGCACAGTGTAGCCACATCTTAAATATCGAGGTGAGCGATAACGGCAGCGGATTTGATCCCAAAGACATCAAAAAGGCCCTCCATATCGGAGAGCCCGAGGATCACCAAAAGAGACATGTGGGTATCAATAATGTTTACCGGCGCCTTTGTACCTACTATGGAAAAGAAAACATCTCTTTTGAACTATCTTCTATGCCTTTTTATAAAAATACAATCTTGATAAAAATCCGTCTTACTACGCCAGGTCCATCGGAGGAAGTTCAATAGCTTTCATTGTGCATCCGATTACATCTGAGCTGTCACCATCTCGTAGTACAGTCCTTTCTCCTTCATCAGTTCGCTGTGTGTTCCCATCTCGGCGATTCCCTGATCAGCGATATAGAGGATCTTATCGCAGTTTTTGATCGTCGAAAGTCTGTGGGCTACGACAAATGATGTTCTTCCTTCCATCAGACGGTCGAGACCTCCCTGAACCAGGCGCTCTGTTTTTGTGTCGATGGATGAAGTCGCCTCATCCAATATCAGAATCCTGGGATCTCGAATCAGAGTTCTGGCAAATGCAACCAGCTGTTTCTGTCCCTGTGAAAGAGTACTTTCTTTATCTTCAACCTGGGTATCATAACCCTGTTCCATTCCACGGATAAAATCATCTGCAAATACGGTCTTGCAGGCCTCTTCAATCTCTTCCCGGGTGGCGTCAAGGCGTCCGTATCTAACGTTATCGGAGATCGAGCCGCTGAAGATAAATCCATCCTGCTGCATCACGCCCATCTGGCTTCTCAGCGAATGAAGCGTAACATCCCGAACGTCATTTCCATCAATTCTAACAGATCCTCCTGTGGCATCATAGAATCGCGACAAGAGATTTACAATTGTTGACTTTCCTGCACCGGTCGGACCAACAAGTGCGATGCTCTCTCCGGCTTTTACATGGAGATTGACATGATCCAGGACATTGACGTCCCCATCCTCATAGTGGAATGTCACATCGTCAAAGTCGACATTTCCGGTAATCGGCGGGAGCTCTTTTGCATCCTCGGAATCTTTTAAGCGAACCGGTTCGTCGATGATCTCAAAAATCCTCTCCAAATAAGAAAGTGTATTCAAAAGCTGGTTATAGAGGTTTGCGATATTGATAATCGGCTGCCACATCCTCCAGGCATAATCGGCCATCACAAGCAGCACACCAAATGTGACTGCGGGGCGAATCCACGCGACACCGGCCATGTACATGACCGCGATTGCGATGATCGAAATCAGATCTACCATATTTGTAGTCCAGTAGGAAAGCTTAATCGCATGCATCACTGACCGGAAATTATTCAGATTCAGGTCATCGAAGATCGCCTCGTTTTCCTCCTGCCTTACAAAGTTCTGGGAAATGGCGACTCCGTTGATGCTTTCCTGAAGATAGGCGTTCATATTAGAACCTTTGTTGTTCACAATCTGCCATGCCTGCCTCTGTCTTGGCTTCAGCATCGCCAGCCCCACGATCAGTACCGGTACACCGGCGAATATAATCAGCGCCATTTTCACATTGGTTGTAAACATAAAGATCAGTATAAAAATAATATTGAAAATCTCGAGTACGAAGTTGATCATCCCGTTCGAGAGCATGTCAGAGACATTATTTACATAGTTAATCACACGCACCAGTATCTTGCCGTGCGGGCGTGAATCATAGAAGGAAAATGGCAGCTCCTGCAGTTTATTGAACAGGTCCGTCCGGATATCAAAAATGATGTCCTGACCGACTATTGTCATAATCCTTGCGCGGACTACAGCCAGTGTGACACTGATCGCCACAATCACTATAACGGCCAGCGCTAAAAGAAGAAGCTGTCTGACATCCTTGTTCGGAATCGTGTGATCGACGGCATATCCTATGATTTTCGCCGGAATCAGGGAACACACAGATGATATGGCGGAAAACAGAAGTGCCTGTATCATAGCCTTCTTTCTTCTGTTTATATATACAAAGGTCCGTTTCAAATGGTTGAAATCAAATTCTTCTTCGAGGCGTTCATCTTCATCAAAACGATTTTTGTCAGCCATTAGCCCTCACCTCCGTCCTTCTAGCAGTGGCATCTGTCGCATCATCCGAAAGACTTCGGCGGTCTGCCTCATCCTCCTCCAGGGAAGACACTCCTCTCTGCAGAAGATAAATCTCCTGGTAGTATCCACCCTGCCGGAGTAATTCCTTATGTGTTCCCGTCTCGATGATGTGACCATGATCCAGGATAAAAATACGGTCTGCTTTCATGGCGGAAAAGTACCTCTGCGCAATGAGAATCTTTGTGGCATTTCCGGACATTTCCAGCAGGTTATCGCGAATCTCGCTCTCCGTATTCATATCGACTGCGGAAGTCGTATCATCAAGAATCAATATTGACGGATTAATGGCGATCGCACGGGCCAGCGCCAGCCTTTGTTTCTGCCCTCCGGAAAGTCCGGTCCCACGCTCACCAATCATGGTATCGAAACTATTTTGCATGCGCCATATGAAATCAGCCCTTGCAAGACGTGCAACGCGTTCGATCTGGTTCGATGGGAGCGTGCTATTTCCAAATGCAATATTGCGGTTAATTGTATCCGAGAACAGGAATACGTCCTGGTTCGCAATTCCGATATTCTTTCGAAGTACATCAAGATCATAATCTCTCACATCGATATCATCGATCAGAACTGCACCACCCGTTACATCGATGAAGCGATTAATACAGTTAATCATAGTCGTCTTCCCGGATCCGGTTGGCCCCATGAGTGCGACGGTTTCCCCCGGCTGTATCGTAAATGTCACGTGTTCCAGAACGTCTGTATGCTCCAGTTTTACGCTGACATCGCGAAATTCTATCCTGCCCTCCAGTTTATCTGTCTCAACCAGTTCACCTTCTTTATTACTGACTGTTGGCTCGGCCGCATCCAGCTCAATGAGTTTGTCAATCGAAGCCATAAAACGCTGTGTATCATTGACCAGCATTCCCATGTTCCGCATTGGCGCCGCAAGCGTCCAGCACAGACTGTTGAATGCCAGAAATGTTCCGGCGGTAATTCTTCCATTCATCAGAAAGATTCCGCCCATTACCAGAACTACGATTGGCAGTGCCTGAGAGAAGCCCTCGATTGCGGGATAGAATCGAAGCCATACAAAAGAAGCCTTGATGTTTGCCTGGCGGAAGTCCTCATTTCTCTCACGGAACTTACGCTTTTCATAATCTTCCCTTGCAAATGCTTTAATCACACGGTTTGCCTCTATATTCTCCTGTGCATTGCTGTTCATCCTGGACAGCTTTTCTCTCAGCCTCATATAATATGGACGGGCTGTCTTCGAAAACCTGAATGTGACAACAAATATAATCGGGGTAAATACCATCAGTCCCAATGTTAATGTCACGTCCTTCGAAAACATATAGACAGTCGTTGCTATGTATAGTGTAAAACACTCCATAAATCCCCGGAGCAAAGCAACAATTCCATGTTTTCCCATCTCAGCATCTGATGTCAGTCTCGTCATCAGATCTCCGGTTTCATTTCTCTTGTAAAATCCGCGGTCCAGATTCTGGAGTTTATGAAACATCTTCTTTTTAAAATCGTACAGAAATCTCTGTCCGCATCTCTCGATGCTGACAATTCCGAAGCGCCACACAATTGTGCGGATCACCATCAGAGAAACCATCCATGCCAGAAGGCGGATCAGCCTATCAATCAGTTCCTGCATATCCCCTTTATATTCGGGAATTTTTAAAATAACCTGATCCACAATCATCTGACTGATGATCGGGTTCTGCAGCTGCATAATAATCGGAATCATAAGAACAACTACCGAGAAAACGTACCGGGCCCGATAACCTTTCATCTGATTCCAGAGCCATTTTACCTGTTTCATGAAAAGTAGCACCTCCAACTTCACCCCATGACACCACGGGTCCTAAAACTTTCTGCCTCTTGTATTAAAATAGTTTCTTTAATTTCACTATATCAGAATCAAATCCAAATTACTATTCTTTAGAGAAATTTAATGTAAATTTTAGATTTGGACAGAAGGCTGTAACCGGACTGGCAGGCAAAAGAAACCTGCCATGGGATTCCCATGACAGGCCAGAATAAAACTGACATGAGGAATTCTCATGACAGTCACTGTGAAGCGATACTATTTTTTTGTCTGTTTTCATTAATGTGTTAGAACTTCGGGTCCGTCTTCTGTAATCAGGACGGTGTACTCAAACTGTGCAGAAAGACTTCCGTCCTCTGTATATATGGTCCATCCATTATCCTCATCCTGGAAGATCTCTTCTTTTCCGGCATTTACCATTGGCTCAATCGTAAAAATCATGCCCGGTACCAGGAGCATATCGGTCCCTCTTCTTCCGATGAAACCGACCCACGGATCTTCGTGAAAATCATTTCCGACACCGTGACCGCCGATCTCTCTGACGACAGTATATCCATTGTCATAAGCATGCCTGCAGACAGCTTCCGACATATCACCCAGATGAGCCCATGCCCGGCACTCTTTAAGTCCTAAGTCTACACACTCCTTTGTGACGCGAACCAGCTTCTCAGCTTCGGGTGATACCTTACCTATACAATACATACGGGAGGCATCCGCATAGAAACCATTTACAATTGTGGTGACATCAATATTGATAATGTCACCTTCCTTCAGGACTGTACTTGAATCCGGAATCCCGTGGCAGACCTGATTGTTAACAGATGTGCATACACTCTTCGGGAACCCTTCAAAATTCAGAGGAGCGGGAATACCACCCATCTCTGTTGTGTGATCATGTACAAAAGTGTTAATCTCCTCCGTGCTCATTCCCGGTTTTACAAAGTTCTCCAGCAAATCCAGAATTCTGGTATTCGCAACACCTGCATGACGAACTCCCTCAATCTGAGCCGGGGTCTTAATCATATCATGCCTCGGAACCTTATCGCCCATAATTTTATAATTTTCTATCTTTTGATCAAATGCCCTATGGCATTGCTTATACTTCTTTCCACTGCCACACCAGCAGGGAGCATTTCTTCCAATCTTGTGCATATAAATCCTCCGTTCATTAACCCTTACAGATCTATTCTACACCAATTTTGGAGATATTCAACCCCTGAAAAAAGAAGGAATCACATCTCAAACTTACGAGACACTTTAACTTTAAACTCTGAATCCTCATACGCTATCTGCGCATCATCGATCATCATGCCCAGCAGATGATATTCTCTTGCATCCGCATGTGATTTTCGGGTTCCCAGCAGTTCATCATAGTAATCCTCCATATTCGGATTTCTCGGAATTCGAAGCATTTTTGCAAATTCATCCATATCTGCCGGCGCCTTGCTGCACAATCCATGGATCTCCGCTGTAAATCCATTGTTGTGAAATCGGACATTCACCTGGAAATCTACAATATCATGTGCCAGAAAATACACCAGCAGCTCATCCACGATCCGGCGAGCTTTTTCCTTTTCTACCATTTTTTCTTTCCTCCCTGATATCATTAATCATATCCAAAAACGGCACCATGCATGCCGCTACAAACCCACAGGAAAAGCCATTATTATATAGATTCAGGCCACCGTGCAGATAAGTGACATTTGTCACCAAAGTCATATGTAAAAATCCAGCGGCAATCCCCGGTATGATACCATAATAGCCTGCGATCGGTGCCAGACTGCTTCCAAACAGCGCACTCATAATCAGTGTAAATGGATCGCCGGTATCCATCGGTGAGATGAAAGCAGCCAATACCACTCCGGCCAGAATCGGCAGGCTGTTTTTGATATGGCATCCAAATGCGGAAAAGCCAATCACGGTAAGCACGGCCCCTACAATCGGTCCTGAAAATGTTCCACCCAACAGTATAACGAATACAATCATGAGCAGTCCCATGATCCCCATATTGATCATTGTAGCACCGAGGCCCGCCTCCATCACAAAATCAGTGACCAGTGTACCCGGACAGTCAACAATCTCTTTCATCCCTTTAGGCGAACGATTATTGATCATAAAACCTGTCAAAAGAAGTGCCAGGGACAGACAGGTCAGAAAGATCCCCGCTCCTGTTGAATACTGCTCCGCGATCAAACGGGGCGTATCTATTTCTTCTCCAAACAAACGCATAATACTTGCGACCATCATGGCGATAACGCCAGAAGTAAAACCTACATTATAGAGTGAAAATCCATGGTGAAACTGTAAAAACGAAGACGACAACGGCGGAAGTATCATACCAACAAAGATCCCCACAAGGTACCCGATGATGATTCCGGCCGGCAGTGAAAGACTCGTTCCAAACGCAATATAACTGATTACAGGAGAAAGCGTGCTTCCAAAAAGAGCGGCCAGTGAAAACTGTGAATATGGCTTGCCCACAAGCCGGGCATAGATCGATACACCAAGAAATATAGGTACAGAATTAAAAATGTCTTTTCCGAAAAAAGAAAATCCGGAAACAGTAAAAAGAGCCGCAATCATCGGTCCATTCAGACGGACATTTTTAAAACGCATCAGCGCGAGGCTTGCCAGTGTCAGAATACCACTGTTTAAAAACGCACTTCCAAAGTTACCGACTTCAAAATAATCTGTGATCAGATTGCTTGGAGAAGTAAAGATCCGAACCATCCCTTTTAAGAGATCGGCGGATGGCTCCGATATAATCCCAATCAACATCAGGATTACACAGTAACCGGCGATGATACGATAAAGAAAAGCCTGAAAATCCGGGTGGGAATGGTCTTTTGTTTTATTACTCAAACGTCTTGTCATGAAATCTCCTTTAAAGTTTTCTTCTGAGCTGCAAAGTCTTTCTAATACTATACCGTTTTCAGGAGTCAAAAGTCAATTCTTTTCATACAACTAAAAGAAATATTATTATCGTTAAATTTATAATGCAAATGCAACCGGCGGTTTACAAACTTCTAACGATAATTGGTAGTTGTTAACTGCATTTTATGCTATGATTACTCTCATAACATTCAAGAAATGATGAGGTGGGCTATATGATATTAGCAGAGAAAATTATGAATCTGAGGAAGAAAAACAGATGGTCGCAGGAAGATCTCGCAATGAAACTGAATGTTTCACGCCAGTCGGTTTCCAAGTGGGAAAATGCCTCGTCCATTCCTGATCTGGATAAGATTATCAAACTGAGTGAAATCTTCCAAGTTAGTACAGACTATCTATTAAAGAACAACATCGAGATTGAAGATGCTGCTCCCAACAGCTCCGATGATGAGAGTGAAGATGTTAGAAGTATTTCGCTGGAGGATGCAAACCAATACATGGATCAGATCTTCAAATCAGCCAAGAAGATAGCAGGCGGTGTTTCCATATGTATCCTCTCCCCTGTCATATTGATGCTCCTGCTTGCACTGGCTGATACTAACAGCATGCAAATCCCTGAATCCATCGCAATTGGTATCGGTGTAACCATATTGATTCTGCTCGTCGCAGGAGCGGTGTCACTCTTCATTATAAATGGTATGCATCTTTCAAAATACAGTTATCTTGAGACAGAACCGATTTCCCTGCAACATGGAGTTACCGGAATCGTAGAGACAAAACGGGACGAATTCAAATCCTTTTATACGAAATGCATTGTATCAGGTGTGATTTTATGTATCATCAGTATTGTCCCCTATATAATTGCAGCGGCACTGGACGCAGAAGATATGACTTATCTCTTCTGTACAGCGCTCGTACTCATCCTGGTATCCAACGGAGTTTATCTGATTGTTTGGTCGTCTGTAATCAACGGAAGCTACCAGAGACTTCTCGAGGAAAATGACTATAGTCGTGACAAAAAAATGGAGGCAAAAAAAAATGAAAGTATTTCTGTCGCATACTGGTGCATCGTAACCGCTGTCTATCTTGGCATCAGCCTGGGTCCGGGGTTAATATATAAGGAGTCCGCCATTCAGGCATGGCGAATTACGTGGATGATCTGGCCTTGTGCCGGCATACTCTTTGCTGCGATCCGAGCTATAGCAGGAATAATCCGTAAAAAGTAGTTGTAATTGACCACACTTTATTCTTTACAGGAAGCGATTCGTTTTGAATCGTTTCCTGTAAAGAAGCTTCCTTTGCTATAGAAGAAATGTTGTGAACTACCCTACCCATTGTCTAAAGCCAATGGGCTCTTCCTGCTTCTCCGACCACGCAGCCTACTATCTCCACAGGTGTTATCGTCTCAACAAAAACGAAAAAATAAGATCCTGCATCAATAACAGGATCTTTTCTTA
>DHNM01000040.1:141666-154162 GCA_002409525.1 Eubacterium sp. UBA5416 | reverse complement strand
ACAAGATTTGACAAACCGGATTATATAAAAAACCTGGGTAAATCAGGGATGAAAGTTTTCTTTTTAATGACCAATACGGACTGGTTGAGACCCGGAAGAGATTATACGGATGAAAATGAAGTAAAATCTGACGAATGAAGAACGAGCAGAACTGGTCTCGAAGTTCAAAAAGAATCACGCGGTAGTCTTGTGGCTGTATGCCCCCGGATTTATCAATCCGGACAAAGAGAATATTATGTGTAATGAGAATATTGAAGATCTGACTGGAATTAAAGTCGGAAGAATTAATCACACCTGTTCCCCACGATTTAAGATCACGGATCTTACACATCCGGCAGTACGCTATGCAGTGGAAGATCGCAGATATGGTTATATCGACCGCGATGTCCACAGCAATGTGTGGCTGGGAAATGTGATAAAGTCCGCCTATATGAATCCGGGATTTTATATCGATGATCCGGATACGGAAATATTAGGTACATACTGCGAGATGGGGCTTCCCGCGTACGCGATCAAAGAGATGGACGGTTGGACAAGTGTCTACTGTGCACCGCAGATCCTGCGCTCTGAACTGATCGCTTCCCTTGCAGAGTATGCCGGATGCCATCTCTATAACAGACAGGATGATGTCATGTATGCCAACAAACACTTTGTTACCATACATGCTGCTTACAAAGGGAAACATACAATTGATTTCAAGAGGCCATGCAGCCCTTACGAGGTGTATGAAAAAAGGTATTATGGACATAACATAACAAAGCTTGAGGTAGAGATGCGGACGGGAGACACTTTGATGTTTTATGTGGAATAAAAGAAGTTAAAAGAACGCGGGGTAGATACTTTTCACTAAGTTTCTATCTTGCATTCTTTATGAAAATCGTATAATCTATAAATATAGTGATAAATGGAAATATAAAAATAAATTTAGGTATTGGAGGAGAAAGATGAAAGAAGTTACAGACTACTTAAAGCTGGCCAATAGCCCATTGATGTGGCTGGGAACAGGTATTGCAGTTGCCGTTGTCGTATTCCAGTCAGTACTTTTCTTTAGAAAGTCTTTAAAAGCTGCAAAAGAAATCGGTATTGAGAAAGAACAAGTTAGCAGGGCAGTGAAAAGCAGTGCGATAGCTTCCATTGGCCCTGCATTGGTTATTTTGATCACTATGGTTTCTTTAATTGTCTCGATGGGAGCTCCGGTGTCATGGATGCGGCTGAGCTTTATCGGATCTGTAAATTATGAAGCTATGGCTGCCGGTTTTGGTGCACAGGCGATGGGCAGAACTCTTGACAATCTTAATCCAATGGCATTCGCCTGCGGTGTATGGGTTATGATTTGTGGGTCAATGGGATGGCTGATCTTTACCTTATTATTTACAGATAAAATGGATAAAGTAAATAAAGTCATGTCCAAAGGCAGACCCAAAATGGTGCCAATTATCTCTTCCGGTGCGATGCTTGGCGCTTTTGCCAATCTGGCCTCAGATAACTTTTTTTCAGAGAAGGGGGAACTTGCTTTTGGTGATGCCCCTGCCGCTGCAGCAATTTGTGGATGTGTATTGATGATGATTTTAACAAAACTAGCAAGGGATAAATCTATTAACTGGCTGCGCGAGTGGGCTTTTGCAATTTCGATGTTTACAGGCATGTTAGCCGGTTATCTTTGGAATACAATATTATAATTGAGGAGGGAAAACATGAATAAACAGTATTATTCGAAAACATATATCCCGAGTATCATAAAATGGGGTAAAATTACATTATTAATGGGCATTGGAGCTAGCTTCTTACCGGCAATAGTTATTTCCTTTATTTTTGGATACATGCCTCCTGTGTCAGCAATCATTGCTGGAACCATATCACAGATTAGTGTAAGTGGTGCTTTTTATATTGTTGAGCCCATTTCTTATTTCCCGATCTTGGGAATTCCGGGCACTTATATGACCTTTTTATCAGGAAATACATCTAATATGCGAGTGCCTTGTTCATCTGTTGCACAGGAAGCAGCAGGGGTAGAATTGGGAACGGAAGAAGGATCTGTTATTTCTACTATTGGTATTGCGGTTTCAGTCATTGTTAATATTATTATTCTTACAGTCGGAGCGATTGGTGGTAATACGATTATAAATGCAATGCCTGAAGGTGTTAAAGGCGCCCTGAGTTTTCTACTTCCCGCTTTATATGGAGCAGTTTTTGGACAGTTCGCAATAGCCAGGCCAAAACTGGCAATCGTTGCTGTTGCAATAGCGTTTGGAATGAAATGGTTATTATTAAATGGATTCCTGGATTTCTTACCGGGTACTCCCTCTTATGCAGTCATTCTGGTTGCTGTGTTTGGCTCCATTTTTGCAGGGAGCCTTATATATAAAAAAGAATTAACGGAAGACGAAAACGCAGAGGAAAAGGAGGGGAAATAAATGATTTCCAGAGAACGTTTACAAAATACCTTTTTGGATTTGATAGCTGTCTATAGTCCATCTAAAAAAGAAAAAAATATGGTGCAGTGGTTGGAAACTTATTTAAAATCCAGAAATATATCTTATAAAAAGGATCATGCCGGAGAAAAATACGGTGGAAATGGGTGTAACCTTGTTGCTCATATACCAGGAACAATATCCGGCAGTCCAATCGGTTTTATGGCTCACATGGATCAAATTGAACCTTGTGATAATATTAAACCTCAGATAGAGGGAAATATAATAAAAACTGACGGAACCACTACACTAGGTGGTGACGATAAAAGCGGGATAGCTTCTATCTTGGAAGCAGTTGAGGATTTGCTGGAATCAAAAAAAGAACATCGGGATATTTATCTGGCTTTTACCTGTTCAGAAGAGATCAGTATGATGGGAACGAAAAATATGGATCTCAGTATCCTGCCATGTAAAGATTTAGTTGTTCCTGATGCTACAGGGGAGACAGGAATTATTGCCTATAAAGCACCTGCCATGGATGCGATTACTATAGAATTTTATGGGAAGAAAGCACATGCAGGTATTGAGCCGGAAAAAGGAATCAATGCTATTGTGACAGCATCTAAGGCTATCAGTAAAATGAGAATTGGAAGAATTGATAAGGAAACGACATCCAATCTCGGACGAATAGATGGCGGTGGTGCTACAAATATTGTTACCGACCATGTGAGCGTTTCCGCAGAAATAAGATCCCATGATTTAGAAAAACTTGAGGCAGAAAAAAATCATATGCGTGACTGTTGTGAACAGGCAGCTAAAAAGATGAAGGCTGACTATAAATTTATATGTAACAATGCTTATCCGGCGTTATCAGTAGACTTAGACAGTGAGATCGTAAATGTTACAAAAGAAGCTATGATAAAGGAAGATGTTACTCCTGATTTGCAAGTAATCGGAGGTGGGAGTGATGCGAACGTACTTGCTGCCCATGGTTATAGAAGTGTGATCTTAGGGGTTGGCATGAAAGATGTTCATACTGTTGAAGAATCCCTGGATATTGATGATTTAGTGAAAGCCACAAAAATAATAAATCACATTATGTGTGCGGATAGATAGTCTAGAGGAAGGTAAGTTATGGATGCTAAACAGGAAATTGAAAAGTTAATAGAGACAAAAAAGCAAGAGTTTATTGATGTGTCCAATGAAGTCTGGGAAGCATGTGAAACAAGGTTTGCCCTAAAGGAATCTGTCAAGAGCTTTTATAAGGTTTTAGAGAAGGAAGATTTCTCTATTGATAAAGGTATCGCAAATATGGATTATTCCTTCGTTGCAACTTATGGAAGCGGAAAACCTGTGATCGGTATACTTGCAGAATATGATTCTCTTGGAAACCTAAGTCAGGTTGCAGATTGTGGAGATAAGAGACCACTTGTAAAAGGTGGAAATGGTCATGGATGTGGACATAATCTTCTGGGCACAGGTGCTTTGGCCGGTGCAGTCGGAATAAAAGATTATATGAAAGCACATAATCTAAAAGGAACCATCAAATTGTTTGGATGTCCGGCAGAGGAAAGCGGATATGGGAAAGCTTTCATGGTTAGAGATGGAGTCTTTGATTGCCTTGACATAGCTCTTGCATGGCATCCAGCCGATATTTCCTCTGTCACAGGCGCAAGCAGTCTTGCAGTTTATCAGGCTTATTTTAACTTTAAAGGTGTTGCGGCTCATGCATCGGCAGCTCCCGAACAAGGAAGAAGTGCTCTGGACGCAGCCGAACTCATGAATATTGGGGTGCAATTTTTAAGAGAACATATTGTTGATTCTGCACGGATTCATTATGCGTTTCTTGACGCCGGCGGAGAATCTGCGAATGTTGTTCAACCAACAGCCAGCTTGTTCTACTTTGTAAGGGCAAAAACACTTGATCAGGCGCGAAATATCTTCCGGCGCGTTGAAAATGTTGCAAGAGGTGCTGCCATGATGACAGGGACAGACCTTGATATTGATATTGATTGTGCCTGTGCAAACTATGTACCGAACAAAGTTCTTTCTATTATGATGGATGAGAATCTGCGCAATTTTGGAAGTTTGAATCTTACTAAGGAAGATTTAGAATATGAGAAGAGGTATTTTGATCCACTTTCAGATGCTGTAAAAGAGGCCATCTATAATAGAACCAAAGCGGCATTTTCAGATCTATCTGAAGAAGAGATCAGGAAAATTGCCGATTCCCCCGTAACAGATAAGATCTTCCCATTAGTATTTTCTGATGATGCACCGGCATCAACAGATGTCGGCGATGTCAGTTGGGTTGCCCCGACCGCTCAGATCAATGTCGCATGTGAACCACAGGGGACACCGCCTCATTCCTGGCAGTGGGTTGCCAACGGTAAATCGGATGTTGCTCACAAGGGAATGCTGGCAGCCGGAAAGACGATTGCGACAACAGCCTATGATGTGCTTACCAATCCGAATTTAGTGGAAAAAGCTAAGGCGGAACACAAAGAGATGCTTGGCGGAAAGAAATTTGTTTCTGGAATCCCTACAGATGTAATGCCACACCAGTAAAGGAAAAGACATGAAATATAAAAGCGTTTTTGATATCATAGGTCCTGTGATGATCGGTCCTTCCAGTTCTCATACTGCAGGTCCGGTCAGAATCGGACAGGTTGCGAGGAATATATTTGGAAAAGAGCCGGAAGAGATCGGTGTTCACTTCTATGGATCCTTTGCAAAAACATATCGCGGTCATGCAACGGATGTTGCGGTAATCGGAGGGGTTTTAGGATTCTCTACGGATGATGCGAGAGTAAAGGATTCAATTTCAATAGCTGAAAAAAAGGGTATTAAGATTAAGTTCTTTGAAGAAGAGGCCAATGTGGATCATCCGAATACCGTGCGAATCAACCTGAAGTCATGCCGGGATACGATGGAAATCGTCGGAGTTTCAATCGGCGGTGGGGCGATTCAGATCATAGAGTTAAATGGATTCGCGTTAAAACTATCTGGCGATAATCCTGCACTTCTGATCTTCCATAAAGATGCTTACGGATCGGTTGCGGATGTGACAAGAATATTGACGGAGCATAGGATTAACATTGGTCACATGGAAGTTTCCAGACTTGAAAAAGGATGTACTGCTTTGATGGTCATAGAGACAGATCAGGCAGTAAGCAAAAAGATACAAGATGAAATATCTTCGGGGAGAAATATTCAAAAAATAATTCTGTTAGATACCTGAGAACCCAGGATTAATGACGGACAAAGGGAGATTTATATGTTCAAGAATATAGAGGAACTGGTCAGTCAGGCCCAGAATTCCGGAAAAAAGATCTATGAAATCATGATCGAACAGGAAATGGATGAGACAGAGAAATCAAGAGAAGAGATCATGGAAAATATGAGCCATCAGTATCAGATTATGAAAGACGCTGTAAAACAGGGTGTTTCAGGCGTTACATCCAGATCTGGCATGACAGGTATGGATGCCAAAAAGCTCTATGAATATCAAAATGGAAGAAAAGAATCTGTAGATTCTGTTTTTGCTTCAGCGGTCTGCTATGCAGTGGCGACGAATGAAGTAAATGCCTCCATGGGAGTCATCTGTGCCACACCGACAGCCGGATCCTGTGGCGTGCTTCCCGGAGTCCTTATTGCCCTTCAGGAAAAATACAAGCTGTCGGATGAAGATATTATCCCTTATCTGTTTACAGCGGGAGCAGTCGGGTATGTTATCGCGAATAATGCCTGCATAGCAGGTGCAACAGGCGGCTGCCAGGCTGAAGTCGGTTCTGCGAGTGCGATGTCAGCGGCTGCGGCAGTTGAGATGTCGGGAGGAACTCCCGGCCAGGCCGCCGATGCGATGGCGATTGCCCTCACGAATATGCTTGGGCTTTCCTGTGATCCTGTAGCCGGCCTTGTGGAAGTTCCCTGTATCATGAGAAATGCTGCGGGAGCATCCAACGCACTTACGGCGGCCTGGATGGCTATGGCTGGAGTAAAAAGCAGGATTCCATGGGATGAGGTAATCGAGGCGATGTATCAAATCGGATTGTCCATGCCTTCTGCACTTCGTGAAACAGCCACGGGAGGGCTGGCCGCCACACCAACCGGAAAGAGGTGGAGAAAGGAGATCCTTGGAGACACTCATGGTGAACACACAAACAGTGAAACCAAACCATAATTATAAGAAACTATTTCAGCGTTGTTCGTTCACGTTCCACCAAATCCAGCCATACATTCGCCTGGACTGTTTTAAGATCCTGCCATTGGCATCGGCATCTTTTACCAATATATCATAGATCTTCTCTTTTAGATTCTTTTCATCCGGAAACTGTCTTTCAAAGTGTGAGGCGTAATAGGAGACGAGATTCTCATTTATTTCCACCATGTCATTGACTTCCTGTGTGTGATAAGAACTCACAGGAAGATAACCATCCAGCCACAATAGATTAAAAAGACTGTAGAAATAACGGCCGCTCCAGAGTGATTCCTGCTTTTCATGGGTGTTAAAAAGACCTCTCTGTATTTTGACCTTCAAGTTGTCTGCTTCACCAATCGGGCTGCAGTTAAAACAATAGCCTCGACTCATAGCGTTCATCTTATTTAAACCATCCAGATTCCCGGCTGCCGGTGACATAGAGGAGAATACGAGATCAAACTTTTTTCTCCATCCATAATCGTCGATATCGGCATCTTTAAAATTACATTCTACAAAAGAAGTATTTGAGACACCTTCCGACATGGCATAAGTTTTTCCGAGAGTTAACATTTCCGGAGAGATATCAATACCGGTGACATGTTCCGAGGTTTTAGCAAATTCGACGGTGAAGCGTCCGCTTCCTGAGCCGATATCGATGATGTTATCCCCGGGATTTAAAAGGCCCTGTTCGTTTAGATATTTAGTCGTCTCTCGAACTCGTGCATCTAATGTCTTTTGAAATGAAGTATCTTCTTTTAGCTCTTTCGCCCACTCCCTGGCGCGGGAATCCCAGATTTCAGCCGTATGCTTTATACTGTCCGGTCTGTGATGCTCCCACAATCTTTTAAAATATTCCCGATCATGAATTCTATATTCGTCATTCATTATTTTGACTCCCTGTTCTGCAATTGTATCGTTAACTCCGTTTGCAGTCTTTCCCGGATCCTCTCTTTATTTCCACTTGTCATAGTATATAAGAAACCGTGATCTTCTAATCTGTTTTGAAGCATGTCATGTCGGTTGAGATACAGCTCACCTGATTCTTCGCAGTTACTGTCACGTTTTCTGATTGTATGTTTCAGGTTCTGCCGGGATTTAAGAACGCCGATACACAGTCTGCCGCTGTTCAGAATCTCGTAAAGAGATGACATAAATTTATCTGACAGCAGTTCGAACCCACCGATTTCGTCCAGAAGCACAATCCGGCAGGAAGATTTTCGACAATTTTTTTCCACTTGCGCAATCACCTTTTCAAGAACAGATAAGTCCTTCCCGCCGGGGGAAATGAATGTTCCATCGCGGCCCGCTGTGTCCAGCCGGGCATCGAGAGGTTCCAAACTGTGATCAACCACACATGTTCGAAAGCCCCACAGCTTTTCATCATCGTACAGCCTCTGTACGGTAAATCCTTCTGTAATATCTGTATAGTCTTTAAGGCATTCCCGAATTGTATATGACTTTCCGATCCCGGGTCTTCCCTGTATAAAAAAGTTCATGCTTACAGTGAAATCCTCCTTTGTAACTAACTTTTCAACTAAGTATAGGCTATTTGCTCAGCGATGTCCATGAATTTGGACTATTTTTGATGACTTTATTGACTTTTTGTCAGGTTCATGCTATAAGTATTAAGAATTACGTTGTGTTTTATGAAATATAACGAAACTGAAAGGAGAAAATGAAAGCGAAAATGAAGAAAACCCTTTTGAGTCTGGCATTGATATGTTCTATGGCAGTCACTGGGATAGGGTGTGGAGGCGGAGGGGCCAAAAACAGCTCATCCAAACAGGAAAGCACATCGGTTTCAGAGAGCGCCGCATCAGCAAAATCGGAATCTGCGTCATCGGACAGTGCAATAGGTGAGCAGTTCAAGTTTACCGATTCCACCGGAAGAGAAGTTGAAATTCCGAAAAATATTGATCGGATCGCTCCCTCCGGACCCTTGGCGCAGGTTGTTTTATATACGCTGTGCCCGGACAAATTAGTGGGGCTGGCGACTGAAATGTCAGACGATCAGACTGAATTCATCGATGAAAAGTATCGCTCACTTCCGGTATTCGGAAATTTCTATGGTGATACATTGAATATGGAAGCGATTATGAGTGCAAAACCGCAGATTGTCATCGATATCGGAGAGATGAAGCCGACAGTGAAAGATGATATGAAAGGTGTGCAGGATAAGACTGGTATTCCTTCCGTATTTGTACATATGGAGTTAGATTCCATGGCGGAAGCATACCGGACACTGGGTAAAATCGTTGGCGAAGAAGATCAGGCAGAAAAACTTGCGTCACATATAGAAAAAACGCTCTCTGATGCAAAGGAAAAGTCTGCTTCAATTTCAGATGACAAAAAGGTCAAAGTATATTACGGAAGCGGTGATGCGGGGCTAACTGCGCTGGTGAAGGGAACTGTGCACTCCGATGTTATCGATACTGTCGGCGGTGATAATGTTGCCGATGTTGAGCAGAGCGCAAAAGGAGGAGCCAGTGATATCTCTATGGAACAGCTGATGCTGTGGCAGCCGGATGTTATTATATTCACGCCTGGAAGTATTTACTCAGATATTGAAACCAGAGAAGAGTGGCAGGGTCTTGAGGCCGTGAAGAATAAAAAAGTCTATGAAATTCCGGGGAATCCCTATAGCTGGATGGGACAGCCCCCTTCGGTAAACCGCGTGATCGGAATTAAATGGCTTGGAAATCTTCTCTATCCGGATGTTTTCCAGTATGACATGAAGAAAGAGACAAAAGAGTTTTATCAATTGTTTTATCATTGTGATGTTACAGATGAACAAATTGATCAGCTGCTTGCCAATTCTACAAATAAACAATGAACGGAGAAAAAACAATGGCAGGGACACCTGAAAAAAGAGGTAAATGGTTTCTGCTTCTTGCCGGAATCCTTTTTAGTGTGATCTTTGTAATGAGTTTCGCACTGGGTAAATATCCGGTTTCTCCCGGAGAACTGATACATGTTCTCTGGGGGAAACTTACCGGTGCGCCGAAAGACTGGCCGGATGATATTGAACTTGTCATCTTCAAGATACGTATGCCACGTATACTTGCCGGGGCGTTGATTGGGGCAGGGCTGGCATCTGCCGGAGCCGCATATCAGGGGTTGTTTCGCAATCCAATGGTTTCCCCGGATGTTCTGGGGGCATCTGCCGGGGCGGGATTTGGAGCTGCATTGTCACTGTTGCTGGGACTGGGATTCGCCATGGTATCCATCAATGCATTTATCTGTGGACTCCTGGCTGTGATTGTGGCCTATCTGATTAGTACAAAAGTGAAACAGAATCCGACTCTAGGTATGGTTCTTGCGGGAATTATGATCAGTTCTCTGTTTTCATCAGGTACATCGTACATTAAACTGATCGCAGACCCGAATAATACACTGCCGCTGATCACCTACTGGCTGATGGGAAGCATTTCTTCTATCCGTGTCAGTGAACTGAAAGCCGCATGTATACCGATATTGTTCGGAATGCTTGTATTATTCATCATGCGATGGAAGATGAATCTGGTGGCGGTTGGAGAAGACGAAGCGCGGTCGATGGGTGTTAATATGAATTTCATGCGTGTAGTTATCGTGGCAGCTGCGACTCTAATTTCATCGGCGTGTGTTTCAATCAGCGGAATGATCGGCTGGGTTGGACTTGTAATTCCACATTTTTCCAGGATGGCTGTGGGAAATGATTATCGCATCATGCTTCCGATGTCCATGCTGATGGGCGCAGGATTTCTGATGGTTGTCGACAATTTTGCGAGGCTGATCGCGACACAGGAGATTCCGATCGGTATTCTGACGGCATTTGTCGGCGCGCCATTCTTCCTTTATCTGATTCTGAAGAGAGGAGACACCATATGAAATTAACGGTAACGGATCTCGGTTTTTCATATAAAAATCAGGAGACGCTGAAACATGTGAATTTTTCAGCCGATACCAGACAATGTGTTTGCCTTCTCGGCGAAAACGGTGCAGGAAAGACAACTTTATTTCGATGCATTCTAGGTTTGCTGGGGGGATATCAGGGACAGATCTTAATTGACGGCGCAGACTGCCGGCATAAATCTGTCAAGGAAAGAGCTCGTCTGATTTCCTATATACCGCAGGCGAATCTCCCAACATTTAATTATACTGTTTTTCAGACGGTGCTGATGGGGACGAATCCTCTGATGGATACTTTTCATACTCCCGGGAACAAAGAAAGAAAACTCGTCTATGAGAAACTTGAGCTGCTTGGGATTACGCATCTGGCACAGCGCGGTTATGCCAATCTTTCGGGTGGAGAACGTCAGCTGGTTTTGATTGCGCGTGCCCTGGTGCAGGACTCGGATATCCTGATTATGGATGAACCGACCGCAAACCTGGATTATGGGAATCAGTTTCGAATCATGGAAAAAGTAAAAAAGCTTGCGGGTCAGGGTTATCTGATTCTGCTCTCAACGCATAATCCGGAGCATGCACTTCTTTTTGCTGATCAGGTGCTTGTATTGAAAGAGCACAGTATCATAAAAAGCGGTTCTCCTAAAGATGTCCTGGGATCTAAGATGATTCAGGATATCTATGGAATTAAAGTGGAATTAAAGAATATCAGTACAGAAAGTGGTATGGTGCCTGTGTTTGTGCCATGTCTCGACAGATAAAAAACAGCCCTTGCAGAAAGAAAACTCATACTTCTGCAAAGGCTGTTTCAGGCATAAAACTAATCTCCACTTGTATTACGGTAGATAACTTTGGTCTCAACATATGACATTTCATATGGCATATCAGGATAGTGAATTCGATATAAGATCTGAAGAGCCAAACGCAAACCAATATCCTGATTATATACATGGACGGTCGTCAGATCTTCGGCAATCGGATTTTCAATGTTGTCGTCAAAACCAGTGACAAGGATGTCTTGAGGAACCCGAATGTTTAGTTTCATCAATGATGAAATCAGGATACATGCCACATAATCACTGGCACAGACAAACGCCTGAGGCATGGAAGAGAGCGTGTCGAGGAAAGATTCGATTTCTTCTTTGTAAGAGTCTTCACCGATTGATCCGGTAAGAATCTGTTTGTGATCAACGGGAAGTCTATGCACGTATAAAGCTTTCAAAAAACCTTCGTACCTTTCATAGTTTGATTTTGCATAATCAATATCTCCTATAAATCCAAATGATTTTACCCCTTTATCTATCAGATGTTCTGTGAGTGTGAAAACACTGTTATAGTTTTCCATGAGGATAACATCACCATTTAATTCAGAAGCAGGAACCGATACTGCGGTGTCGAAAAAGACCTTCGGGATATTACAGTCAGAAAGCAATTTGAGCAGCTGCTGATTATATACATTCATAACAATCATACCATGAGTGGTTCCATTTGTCAGGGATAAGGGCAGCACATAGTCTTTATCCACCCGGGAAGGCAGATAAGTATATACCAGATTGACATTCTGGTCTGAAAATTCTTTGGCGATCTGATGGATAATGGTCATCCAGAAGATGGATGTCTCAGGCCGCGATACCGCGAGTGCAATATTAAGCGGTTTATCTGCAGACCTTTTTTCAGAATGCCTGAGCGGTTCAATTCCCTCCGGAAGTAAATAGTCCATTTCCAACGCTTTCGTGATTATTCTGTCTTTTAGTTCTTCAGAAACGCCTTCTTTACCACTGAATACTTTCCAGACAGTAGTTCGTGAAACCCCAAGGGAGTCAGCAATATCCTGTATTGTAACTTTTTTCATAAATACACCTATCTGCACTTTAAAGTGCTGTCTTTTATCACTTTTTCTAATGATATGATATTGGGATCAAAAGTCTATCATGTGAAACGCAGGGTCAAAAGGTCTTGCGTTTCATGCTCGCATGAAAAAGCATGACATTGGGACCCG
>DHNM01000040.1:132760-141441 GCA_002409525.1 Eubacterium sp. UBA5416 | reverse complement strand
GGGGTCAAATTTCTTTTGACCCCAACATCAATTATATCATTATATATAAACTGTTTCAATGACTATTAACAATACTGAACAAAAAGTTAAATATAAAAATAAATATAAGGCGTAATTCCAGGTAAAAATTATGAATACCTAAATATAACTATGGATAAAAATACATAAATAAAAATAAAGTATAAATTTTGTTGACATATAATTTAACATATGTTAATATTTGTACATCAAGAACATGGTAAAATATTCATAATTGAATGAAAAAATGTGAATATTAGACAACAGCAGGGAATTATGTTAACAAATGTTAAAAATAACAAAATGTATTAAACGAAAAATAAGGGCGATGGCGAGAAAGGGTGGTGTTATGAGTTCAGTAAACGGAAAAAAGAAAGGGAGGGTAAAACGTGTTTTAAAGCGGGACATGTCACTTTACCTGTTTTGTATTCCCGGTATTATACTGACATTCATCTTCAGTTATGTACCGATGTATGGAGTACAGCTTGCATTTCGAAGGTATAACGGCAGGGCAGGTATATGGGGGAGTCCCTGGGCAGGGTTGTATTATTTCAGGCGATTCTTCGAGTCTCCCTACTTTACATCGACTATAAAGAATACCTTGGTGCTTAGTCTGTATAGCTTGATCGTTTCATTTCCGGTTCCTATTATTTTAGCGCTGCTGCTGAATTCTTTTCGGCATAAGAAATACCGCAAAGTGATACAGACGATTACATATGCACCAAACTTTATATCAGTAGTTGTCATGTGCGGTATGATTATCTTGTTTTTATCACCATCAGTCGGTGTAATTGGTAATGTCATGAAACATTTAGGAATGGGATCGACGAACCTGATGGCTAAAAAGGAATATTGGAGGCATATCTATGTCTGGACGGGTGTCTGGCAGAATACAGGGTGGAATTCGGTAATCTACTTCGCGGCGCTGTCGGGTATCAGTCCAGAGCTTCATGAAGCTGCCCGGTGTGACGGGGCAACAAAGTTCCAACTGATAAGGTACATAGATTTCCCTTCAATTCTGCCGACGGCAACCATCCTTTTGATCATGAATTCCGGAAGTATCTTATCGGTTGGGTTTGAGAAGGCATTCCTCCTCCAGAATAATTTGAATCTTTCGGTTTCCGAGATTATATCAACCTATGTTTATAAAGTAGGTCTGATCAATAACGATATCTCATATTCGACTGCCATTGGGCTATTTAATACTGTAATTAATCTGGTGATATTAATTATCGTTAATAAGGCGGCAGATAAGATGTCCGGAAACAGTTTATGGTAAGGAGGAGATGAGATGAGTTCAAAAAGCATAACACAGAAACAAAAAAAGAAAAAAATAAAACGATGTAGAGAAGATGTTGCTTTTGATACTGGTTCTTTTATCCTTTTAACTCTGATCCTAATCATCACGGCCTACCCACTGTACTGGGTCATCATCTCTTCGATCAGCAAGCCGGCAGCTGTATCCGGTGGTGAAGTACTTTGGAGGCCAATTGGATTCACACTAAAAGGTTATGCTGAAGTATTTAAAAATAATGAGGTTATGAGAGGCTTTGCCAATTCTATTGTGTACACGGTATGTGGTGTTATTGTAAACCTGGTTGTCACGCTCCCAACGGCATACGCCCTGTCACGAAGTAATTTCAGCGGAAAAAAACCAATTACAATTTTTTACATGGTGACGATGTTTTTCAGCGGTGGCTTGATTCCTACTTATCTGGTTATTAAAGGTTTGAACATGTTAAATACCATGTGGGCTTTGATTCTTCCGGGAAGTTTGAGTGTCTATAACATGATTGTGGCAAGAACATTTTTTAAGTCAAATATATCGGAAGAACTGTACGAGGCTGCAGAAATAGACGGATGTACACAGGGAAGGTTTTTCTTCAAGATAGCGCTTCCACTTTCGAAAGCAATTATCGCAATTCTGGTTTTATATTATGGGGTCGGACACTGGAATGAATATTTTTCAGGATTAGTTTATATATCAGATAAGACAAGATACCCACTTCAGCTTGTGCTCAGAAACATACTGATCACGAACCAGACAGCATTGTCTCAGACGGCAGCCACAGCGGCAGCAAGGCTGGCACTCCGTGAGAAACAACAGCTGATTGATGTCATGAAATATTCACTGATCATCATAAGCAGTATTCCGGTATTGGTTATATATCCTTTTATACAGAAGTATTTTGTAAAAGGTGTCATGATTGGGTCCGTGAAAGGTTGATCAAGTGAAGGAAATAATTACGCGAAGCGTAGTATATTATAGGGAGGAAAAGTGAATGAAAAGAAAAGCAGTTTCATTATTATTGGCGGCGCTCACATGTACTACTGCGCTAACTGGATGTGGTGGACAAGGCTCAACGAAATCTAACAGCGGAAAAAGCAGTAAAGAAACATCTTCTACGGCAGAAGATACGGTAGATGAGAATGGTAAGGTCAATGGTCTGATGAACAGCGAAGGGCTTCCTCTGGTCGACAAGGAAGGAGATTACAAGTTTTCTATCTTTGTGGATAATTCAAATGAATCTGATGATTTCTACATGTTAAATGAATTTAAAAAACAGACAAATGTGGATGTAGAGCTAAGACGTTTTCCCTATGAGACAGCGACAGAAAGGTTGAATCTGGATTTGAATTCAGGTGATTATGCTGATGTCATTGGTGGATGGACGTTGAATGACAGTATGATACTGACTTATGGCGTTCAGCAGGGTGTATTTATCCCACTTGAGGACATTTTCAAAAAGTACTGCCCGAATATAGAGAAAGTTCTTGATCTGCCAGGTGTCAGGGAACAGATGACAGCTCCAGACGGACATATATATGGAATCCCATATGTCACAGGGGATACCACTGTTGGTTATTCACCCTGGATCAATGAGCGATGGCTGAAAAACGTCAATAAGGAGGTGCCCAAGACTACCGATGAATTCGAAGATGTTTTAAAGGCATTTAAAGATCAGGATGCAAATGGAAATGGTAATGTCAATGATGAAATTCCATTCTCTACTGACCCAAATAATAAGCATATTGAGGCAATGACAGGATATTTTGGTCTGCCAATGAATAAATTCGGTGTTGCGATACAAGGAGATAAAGTTGTTTATGGAGGCGCCGGCAAAGAATACAGGAAGTTTTTGAGCTGGTTCCATAAACTGTTCAAGGAAGGATTGATTGATACAGAACTTTTTACTCAGGACAGTGCCACCTGGGAAGGAAAGGGAAACAAAGATCTGTACGGCACTTCGATTGCATATGGCAGTAATGAATTCTCTGGTATTGTAATGGATGATCCTACTCAGAAGAGTGAGTTTTCTGCGCTTCCTGTATTAAACACAGACAAAGATGGTATTTGGCTCCGCGATACCGACGGGTTTAGCACATTTCGAACTCAAGCTGTTATTACGGATAATGCAAAAAATCCGGAAATCATCTGCCGATGGTTTGATAATGCGTTTGAACTTGAAAATGGAATCGGATGTAATAAGGGACCTGTCGGAGTGGATGTGATTAAAGAAGGTGACGATTACGTTATTAAAGATATCTCATCTCTTCCGGAAGATGAGCAGGAAAAACTGAGTTGGGGAAATCTCTGGATACAGGAACTCCCAAAATATCTGCCGGCAGATTTCGAATTTAAAGAGGAAAATCCCGCTTATGATGAGAAGAAGGCATTAGAAGAACAATATGAACCGGATCTAACAAAGGATATCATCACAGAAAACTGGATTCCCCTCGATGATATCGACCGTTATTCAGATATCAGCACAGCCTTGAATGATTACTTTAATCAACAGCAGGCCATGTTTGTCATGGGCGAACAGGATGTTGATGATGACGCTCAGTGGCAGAGTTATGTAGACGGACTTAAATCACTGGGTCTGGAAGACTGGGTAAAGATGAGAGGACTTGATGGAATCGCCAAGTAAAGATGAATGTGATCGTTTTGCTGACATGATAATAAGAAAAGCATATTACGTTATGTTGTAATATGCTTTTCTTATCTTATAAGATAGATTTTAAATGTGATATGAAATTTAAATTCAATATCTGTAGATCAGAAAGGACGGAATGAAAATGAAAGAAAAAGAGAAAGATGTGGTAGAACAGGGAGTACATAGCTATAGCGCTGCAGATGACTATATCTGGCCCGATGATGAAAAAGTTCTTAAGAAACTGGAGTGGTTTCAGGACCAGAAGCTGGCACTTATGATGCACTGGGGGCCTTATTCTCAGCTGGGAATTGTGGAGTCCTGGGCACTTTCTGATGCGGATGCGCAGTGGTCCAGAACAGGGATAGACTGGGAAGTAAGTGGGAAGGAATTCAAAAAACAATATCAAGACCTGAATAAGACCTTTAACCCGATCCGTTTTGAACCAGAACAGTGGGCAGATATTGCCGCTGATGCGGGTGCACGCTATCTGATATTTACTACAAAACATCATGACGGATTTTGCATGTGGGATACAAAGTATTCTGATTATAAGATCACAGGGGAAGACTGTCCTTACCATACCGGAAAATATGCGGATATCTGTGGACATTTATTCGAAGCATTTCGTAAGAGAGGTATTGGCATAGCGGCATATTTCTCAAAAGCTGACTGGCATGTGGATAATTACTGGGCGAAAGGATATGCAAGAGGGGACTATATGTGGAGAGGGCCTTCCTATGTTCCGGCACAGCATCCGGAGGAATGGAAAAAATTTGTCGTATTCACAGAAAATCAGATTAAAGAACTGGCTGGTCAGTATGGTCAGATTGACATCATGTGGTTTGATGCCGGATGGGTCTGCAAAGATTCCGGTCAGGATATTCAGCTTGGAAGAATCATTGACGAGATCAGAAAATGGCAGCCGGGAATGCTTTGTGCAGACCGCACTGTTGGCGGACCATATGAAAACTATATTACACCAGAGCAATGCGTGCCTGATGAACCTCTGGGTGTTCCATGGGAAAGCTGCATTACGTTAGGGACATCTTTCTCATTTGCCTATGAAGATGAGTATAAATCACCCCGAGAAGTTATAAATCTCTTGGTAGATATCGTAGCCAAGGGTGGAAACCTTGCAATTAATGTCGGGCCGCAGCCAGATGGAAGACTTCCAAAGGGGGCGCAAAGAACTTTAAGGGGAATGGGTGAATGGCTTCGAAAGTATGGAGAGGCAATTTATGAAACCAGAGTATGCGCACCATATAAAAAGGATAATATTGCATTTACAAAGAAGAAAGGTACAGTTTATGCTCTGGAAATGTTCCCGGATGAGAACACGGTTCTGCCTGAAACGGTATGGATTCCCTATGATGGGAAAGTTGGAAATGTAAAGATTGCCGGATCAGATGAAAAAGTCGCATTTGAGAAAAAAGATCATGGATTAATGATTCGTAATCTGAAAACGGATTTGGATACACCAATTGCCAGGGTTTATAAAATTGAAAAGAAATAATTGAGCAACAGACAAAATTTTTATGACAGAAAGCAAAGATGGAAGAGAAATAGAGATGAGCAAATTAATAGCGTATGTAGGAACAAAAGATTTACAAGAAGTCATTGTTTCGGATATTAGAGATCTAGACATTATCAATATTGCTTTTGGAGTGATAAAGGACGGGAGAGCGAGTTGGGATCATCCGGAATGCAAACCTGTTTTATCACAGATCAGGGTACAAAATCCAAAACTTAAGATTCTTCTGTCGATAGGAGGATGGGGTGCTCCGGGATTTTCAGATGCTGCCATGACACAAAATAGCAGAGAATTGCTGGTCATGTCCGCTATGGGGATTGTTGAGGAGTATTCACTGGATGGAATTGATATCGACTGGGAATATCCGTGCATTCGTGTCGGCGGAATCGATGGTGATAGAAGAGATAAAGAAAATTTTACACTGTTGATGAAAGAATTCAGAACTGTGTTTAATCAGGGTGGTGACCGTGAATATTTCCTGTCAATTGCAGCGGGAGGAGATGAATATTTTACACGATGTACACAGATGTACGAAGTCCAGCGTTATTTGGATTATGTACAGTTGATGACATATGATCTAAAAGGCGGATTTACCAATTTGACGGGTCATCATACCGGTCTTTATTCGAATCAAGTCGATCTCTTTTCTGCAAGTGCCGACAAAGCAGTTGAATATTTTATCCGGGCAGGAGTTCCAAGAGAAAAACTTGTACTGGGAGCAGCCTTTTATTCCAGAGAGTGGAGGAAGGTACCGGATATTGATCACGGATTTAATCAAATGGCACAAACAGTGGGGAATTACGGTCCACCCTATCATACACTTGTGGATGACTACATTAATAAAAATGGCTATGTCAGATACTGGGATAAGGATGCCAAGGCAGCATACCTGTATAATGGCGAGACCTTTATCAGCTATGATGATGAAGAATCACTGAAATGTAAAGTGAATTATATGAAAAAGAAGCATCTCTATGGAATCATGTACTGGGAGTACGGATGTGATAAAACACATACACTGACGGGGTGGATTCGTAAAAACATGGATATAGACAGACAAAGGTAGAATACAAACGATGTTGGGGTCAAAAGTATTTTGCCCGCTATGATACATAAATTGTTACGCACTACGTGGAATCATACAATCGCGAGATGAGGTGTTTACAGATTTGTCAGGTTTGAATGTTAAATATCAGGTAATTGAACACCAACATATATTTCAGCCAGAAGTTCACTTTCCATGCTGTCATGCTTCGACGATCTGTCGTCTTCCGGATCAGACACTGGGAGCTGCATGGTTTGCGGGTGAACGAGAAGGAGCTGCGGATGTGGCCATCTGGTTTACAAAAAGAGAATGCGGTAACTGGAACAAACCGAGAAAAATTGCAGATCAAGAGGGAGTTCCCTGCTGGAATCCGGTGTTATATGTGATTGATGAAAGACTTTTATTATTTTATAAAGTCGGTAAAAAAATATCCAGATGGCAGACAATAAGAAAAGAATCGAACGACAGCGGAAAAACCTGGTCTGTCGGGCACGAACTGGTTCCGGGAGACTATGGTGGCAGGGGACCCGTGAAGAATAAGTGCATCATATTATCAGATAGTTCTATTCTTGCACCTGCATCGACCGAGGACGGAGATTGGAAATGCTTTGTAGATATTACAGAGGATGGGATCAAATGGAGAAAAAGCGAAAACGTTCCCCTGAATAGAAGTAAACTAAATGGGACTGGATTTATTCAGCCAACTTTGTGGCAGGATGAATATAATACCGTGCACATGTTGATGCGAAGCAGTGAGGGAGCGATTTATCAGAGTAACTCAAAGGATTGGGGATATAGCTGGTCACCGGCGTTGAGAACGTCACTTCCAAATAACAACTGTGGAATAGATCTGGCAAGGCTTCAGGATGGAGAATTGGTGCTGGTCTATAATCCGATATCCGGAAATTGGGCGGCTCGTTCTTGTATTGCATTTTGTGTTTCTGTAGACAATGGGAAAACATGGAGTGAACCAGAAGTGTTGGATTATATCCCATATGATAAAAATGAGGAATGGGCAGAGTTTTCGTATCCTGCAATTATTGCTGAGGGTAAAGATGTGTTTATCACCTATACCTGGAAACGAAAAACTATATCATTCTGGCAAATACGTATTTTCTGAACTATTTGATCAAATTGGCTCAGTTCATAAAAGTTATGTGAACTGACTCAATTTTTATCGGGTACGTTGACTTTTGAATTTCTCCGCGTTACAATTCCGTTAGAGATCCAAAATAAACAACATACGGGGTAAATATTTATATGCAGGATAAAATTAAATATTTTCTGATGATGACCGTAAGTACACTGATCATGTCAATCGGAACATATTACTTCAAATTCACAAACAATTTCACCTTTGGCGGAATTGCAGGTCTGGCAGTGCTTCTCGCCAAGACGCATCTCATGTCAGCCAGTGACTTTAACTTGATATTAAACATGGCACTGCTAATCCTTGGATGGATTATACTCGGAAGAAAATTTGCAGAAAAGACCGCTTACTGCAGCATTCTCTTCTCAGTCACACTTTCCCTTTTAGAACGCATTCAGCCATTAAGCCATCCTCTGACTGACCAGCCCATGCTTGAGTTTTGTTTTGCACTTTTACTGCCATCCCTTGGGTCAGCTATTCTGTTTAACATTGGAGCATCCAGCGGTGGGACAGATGTGATCGCTATGATTATGAAAAAATATACCAGTATAGATATTGGTAACGCATTGATTCTTTCAGATGTATTGATTTCCATCTCAAGCTTCTTTGTATTCGGCATAAAGACAGGCCTCTATTCGTCCCTAGGACTGATTGCCCGTTCATTTATGATTGACTCCTTTATTGAGAGCTTAAATCTATCGAAATACTTTAATGTGGTCTGCGATGAACCTGAGCCGATCTGTGATTATATTGTACACACACTGGATCGGAGCGCCACAGTCACCTATGCACAGGGCGCATTCACAGGAAAAGATAAATATATAATCTTTACAGCTCTAAACCGCCCCCAGGCAGTTGCTCTCCGCAATTATATAAAAACAAAACAGCCGGCAGCCTTCATCCTGATATCGAACACAAGCGAAATCATAGGAAAAGGATTCCACAACGTATAATATGATACCAGGGTCGAAAACTTATGCGTTTCATGCTTGCATGAAA